>NZ_JACFRW010000001.1:1299526-2076409 GCF_016100735.1 Bifidobacterium sp. W8104
ACAGCCCCCCCCCCCCCCCCCCCCCCCCCCCCCCCCCCCCCCCCCCCCCCCCCCCCCCCCCCCCCCCCCCCCCCCCCCCCCACGTCGCCAGCCATTAAAGGCCAATCATATATTGGTCATTGGATGTATCATTGTGCTGTCGCTCCCTTTACGGGAGCGTGGATTGAAATGAAGCAAGCCTTAACAAGGCGGTAGAAGCCCAGAGGTCGCTCCCTTTACGGGAGCGTGGATTGAAATGTGGTCGCTACTTGTATGCCATGGGGGCGTAACAGTCGCTCCCTTTACGGGAGCGTGGATTGAAATTGTACGGTTGCTACTTCATCACTCATTTTTACCAGTCGCTCCCTTTACGGGAGCGTGGATTGAAATACCGTCGCAAAGTCCGCCTACTCGAAACCTCCGCCGTCGCTCCCTTTACGGGAGCGTGGATTGAAATCCGTGCGGGCCGCAATTTTTATGAAATTGATCCGTCGCTCCCTTTACGGGAGCGTGGATTGAAATCTCAATCTCACGCAATGTGGTGAGCGTGTCGCGAGTCGCTCCCTTTACGGGAGCGTGGATTGAAATAAAATCTCTTGACAATCCTTGCGCTACGTTGCGTGTCGCTCCCTTTACGGGAGCGTGGATTGAAATATCAAGCCCGACACGCAAAATCCCCTCATTGCTGGTCGCTCCCTTTACGGGAGCGTGGATTGAAATGGTGATGACCAAGGACGGCAAGACCATCCCGCCCGTCGCTCCCTTTACGGGAGCGTGGATTGAAATGCGAGTCAAGTTACTTTGATGATCGAATATTGGAGTCGCTCCCTTTATGGGAGCGTGGATTGAAATTCGCTGATGGTGGTCGTGTTGTAGGAGGTCTCCTGTCGCTCCCTTTACGGGAGCGTGGATTGAAATGTGCCGGCGCTGCTGCGCGTCCAGGCCCTCCATGGTCGCTCCCTTTACGGGAGCGTGGATTGAAATTGCATACCCGGAAGGAGGTGAGCCATGAGAGGAAGTCGCTCCCTTTACGGGAGCGTGGATTGAAATGGTGACGATTATGGTCATCATATGAATCTTGTATATGTCGCTCCCTTTACGGGAGCGTGGATTGAAATGACCTGGCCATGGGGGACCGGGTCATCAAGATCAAGTCGCTCCCTTTACGGGAGCGTGGATTGAAATACCCGCCCAATCACGCTCAGCCGGTGCTCAGGCGTCGCTCCCTTTACGGGAGCGTGGATTGAAATTTTCTGGTACGCTAGCGACTCTTTGTAGGCGTGGAGTCGCTCCCTTTACGGGAGCGTGGATTGAAATATTGATGGACCACTCACGGGTTGTGAGTTCCATAAGTCGCTCCCTTTACGGGAGCGTGGATTGAAATCTCGACTGGGAGCCGCCAGCAAGCCATAGGGGCGAGTCGCTCCCTTTACGGGAGCGTGGATTGAAATCGCGCCCAGCTACGCAGACTCAAAGCCCAGCACGCGTCGCTCCCTTTACGGGAGCGTGGATTGAAATCACCAGCACGCCATGGGTGGGCCAGTCCACAAGCGTCGGTCCCTTTACGGGAGCGTGGATTGAAATCTTGGACTCTGCCGCCTTAGCGTCAGCCTGTGCCTGTCGCTCCCTTTACGGGAGCGTGGATTGAAATCTATAACATACATGGCATACAGACTCGCGTTGCTCGTCGCTCCCTTTACGGGAGCGTGGATTGAAATAATGGTGGCTCTCAGCTCATCATCGGTATCATCACGTCGCTCCCTTTACGGGAGCGTGGATTGAAATGCGTCATGACTTTTGAGAACCTGATCCCTACAGCGGTCGCTCCCTTTACGGGAGCGTGGATTGAAATAACCAGACCCTGAACACTGCCCGCATCACCCTCGTCGCTCCCTTTACGGGAGCGTGGATTGAAATTCTTGGTATTCAGCCTTTGCACGTTCTAGCCAATGTCGCCCCCTTCACGGGAGCGCGGATTGAAATATAAGCCGGCACGGAAGGCGCGCCGTCTTGCCGTCGCTCCCTTCACGGGAGCGTGGATTGAAATTGTGGCCGGAGCCGACTACGGGCTCTGGGTCGCCGGGTCGCTCCCTTCACGGGAGCGTGGATTGAAATCGGTCCGTCACCACGACCACGCCCTTACCTGCCAGGTCGCTCCCTTCACGGGAGCGTGGATTGAAATTCGCCTTGGTAGGGCCAGTCGATGGGCAGGGTCGTCGCTCTCTTCACGGGAGCGTGGATTGAAATTGCCCCATGGCGCTGAATCGCTCGCCTTTGCTCGTCGCTCCCTTCACGGGAGCGTGGATTGAAATCTCGTGCCCTGATACTCCTCCAGCGTGGCCACGGTCGCTCCCTTCACGGGAGCGTGGATTGAAATTCCGTGGAAAGCTGCATGTAGATCATGGGCTTGGGTCGCTCCCTTCACGGGAGCGTGGATTGAAATAAACAGCGCATGCAAAGTCCTGCGGACGGTCGGATGTCGCTCCCTTCACGGGAGCGTGGATTGAAATACGACGACCGCATATACAACCGCCAGGCTCAGCATGTCGCTCCCTTCACGGGAGCGTGGATTGAAATGAGGACGCGGAAGTGCTGGGGGCCTATCTCGGCTGTCGCTCCCTTCACGGGAGCGTGGATTGAAATAGGAGGATCGTCATGGATACTCGTCTCACTCACGTCGCTCCCTTCACGGGAGCGTGGATTGAAATAAAGCGACCTTTGCCCTTGACGATCAGCTTTTGAGTCGCTCCCTTCACGGGAGCGTGGATTGAAATCAATGCCGCTTCCCTCTCATTGCCCATCGTCTTGTCGCTCCCTTCACGGGAGCGTGGATTGAAATGGGATGTGCCTCACCAACCAAGACCTGCACAGGGTCGCTCCCTTCACGGGAGCGTGGATTGAAATGCGGGCCTCCTGTCGACGGGGACGACCGAGGCGGGTCGCTCCCTTCACGGGAGCGTGGATTGAAATGAGCGATATGCCGGTAACGCTGCCCAATACTACCGTCGCTCCCTTCACGGGAGCGTGGATTGAAATAAATGCCCGGTTTCAGCACCGTCAGCCAAGGAAAGTCGCTCCCTTCACGGGAGCGTGGATTGAAATCGAACAGGACCGCCAAGGAAGTCATGTGCAACCAGTCGCTCCCTTCACGGGAGCGTGGATTGAAATCGAAACCGCCCGTCGGCTCTTCGCCACGCACAACGTGTCGCTCCCTTCACGGGAGCGTGGATTGAAATACCTTCGCAACATAGGAGACGGTGCCGGGTACAACGTCGCTCCCTTTACGGGAGCGTGGATTGAAATAGGGGTGATCGGCAACAATATGAGCGGTGAACGGTCGCTCCCTTTACGGGAGCGTGGATTGAAATGCCGAGGTGGGCGGCGCTGAAGCGACCCTGACATGTCGCTCCCTTTACGGGAGCGTGGATTGAAATCGTGTCCTGAAGTGCTCTGGTACAGCGAGGCTGAGTCGCTCCCTTTACGGGAGCGTGGATTGAAATTTTGTTGTGGCATGGTGCGTTTGTTTGATTGTTTTGTCGCTCCCTTTACGGGAGCGTGGATTGAAATAGGCTCAGCTTCCGCTCGGCCTCCCTCTTCGCCTCGTCGCTCCCTTCACGGGAGCGTGGATTGAAATGACGGGGACTTCGACGGCGACACCCTCGCCGTGGTGTCGCTCCCTTCACGGGAGCGAGGATTGAAGTATCAGGTCGGTCAAAACCTCGCCCTGTTTAAGAGGTCGCTTCTTTCTCGGGAGCGTGGGTCGGGAATACCACTACGATGGTTCTCTACCTGCGGTAAATGCGTAGCCCCTTTCATGGAAGCCTAAATTGGAAAACTGATTGCGTTACTTTGAATTATCCAGACAGCACTGTTTTCTATCGGTAACACGTATCAAATCAGTTCTTTCACCAGAACTCCGTCATAAATTGTACTCCTACTAAGCAGGATTACGAGTTGTTGCTTCGGTATTGTGTCAGTCGTTTTTATGCCATTTGCTTGTTACTAGCCCCCGAAAGTGCCGTGCTCCCCTGCATCTGCAGGAATGGTTCTACGGGCCATCGGATGATGCCCTTCAGGAACACAAATATGAGAGGAGATGAATGGTTATGGATGAGGATTTCATGAGAAAAATGGCATCCAAGGATAAGGCCTGCACCACTCATGACCATATTCCTGATGACCGGATCTATAGTTACGCGTCATGGTATCCCATCACTGATGATATGGATGAAACCGAACGCCGTGTCTGGGATTCGCTGGATGATGAGGACAGGAAAATGATCCAGTCTGATCGTACATACTATGGGACGAACTATGGTGCTGGCTTCGGCGGCAATAGCAAGGTGAGTTTTTACGATGTTCTCGGTATCAGGCAGTTCGACTGACTCATTCCGGGGCTCCTATATGTTGTTGCAATCAGTAAATGGAGCGCTATAGGAGCGCCGGGGAGAATCCATGACCGCTTCATAGTTCGAACATGAGTGTTTGATTCTCCTTCAGTCCCAGCAATCGCATTGGTGCGCCCTGATTGAAGGTTGCTTCTGCCTTCAAGGCATCCATTGCCGCTTAGCAAATGCCTAGCAGGGTGTTTGAACGCGGATTGTCGTGGTTTTCAGATGCGCATGATCGGTTGGTCAGAAGACGCGGCCTGGGTGTTCCTGGGCACGGGTGTGCCGCCCGGTATAAGCTTGTAGGCGATGTGTCCACGAGTAGCGGACTTGGAGGTGTGGTCGCCGATGGAACAATTCGACGATGCGGATGACGCGGAATTCGGCAGAAGCGATTCAGCTGGTTCCACAGTCGCACCATCGCACCCGGATGAAGCGACTGCGGTGAACAAGGTTTCCGCCCATCCTGAGGCGACCATTCCTGACTCTGAATACTCTCTGGCTGAGATCGAGCAGCGCCGTGCCCGCCCGGTCCGCTGGGTCGTCTTCGCGCTGGCGGTCCTCCTGGCCATCGTCATTCCTTATGGATATGGGCGCTCGCTGGCCATCAACCACACTCAGGGCGTGCTCCACTATGCATCGGTCCTGGACCCGCGCGGCATAGCCCTGATTGCATGGACGGTGACCGTGCTGACCTTTATGGGCATTGGCATGTCCATCATCGAGTCTTCCTCCTGGTTCTGGCGGGTGGTCTTCGTGCTGGGCCTGGCCGCCGAACAGCTGATCGCCGGACTCTGCCTGCTCAAGATGAACTTCTGGTACAGCACCTTCGTCGTCTACCAGCATCAGGCCATCCTGGCCAACGCGGCCAATCTGGGCATCATCGCGGCCGGGCTGGGGGTGGCGGTCTTCGCCGTTATTTTTGTGGCCATCCTGGTCTGCGTACGCAAGGATTCCCCCTGGAACACGCTGACCCACAGCTGGTCGGCTCTCTCCTTATTCTTCATTATCGAGCTGGCGGCCATCGCCATCATCCTCTTCGGAGGCCTCATCACCGCTGTTTGAATCATAGGATTGCTGAATTTACTAGAATATGCTGCGCGATGGGTCTCAGTAACTGGCCAGTTGTGGTTTTACGTTGATTTCTGTCCGCATGCTGTCAAGTGGTGCGAGCATAAGACCAGGATGCTGCCTTCCATGGATTGCTGTAGCGCAATTGACCGTGGGGATGGGGCCGATGGATATAGGCTTTACTCCGCTAATTCCCGATTTAGGCGCTTGGCTATCGAACCACCGTAGAAGATGTCTATGAGGGGTAGGTCCATGCAGGTTATAAGCAGAGCTAAGAATGGCCAGCTCAGGTAGGTATGGACCCATTCGGGAAGGGTGAAGAAATCAATGATGAACATGAGCGGCAGCAGAACGAATGCGGTGTAGCCGAGGACGTGGATGGTGTAGGGGATAGTGGTTCCGGTGATGTATCGCATGCCGATCCAGTAGTTGTCAAGGGCGGTTTGGAGTTCGCGGCTGCTGGCCGGGGTCATATGGCGTTGGGGGAACTGCCGGTGGGTGGCCCAGACCCATGTGCCGATGCCGATGGCGAGCCCCAGGACGCAGCTGACGATCGCCGAGGTCCGTGGGGGCATGCCC
The DNA here is from genome assembly GCF_016100735.1 of Bifidobacterium sp. W8104. Classification (NCBI taxonomy): domain Bacteria; kingdom Bacillati; phylum Actinomycetota; class Actinomycetes; order Bifidobacteriales; family Bifidobacteriaceae; genus Bifidobacterium; species Bifidobacterium sp. W8104. The sequence goes on from NZ_JACFRW010000001.1 coordinate 1,305,544, forward strand.
AGGAGGACATCGCCTCCCTGAAGGGGACGGTGCGGTCTGGAGCGGTGCCATGCGCGGGCTATTTTCAAGGCAGATATGAAGATGATGACGATCAGTGCGATGATGGATAAGGGGACGGAGTAGTGTCTTCTGTTGTATTCCCTGGCTTCCGGGGTCCGGTAGCGCATGGGGGCCTTAACGGGCTGATTGCGGACGCGGTCCCAGTAGACACGGGTGAACCGGTCGGGCAGGAAGCCGATGGCTTCGTAGCGCCACCATGCGGGGCGGCTGGCGTGCCAGTTCGGCATCGGCCGTGTCCGGCGGCGGACCGGGTCCTCCCGCCGGTGATCGCGTGCGAGGGCGCGGACCTGGCGGGCGCGCAGGAGCCTGGTGACGGGGTTGTCGGGTCCCTTCCAGGCCAGAAGGCTGACCTGGTCCTGGGTGAAGGTGACCAGGTCAGGGTCGGGGGTGTGGCCGACGCCGACCTCGGGCAGGGGGGCGTCGTCGCCGGGGACCACGCCGGGTCTGCAGGCAAGGCCGCCCACGGAGCAGATCCTGCCTGCGTACCATGGACCGGATGACCCGGCGGCCTGTTCGGGTGGCTGCACGTACTGGCCGACCAGACGAACCACCAGCCCGTCCTTTCCCAGCCCGTCAAACCATCCGGTGCCTCTGTAGGCCCCGGATACGGTGGCGGGCCCGTCGGCCAGGACGACCAGCGAGCCCAGGGGCAGGACCTGTCCGGGCCGGGGCCGGCCGATCCTGCCGCGCCGCCGCCACACATGCCCCTGGAAGGTCTGCAGGCACAGGCCCCGCGCCAGGAGGTAGGGCGCCAGGACGCGGTCCATCAGCCGCCTCGACCTCCACGCATTGAACGACATCAACACAAACAACCAGACCAGCATCGCCGGAGAGCCTAATACGACATCTACCAATAGGTACACCATCAGTACGCACTCCCTAATATCATCCCTGGTTTCAATCCAAGCCGTGCACATGGCAATGCAGGAGACAGCGGGAAAGCTACCATCGATTGTCCTTCATGTGGCCCCACATGTCATCTCCGTTCCTGCGATTGACGGAATTGTCGTAAAAGTGTTGCCGGCTACTGTACCGAGGTAACCTACGACTAAACCAATTCCAGCTCCTACAATCGTACCTAGTCCAGGGACGATCAATCCCACAAATGCTCCAGCGGCGGCTCCTACTGCAGCACCGATAACACCACCAGAGGCAGTGATCAGGCCATGAGCCATAGCATCTTGGGTAGCTGCCTTTTGATGCCGCTCAATGATTCAAAACCGAAGAAAATCGCCGACCATGAGAGAGCGGTTCAATGTGTTGAGTTGCATGGCCTAGGCGGTTGCTTCATCAACGCATCCGTCAAGGTCGTTTTTGGTCTTCTCCCCTCTATCCCTTTTATCGAGTATGTCCTATGTGACCGGTAACTGAATCAAAGATGAAGGTGGGGGTAGGAGGTTGATTTGGTGACTTCATCAAACCTTTGTTCATAGGATCGTTCCTCGGCGTTGATATATCCCATGAACACTTTTTCCGTCACGTCTTGGCGGTTGAAGAAAATGATCTTGGCCGGATCAGTCATGCCATACGGGAATTGTACGGCACCATAGTCGAAGTAACCCGTTGTTCCATGCATGTAACCAGCAGGGTACCCGGGTCTCTTCTGGTTTTCACCACGGATCCCAAAGGAAGAATGGTATTTTCTGATTTGATGGCGTTCTGCTCGGATTGTTTCATTAGGTGCCCTCTTCGGTGGATGAATGAAGTTGCCTTCCTTCAACTTCTCTAACAACCTATGGTAGGACTACACGGTAAATCACGGTCGGTTCATGCAAAACAGTGCGACATCTTCGCTACATCGGAGTGAAATGGCTCATTCCTCATTGGCGCTAATCCAATTTTCGCTGTGCTCTCCTTCATTTTGTTGATTCCGTCATTGTTCGTTTGGTCCGCAAAATGTGTATAATGGACTTTTGGCGTGTTTCGCCCGCGGATCGAGAGCGCTTCAGCATAGGGCTGGTGCACCGCGTAACGGAAGAATGCAAGAGGAGGAGCCGTGGCTCTTACGAGTGAGCAGAAGCAGGCAATCGTCAAGGAATACGCGACCCACGAGGGTGACACCGGTTCCCCCGAGGTCCAGGTGGCTCTGCTGAGCAAGCGCATCTCCGACCTGACCGAGCACCTCAAGCAGCACCAGCACGACCACCATTCGCGTCGTGGCCTGCTGCTCATGGTCGGCCATCGTCGCCGGTTGCTGGATTACCTCAAGAAGGTGGATATCAACCGCTACCGTTCCCTGGTGGAGCGTCTTGGACTGCGCCACTGATATGCATGCTTTCGCCCGGGCCTAGCGCTCGGGCGCTTTTGCATGACTGAACCAGGCACCGTTAACCCCGGGATGGGGTTGCAGAAGATGGTGCCGAACTGAGAATGCAAGGCTGGCCCGCAAGGAATGAAGATAGCCGGACACGGGGTTCGGCAGGACCAGACCGAAGTAGAAGGATATCCGGCAGTCAATTGATGCCGAGCATCCTGACATCAGGTAGTAAACAAGCAGTAAACAAAGGAGGAACCCTATGGAGGGTCCCGAAATCACGGCTGTAGAAGCCACGATCGATAACGGATCATATGGCAAGCGCACGGTGCGCTTCGAGACGGGTCGTCTCGCCCAGCAGGCGGATGGGGCAGTAGCCGCCTATCTTGATGACGATTCCATGGTGCTGTCCACCACCACCGCCGGGTCCAGCCCCAAGGAGAACTACGACTTCTTCCCGCTGACCGTCGATGTGGAAGAGAAGATGTACGCCGCGGGCAAGATCCCCGGCTCCTTCTTCCGTCGCGAGGGTAGGCCCTCCAACGAAGCCATCCTGGCCTGCCGGTTGATTGACCGCCCCCTGCGTCCCCTCTTCCCGCACACCCTGCGCAACGAGGTCCAGGTTGTGGAGACCATCTTGGCTGTCAATCCTGAGGATGCCTACGACGTGCTGGCCCTGAACGCGGCCTCCGCCTCCACCCTGATCTCCGGCCTGCCCTTCGAGGGTCCGGTCTCGGGTCTGCGTTTGGCCCTGATCGATGGCCAGTGGGTGGCCTTCCCCCGCTGGAGCGAGCGCGAACGCGCCGTCTTCGAGCTGGTCGTGGCCGGTCGTGTGGTCGAGGGCGGTGACGTCGCCATCGCCATGATCGAGGCAGGCGCCGGCAAGAACGCCTGGAGCCTGATCTATGACGAGGGCCAGATCAAGCCCGACGAAGAGGTGGTCGCCCAGGGTCTCGAGGCTGCCAAGCCCTTCATCAAGGTTCTGTGTGAGGCCCAGAGCGAGCTCAAGGCCAAGGCCGCCAAGCCCACCAAGGACTTCCAGCTCTTCCCCGAGTACACCGACGAGCTCTACGCGCGCATCGACCAGGTGGCCCACGCCGACCTGGACCAGGCCCTCTCCATCGCGGAGAAGCTGCCCCGCCAGGATCGCATCCACGAGATCAAGGAGAAGGTCCGCGAGGCTCTGGCCGACGAGTTCACCGACATGGACGAGGCCGAGAAGGACAAGGAGCTGGGCAACGCCTTCAAGGAGCTCCAGCGCCAGATCGTCCGCCGCCGCATCCTGACCCAGGACTACCGCATAGACGGCCGTGGCCTGCGCGACATCCGCACCCTGTCCGCCGAGGTGGACGTGGTGCCCCGCGTGCACGGCTCCGCCCTCTTCCAGCGCGGCGAGACCCAGGTGCTGGGTGTCACCACTCTGAACATGCTGAAGATGGAGCAGACCATCGACGCCCTGTCCGGACCCACCACCAAGCGCTACATGCACAACTACGAGATGCCGCCCTATTCGACCGGCGAGACCGGCCGCGTGGGTTCGCCCAAGCGCCGTGAGGTGGGCCATGGCAACCTGGCCGAGCGTGCTCTGATCCCGGTTCTGCCCAGCCGTGAGGAGTTCCCCTACGCCATCCGTCAGGTCTCCGAGGCCATCGGTTCCAACGGGTCCACCTCCATGGGCTCCGTCTGCGCCTCCACCCTGTCCCTGCTGGCTGCCGGCGTGCCCCTGAAGGCACCTGTGGCGGGCATTGCCATGGGTCTGGTCACAGGCGAGGTCGACGGTCGGCCCACCTACAAGACCCTGACCGATATTCTGGGCGCCGAGGATGCCTTCGGCGACATGGACTTCAAGGTGGCCGGCACCTCCGAGTTCATCACCTCCCTGCAGCTGGACACCAAGCTTGACGGCATTCCCGCCGACATCCTGGCCGCCGCCCTGCAGCAGGCCAAGGAAGCTCGGGCCACCATCCTGGACGTCATCAACGAGTGCATCGACGGACCTGCCGAGATGAGCCCCTATGCGCCGCGCATCATCACCACCAAGGTCCCTGTCGACAAGATCGGCGAGGTCATCGGCCCCAAGGGCAAGATGATCAACCAGATCCAGGAGGACACCGGCGCCGATGTCTCCATCGAGGACGACGGCACGGTCTACATCGCCTCCGAGGGCGGCGAGGCCGCGGCCAAGGCCAAGGAGGTCATCGACCAGATCGCCAACCCGCACGTGCCAGAGGCGGGGGAGACCTTCAATGGCAAGGTGGTCAAGATCACCAGCTTCGGCGCCTTCGTCAACCTGACCCCCGGCACCGACGGACTTCTGCACATCTCGCAGATCCGCAACCTGGCCAACGGCGAGCGCATCGACTCCGTGGAGGACGTCCTCAAGGAGGGTGACACCGTCGAGGTCATCGTCCAGGGTGTGGACGACCGCGGCAAGATCTCCCTGGCCATCCCCGGCTTCGAGGACCAGGAGTCCGCAGGCGGCCGCGATCGCGGAGGCCGTGGTGATCGCCGGGACCGTGGCGGCGACCGTCGTGAGCGCAGCGGTCGTGGTGACCGTGACCGTCGTGATCGCCGCAGCCGTTCCTCCGAACGCGAGGACCGGTATGAGGCCCCGCGCCGTTCCCGTTCCGAGCATGATGATCGCTACTACGACGACGAGGATCAGGAGGACCGTCCCCGGCACCGTCGTCAGAGCTGCGACCGCGACTATGAGGATGGCGGAGACTGGTTCGAGGACGAGGACCGTGGCTCCCGTCGTGATCGGCGTCGGGTTTCCCGTGACGATGACGAGGATCGTGGCGGCCGTGGTCGTGGCGAGCGTCGTGGCCGTAGCAGCCGTGCCGACCGTGATGACCGCAGTGATCGTGGCGGTCGTCATGAGCGTCGCTCTTCCGGACGTGGCGGTTACCGTGGTCGCAGGGAGAACCCGCGCTATGCAGCCGACGAGCACTACGACGAGTACCGGGCCGACCGGGAGGAGCGCTCCGAGCGTCCCCGTCGCCGCGTGCGCAGGGACTTCGATCCCTTCGACAGTGAGGACTGACCCCCACTGATGCCGGATGTTGATTGATTCGGTATTTTCCGACAGGACCCCGTTCAAATGGGCGGGGTCCTGTTTTGTATGCAGACCCTTCCGTGAGAGAATTGGGAACATGTCCGTATCACTGATTGTGCTTATCGTCATTGTCCTGCTGGTCGTGCTGCTGGTCATCTGGGGAATCGGTATCTACAACGGTCTGGTCAACCTGCGCAACCGGGTGGCCAATGGCTGGGCCCAGATTGATGTCCAGCTCAAGCAGCGTGCCGACCTGGTGCCCAACCTGGTCCAGACGGTCAAGGGCTACGCCTCACACGAGTCCACCGTCCTGGAGGAGGTGACCAAAGCCCGCGCAGACGTGGCCCAGGCCCAGACGGCTGGCGGGGACCAGATGCAGGCCCGTGCCGATGCCGAGCAGCGGCTGGGTCAATCCCTGGTCACCCTGATGGCCCGGGCGGAGGCCTACCCTGAGCTCAAGGCCAACCAGAACTTCCTGGATCTGCAGCGTCAGCTCAAGGACCTGGAGGACAAGATCGCCTACGCCAGGCAGTTCTACAATGACGTGGTCCAGAAGTTCAACACCCGCATCGAGACAGTCCCCTCCAACATCATCGCATCCCTCTTCCACTTCCGTCAGGCCCAGTACTTCCAGGCCGACGAGGGCAGCCGCCAGGCGCCCGTAGTGGACTTCGGACAGTGAACGCCCCAGCGGCCTCCTCCGGGAAGACGGGCTCGAAACACCCCTCCTCGGGTCATCCCTCCTGGAGCACCTCCCGTTTCTTCCGAGCCCTGGTCCTGGCTCTGGTGGCAGGCTTGGTGACGTGCTTGGTTGCTGCCCTGCTGGTCTTCAATAGGAATCGGCCCGACCTGGTATACGATTCAGTCGATTACGATGTCCAGGTCCTGGATAACGGCGATTTGCATATCAGTCAGAACCTGACCGTCACCATGAATTCCCGCGAGGATGACAACGGCGACGAACGTCCTTGGCGGGAGCTCTACCAGCGCTATCAGATCAAGCCTGACCGGCTGACCGGTATAAGCGACATAAGCGTGACTGACCTGACTAATGGCTCCACATATAGGCAGGCCGACCCGCCGAAGGATCCTGATAACCTCGATCAAGTTCCCGACTGGGACAAGACCATGGCTGGCACCTGGTATATGGGCACGGTCTCGGATTCGGGGCTGGAATCCTACAATCTAGGCGATGCGGGTCAGGGTTCCGCCTGTGGCGATCAAGGAAACCAGTGCCAGGTGGAGTTGGGCTGGAACATTCCGCAGACTGCCAAGGATTCGGGACGGCGCTTCCGCATCGACATGACCTTCCATGGGGTCACCACTGCCCATCCCGATGTGGCCGAATTCCAATGGGAGCCCGTGGGCGACACCAACCAGATTCCTGTTGAGCATATGAGTGCCGATGTCAAGCTGCCCAAGCAGATAGGAACAGAGAAGGACAAGGATGCCAAGGCCTGGCTGCACTTCGCTGGCAGAGGCTCCTACCAGGTAGAGGATGACAGCCGTATCCAATTCTCCGCAGACCACATCGAGCCTGGCCAGCATCTGGATTTGGTGGTGCTCTTCGATGCGGGGAGGACTTCTTCGGTGGTCAGGACCGACTCTCAACCGGCGCGTGACCGCATCGTCCAGCAGGAGCGCCAGCAGTATGAACGCTGGCATGCTGAGCAGACCAGACGGGCGCGGATCGGACTTTTGGCTGGTGTACTGACCGTCTTAGCTGCTATCGCGCTGATTGTAGTGATGCTCTGGCAGGCCTTCCGCACCTATGGGGACTCCCAGTACCGAGGCGATATTATCTACTACCGTCAGCCTCCTGATCTGTCAGCGGCCGTAGCCGCTGTTATCAACGATTTGATGCTGACCCGAGAATCCCCTATTGGCAGGCAATTGTCAGCCACCATTCTCTCCCTGGCCTCCAAGCGGGCCATCGCTCTGGTTCCGGCCAAGTATGAGGACCGGGCGAATTCCGGCGGAGGTTCCCTGACTAAGGTGATGCGCTCGCTGCTCCACAAAGGCAAACGGCAGTCCATGGAGGTGGTCATTAATCCGGTCTGCAGTCAGGATCGAGCCTCCCTGGCCCTGTCCTTAAGCGAGGAAGCCTGCCTGACCATGCTGGAAGGTGCTTCCGCTCTGATGGGCTCCAAGGATGAACGTTTCGACCTGTACGAGATGATTGCTCTCTTCTCCAGCACCGAAGCTAATCATGGCAAGGTCTATCTGGAGGCTTTCGACAAGGCCGTCAAGTATGAGACCAACAATGCTGACCTGCGTGCCTATCGTCATGGTATAGAGGTCTTGCCCTTCCTGGCCGTGTTCTTGGCCGCTTTCATCCTGCTGGCTGGATTCCTGCCGGGCACCGTGCTGGTACGTGCGCCATTGGCCGTGCTTCTGGTGGCTGTTGCAGCATTCTCCATTCGTTATGGTAGTTCGCAAGTGCTCAGCAGGAATGGACAGCTCATGGCTGGTCAGGTGTCGGGGCTTCGGCGCTATCTGCTGGACTTCAGCGATTTTAGCCACCGGGGCGTGGAGGATCTGGTGCTCTGGGACCGCTACCTGGTTTACGCTGCGGCCTTCGGTATAAGTGACCGGGTTGTCGCTCAGCTGGCACAGGCCAGCCCTGAACTGACCGACTTCGACTGGCTGAATAATAATGCGCGCGGGAGCCTGCTCTACTGTACCTTCCTGCCTTACAGCCAGAATGTTCCGGTGGCTTCCTCCGTGAGTGGCCCTGAAACATTGGCTGCAAATTCAATGCTTGGCCAAGGCGGGGTGGTTGATTTGGGTACTCAGTTGACCCAGGGACTCGAACAGATCGGCGGCCTGATCGGCCAGGCCAGCGGCAACAGTTCCGGCAGTGGTATTGGTGGGTTTGGCTCCGGTGGTGGTTCCTTCGGCGGCTCCGGTGGCGGCTCCGGTGGTGGTTCCTTCGGCGGTCGTTGATACTGGGCCACAAGCTAAGCTCGATAGGAAGCCGGCGGCATTGAAGCTGGCATCAATCTACAAGACGGGAGTGCATTCATGACATCGGCGATGCGGGCCTTGGGGCCCTTTACCACGACAGCGGTCGGACTGGGCTGCATGGGATTGTCCATTGAGGGCAAACCGGACCAGACAACGGCCATCGACATCATCCACCAGGCCCTGGATGCTGGCTGCCGACATCTGGATACCGCCTGGTCATACTACGAATCGGGCGGCCCCGAACAGACCAACGAGCGACTGGTTCGTCAGGCTTTGGACTCCTGGAAGGGACCTCGTCAGGATGTGCTGGTGGCCACCAAGGTGGGACACTACCGCAACTTCACCGATGGTCGGCCAACCTGGGCTGTGGACGGTCGACCGGAGAGCCTGATCACACACGCCAAGGAGTCCGCTCAGGCCCTGGGCGTGGACACCATCGATCTGCTCTACATGCACCGGCCTGACCCGCAGGTGCCCTACCAGGAGTCCCTGGAGGCCATGGCCGAGCTGGCCAAGCAGGGCGTGGCCCGGACCCTGGGTGTCTCCAACGTAGATATTGAGCGGATGGACCTGGCTCGCAAGATTCTGGGCGATGACCTTGTGGCCGTGCAGAACCAGTTCTCGCCTACCTTCACCAGCTCCCGCCAGGAGCTGGACCATGCGGCCGAACTGGGTCTGGCCTTCGTCTGCTGGAGCCCCCTGGGAGGCTTCCGAGCACCCAAGGACGAAACCCGTTATGATGCCTTCCGGCAGGTGGCCCAGGAGCGCGGCGTCTCCCACCAGCGTGTGGTCCTGGCCTGGGAACTGTCCCAGAACAGCAACGTCTTTGTGGTTCCCGGGGCTCACAGGGCGGCCACCATTCTGGATTCCCTGCAGGCGGCCGACATGGAACTGAGCGAGGACGAGATGGACCGCCTGAACCGGGCGGCGACTGCATGAGTCCCAAGCCTGAACCAAGAGAGCAGGGCACCCAGAGCGCTCAGGGCCAAGCCTGGGATCGGGAACGGACCTTACTGGACAGCAGTTCCCTGCCGTCACTGGACGATCAGGGCCGGCCGATCCCAGTCACCATTCCCATAGCCTTAGCGCCACGGATCAAGGTGGTCTACACCACCAGGCTGGGCGGGGTCTCCTCAGGCGATTATGCCCAGCTGAATATGGGCGGCAAGGGAGGCGATGACCCGCAGGCAGTTGCTGCCAACCGTCAGGCTCTGGGTCGCCAGCTGAACCGTCCTGTGGTCCTGGTGGACCAGGTTCACTCAGCCCAGGTCTGGGATGCCGACCAGGGTCAGCCCCAGGGGCGTTGCGAGGCTGATGCGCAGGTGACCACCCGTCGTGACCTGGCCCTGGGCATCTTCGCGGCCGATTGCCTTCCCGTGCTGCTGACCGACCCCCAGGCTGGCGTGATGGGGGCGGCCCACTGCGGCCGTCGTGGTCTGGTTGCCGGAGTCATTCCGGCCACAGTCCAGGCCATGGCCGACAAGGGTGCTGACCCGTCCAGGATTGTGGCAACCCTGGGGCCTCGGATCTGCGTGGATTGCTATCAAGTGGGCCCGGACCTGGCCGATGACTTCGAGAAGCGCTTCCCCGGCGCATCCGGACCATGTCGGTTCGGCGGAATCGCCATTGACATCGCCGCTGCAGCCAGGATGGAACTGGAGGCGGCAGGAGTGACCAAGATCGTAGACTCCGCCCCCCGGGTCGGTGCCGCCACCAGCTATCTGCGTCAGGACCCGGACCTGGCAGTGCTGTGCAGACAGGACGGTGAGGGTCCCGACCTGTCCAAGCGTCTCGAGGATTTGCGTCGGCCCTTGTGCACCCTGGAGAATCCGCTCTGGTACTCCCACCGCCGGGCCTCGCTGGCCAGCAAAGCGGGGGAGGGACGCATGCTGGCCCTTATTCTGGCCGACGACTGACACTGTGGGTTGATTAACCCTGCTCCTGGCAGCCGGGGCAGGCCTCGGGTGCAGATGTTCGGTGCAGATAGCGCCGGGTCTGCACCTTTCTCTGTTCTCGTATGAGTACCGTTGAGTCTATGAGTGAGAGCAGAGCATCAGCAGCCCCGTCCGATGTCAGTCATGATGACGCAGAGTCGGAAGAGCAGATTCAGCCAGTTGTGGCGGTGATTCTGGCGGCCGGGCTGGGCGTTCGATTCGACGAGAACAACCCCAAGCAGCTGGTGCAGGTGGGCGGCAAACCCATCATCACTTGGTCAATTGACGCCTTCCAGTCCAATGACCGGGTCACCGACATCCTGGTTGTGGTCAACGATCGGGTGCGGGAGGCTGTCGAGGCCATTGTGGCAGATGATGCCTACGACAAGGTCCGCACGGTCATCCAGGGTGGCATCGAGCGCATGGACAGCACCGAGGCGGCCCTGCAGACCCTGGCTGATGCGGAGATCCCCCAGGATGCCAAGCTGCTCATCCACGATGCTGTGCGTCCCTTCGTCAGCCAGGAGTCCATCAATGGCTGCATCGATGCATTGGATGCCTTCAACGCCGCAACCGTGGCCGTGGCCTCGACCGACACCATGCTGATGGCCGGCGACCTGGGCGAACGCAAGGTGGTGCGCCAGGTGCCCGACCGCGACAACATGTTCAGGGCTCAGACCCCACAGGCCTTCCGTTTCAGCACCCTCCGCAAGGCCTACGACCTGGCCGCCGCGGATCCCGACTTCCACCCCACCGATGACACCCGGGTCGTGGTGGACCACCTGCCCGAGGAGCCGGTGGCCATCGTGACCGGCAGTGTGACCAACATGAAGATCACCCTGCCCTCGGACGTGCCCATGGCTGAATGGATAGCGCGCTCCCTGGCGGGGTGAAGCCCTGTGTACCATGGAGCACATGGAGCAGATCAAGGTCATCGTCGCCGGATACGACCATTACCAGGGTGTTGACGTCAACCCCTCCTACCAGGTCTCACAGGCTCTGGCCGAGCATGGCATGGAGGGCATGCGCCCTGTCGGCCCCACCGAGGAGGACCCCTTGGAGGGTGTGAACCTGGCTATTTCCTCCGTCACCATGCCTGTCAGCTTCGCCAAGGCCTGGCCCATACTGCATGAGGCCATAGAGCGTGTGCATCCCGATATCATCATTGCCACAGGGCTCAAGCGTCGGGCTCGCGGCATCGCCATGGAGCGCTGCGCCGTCAACCTCAAGGAGGACGACGCTGACGACCGTGAGAACTTAGGGGAGCAGGAGCCTCAGGATACCGTCCGCCAGACCAGCCGCCAGCTCATCGACCCCCAGGGTCCGGCCGCCTACTGGACCCGACTACCGCTGAGGGCCATCCTGCACGACTTCGGCACCTGCGGTATCCCCGCCACGCTGAGCTCGGACGCGGGCACCTACGTCTGCAACGCACTCTTCTACAATCTGCTGGCATGGGCTGCAGGACACAAGGATGTCCTGGCCGGGTTCGTCAGCCTTCCCCTGGTCAATGAAGACGGCGGTCAGGAGTGCGGCCTGCCCCTGGATCAGCAGATACAGGCTGTGCGCGAGGTGGTCAATGAGACCATTCGCTACTACCGCAGGCCCTCCTCCAGCCCTATTCTTATTGCCTGAGACCCGTATGTAAGGCCAATGTGTCGGCGGCAGGTCAGACGGCGAATTCCGGCCTGTCATGGGGTAGAGTCGAGGTAAATCCACCGGACCGAAGACATTCTTGTCACGGGCCGGCATGTCCTGGTGGCGAAGAGGAGTGTTTCCATGGCCGAAGATCAGTTTCCCGTTGTCCTGCGAGGCTATGACAAGGAGCGGGTCGACCAGACCCTGGCGGCCTCGCGGAGCAATCTGGCCCGGTTGCGTCAGCAGATCAAGGCTGACGATGATCGCATTCTGAAGCTGGAGGCGGAACTCCAGGAGGCCAAGTCACGCAAGGTCGAACAGCCGCGCAATTCCTTCGCCTCCCTTGGGGCCAACGCCCAGCAGCTGCTGGCCTCGGCCGAGCAGACCAGCACCGAGCTGCTCAACCGCGCCAAGCAGGATGCGGCATCCACTAAGACCTCCGCCCAGGAGAAGGCGACGACCCTGGTCAACGAGGCCCAGCTTGAAGCCAAGCACATCGTGGACGAGGCCAATGCCAAGGCCAAATCCATCGTCGAAGCCGCCAATGACGAAGCCAGGACCGTCACCACCACCGCCAAGCAGCAGAGCGAGCAGAGCAAGTCCGCAGCAGACAAGGTCGTGGCGGAACGCCGTCAGGCCCTGGATCTGGAGCTGCAGAACTCCCGCGAGGAGCATGAGAAGCGACTGGCCACCAGCAAGGCCACCCAGGACAAGGAACTGTCCGAGCAGAAGGCCAAGGCCGCCAAGGAGATCGCCGACAAGCGGCGCAAGAGCGACGAGGAGATCGCCAAGCTCAAGAAGGATGCCAACGATCAGATTCAGAAGGCCCTGGCCGAGGCCAACAAAAAGCTGGCCGACGTGCGCGAGCAGGTCTCCAAGAGCTTGAATGATGCCCGCAGGCAGGCCTCGGAGATCACCGACAAGGCCAAGTCCGAGGCCCAGCAGATCGTGGACGAGTCCAAGGTCACCAGCGCCGAGACCATGGCCAAGGTGAACGCCGAGGCCGAGCAGGTCCGCTCCGACATCGCCGCCCAGCAGGAGGATGCCACCAAGAAGGTGGGCGAGCTGCTCAAGAGCCTTGAGGAACGGCGGGTCAAGACCGAGAAGGAGTCCCAGGAGCTGATTGAACAGGCCAAGGCCACCCGCAAGGATGCCGATTCGTTCGCCTCCTTCAAGCGCGAGGAGTCCGAACGCAAGGCCAGCCAGCTGCTGGAGGAGGCCAAGCAGCGCGCCCAGGACGAGGTCGAGGCCCATCGCAAGGCCGCACAGGCTGAGCTGGACGGGCTCAAGGACCACATCACCAAGCTGCAGCATCGGGAAGCCACCATCACCTCCCGGGTCGACGAGCTGCGGAACATCTTCTCCAAGTCCTTTGGCAACTTCGACGGCTTCCACGATGAGGCTGTGGTCAATGACCAGGACGAGGGGCAGGCGCCCAGCGTACCCGTGGTCAACGCTGTACCTGCCGCGGATCCGTTGCCGGCTCCAGACCCAAATGCCGAAAGCGAGGATGAAGGTGTCGGCCAGCCCGTCACCGACACCCAGGAGGAAGCCACTCGGACTTCGATCGATCAGGTCGCAGCGGGCCAACCGGCCGATGACCTGGCAGCTGATGACGCGGCAACTGATTCCACCAGCAATTCAGAAGATAAGGCCAACGCGGCCGTGACTGTTCGGTCCTCGGCCAATATGCCCACTCAGGTTCTGCCCTCCCCGGCCCCGAGCGTCCTGCCCGATGCATCCGGCCAGGCCGATGATGCGCCGGTCCAGGCCAAGGATGGACAGGTGGAGAAGGCGGTCACCGACCAGGAGACTACGGTCATTCCGCCCATCAACGATGACGTGCACCCAACAGATCGGGACTGATTAGGGAACATCGGTAATTCAACAGGGCCGGGTTGCAGGCATGGTCTGCGACCTGGCCTCTGTTTCACCTGGAAGTTGCCTGGCCGCATGTCGAAACGGGCGCGGGCGTCAATCTCGATTCCAACCCTTGCTTTGGCCTAGAGTCGATAGTGAAGAGGTGCAGACCAAGGGTCACAGGGTTGGGAGAGCATCATGAAGCAGCCAAATCACTCATCATCAGATTCGTCCGCCACAGATTCGATCGAGGCGGATGCGGGCAGACGGGGAGGATCGGGCGCATCTCCAGGACCCGCACGCTCATGGAGCGCCCAGGTTCGTCGTGGGGTGGATCTGCAATCCCTCTATGCCCTGGTGTATCTGGTGGTGGCCAACCTGATTGCGGGAGTTCTGAATCTGCCCTCGGTGGCCGCAGCCCTGGGAATTGCCCGTCAGCCAGGGCTGGCCGATCTGCTGGGTGATCTGGTCATGCTGGTCTTCCTCTTCGGCACCCGTGGCCAGGACTTGCTCGGCCGCGGATCCAACCCTGTACAGTACAAGGCTCAGACCAATCCAGGCCCGGCCGTGCTGATCGGGGCCATCCTGCTGATCATGCTGGCCAGCAGCATCGAGACGGGCTTCACCTGGGTGGTCAACCAGGGATCCCAGGCCCTGGGGCTGGTCTACCATTCCACCACCTCCCAGATCGCCGCGGGCCAGCACGGGTTCCTGTCGCCCCTGGACACGGCCATCCTGGTCCCCGTCGTCGAGGAGTTCCTGCTGCGCGGCGTGGTCATGGGCAGGCTCAGACCCTACGGCCGGACCTTCGCCATCGTCACATCCTCCTTTATCTTCGCCTGCCTGCACGGAGACATCACCCAGAGCGTGTTCACCTTCCTGCTGGGTCTGGTCCTGGGCTTCATCGCCATGGAATACTCCATCCTCTGGTCCATGGCTCTGCATATCTTCAACAACCTGGTCCTTGCTGACGCCATGATGTGGCTGACCCAGACGGTGCCGGCCCGCACCGGCATGGTAATCAACCAGGGTATGACCCTTCTGGGCCTGGTTGGCGGACTGGTCGTCCTCTGGCTGATTCGGGGACAGCTGGCAGACTACCTGCGCGCCAATCGCTCACGCCACGGAACCTATAAGGGCTGGATCTCCCTCGGGCTGGCTGTCCTGGTGGTCCTGGCCGTGGTCAATGCAGCCCAGCGCTTCTCCCTGGCTTGACAAGGTACAGTTGTCCACATCCTCCTCCAGGTGAACCCTCGATGACTGATTCCCGCTATGCTGGATGCAGGGATGCAGATACATCCGCATGAAAGGAAACAAGGACAGACCGTATGACATCAGCACTGACACCACTGGATCAGACCCGTTTGGAGGGCCTGCGCACCGCCTTCGACGAGCGCGAGGCCAACCACGTCGCCATGAACGCCGTCACTCAGGTAGGCATTGACGAAGTGGCCCACAACTATAATCGCTCCCGCCTGCTCCAGCATCGATTTTCGGTCAGCATCGACAATGGCACGGTCACCTCGCAGGCGCACTCCGGCCGTTGCTGGCTCTTCAGCTCGCTGAATGTAGCCCGATTCGTGGCCCGCAAGGCTCTGAACATTGATGGCGAAAGCACCGCCAATCCGATGGGCGACTTCGAGCTGTCGCAGAACTACGCCATGTACTACGACAAGCTTGAGCGCGTCAACTACTTCCTGCGTGACGTGGCGGCTCTGGTGCGCGCCGGCGAGCCCGTGGACTCCCAGCTTATGCGCTTCCTGATGGGCGATGTCATGGGCGATGGCGGCCAGTGGATCATGGCCATGAACATCTATAAGAAGTACGGCGCAGTGCCCAAGCAGTACTATCCCGAGACCGCCTCCTCTCAGAACACCAGCCAGATGAACGATCAGCTGCGTCGTCTGCTTCACCAGGCCACGGCTCACATGGTGGCCAACCCGGACGGCATCGACGAGATCATCGACCGGACCCTGGAGGCCGGTCACCGTATTCTGACCATTCACCTGGGCACTCCGCCCACCAGCTTCGACTGGGAGTGGACCGACAAGGACGGCGTCTTCCACCGTGATGGGCGGATCACCCCGCAGGAGTTCTGGAAGCGCTACGTGAATGCCGGGCTTGAGGACTATGTCTGCCTGGTCGACGATCCACGCCCCGAGCATCCCAAGGGCCGCAAGATCGGCATCGAGCACCTGGGCAACGTGGCTGGCGGCGATCCCACCGAGTACCTGAACGTCCCTGTGGAGGTCATGAAGGACTGTGCCCGTCGTCTGATGAGCGAGCAGGGTCTGCCGGTCTGGTTCGGTGCCGACTGCCACCCCATGATGGACCGCAAGGCCGGTCAGTGGGCCACCGACCTGTTCGAGTACGGCCGGGTCTACGGTGTGGACTTCGACATGGACAAGGAGCAGCGGGTGCGCTTCGGCGATTCGGCCCAGAACCACGCCATGGCATTCGTGGGCGTGGATGTGGCCGATGACGGCCGGACCACCAACCGCTGGCGGGTGGAGAACTCCTGGGGCGGGGACATCGCCAACAAGGGCTACTTCACCATGAGCGACGACTGGTTCAGCCAGTATGTCTACGAGGTGGCCGTGCCCAAGTCCATGCTGCCCGAGGAGTATCGCCAGGCCTTCGACCAGGAGGCCATCATGCTGCCCGCCTGGGACCCCATGGGTGCCTTGGCCTGAGCTTACCCATCCAACTGTTCGTTCCCGGGATCTATAAGGGTCGCGGGAACGGACCGTCCACATTGGCCCGGATGTGGGCGGTCATAAGCAATTCGGGCATGATCGTCGTAGCGCGACAGAGAGGAGAGCGACCGTGGCATTCGTCAAGGAACCGGATATCATCCCGGAAGAGGAGCGGCAGTATTTTGCCGATACGGCCGTCTTTCCCGAGACAGTGGATGTCAATATTCGTCAGCTGGATCCCATCCCGGCACCCAGGGTCTTTCTGCGCTCGCGGCCCCTGGATTCGAAGCGTATGGAACTGGTCCGGGACTCCCGCCAAGCCATTCGCGATGTTCTGCATGGGCGGGACGACAGGTTGCTGGTCATCACCGGCCCCTGCTCCATCCACGACCCGGAGGCTGCTCTGGAGTACGCCCGTCGTCTGTCGGCCGTCAATGAGCGGTTGAAGGATCGGCTCCTTATTGTCATGCGGGTCTACTTCGAGAAGCCCCGGACCACGGTCGGCTGGAAGGGCCTGATCAACGACCCCGACCTGGACGGAACATTCAACATTCGCAAGGGGATCCGCCTGGCCCGCCAGGTGCTCTGGCAGGTCCTGGGCCAGGGGATTCCGGCTGCCACGGAATGGCTGGATCCCATCACCCCACAGTATCTTTCCGATGCGGTCAGCTGGGGGGCCATCGGTGCTCGGAACACGGAGAGTCAGGTCCACAGGGAGCTGGCCAGCGGCATGTCCATGCCCATGGGCTTCAAGAACTCGACCGAGGGCAGCGTAGAGGCTGCGGTCGATTCCTGCCTGGCTGCGGCATCCGAGCATCACTTCCTGTCCATCAACCTGGATGGGCATGTCATCGCTGCCGAGACCAGGGGCAACCCCGACTGCCACATTATTCTGCGCGGTTCCAGCCATGGTCCCAATTACGATCCGGAATCCGTCCGGTCCGCCCTGGAGTTCATGCATCAGGCGCCGTTGGGTCCTGGTGCCTGCCAAGGTCTGATTGTGGACGCAGCCCATGGCAACTGCGGCAAGGACCCCGTACGTGAGGCCCGGGTGGTCGAGGAGCTGGCAGACCGTCTCGCCAAGGGCGAGCAGGGCCTGTCGGGCATCATGATGGAGAGTTTTCTTGAGGGCGGTCACCAGAAACCGGCTCCACTGGATCAGCTGGTCTTCGGCCGGTCCGTCACCGATGCCTGCATTGCCTGGGATAGGACCGAGGAACTGCTGCAGATCCTGGCCGATGCCGTGCAAGCCCGTCGGGAAAGGAAGAAGGCATGAGTGGGATGAAGGATGAGCCACAGGAACCTCTGCCCCGACCCAGCAAGGCCTACGAGGTTGAACTGGTGCACAAGGCGCTGGCGGCCGGCGTCAACCCCTTGCAGACCGGGAACGTGCCCAGGTGGGAGGACGAGGTAGGCATAGGCCGGATCGTCAACAGGCGGGTCTTTGAGCTTGACCGCCTGCCTTCGCCCGCGCAGATGCTGACCCGATACCCCTTGGATGGACCGGCCAAGGACCTGGTCATCCGCTCCCGGCAGGAGATTGTGGACTGTCTGCATGGGCGGGACGATCGGTTGCTGGTCATTGTGGGCCCCTGCTCCATCCATGACCCCGATGCCGCGTTGGACTATGCCCGTCGTCTGTCGGCCGTCAATGAGCGGTTGAAGGATCGGCTGCTGATCGTCATGCGGGTCTACTTCGAGAAGCCCCGGACCACGGTCGGCTGGAAGGGGCTGATCAACGACCCCGACCTGGATGGCAGCCACAACATTCAGAAGGGCCTGGTCCTGGCACGGCGCATCCTGCTGGGTGTGCTGGACACCGGGCTTCCGGCGGCCACGGAATTCCTTGAGCCCACATCGCCCCAGTACATTTCTGATGCGGTCAGCTGGGGGGCTATCGGTGCTCGGAACACGGAGAGCCAGGTCCATCGGCAGCTGGCCAGCGGCATGTCCATGCCCATTGGCTTCAAGAACGCCACGGACGGCAGCGTGGATGTGGCCATTGACTCCTGCTATGCCGCCTCTCAGCGCCACACCTTCTTTGGAATAGACCACGAGGGTCAGGCCGCAGCGGTAGCGACCATGGGCAACCCCGACTGCCATCTGGTTCTTCGCGGCTCCAAGTCCGGTCCCAACTACGATCAGGACTCGGTGCGGGCGGCGCTCGCCGTGCTTCGCCAGCGCATGCCCAAGGACAGCGCGGCTGCCCACGGACTGCTCATCGATGCCTCCCACGGCAATTCCGGCAAGGACGAGCGGCGCCAGATCCAGGTAGTCCATGAGTTGGCCCAGCGGATAGGCGACGGCGAGGAGGGCTTTACCGGGCTGATGATGGAGAGTTTCATACGTGGCGGCAATCAGAAGCCGGCCCCGCTGGACCAGCTGGTCTACGGGTGTTCGATCACCGACCGCTGCATCTCCTGGCCCGATACCCAGGATCTGCTGGAGGAGCTGGCAGAGGCAGTGGACCGTCGTCGCAGCACGGCTCGTTGACTCATGGCTTGCAGTAGGCTGGTCGGGCCGCAGTCGCAGGTGAAATCATGGATAAGGAGTCAGGCATGAGTGAAACAGACGGTTCCCTGGAGGGTGAAGATCGACGGCCGGTTGTCGTCATAGGAGCCATGGACGAGGAGGTGGCCCTGATTGGCCAAGGCCTGAAGCAGGCGGATCAGGATCCGCACGCCAGTGATGCTGGACTGAAAGTCATATGTGGCACCCTTGATGGGTCGCAGGGCCCGGTTCGACTGGCTGCCACCGTGGGCGGCATGGGTACTGTCAACATCGCCGCCACCACGCAGTATCTGATTGATGCCTTCCATCCCAGGGCCGTGATCTTCTCCGGCATTGCCGGCAACCTGAACAAGGACTTGCACATCAACGACGTGGTTCTTGGAGGTACCCTGCGCTATCTGGACACGGATATGCGATTGGTGGCCCAGTCGGCTCCCGGCACCGAGGAGTTCCACTCGGACCCCCACCTGTTGGGTCTGGCAAGCCGGACTCTGGATGCCATGGGAATCAAGCACATCGTCGGCACCATTGCCACAGGCAACTACTTTGTGGACGACCCGGAGAAGATTGCCCAGGTCAAGGAGCAGACCGGGGCCGATGCGGTCGAGATGGAGGGGGCGGCCGTCTGCCACGTGGCTGCCCGCAACAAGGTGCCGGCTCTTGTTATCCGTGCTCTCAGTGACAACGCCGATACCGACTACGAGGTCTTCCGGGAGTTCGACATCTCTGAATATGCCGACACGGCCGCCAGACTGGTGCTGGGCATCGTGCGCGAACTTTAATTGCCGACCAACAGGGATTCCCTGTTTGAGGGGCTTTTGCCTGTTGGAGGCTGTTGGCTGTGGGTTGACGGACTTTGCTTGCGCATTCATTGGCTGGTTATTCATCAATTACATGGTTATTGCGGCCACTCTGGCCTTGACCGGTTTTTGGGGCAGCTGGTTGCCAGTTGCTCCATGCAGGCCCTAGGGAGACGCTATCTACTTGTCAGCCATGTCGGCAACTGATCCCCTGTCGATGAGTGCCGGTTCTATGTAGACGTGCTCGATGCGCTGGTCCGGGTCTTGTATCCGCCTGACCTGGAGGCGCAGGGCGGCGGACGACAGGTCCTGGGCCGAGGATCGCAGGACGGTCAGGCGCTTGGTGTAGCCATCGATGGTGATCATGGATAGATCGTCGGGAATACGGCACCCCCGTTTTTCCAGTGCCTGGACCAGAGCGATGGACAGGTAATCCGGATGTACCAGGACAGCCGTTGTGTGTGTGTCGAGAATCGTCTGGACGATCTGCTCGACATCCTCGGCTGCATATGGCTGCTTGTCCTTGAGCAGGAAGGTCTGTTCAAGCCCGTTTCCTTCTCGCATCATCAGCTGCCAGCCCAGCTCGATATCGCCTGCGGTGGGTGTCCTGCCCAGAGCCAGTCCCACCCGGTGGTGGCCGTGCTGACGGAAGTGCTGCAGTCCCCGGCGGACTCCGGCTGGATGGTCGGTATGAACCGAGTCGAAGAATCCGGGCAGCCACTGTGGCGGATGGCGTTCCAGAATGGTTACTGGCAGTTGGCACTCGGTCAGCCATTGCCAGGTTTCCGGCGCGACATCCGGTTCGATGCTTGGGGCCACGATCAGTCCAAGCATCTGTGGATCAGTGGCCAGATCTTCTAGCATATCTACCTCAGGAAAGGTCTCATAGGAGGTTTCCTTGGCCACAATCTCCAGGCCGAATTGTTCGGCCGCCATACGTCTGATGGCATCGGTCACTGAGGGCCAGATGAAGCTGGGCTCGGGCAGAGCTACCCCGATTCGGCTTCTACGAACGACAGCAGCTCTATCCTGTCTGGAGACTTTACCCACGGTCAGGCTTGACACGCCAGCACTGGTTTTGCCTTCGGTGCTTTCGCCGCTGCCAACTCGATCTGGATTGCCCTTTTTTCCGGCTTTCTTTTTTGAAGCGGCATTCGTTATAACTGATGCCTTTGGTATCTCAGCCAAGGTTGGGTCAGAGTCGTTGGGTGAAGAGACTGTGAGCGATTCAACAGATTGGCCTTGGGAATCCAGGGATTTGACGGCTAGGGCACCCCCACGCACTCGTCTAACGAGACCGGCTCTGGCCAGATTATTCAAATCCCTTCTGACGGTTATTTCAGTGGTGCCCATCATCCGCGCCAGGTAGGGTACTCTGACTACGCTCTCGCTAAGAAGTGCGTTGAGAATCAGTTCTCGTCTCTGAGCCGGGAGCCATCCTGCCGCCGGGGGCTTTGGGAAGAACCCATCAGCGGAGTACTGTCTTCTGCTTCCCGCCTCTGATGTTCTTTGATCCATGCTCAGGCCTCGATGCTTTACTACGATGCTGATGAGGGCAGTCACGACGGCCAACATCTCTAGCTTTCTAGCTTTCATAGTGTATACCAGAGTTATGGCCTAAGGGTGATGGAAACAGACTGCAACAAACTCTTCAGGTCATTTTCCGACCAATTAGTCTGGATTTGTTCGTTCGGAATCATCGTGGGCAGGTAAGCCAACAAGGGTTCACCTGGGACTGTGATGAATCTGGAGCGAGAGAGGGGTCGGCCATATCCGGCCTCTTCCCCGGCATTGTCGCCGAAGGAAAGGGATGACCATGAACGTGAAAACTGTAACAAAGGCTCTGGCGGTGACTGCTGCGGGTGCCATGCTGCTGGCTGGCTGCGGCGGTGGTGGCTCAAGCAAGCAGGCCTCCTCAGGCAGTGACGGATTCGACAGCAAGGCCAAAACGACCATCACCTTTGCAGGATGGTCGTTGGATATGACCCCTGAGTTCAAGACTCTGGCTAACGCCTTCCACAAAGCCCACCCCAACGTAACCGTCAACGTCAAACAGTACTCCGCTGATGACTATGACAAGCAGCTGACGGCGGACATCTCCTCTGGCGCCCAGCCGGATGTCTTCCCCATCAAGAACATGCTCAAGTACATCACCTATTCAGATTCACAGGGACTGGCGGATATCTCCGACATCGCCAAGGGTTACCAAGGCAACAAGCACATTGATCTTAACGGCTATGAGCACAATGGCAAGTACTTCGCCCTGCCCTACCGCAGTGATACCTGGGTCCTCTTCTATAACAAGGACATGTTCAAGAAGACCGGGGTTGAAGAGCCGAACGCGAAGTGGACTTGGGATGATTACACCAAGGCTGCCAAGGAACTCAAGGAGAAGCTGCCGGCAGCAGGTTACGATGCTAACAGCGTCTACCCCATGTATATGCACAACTGGCAGTCCGTGGTGCAGTCCTTTGCTCTGGCACAGTGCGGCAAGTCGGCAGACAGCACCTTCCTCAAGGCCGACTTCTCCTACATGGAGCCTTTCTACAAGAGGGCCTTGGAATGGCAGAAAGATAAGTACACGATTGACTGGAACACCTCATTCACCAACAAGGTTCAGTATCAGGCGCAGTTCGGCACTCAGAAGGCAGCTATGATGCCTATGGGCACTTGGTACGCTGCCACCCTAGTGAGCCAGCAGCAGTCAGGTGAAGCCGAGAAATTCAGCTGGGGCATGGCTCCGGCTCCCCAGAACCCCGATAAGAAGCTGCCCAAGACCCCGATTACCTTTGGCAGCCCCACCAGTCTGGCAGTCTCTTCCAAGGCCACCGGCCAGAAACTGGCCGCTGCCAAGGAGTTCGTGAAGTGGGCCACTGGCCAAGGCGGCGCTCTTGAGTTGGCCAAGCTCTCCACCACCCCCGCCTACATCGACGACAAGGTGACCGAGACCTTCTTCTCCCCTGAGGGCATGGCCTCCGACCAGGCCTCCAAGGATGCATGGAGCAAGCACGACATGAAGATGGAAGCCCCCGTGGCCACGGCCACGGACACCATCAATTCCCTCCTCAAGGACACCCACTCCTCAATCATGACTGGTGCCAAGTCTCCGTCCGATGGGCTCAAGGAAGCAACTCAGAACGTCAAAGACCAGGGCGTGTTGGACGAATAGTTCCTGGTGACGCAAGGGAGGCTTCAGGATGCACATGTGTCCTGAAGCCTCCCACTGAACCAGTTGGAGTAAGGGCGGCCGGGGGACTGCCCAAACCTATGACGCGTGATGGTAGTAAGGAGAGGCACAGATGTCAGAAGAAATCGGCGTGGTCAACGATCGACAGGCGGTCGCTGATTACAAAAGGGGGTCTCATGGGCCCGGCGGCCGGCGCCGAGCCCCGAGTGCTAAGCAGGGCAAGTTCAATGCCAAGGCGATTTCACGAAGGAACCTGCGCAATGGTTTGATATTCATATCACCAAATTTCATAGGTTTTATCTGCCTGACTCTCCTGCCCACGCTGACGCTCTTTTATATAGCTTTTACCAAGTGGTCGGCTTTCGGCAACCCCGTTTTGAACGGTGTGAAGAACTGGGTCAGGCTATCCCACGACAAGATTTTCATGACCTCGGTGTGGAACACCATATACTACTCGATAGTCCACATCCCCTTAACTCTGGTTCTGGCCTTCGCCCTGGCCGTCCTGCTCAATTCCAAGCTGCGTGGACGCGCTTTCTTCAGGACGGTGGCCTTCTTCCCCTACATCACCTCCATAGTGGCTGCGGCCCAGGTTTGGGGCATGCTCTTCGACCCCAAGTCCGGCCCTATAAACTCTTTCCTGCGGCTTTTTATCAGTAATCCTCCCGGATGGTTGGGATCTACGGCTTGGGCCATGCCTGCGGTCATCGTTGTGGGCACCTGGCGTGAGGTCGGCTACTATATGATTCTGCTCCTGGCGGGTCTGCAGACCATCCCTTCCGAGCTCTATGAGGCTGCTGAGCTCGATGGCACAAACGGATGGCAGCGCTTCTGGCATGTGACCGTTCCCATGATGCGCCCCACGCTCTTCTTCGTCATGGTCACCCTGACCATCGGATCCTTCAAGATTCTTGATTTGACACTGGTTATGACCGATGGCGGACCCGGCACCAGCACCCTGGTTCTGGCGCAGTACATCTACCGTGTGGCCTTCGAGCGTGGTGACTTCGGCTATGCTTCGACCGTCTCCCTGGTTCTTCTGGCCATATGCATGGTAGTCACGCTCTTCCAGTTCTGGTACAACAACCTGAAGGAGGACTGAGATTATGTCCACCAATACAGTCTCCGCAGACATTCCCTGGAACAAGAAGCAGGTCCCCCCGGCCAAGATCGTCGGCACAATCATCGGGTATCTGGCCATGATTGCTGTCTCCGCCTTCGTGCTCCTGCCTTTCTTCTGGATGTTCCTGTCCTCTCTGAAACCCAACAATGAGGTCTATGCCATCCCCATTAAGTGGTTCCCATCGGTCTGGCACTGGGAGAACTACGTAGCCATCTGGACCAAGTCCGATATGACGACTTGGTTGCTCAACACCATCTTCTTCGCTGTTATTGTGACCCTCCTGCAGGTCTTTACTGGATCCTTTGCAGCCTATGGCTTCTCGAAGATCCCCTTCAGGGGGCGTACCACCCTCTTCCTGATCTACATCGCCACCATGGCCGTACCTTGGCAGGCCTACATGATCCCGCAGTTCAAGCTGGTTTCCGCCGTCGGTCTCTCCGATACGCGATGGTCCATCATCCTTCTGCAAGCCTTTGGAGCCTTCGGTGTTTTCATGATGAAACAGTTCTACGACACCATACCTGAGGATCTGTCCGAGGCAGGCAGATTGGATGGACTCAGTGAGTTCGGCATCTATTGGCGCATTATGCTTCCCCTGTCGGGACCGTCCCTGGCAGCTTTGGCCATCATCACTTTCACTAATACGTGGAACGACTACATGGGACCGCTGATTTACTTGCGTTCCCAGAAGCTCTACACAATCCAGCTGGGCCTCAAGCTCTTTATTTCCCAGTACAATGCTGATTTTGCCATGATCATGACCGGCTCGGTCCTTTCGGTTCTACCCATTTTAATTGTCTTCCTGATCGGGCAGAAACAGTTCATCGCCGGCATTGCGACATCCGGAATGAAAGGCTGAGTCTTGGCTGGAAGCGAAGGCGACCAGGGGCGTCCCGCCAAGGGCTACGCCATGCATGCCCTCTTGGGGATCACCAACTCAATTGCTGTGGTGCTCGGTGCTGGGTGCTGCTCCCTGCTGGGGATGCTGCCCTTGGCTGCTGTATTGATCTTTCTGAGAGATCCGCAGTACTTCCCGACCTATCTGCTGGCGGCCGTGCTGTCAGCGCCTGGTCTGGCTGCTCTCTTTGCCATCTACCGCGATCACCCTGGACTGTCCTCGGCCTCTGCCCGGGCCAGACGGCAGGCCCTGGATTCCATGACAGAGCGAGGGGATGCTCTGCCGGAGTGGATAGCAAAGCCCTATGTGGACTCGGGAACGGTCTATGGGTTCTTCCGTGCATATTGGCGGGCCTACAAGGTTCTGGCCCTGAGATCATGGGTGACTTGGCTACCTCTGGGGTTCATTGCTTTCGCGCTGATTTATGATCTGCAGATCATGTCACAGCTCTCATGGGGCCAGATCATGTTCTTCCCAATCCTGGTATGCCTGCTGCTCCTGGTGCAGACCGCCTTGGTCTCTCTGGTGCTACTGGTGGAATATCCTCGGGCGCGCATCCACAAGGTCTTGGTCAATGGCCTCCTCCTGTCGGTGCGCCGCTGGTACATGCTGGTTCTGTCGCTGGCGATCCTGGCTGGGTATGTCTGGGGGCTGATGCGCTCGCCCATCCTGGTGGCTCTTCTGGCCACTGGCCTGATCTGGTATCTGGTCTGGGCAGCTGTGCGGTGGCAGGCTGACCCCTTCTTCCGGCAGATGGCCCGTGAGAGCGAGGACCCAGGCGTCCAGGTCATGTATGGACTGCCGGCTACCGGACCCAAGGGCTCCTCCTTCACTGCGTTGCAGGACTACCGGCAATAGCGGTTCATGAAGAAAGTTGCATTTGAGAGCAGGCTCAAGGAGGATTTACTGGAATGGGCTGTGAGCCTTTGCAGGTGTTGATCGAGGATCGGGATTGTCCTGTGGATATCGAACCGGGACTCAGGCCCACGGTCAGGTGGAGGCTGGACCCTTTGCCGTTCTGGGCGGATAGGGTCCGTTTGGCCAGAGTACGAGTCTACGAACAGCCTAAGGGAAGGATACTTGTAGACACCGGCATTCAACCTGCGGACGAGCTCAATGGCAGCCGGCTCCCTGGACCGGATATGGGTCCTTCGCGACGGTATTGGCTGACCGTTCTTCTGCTGGATGCACAGGGCCGTCGGTTGATAGAGTCTGAACCCATCACCTTTGGCACGGGGCCTGGCCCGGTCTGGCATGCTCAAGCCATTTGGTCCGCAGAGGACGAAAAGAACCCCTCAGGTTCTCAGGGTAATGCCAAAGGTTGGGCGCTGATGCGTGGTGTGGTCCGGCTGCCCCCGGGGCCGATCCTTTGGGCTAGCCTGTATGCGACCGCTGACAGCACTGTGCCTGCGCGTCAATTTGTCTATCGACTATGGCTCAACGGGCGGTTTCTGGGCTGTGGTCCAGTATTCCCCCTGGATGGAGAGGATCGCTACAGGGGTTACGAGGTCACCGACCTCTTGCGTCCGGGGGCTCAGAACGTTCTGGGCGTGGTGGCATATGCCATGGAGGGCCGCCGTTTCCAGGCCCAGTTGGATGTTGGTCGACCTGATGGCAGGGTGGAGCACTATGGCACGGATGCCGAATGGAAGGCTATTAGCGGGGCCAAGGCATTTCCTGACAGCGCCTCTATCGGCACAACCTACTATCAGGCTCCGGCTGAGGACATTGATCTGTCCCGATACCCCTGGGGTTTTTCCAAACCGGGCTTTGACGACTCGGATTGGCCCAAGGTCCGGATTCGGTCCTCATTCTCCAAGTGCCTGGCAGCTCCTGCAGACGGCACCAGACTGACCCGGGTGGATGTTCATCGGGTTCTGAAGACAGCGCCCGGTCATCTTCTGCTGGATTTCGGTTCCGTACGGTTGGGCGGCATCGGTCTGCGGGTGGATCTGTCGCAACATTTGGACTTGATCGTCCGTTACGGGGAGGTCCTGGACGGCCAAGGCGGCGTTCGCTACCGTCTGGCCACCTCCAACGTCTATCAGGATCGCTGGCGGCTGCAGCCTGGCCGCAACCGGGCACAGACTTGGGGGATCCGGGTCTTCCGATATCTGGAGCTGATATGGTCGGCGGAATCCGAACCTGAAGGGCTGCTGGCGAGCCTGTCTGACGGGGGCCTGTGGGCAGAGTGCCTTGAGGCTCCCGTATATGACGACCACGCCAGGTTTCATTGCGACAGGCCTCTGTTGGATGAGGTCTGGCAGCTGGGGCGAAACACCATCAGGGGACTCAACGCTGACATCTACGTCGATTCCTGGACCAGGGAGCGGGCTCCCTATGAGGCTGATGCCTGGATCCAGCAGCGGGCTCATATGGTGCTGGATGATGCACCCGCCCTGGGCCGTTACAGCGTGGACTATCTGATCGCCAATAGAACCTGGCCCACCGAGTGGCCCCTCTACAGCATTTTGTCTGTTCACGATGCCTGGATGCACACCGGAGATCTGACCCAGGCGGCGGACCAGTACGACCGGCTGATGGGACTGCTGCCAGACAGGTATCTGGACCAGGACAGCGGGTTGATTGTCAAGGACCCCGGCGTCTCCAGCCAAATGGATGGAGACCTGGTCGACTGGCCGCCCGTTGAACGTGATGGATATGTCTTCGGTCGTGTCAACACGGTCATCAACGCACTGGCCAGTGCCGCCTATAAAGCCATGGCTCGTCTGTCACGGGCGTTGGGACGTCGTAGCCGAGCTGCCCGTCTGGCAGAGGTGTCCCGAAAAATACAAGAGGCCTTGGATGAGCGGCTCTACGATCCAGCGGTCGGCGCCTATCGGGATGGTCTGCTAGACGGTCCCGACGGCCCGGCCATCGATCACTGTGCCATGCATGCTTCGGCCTTTGTGCTGGCTTTTGCGCCTCCTTCGGATCCCGCACGTCTGGAAGCGGTTGGTACCTATCTGCGTCGTCGGGGGATGGTCTGCAGCGCCTATGCGGCCGCCGTGCTTCTGGATGGACTGTATCGATCAGGCCTAGGAGCTGATGCTCTGGCTCTGCTCTCAGCAGGGGAGGGTATGCGCACCTGGAAGCACATGTTGGACCAGGGTGCTGGAGGCACCATGGAGGCCTGGGACCCATCGATCAAATCCAACACCACCTATTCGCACCCTTGGGGGGCCTCGCCTGTCTGGCTGATTTCCAGCGGGCTGATGGGGCTTCGGCCTTTGAAGCCTGGGTATCGTGAATTCGTCGCCGCCCCCCAGCCCGGAGGCCTGGCCCGGGCCGAGCTGACCATGCCCGTGCCCACGGGGGACATCCATATCTCCTATACGATCACGGGAAGAGTGGATAACAGGCCAGGGTTTGTCCTCCTGCCGGATATCGATCTGGAATTGACCGTGCCCCAGGGCTGCCGGGGTTACTTGGTCCTCCCTCCTGTGCTCGGCGTCGGACCAGGGGGTCAGGTCGAGGTCTTCCTGGACGGGTCGCCGATCATGCTGAAGGCCTTGGATGCCGAGAGCCGGGTGGCCGGCGTTCGTTGCAGAGCAGGATCCCTGGTTACGGATGCGCTGCCCTGCGGCCATCACCATCTGATGGTGCCGCATCTATAGACTTGACGGTCCTTGTTTATCTGTGTACTATTAGCCGTTGCATACCAAAGACCGTTGGTCGGGACCCTTGGGTCTCCTAAGTTCGGTTGATCGAGCCAGCACAGGTTGAGTTTCAAATCGGTCCTTACGACCTGTTTTCCGCTCTGCCTGTCGGCAGGGCTTTCTTTTTGCCTGTCAAGCTCGGTCGTCCGGCTCCCTCCAGAGGTCTGTCTAGGAAGGAACGCCATGAAAAGGCCCGAAAAGGAAGAGGCTGTCGCCAGGCTGACGGACAAGTTCCGTGACGCCGATGCCATCATCCTCACCGAGTACCGCGGGCTCAGTGTTCCGCAGGTCGCCGATCTGCGAAACAAGCTAGGCCGCGATACTTCCTACAACGTGGCGAAGAACACGCTAGCCCGGATTGCGGCCAAAGAGGCTGGAATCGAGGGTCTCGATGAGATGCTTGCTGGCCCCTGCGCCATCACCTTCGTCAAGGGTGATTACGTCAATGCCGCCAAGACGCTGCGTGATTTCGCCAAGGACAACCCGGCACTGATCGTCAAGGGCGGCTTCATCGATGGAGCTGTTGCTGACGCGGATGCCATGGAGAAGATCGCGGATCTGGAATCCCGCGATGTTCTGCTCTCCCGGATGGCCGGCGCGCTCAAGGGCACCATGTCCAAGGCCGCCAACCTGTTCGTCGCTGTGCCTACCAAGGCTGTGCGCACGTTCGACGCCCTGCGCGAGAAGCAGGAAAAGGCCGCCTGAGTCCACGGCCATCGGCCCGGATTCATACGGCAAACACAAAAAATGTTCGGTGATCGGCCTACCAGTCAATGCCGGTCGCCACAAATGAAAGGAAGCCATTATGGCCAAGCTCTCCGCTGACGAGCTCATCGACGCGTTCAAGGAAATGACTCTGGTCGAGCTGTCCGACTTCGTCAAGAAGTTCGAGGACGAGTTCGACGTCGAGGCCTCCGCCCCTGTGGCCGTGGCCGCTGCCGCCCCCGGTGCTGCTGCTCCCGCTGAGGAGGAGAAGACCGAGTTCGACGTCGTCCTCTCCGCCATCGGCGACAAGAAGATCCAGGTCATTAAGGCCGTCAAGGCCATCACCAACCTGGGCCTGGCCGATGCCAAGGCTCTGGTTGACGGTGCCCCCAAGGCCGTCCTGGAAGGCGCCAAGAAGGAAGACGCCGACAAGGCCAAGGCCCAGCTGGAAGAGGCCGGCGCCACCGTCGAGCTCAAGTAGTCATCGGCTCTTCTGAGCCTTTGTATGCTGAAAAGCCTCGCACTGCAATTGATGTGGTGCGGGGCTTTTCCCTATACCCTGTCCTACCGTGCACGCAGGGGTGATTATGCTTGCCCGAGCCGATTTGCATAGGTCCTTTCGGAGCGTAGGATGACCCTTCAGTCGCGATGATCGAAGTTGATCGAAACAGTTTGTTCATGATTGTAATCGCTGCTAAGCTAAGGCCCTGTCCTATCGACCGTGACGCCGATGCCCAGATATGACAACGAGAGAGCAATCATGACCATCACCTTCACCAACCAGTTCTGGACTGTGACCTCCGGAGACCTGACCGATCGCCGCCGGCCCCTGCAAGCCCCTCCGATGGGGGAGAGGCCCAAGGATGCCAAGCCCATCGTCATCGACCCCTGCCAACGGCATCAGCCCTGGCTCGGTGCCGGAGCCGCCATCACCGATGCCGCTGCTTCATTGATCTGGGGCAGTCAATCCGCACAGCAAAGGCATGCCCTGCTGGATGACATGTTCAACCCTGACAAGGGCGGCTTTTCGGTTATCCGCATCCCCCTGGGCTCCTGCGAGCCGTCCTCACAGCCCTACTACACCTACGACGACATTCCCTACGGCGAGCATGACAAGGATCTGACAAGGTTCTCCCTGGGCGAGGGCGAGCCGGGCGCTCCGGACGCCACCAAGGACTACAAGTACATCATCCCCGTTGTCCAGGAGATTCTGTCCATCAATCCTGCGGTAAAGATCATCGCCTCGCCTTGGAGCGCCCCGGCCTGGATGAAGAACACCGGCCACCTGTGCATGGGCGGCCACCTGCGCTTCGACGAGTGGACCGGCAACGGCTATGATCCGCTTGAGGATTCCATAGAGGGTGTCTATGCCCGGTACTTCGCCCGCTACATCGACGAAATGGAAGCCATAGGCATCCCTATCTGGGCGGTCACTGTGCAGAACGAACCCTCCAACGCCGCCCCTTGGCCGGCCATGACCTGGACTCTGGCCCAGCAGGCCGACTTCGCCCACCGATTCCTGCGTCCTGCGCTGGACCGTCGGCACCCCCAGGTGCGCATCTTCATCAACGACGACTCGGCGCATTGCCTGACAGGACCGGTCGACAAGGATGTCACCGCCGAGCAGGCCCGTTCCATCAACGGCTTGACTCTGCACACCTATGACAACGACTACCCGCAACTGGACTATGCCAACCGGGTCTATCCGCAGTGGATCTATGGCATGACCGAACGTCGCTGCATGCTGGACCAGACCCCCGAGGATGCCGCTCACATCATGTCCGGGGTCATCGGCAACTGGCTGGTCCGCCATGGCTCTTCCTTTATCACCCTATGGAACATGGCCCTGGACGAGCGTGGGCTGCCCAACCAGATCGGTGCCGACGGTAGACGCGGGGTGGTCACCATCGATCATGGCAGCGGCAAGGTTCGCAGGAATCTGGAGTATTTCATGCTCCGTAGTTTCGGCCAGGATGTGGAGCCGGGCTCAGTGGTAATCGACTCCAGCAACTACACCCCGGATGGCTGGAGCGGCTCTTTGGGCTCCGTGGCTTTCCTGGCACCGGACGGATCCATCGCCGCCCATATCTACAACCCCACGGGCGAGCCGATCAAGGCGGCTGTTACCGTCAACGGCTGGGGGGACCGCTGGCAGAGTGTGACCGTGCCGGCCTGGGGGACCGTGACCATGCACGCGACGACGAGCGAGCGGATCAATGATTCGGCCGTACCCGAGGATGAGGACTTTGCTCTGCAGCTGCCTGAGTACACCGTGGATGACAAGGCTCCCGGACAGGACTAAGGACCGGAATGGCGATGCCGGGAAAGGGCTCGGCGGAAGGAGACATACGAACATGAAGGAGATTTGGACCGCGACGGCAGGGGATCTGTCCCAGCGGCGAGAACTGATAGCGACCCCGGAGACGACGAATGGGCCCGGTGCAGCCGTTCCCATCGTCATTGATCCGACCAGACGCTACCAGTACTGGGAGGGGGCCGGTGCTGCTCTGACGGACTCCAGTGCGTACCTGTTCATGACGGCCATGGATGCCGACCAACGTCATCGGATTCTGACCGAGCTCTTCGACCCGGCTCAGGCGGGCCTGTCCACCTTGAGGATCTCCATGGGGTCCTGCGACTTCTCCAGCCAGCGCTACTACTCCTATGATGATCTGCCCGATGGGGTGATGTCGGATTCGGGCATGACCTACTTCTCCATTGGGCAGGGGAAGCCGGGCACGCCCGAGGCCACCAAGGACATGAAGTATGTGGTCCCCGTCCTTCAGGAGATCATGGCCATCAACCCGGGCGTGCGGATTCTGGCTTCGCCCTGGAGCGCACCCGCTTGGATGAAGGACAGTGGTCGGCTGGACGGGGCTGGACGTCTGAGGCTGGGGCAATACTGCGGCAATGGCTACCGTCCACGTGACACGGTCGATGCCGCCTATGCCCGCTATTTCGTGCGGTTCATCGAGGCCTACCAGAAGCTGGGGATTCCCATCTCGGCAGTGACCATGCAGAACGAGCCTTCCAACAATCCGCCCTGGCCCATGACGATTTGGACCCCTGAACAGCTGGTGCGCTGGGGCGTGGACTACCTGCGTCCGGCGCTGGACCGTAGCTTCCCCGAAGTGGAGATCTTCTTCGGGGATGATGGATTGAGGTTCTTCAGCCGCCCGGTCAGCGACTATATGACCCCTGTGGAGGCCCTGAGCTTCGCCGGGACTGCCATGCACACATACTCCGGTCTGCCCAAGTGGGTCGTGAACGCCACCAGGCAGTTCCCCGGATGGCGCTCGGTCATGAGTGAGCGGCGCTGTATGCTGGACGAGCGGGTGGACGAGGCCAGCCATGTCATGTTCGGGGAGATCGGCATCGGACTGGTCCGCCAGGGCGTGGGCATGATCGACCTGTGGAATCTGGCCCTGGATGAGCAGGGTCTGCCCAGTTGGGCGCGAACCATGGGCCGGCGCGGGGTCATCACCGTCGATTCCCGAACCGGCGGGATCAAACGCAATCTGGAATACTTCATGCTTCGTAATTTCGGACAGGATGTGCCGGTCGGCGCTCGCAGGGTGGCCTCCACCAGTCACACCCTAGATGGCCGGACCGGCGGTCTGGGTTCGGTCGCCTTCGTTCGCGACGACGGCGAGCTCAGCGTCATCCTCTACAATCCGACCGGAGAGCCTATCCAGGCGGCCCTGACCGTCAATGGCTGGGGCGCCAACTGGCGACCGGTAAGCGTGCCGGCTTTCGGGACTGTTTCTTGCCACATGTCAGACTCCGATCGTCTCAACCGCAGCACGGTGCCCGAGGATGACCAATTCGTCGTCCATATGACTCCGCACCCAGACGACGACCACGACGAGGGAGAGGACGGCCAGGACTGATCCGATGACGGCGGCCGTTGCTTGACTCTGATGGTTGTGTCCAGAGCAAAGGCGGCCGCCGTTTCTTGTTGATCGAGTCAATCGCTTCGTTGCCAAAGCCTTGCCCGAGGGGAGGGTTCGCTGCACCGGCATGCCTGCCAGTCTTTCATGTGTCCTTTATCGGTTAATTCGGCACGCAATCAATCCTATCTCTGGGTTTCATGACAGAATAGGCGATAGTACCGAGTGAAGGCGGCTGCAGATTTGGGAGGTCGAAAACGTGAGTGACGATCGGCGACCGGGGCAGGTGTGGATAATCAAGTTCAATGGGGCGGAAGAGACCCGGCTCAAGCCTGGCGAGACCGTCGAGATCGGCCGCAAGCCCCTGCGTCCGCTGGCCGATGACGGTCGGCGTCGTCTGGAGGTGCCCGATCAGACTAAATCCATGTCCAAGCGACATGCCATTTTCGCCGTCGACCAGGACGGTCTGGCCACCCTGCGCGACATGGGTTCCACCAACGGGTCCTATCTGATTCAGTCCGACGGATCCCTGGTCAGGTTGCCTGTGGATGCCGACTTCCCCCTGTCCAGCAGCTCGGCTCGTTTCCAATTCGGTGATGTCCCCGTCGACTTCGTGCGCATCAGCAATCCTGAAGAAGATAAGACCGACCCTTCGACCCGGGTGCCCGACCTCTTCTCATACTCCACACAGCCCCGGGGCATGGTGGAGCCCGATGCAGCTGAGATGTCCGTCGACGACATTCTGGACATGCGCGCCGGCGAGCCCACTGGCATCTTCAAGGCCGACGGGGTCCGCAACAGGGTCACTGCCCTTCACGATATGGCCCTGGGTGCCGCCAAGACAGCCGATTCTTCCCAAGAGGCCGACGGCGCTTCTCAGAATCGTCCCGGGTCTGTCCCAGTCGCTCGCGACTCGCGGGACAATCCGTCGCAGCCCGTGGATTCGCGGGGCTCGCAAGCGCGGCATTCTGACGATTCTGGTCCAATCGAGCATGGCCAGGCTGACAGGGGGCCGGTCGATGCAGGCTCAGCGGATGGTCAGGGATCTGACCGTCGCAGAGTCTATGCCGACCAGCCGGATGACAGTGCATTCGAAGACCGACAGGGTGACCGGCGTGCAGGTGACTTCCAGGCCCAGGGCGCTCGTGGCGAAGCTCGTCGGCCTCTGCCATGGCAGGAGCATGAATCCGAGCAGGGCCTGCCTCTGGTCGGCACCCAGGAGGAGGACAGCCGGCCTGTCGACCGTGACCTTTTCGCGGATGCTCGCCGATCACGTTCCCCCGAATCCGCTCCTGATCAGAACCACTACAACCAGGATGCTGGCGATGCCCATGACGTCCGTGACAATCGTGGTCATCGTGACGATCGTGCGGCTTCCGGCCGCAGCGGCTATGCAGACGGCCAGTCACGGCAAGGCCGGAGGGGCGAACCGGACTCGGCCCAGGGGTTCACCCCTCTGGGAGCCGTGGAGCTGGCCCGCCTGTCCAAGAAGGAATCAGATCAGGCCCGGCGTCCCCAGCCAGCGGATAAGCGGGATGATGACCAGCTTTATCAGCCGGCCTTCGAGCCCGGATCCGTCTTCGAGCGGGTCTCCAAGGGGGACTATGACCGTGGCCAGGAGGCCATCGTGGTGGACGGGATGAGCTCCGATGATGCCAAGCGTACCGGGGACTTCGCCCTGCAGTTCGCCATGGCCAAGCATCGGCAGCTGCTGCCTTTCCTGGCGATGAATCCTGCCCTCTATGATGATCTGTACGCCTGGTTGGAGGCTCAGGGCGACCAGGACATCGACGCGGCCCTGCGCAACAATGACGGGTATCACGAATATCTGAACGCCGTGCGGAAGTGAGTGGACGGATGAGCGAGACGGTAATGAGCACCGGGGGATCCGAAGAGGACAAACGGGCTGAAGATGCACAGGCATCAACGGCCGGCTCCTCCTCCGACCGCGCCGCAGAAGAGGTCAAGGCCCCGTTGACTCCACTGGAGCGAATCCGGGGATGGCGCCAGGATTACCAGAACCAAGTGGGCCTGACCCCCTTGGAGAATGTGTCGCAGCTGGCGGCGCAGATGGACCTGACCCATGCGCATCCTTCAGGCATCGCCCAGCTCTTCGCCAGTGGCCAGGTCCATCTGGACGCGCTATTCCGAGACCGTGGCATGCTGCGCGCAGCCCACCGGCGCATGGAGCGGGTTCTGGACGATCAGGCCGCCAAGGAGCGTGCCAGTGGTTTCGCCCAGCTTTCCATGGTGGTGGGAGTGGCCGCCTGGCAGGGGCGCGACATGCCTGTACTGCTCTATCCCGTGCGTATTGACGAGAGCACACAGGGGGCCTCCAGGTCCTCCATCAGGTTCACAGGCAAGGTGGACCTTAACCCTGCCCTGATTTCGGCCATGCGTGAGCGGGGCATCACCCTGGATCCGGACCGCCTGTTTTCCGCCTCCCACTATCAGGGCGGCACCCCCGAAACTTCTTCACTGTTCAAGGACATGACGGCCCTGATTACGCCGCATATCAGCGACTTCACCATTGAACGGAAAATCGTTCTTGGGTGCTTTATCGAGCCATCCGCCCAGTTGCTGGGCGAGAGCCTTCGGATTCTGGACCGGATGACCGCCGGGTCCACCGGCAACGATCTGCTGGATGCCTTGGCTGGCGACCAGGCTGCCTCGGAGCGGCTCAAGGGCGGACCAGTGCCCGACTACAGCCCCTTTGATGCTGACCCCCACAGCGAGTTCGAGGCCGGAGACGTGGACAACCAGGTCCGTTATGCCGCCCAGCTGGTGGCGACCGGACACAGTGTGCTTGTCGATGAACAGACCGGCCGCCACAGCGCCGACGATGCTCTGGCCATCGCCTCGCGCTGCGTCACCGCCGGCAGGACCGTGCTCTATGTGCCCTGCGTGGTGGAGGAGAAGCGACGCTTCCAGCATCGTCTGGATGCCGCCGGAATGGCGGACATGGCTCTTGACCTGACAGACGATCAGCTTGGCCGGGTCGTGGACCAGCGGCTGATCGATGCAGTGGGGTTCAAACCCGGCAAGGCCAGCGAACACTTCGATCAGGTGGCTGACGAGCTTGTGGGTGTCCGCTCCCGGCTGACCCGCTACCTGGGTGATCTGCATGGGGTGGATTCCAGCTGGGGGGTTTCGGCCTACCAGACCATTCAGAATCTGGCCAACATCGCCAACATGCCTACGCATCCTGCCACCCGTGTCCGTCTGGGTGCGGCGACGGCCCACAACCTGCAGCCCGAGCTGGATGCCTGGGCGGACAAGCTGGAAAGGGCTGCCGAGCTGGGCGAGTTCGTCATCGGCCCCCAGGACACGCCTTGGTTCGGCGCCACTCTGGTCAACGAGAACGAGGCTGTGGACGCATACTCCCGTGTGGTTCGCCTCCTGCAGCGGCTTCTGCCGGACACCCGTGAACAGGTCAAATCCACTGTGGAGACCTGCGGATTCCCCGTGCCGGCCACCGTCAAGGATTGGGGGCGGCAGGTGGTGGTCCTCAAGAATCTGCGCCGGGTCCTGGATGTCTTCCAGCCTTCCATCTTCGAGCGTGATATTCCCTCCATGATCGAGGCCACCAAGTCCAAGGCCGATCGCAAGGCCAATGGCACCAATCTGGGATTCTGGGAACGCCGACGTCTGGTCAAGGAGGCCAAGAGCCTGCTCAGGCCCGGCGCGCAGGTCGAGGATCTGCATGAGTCGCTGGTGGTGGTCTCCAAGCAGGCCGAGCAATGGCGGACCTTCGTCCCTCACGGCGGCTGGCCGGTCCTGCCGCCGAAGCTGGACGTCATCATCGACACCCAGGAATCCCTGATTCGCGACATGACGGCTCTGGACACCGTTCTGGCCTCGACTCCAGCCGGCGGCGATCTCGAGACCATGGATTTGAACAAGGTGGAGGAGCGGCTCAAGGCGCTCTTTGACGACCATACAGCCCTGGATACCTTGCCTGAGCGCTGCGCCCTGGAGGACGAATTCAGCAAGGCGGGGCTGCAGGACCTTGTCCAGGACCTGCGCAACCGTCAGGTTGAGGGCAAGGCGGTACGGGCCGAGCTGCAGCTGGCCTGGTGGACCACGGTCTTCGACGACATCATGCGCTCCTCGCAGATCATCTCCAACCAGGACGGTTCCGCCCTGTCCAACGCAGCCGACCGCTTCAGCCAGGTGGATGCTCAGCACGTGGCCAGCGTAGGGCCCATGGTCGCCCAGGAGAGCGAAAAGCGTCTGTCCGAGCTGCTCTTCTCCCGCACCCAGGAGGCCAATCAGCTGCACACCATGCTGGCCGGCAACCCCGGCGCCTCCCTTGCGGTCTTCCGGCAGGCCCACCCCGGCATCCTGTCGGCGGCCAAACCCATCATCATCGCGACTCCGGCCACGCTGGCGACCAGGACCAATCCGACACAGCTGGCCGACACGGTCATCATCGATGCGGGAGCCCATATGCCTTCCATCCAGGTGCTGACAGTGCTGGCTCGTGCCCGGCAGGTGGCGGTCATCGCGCACCGTCCTACCATCACCTCGGATGGTCTCTTGCAGCTGGTCGACCATCTGGTTCCGGTCACCGTCAAAGCCCGGCCCTCGCGCCGCTCGATTCGGCTGGACACCTTCCTGAAGGATCATGGTTATGGGGATCTGTCGGCACCTGTCCCCGATTGCCGGGAGCCTGGCAGGGTAACCCTGACCAGGGTGGAGGGAGCCGGCGTCCCTGTCATGGCCACTGGGCTGGTAGAGTCCAG
Source organism: Bifidobacterium sp. W8104 (assembly GCF_016100735.1). Lineage (NCBI taxonomy): Bacteria > Bacillati > Actinomycetota > Actinomycetes > Bifidobacteriales > Bifidobacteriaceae > Bifidobacterium > Bifidobacterium sp. W8104. Next base: position 1,343,526 of record NZ_JACFRW010000001.1, read on the forward strand.
CCAACAGGAGGTGGCCGCAGTTGTCGAGATGCTCAAACGCAAGGCCGGATCCTTCTCCCTGGTGCCGAACAGTTATCTGCTGACTGTGGTCACCCTGTCGGCCACCCACCGCTCCAGGCTGGGGGCCGAACTCAAGTCGGCTGCGGCCAAGGACAGGGTCTTCGCCAAGTTCCTGCGGCATGTACGCATCGTCGGCATTGACGAGGTCTGTGGCGCCCGGGCCACGGACGTAATCCTTACTCTGGGCTTTGCCAAGACCACCCACGGCCGTCTTCTCCAGCAGTTCGGCGATCTGGAAGGCGAAGGGGGCAAGGGTATGTTGCTGGATGCTCTGGTCCTGCCGGATCGGAATCTGGACATCGTCGCTGCATTCTCGGCCGACGATCTTGAGGCTGACCGCATCCACCAGCCTGGGCCGCGTCTGCTCAAGGAGCTGTTGACTTGGGTTGAGCATCCCGACGCCGAACCTGCCCGGCCCGAGCAAGCCGAGCAGTCCACCAATGTGCTCTTCAGGGATCTGGCCCACAGACTGCGGACCCGGGGGCTGGATGTAGCCCTGGATTACGGGTACGACCAGGCGCCCAGAATTCCGCTGGTGGTGGGGCTCAAGAACAAGCCCTATGCTTTGGCTGTGCTGACCGACGATGCCGAGTTCATGCACACCCAGTCCACCCGGGAGCGTCACCGGTTCACCACCGAGGATTTGCAGTATCTTGGCTGGTCGGTCATGACCGTCTGGAGCGTTTCGGCCTTTGTCAACCCCGACAAGGAAGCCGACAGGATCGTTGCCCGCCTTGCCGACATCTACCAGCAGGCGCGTTGATGGCGGATAATCAGCCGGACCGGGGGAACCAGACCGGTGAGTCTGCGGCTCCGCGTCGGCGTCGGCATCGGCGGGTGGTTCGTCCAGGCAGGGAACGGTTCGATGTTGATGGCACCGAGGAGGATCCCCAGGATCGGGTCTGTGAGCAGGATCGTCTTGCCGGGGATGACCGGCGGATCCTGGGCGAGCTGCCGCCCCATTGGGGGCTCTTCCCCAATGAGCGCGGCGACTGACTATCGGTCCTAGTCCTGGCCCTTGGGCAGTCCGGTCCCAGCCTGTTGGCTGTCTGCGCTCGTTGACTGATGGATGTCGTCGGCGATCTGCCGTAGCAGCTGCAGGCTCTGGTCCTGGGGGCTGGGAGCGTTGGGCTGGTCCTTGATGCCCGAGGCCGCCCGGCTCAGCTGCCGCAACTTGTTGATGGGCATGATGATGCAGAAGTAGACGGCGATGGCGATCAAGAGGAAGTTGAGCAGAGCCGTCAGAATGGCACCGAAGGAGATGGTGGCGTTCCGGTAGCTGATGGTCAGGAGTCCCGACAGGTCCGGTTTGCCGAAGATCATGGCGATCAGTGGGCTGATCAGATTGTTGACGATGGCGTTGACCACGCTGGTCACCGCCGAACCCATGACCACGCCCACGGCCATGTCCACCATGGATCCACGCGAGATGAACTGCTTGAATTCGCCCAGCACACCCTTGTTGCTGATTTGTGAGATTTTGTGGACTGCTTCGGCGGTATCCTTGGCCGCCACCTGGTTGATCGAGGCCATTCTGCATCCTTCCGTAGCTGACAAGAGACATGGAGTGCCCATGCCTGCTTCTTCCTCCATTATCGCGGGCCCAGGATTGTTTCGGTTTTCCGACATGATTGGAGGGTGTCGATGCGGACGCTCTGTCAGGTCGGATGGCAATGACCGGGGTGGATGGATCCAGCGATAACAGGAGCAGAGCCTGACTGGCATCCAGGGCGAAGACCGCCTGGGATGTTTGCCGGACCCGGTTGCCCTCCCGGCCTTCCAGATCGGATCGATCTTTGGCGATGGTCTGTGCCGGTTGTAGAGCCAGTGCCTGCTCGGCTAACGTGCAGCGTCCAACGCCTTGGGTCTGTCCGGGCGTCGGTGTCTGCAGGCCGTTGACTTGCTGGACATGGGAAAACCCTGGTTTGCTGTCAGAACCTGGCTGGTCTCTCGCGGAGGGTGGTAGGGAACTCGGCTGGGCGGAATGCGTGTCGGCACCGGCTGGGCAGTCTCCCGAGGCCAGCAAATTCACCTTGTCACCAGCCTGCAGGTCTCCTGGATCGTCGGCCAGGCGGACGGTCACCGGGGTGGTCCCGGGTGGCTGTGCCGGTCTGCTGCTGATCATGGCTGTGGTCAGCGGTTGCCCTGTGTGCAGGCTGATCATCAGCCGCCGCCCACGTACTTGTCCAAATGAGGAGATCAGGCCAGGCAGCCGTTCCCTGCCGTGCAGGATTCGCGTTTCGACCATGCCAGGTTCGATGGCTGATCCGCGTGCAATAGGTCGCGCGGCGACCAGTATGGACAGGCGGCCCTGGGCCTGGACCAGGATCTGCAGGGCGCAGAAAACCGCCAGCCCCAATGCCAGGGCGGCTCCCGCACGGCGCAGCTTAAAAAGCCGCCGTCGGCGGATTAGGGATCCGGCTGCTGAAGGCTTGCCCTTGTTGCTGAAGATGGAAAAATCGACCATGCCCCCAGCCTGTCAGGAATTTGGCAGGCATATGGGTTTGCATGGTCGATGTGGTCGAATGTGCCTCTCGGTCTACTTGCTGCTTGTGGAGCCTGAAGAGGATGAGGCTCCATCGGTCCGGTAGAAACCATGGCCCTTGAACTCGATGGGCACTGCGGAGAAGACCTTGCGGACCTGCTGCTGCCCGCACTTGGGGCAGATGGTGATGGGCTCGTCGTTGAAAGACTGCTCCTTGGTAAAGTCGTATCCGCAGTTCTTGCAACGATAATGATAGGTGGGCACCGTTCTTTCCCTCCGCTGATGGTCGGTTCGCGCGACGATTGGTTCAACACCCAATATCCTAGTGGTGGCTTCGACCAGAAGAATCGGCACCGGGCCTCTCGTCAGTCTTGTTCATCACCATTATGGTCCGCTCCGGGCCTTCGTGACAGACCTGCGGCTGTGGGCGTGAAACCTTCAGGCGTCAGGACGGCATCCACAGGAAGATCGTGGTCCAGATGGGGCAGAGGGTCTTCCACGAATTCGCCAGGCCAGCAGATGCCCACCACTGAAGTCTGTTCTGCCCGCAGGGCCAGAGCCCGGTCATACCAGCCGCCGCCCCGACCCAGACGGATGCCGGCGTGGTCGATGGCCAGTGCGGGCACCAGGATCAGATCGGCCTGATTCAAGGTCTGCGGTGGCAGGGCCGGCACATCGGGTTCATCCGGCCGCCAGCCGGGAATCCGCTTCATGTCCTCCAGATCCTGCTCTGATTGCAGGCGTCCCCAACCTACTTGGATGCCCGTGCCCAGCATGGGGATGAGCACCTGATAGCCCCGGCCCACCAGAAGGTCCAGGCTGGGGTCCATGGCTATCTCCCCCCGAATGGAGGAAAAGGCAGCCACAGTCAGGCTCTGGTCGCCTCGTGAGTGCCCGAGCTTGGCAAGCACCTGGCCGGCCAGCAGATCGGCGAGCCTGCGGCCTGCGTCCAGGCATTGGGCCCGATTGATGCGCCGTCGAGCTTCCAGCAGCCGGCCGCGCCGATCCTGTTTGTCCATATCGATGCGTTCCTGCTTGTTCATGCACTCAGTTCTACCAGCAGGGGCTCTCCCTAATGGACGTATGCCTGCCTCGGATGCCGTTCGGTGGGAATATGGAGTCATGTCGGTTCTGCATACCTTCCGCCAGGTCTGGCAGGGCTCCCGAGCCCGTTCGAACAATGCCCTGGATCTGCCTGATCGTCTGACTCCGCCCCCAGGACATGGGGACTTCCTGCTTAGGCCCATCCGCGAGGGAGACCAGGCAGCCTGGAACGCGGTCCGATGGAGGAATCGTGATTGGCTGGCCCCATGGGAATCAGGGGATCCCCGTCATGGACCCGGCATGACCTATGCCCAGTGGATGCAGGAGTTGGAGCATTCCCGGCAGGAGGGCACCTCAGCGGTCTTTCTGATGGAGTTTCATCAGAGCATAGTGGGGCAGATTTCCCTGGGTGCCATCCGCTACGGGTCCATGTGCACGGCGACAGTGGGCTATTGGGTGGACCAGGATTGGGTCGGTCACGGATTCGCACCCCTGGCTTTGGCGATGTTGGCGAATTGGGCTTTCAGGGACAGGAGGGGGCCCCATCTGCACCGTCTGGAGGTGGCGATTCTGCCTGAAAACCAGCGTTCCCTCCGTGTGGTCCAAAAGCTTGGCATGGAGCCGGAGGGACTGCGCCGCAGCTACATGTATGTAAACGGACAGTGGAGGGACCACCTGACCTTTGCCTGGATCAGCGACCAATTCGATCCCGATCTGCTGGATCGTCTATGAACCTCTGGGGCGGATATGGTCGACACGCTGGGTTTGACTTGCCGCTTGGGGCATACCGTCAACTAACGTAGTACCTATGGTTTATGAATCACTCAGCAGCATCGTGGTTTTGGTGATTGCAGTGATTCTGGTGCTGGGTTGGCTGCCGTTTCGCACCGTCAAGGGCATGAAGCGGGCCTCGGAGCATCGCCAGGACAGGCTTTCCACCTCCCTGCACATGGTCGGGCGGGAAGACGGCATGAGGTTCTGCGACAGGCAGTCGAGGACGGTGAAAGGGTTGGTCATGCAGCAAGGGCAGCAGGATGGCAACCGGCGCAGTCAGGCCCAGCGCATCAAGCAGATCAGACAGTTGCGCCGCGCGGCCATACGCCGTCGTCGCATCCTGGTCGTTACCCTGTTGGTCATCACCCTTCTGGTGGCTGGGCTCTCTTTCCCTTTGGGCTACAGCCCATGGTTCACTTTGATTCCTCTGGCCCTGGTGATAGTGGTGTTGGCCGCAGGCGCGCATGCTTCAGCGCAGGCTCGGGCCTGGGAGCGCAATTTAGCCCAGCGGCGTGCCCGGCAGCGTCGTCAGCAGGCGGCCAGTCTGACTAAGAGCAAGACCTCCGGCAAGTCTGGGCAGGCCAAGGTTGAGGCCCGTGCGGAAACTGCCACGGATGTGCTTGACCAGGGTGAGATCCGTCGAACGCTGGCGCAAGCCAAGGCTGATCAGCAGGTAGCCCTCAAGGCTCGGCGACACAATTCGGCCAAGCCTGCGAAGTCGACAGTCAACAGCAGTAAGGCCAAGGGTTCGGCCGGGTCCGTCAAGTCGACCGAGAAGACCGCTGCACAGACTGGACATGCGTCGAATAGTCCGTCCGTCGCTAGGAAGGCCTCCGAACGAACCCCGACCAAACAAGCAGCTTCCGGGCCGAAGACTTCAAAACCAGCAACTACCAAATCTTCCAAAACTGCTTCGCCCAAGTCGTCAGTGAACGAGTCTGCCGCCTCCAAGTCTGCAGCCCGGCCGACTTCTCCGCAGTCGACGCCTGCCCAATCCGCCTCTGCCCATTCGGGCAAGCCCAGCTCGGTCTCTGCGTCTGTTGGCAAGGAGCGTCCGGATTCGTCGGCTTCGGCTAAGGCTCAGGAGGACGCCACCAATGAGCTCGAATGTATCAACCCCTCTCCGGCCTTGGATGCCTTCGGTATGGCGGCTGGCCAGGATCTGATCTCCTTCTCCCTAGGGTCGGCCCGTGGCGAGGGATCAGACAAGGATGGCAAGCATAACGAAGATGAGGGCCCTCACAGCCTGGAGATCAAGTCCACCCGGCAGGTCTCTGTGGCCCGTCCCCCCGAAAAGAAGAAGGCCGATGGGCAGCCCGACGACTTTCACAAGCGGGAGATGCAGGCCCAGGTCGAAGCGCCTGATCGCAGCAAGGACTCCCTGTCCATCGGTGTCGAGGCCATATTGGCCCGGCGTCGTCCGGCAGACAAGTCCTGAGGGGCCAATCGGCAAGTTATCTTTCACCACCAGCGTTAGCACTCAAGTTGGCAGAGTGCTAATTTCGCGCTACTATGACTTGTAGCGCAAAGGAATGCGTGGTGAGTGTTCGTCAGCCTCTCATCGACGTTCCGGCGTGGGTTCATTGGCTGTTCTCACAAGATGTAGGAGGTCCACAGTGTCGATTTCACTCACACCGTTGGAAGACAAGATCGTCATCAAGCAGGCTGAGGCGGAGACCAAGACCGCTTCCGGGCTGGTCATCCCCGATACCGCCAAGGAGAAGCCCCAGCAGGGCGAGGTGCTGGCGGCAGGCCCCGGCCGTCGTGACGACAAGGGCGAGCGTATCCCCATGGATGTCAAGGTTGGCGACAAGGTTCTGTACTCCAAGTACGGCGGCACCGAGGTCAACTACGGCGGCGAGGACTACCTGATCGTGTCCGCGCGCGACGTTCTGGCCATCCTCAAGTAAAGAGGCGGTGATAGTGGCCCCTGGTCCTGCGGAAGGACCGGGGGCCACTCGCTTTTCGGGAGGGCCGTGCAGCGGAACAGACACCGCGGAGACATACGGCGGCCGCTAGCATGGTGCCCATGTACTATCGTCATCGTCCCAGCATTGATGCCCTGCCCGGTTACCAGCAGGGCAGCCCGGCACCATCTGTTCCCGGGTTGACCAGCTACAAGATCTCCAGCAATGAGAACCCCTACCCGCCCCTGCCCGGCGTGATCCAGACCGTCTCCGAACAGGCCCTGGGCCATCTGAACCGCTATCCGGACATGCGTGGCACCCATCTGGTGGAGCGGCTGGCCCAGCTGCATGGGGTGGATCCTGGATGTATTCAGCTGGGATGCGGGTCCACCGAGGTCATCACCCAGCTGGTTGATCTGGTGGCCGGTCATGGAGATCAGGTGGTCTATCCCTGGCGCAGTTTCGAGGCCTATCCCATCATCGTCACCTCGGCTGGCGCCACCGGGGTGCCCGTGCCCCTGGATGACCAGGGGTGCCATGACATCGAAGCCATGATTGCGGCGGTCAACGAGCATACCAGATTGGTCATTGTCAATAACCCCAACAATCCGACTGCGACCAATGTCGATCGCAGCCAGGCCGAACGGCTGCTGCAAGCCCTGCCTGCAGACCTGCCGGTGCTCTTCGACGAGGCTTACATACAGTTCAACGACGACCCTGATCGGGCCGACGGGCTGTCGCTCATGCGTGAGCATCCCAATGTGATAGTGGCCCGGACCTTTTCCAAGGCCTACGGGCTGGCCGGTCTGCGGATCGGATACGCCGTGGCCGCCGAGCCGATCATTGCCGGCATGAACAAGGTTGCCCTGCCCTTCGGTGTCACCGATGTGGCCCAAACGGCGGCGATGGCCAGCCTGGACGCACAGGATCGCCTGGCCGAACGGGTCCGGGCTCTCAAGCAGGAACGGGCCAGAATCCTGGCTGGTTTGAAGGAGCAGGGGTGGAAGATTCCTGAACCTCGGGCCAACTACTACTGGCTGCCACTGGGTCGTGCGGCTGCGCAGGCTGATCAGCGGTTCCGCGACGCGGGTCTGTCGGTCAGAACCTTCCCTGGCGAGGGCATCCGCATCACTGTGGGGGAGCGGGAGGCCAACGATCGCGTCCTGGAGGTTTGCGCAGACCTGCGTCGACGGGGTTTGCCGCAGGACCCGATATCTGACTAAGGCCGCAATAGCGCGAGTGTAAATGTAAATGCTTGCCGTCTCCGTTCTTGTATGGAATGTCACAGCGGGGGCGGTTTTGTTCCTGTGAACTTGTGTCGTCCTGGATAAACCTATATATTGTGGTTGGCTGGCCAAGCCAATCCAATATATAGTGTTTACCAAGGAGCAGCAGTCACTATGTCCTCAGCAGATGTGGATCGGCGCGATCCTCCCGATGGCGCCTCCAGGCTGGTGTATTTCTCCAGCGTCTCCAACAACACCCACCGCTTTGTACAGCGGCTGGGCGTGGAGGGGCCCATCCGTATCCCCCTGTATGAGCGGCGCCAGCCCATGCCCGTTATGGATACGCCCTACCTTCTGCTGGTGCCCACCTATGGCGGCGGGTCAGCCAAGGGAGCCGTGCCCAAGCAGGTCATCCACTTCCTGAACAATCCGGTCAACCGCGGGCTGATTCGCGGGGTCATCACCTCGGGCAACCGAAACTTCGGCAGCGCCTATTGCGCAGCAGGCCCGTTGATAGCCCGCCGGTGCGGGGTTCCTGAGCTCTATCGCTTCGAGCTGCTGGGCACCTCGGAGGATGTTCAAGCGGTCAGGGCCATCCTGGCCGGAATGGGAGTGCAGCTCCAGCAGCAGTCGACTGATTCACGAAAGGCGGTTTTGTCATGAGCCAGCAGGAAAGCACCAAAGAGAGCGCCAAGTCAGAGGCCGGCGTCTATGCCGACGACGAGATGATGCGCCAATCCATCACCCCGCCCCAGTACCGAGTCACCCCTGATGCCAGGATCCGCCCGGTCAACTGGAACAAGATCACCGACGAGAAGGATCTGGAGGTCTGGAACCGCCTGGTCTCCAACTTCTGGCTGCCCGAGAAGGTGCCCCTGTCCAACGACATACCCTCCTGGAACACCCTGACCGATCACGAGCGCCAGACCACGGTCCGCGTCTTCACCGGACTGACCATGCTGGACACCACCCAGGCCACCATCGGCGAGCTGGTACAGATCGATCACGCCCGGACCGAGCAGGAGCAGGCCATCTATACCAATATCGCCTTCATGCAGTCGGTCCACGCCCGCTCCTACTCCTCGGTCTTCTCCACCCTCTGCTCCAGCGAGGAGATCGACAAGGCCTACCGCTGGGCTGTGGCCAACGACGTCCTCCAGGAGCGCGTCCACACGGTCCTGCACGAGTATGTCAGCGAGGATCCCCTGAAGCGCAAGGTGGCCTCCACCATGCTCTCCTCCCTCATGCTCTATGCCGGCTTCTACCTGCCCCTCTACTTTTCCAGCCATGCCAAGCTGATGAACACGGCTGACATGATTCGGCTGATCCTGCGCGACAAGGCCATCCACGGCTACTACTCGGGCTACAAGTATCAGCGGGGTCTTGAGGAGAGGACCCAGGCCGACCAGGCCATGCTGGAGAAGTTCACCAATGATTTGCTGGACAAGCTCTACGATCTGGAGATGGTCTACTCCGGGCAGATCTATGAGGGCTTCCCCTTCGTCGAGGATGTCTTCGCCTTCGTTCGCTACAATGCCAACAAGGCGCTGATGAACCTGGGCTACCCGGCCCGGTTCGCAGCCGACCAGACCGATGTCAGCTCGGAGATCCTGGCGGCCCTGTCGCCATCGGCCAACGAGAACCATGATTTCTTCTCGGGTTCGGGCTCCTCCTACGTCATGGGGCACTCCGAGTCCACGGACGATGACGACTGGGACTTCTAGGCCAGTTGGAACCGGTGTGATATTGGGCACAGAAAACCCTATATATGCTCACCGTTTTTGATATCGACAGCACATATAGTAGTTCAGGCTCGCGCTGGGCGGGTTCTGATCGGTCCGTCCTCAGGGCGGGCATCACCGTCAAGACAGGCTCTGGATGGCCTGATCAGGAGGAAGCATGGAGCAACAGCAGACCGCCGGGACTGATTCGGAGCTCAGCGCTCCCGAGTTCGCCGCCCAGGGCCAGCGCCTGGGGGCCGTGGTCTACTTCTCGTCGGCCTCGCGCAACACCGCCCGGTTCATCGCCAACTGCCATTTGGACGACGAGGGGATTGACGTCTTCCGCATCCCTCTGAGGCCCAAGGATCCGCCGCTCAACATTCGGCAGCCCTACATCCTGATCGTCCCCACCTATGGGGGAGGATCGGCCAAGAAGGCGGTCATGCCGCAGATCAAGCGCTTTCTGAACGACCCGGCCAACCGGGCCGGCATCCGCGGGGTCATCGCCTCGGGCAACACCAACTTCGGGGAGGCCTTCTGCATGGCGGGGGACATCATCTCCCGCAAGTGCAATGTGCCCTTCCTCTACTATTTCGAGCTCATGGGCACCAAGGAGGACCAGGAGAAGGTCCGCCGCGGGGTGGTGGATTTCTTCCGCAACCACCCCGAGTCCTGAGCCGATTTCATTACACGTATCATCACTGCCATATTCATGAAAGGACACCCGATGGGAGCAAACGAGGACACGTCCCTGGCCCTGGACAGGACCGCATCCGAGGATGAGGAGACCTTCGACCCGGCTCACGACTACCATGCCCTGAACGCCATGCTGAACCTGTACGACAAGGACGGCAGGATCCAGTTCGACAAGGACCACGAGGCCGAGCGCCAGTACATGGACCGGCACGTGGGGCCCAACACCATGACCTTCCCCTCCACGGCCGAGCGGATCGCCTACCTGGTGGACCACGAGTACTACGACCGGAAGGTCTTCGAGCGCTATACCCCTGAGTTCCTGGACGGGATCTACAGGCATGCAGCCGAGAGCGGCTTCGAATTCGAGACCTTCCTGGGCGCCTTCAAGTTCTACACCTCCTACGCGCTGAAGACCTTCGACGGCAAGCGCTACCTGGAGGACTTCCCCCAGCGCTGCGTGGCCGTGGCCCTGGAGCTGGCCGACGGGGATGAGCAGGCAGCTATGAAGTACACGGATGAGATCATCTCCGGCCGCTTCCAGCCCGCCACCCCGACCTTCCTGAACCTGGGCAAGGCCCAGCGCGGCGAGCCGGTCTCCTGCTTCCTGGTGCGCATCGAGGACAACATGGAGTCCATCTCCCGCGGCGTCAACGCCGCCCTGCAGCTGTCCAAGAGGGGCGGCGGCGTGGCCCTGCTGCTCAGCAACCTGCGCGAGATGGGCGCACCCATCAAACACATCGAGAACCAGTCCAGCGGCGTGGTCCCGGTCATGAAGCTCCTGGAGGATTCCTTCTCCTACGCCAACCAGTTGGGTGCCCGCCAGGGTGCCGGCGCCGTCTACCTGTCGGCCCACCACCCCGATATCATGCGCTTCCTGGACACCAAGCGGGAGAATGCGGACGAGAAGATCCGCATCAAGTCCCTGGCCCTGGGCGTGGTCATCCCCGACATCACCTTCGAGCTGGCCAAGCGCAAGGAGCCCATGGCCCTCTTCTCGCCCTACGACGTGGAGCGGGTCTATGGCAAGCCCTTCGCCGACATCTCCATCACCGAGCACTATGAGGAGATGGTCAAGGACAAGCGAATCCACAAGAAGTACATCGATGCCCGTGACTTCTTCATGACCCTGGCCGAGATCCAGTTCGAGTCCGGCTACCCCTACATCCTCTTCGAGGACACGGTCAACAAGGCCAACCCCATCGACGGCCGGATCACCATGTCCAACCTCTGCTCGGAGATCCTGCAGGTCCAGGAGCCCAGCACCTACTCCGAGAACCTGAACTACGAGCATATCGGCCGCGACATCTCATGCAACCTGGGGTCTCTGAACATCGCCAAGGCCATGGACGGCGGCCTGGCCGACACGGTCGAGACCTCGGTGCGGGCCCTGACCTCCGTCTCCGACCACACCAACATCGAGGCCGTCCCCTCAATCAAGCGGGGCAACGACGAGGGCCATGCCATCGGCCTGGGCCAGATGAACCTCCATGGCTTCCTGGCCCGCGAGGGCATCCACTATGGGTCCGAGGAGGGGCTGGACTTCACGGACATGTACTTCATGACCGTGGCCTACCACGCCTACAGGGCCTCCCATGCCCTGGCCGTGGAGCGGGGGAAGGCCTTCGCCTCCTTCGCCAAGTCCGACTACGCCAAGCCGGCAGGGCAGGGGAACTACTTCGACAAGTACACCGAGGGCAGCCGTTCCCTGGAGCCCAGGACCCAGCGGATCAAGGACCTCTTCGACCAGTACCAGGTCCACATCCCCACGGTGGATGACTGGAAGCAACTCCAGGCGGCCATCCTCAAGGACGGCATCTACAACCAGAACCTCCAGGCCGTCCCGCCGACCGGGTCCATCTCCTACATCAACCACTCCACCAGCTCCATCCACCCGATCGCTTCCAAGATTGAGATCCGCAAGGAGGGCAAGATCGGGCGCGTCTACTACCCGGCCCCCTACATGACCAACGAGAATCTGGACTACTTCGAGGACGCCTACGAGATCGGCTGGAAGAAGATCGTGGATACCTACGCCGAGGCCACCCAGCATGTGGATCAGGGGCTCTCCCTGACCCTCTTCTTCCCCGACACGGCCACCACCCGCGACCTGAACAAGGCCCAGATCTACGCCTGGCGCAAGGGGATCAAGACCCTCTACTACATCAGGATTCGCCAGCAGGCCCTGGAGGGTACCGAGGTCGAGGGCTGCGTCAGCTGCATGCTCTAAGGCACCTGTCCCAAGGCATGTGCAATCACTGGTCGGTGCCGTCTTTGAGGGCGGTGCCGGCCCTTTGGTATCCACATCCACAGGTCGGGCCCGTCCATGCGGTAGACTGACGGTCCTGTCATGATCCGCTTCGCACTGTCGAACACCTATCCAACAAGGAGCAATCAACCATGGTCCCACCCATTTCCATTCCCCGGCAGCCGCTGAAGCTGATCGACCGGGTCTCCGCCATCAACTGGAACCGTCTGGAGGACGAGAAGGACCTGGAGGTCTGGGACCGTCTGACCGGCAACTTCTGGCTGCCCGAGAAGGTTCCCGTCAGCAATGATCTGCCCTCCTGGCAGGCCATGAGCGAGGAGGAGCACACCCTGACCATGCGTGTCTTCACCGGTCTGACCCTTCTGGACACCATCCAGGGGACCGTGGGCGCCGTCAGCCTGATCCCGGATGCGCTGACCCCCCATGAGGAGGCGGTCTACACCAACATCGCCTTCATGGAGTCGGTCCATGCCAAGTCCTACTCCTCCATCTTCTCCACCCTGGCCTCCACGCCGCAGATCGACGCCGCCTTCGAATGGAGCGAGCACAACGAGTTCCTCCAGCGCAAGGCCCAGATCGTCCTGGACTACTACGAGGGCGACAACCCCCTGAAGCGCAAAGTGGCCTCCACCCTGCTGGAATCCTTCCTCTTCTACTCGGGCTTCTACCTGCCCATGTACTTCTCCAGCCATGCCAAGCTGACCAACACGGCCGACCTGATCCGCCTGATCATCCGGGACGAGGCCGTGCACGGCTACTACATCGGCTACAAGTACCAGAAGGGGCTGGCCAAGGTTTCCGACTCCGAGCGTCAGGCCATGAGCGATTACACCTATGAGCTCCTGGGAGACCTGTACGACAACGAGGTGGAATACACCGAGAGCCTGTACTCCGGGGTGGGCCTGGTGGAGGACGTCACCAAGTTCCTGCGCTACAACGGCAACAAGGCCCTGATGAACCTGGGCTATCCCGCCCTCTTCCCATCGGACACCACCGATGTGAATCCTGCCATCATCGCCTCGCTGAGCCCCAATGCTGACGAAAATCACGACTTCTTCTCCGGCTCGGGCTCCTCCTATGTCATGGGCAAGGCTGTGGAGACGGACGACGACGACTGGGATTTCTGACCTGTCTGTCCCGCTCTGACACGGAAGACACGACGTTGGAGCGGGACTTGCGGAAAACGGAAAAACATGTCATTATAGGCAAGTTGCCGTACGGAGCTCCGGTTCTAGTGCGGCATGGCGGATTTCCCAAGCGGTCAAAGGGAGCTGACTGTAAATCAGCCGCGTAATGCTTCAGAGGTTCGAATCCTCTATCCGCCACGCCTCGGTAGCTCAGTGGCAGAGCACTTCCTTGGTAAGGAAGAGGTCGTGAGTCCGATTCTCACCCGAGGCTCTCTGGCGGGGTAGCTCAGCTGGCTAGAGCGTACGACTCATAATCGTAAGGTCAAGAGTTCGAGTCTCTTCCTCGCTACTGTGGCCGACATACGTCGGTCGTGCAACGACTATAGAGGTGAACCATGGCAAAAGCCGCAGATATCCGTCCTGGCATTACGCTGGCGTGCACCGTGTGCAAGGAGCGTAATTACATTACGACCAAGAACCGTCGTAACACTCCTGACCGTCTGGAGCTCAAGAAGTTCTGCCCCCGTTGCGGCAAGCATACCCTGCACCGGGAGACCCGCTGAGTTCTTCCCGTCTTTTGGCTTCATCAGGACCCGACCATTTGGTCGGGTTCTTTTTTATACAACGGTTCTTCTGTATGTAAATCCGTGCATATGCCTGCCCCGCGCTACCTGGGGATAGCGTTGGGGCGGAATAGGTTTTGTGCTGTAGGGGAGGGGCGCAGTCTCTAGAGATTGCTCTGGTAGGCGGCTGCAAAGGCCTGATCCAGGTCGGCGATCAGGTCGCCCGGGTTCTCCAGGCCCACGGAGATTCGAATCAGATCGTCGCCCACACCGGCGCTGAGGCGGTAGGGGCTTGGAACCTCCCTGTGGGTGATCCTGGCCGGGTCCACAATCAGGGTGCGGCAGTCGCCGATGTTGGGCATGTAGCTCATGAGACGTACCGAGTCCACGATGCGCTTGACCTGCTCATAGCCTCCCTGGACCTTGAAGGAGAGGATCGTGCCGACGCCCTTGGGCAGCAGGGTCGAGGCCAGGCGGTCCTGCTGGTCGGCATCGCCCTGGTGCCGGCCCTCGGGAATGCCTGAATAGTTGACCTGCTCCACCTGGGGAACGGTCAGTAGGTGGCGGGCCAGGGCTTCTGTCGTCTTCACCTCGGTGGCGACCCGCTGGGCCAGAGTCTCAAGTCCGGTCAGCTGCAGGTAGGCGGTGAAGGGGCTCATGACCGCCCCGAAGGTGTGCAGGTACTTGGTATGGACCCTGTGCAGGAAGGCCATCCTGCCGAAGGCATCCAGAAAGCTGACCATGGACCCGTGCCGCTCGTCGCTGATGATCAGTTCGGGCTGGCTCATCTGCGGAAAGCGGCCGTTGCCCCAGTCGAACCGTCCCGCATCCACGATGGCCCCGCCCAGGGCATTGCCATGGCCGCTGATCCCCTTGGTGGTCGAATGCACGACGATGTCGGCGCCGAAGTCGATCGGGTTAAGCAGGTATGGCGTGGGCACCGTATTGTCGATGATCAGGGCCAGTCCATGCCGGTGGGCCAGTTCGGCCAGGCCAGGGATGTCGGCTATGGCTGTGGACGGATTGGCCACGGACTCGGCGAAGATGGCCCTGGTGTTGTCCTGGATCAGGGATTCCACGGCATCAAGGTCGTTGATGTCATCCACGAAATCCGTCTCGATGCCGAAGTTGGGGAAGAAGGTCTTCATGGCATCCACAGAGGTTCCATAAAGATCGACCGGGGAGATCAGTCTTCCACCGCCCTCGGCTGCGCACATGAGGGCCGATGACACGGCTGCCATCCCTGAGGCCATGGCCACGGCCCCCTTGCCACCCTCCAGGCTGGCCAGGCGGTCCTCCAGGACCTTGACCGTGGGGTTGGCCAGGCGTGAGTAAGAGAATCCTTGAATTGCGCCGGCGGCCAGGGCGTCTCCTCGGTCTGCGGTGACCATGTCAAAGGCGGCCGACTGGTAGATGGGC
Organism: Bifidobacterium sp. W8104; assembly: GCF_016100735.1. NCBI lineage: Bacteria > Bacillati > Actinomycetota > Actinomycetes > Bifidobacteriales > Bifidobacteriaceae > Bifidobacterium > Bifidobacterium sp. W8104. Next base: position 1,358,814 of record NZ_JACFRW010000001.1, read on the forward strand.
ACGCTGGCTGCCCCTCCGCCTTGGCTTTGACAGTCATAGCCGTCATGGACGGCTTTTGTCGCAAATCCTTTGCTCATGACGGTCCACTCCTCTGAATGTGGCCTGGATGCCCGCGTGCTTCACGAATCATCAAACCCGTTTTCGGATGCCGAGACAACGGTGCCTCTATAGCCGTTCCTTATAAGAGGTTATTCAGCCTCCGCCGTCCTTGTCGGTATGCATCGGCTGACTGGAGTCAAATCAAGAGAACCTACCTGTGTGTGGTTGTATTGTAATTCGCCGAATCGAGCCAGTCGGTCGAGAAGGCGGATCGAGCCATCAGATCAGAGGGCCGGTAGGCAAGAAAGGCCCCAGATCAGACCTGTCACCTGCGATGATACAGTGAAAGACATGCCAGAAGCAGTCACGGTCAACATCTCAACTCCGACATTTGCTGATATCACCACCATGGGTGTGGGAGGACGTATTGCAACCTTTGCTCAGCCGCATGACAGGGTCGGGCTGATCGAGGCTGTGGAGGGGGCTGATTCCAAGGGGCTGCCCCTCTGCCTGATCGGCGGGGGATCCAACCTGCTTGCCTCTGATCAGGACTTTCCCGGCGTGGTTGTGCGTGACACCCGTCAGGACATCAGCGTGCCTGACGAGGTGGCTCCGCCTGAGGGTGGCCTTCCCGTCGTTCACATCAATGCCACTGCTGGGACCAACTGGGATGACCTGGTCTCCTACTGCGTGCGCATGCACCTGATCGGGGTGGAGGGTCTATCCGGCATCCCTGGGACTGTCGGGGCCTCGGTGGTCCAGAACATCGGCGCCTATGGCCAGGAGGTCGGGCGTCTTGTCGACTCGGTCGAGGTATGGGATCGCCAGGACAAGGTCACCGCCTATCTGCAGGCATCAGATCTGGATTTCGGATACAGGACCTCCCTGCTCAAGCAGACCATGTACCAGGCGCCGGCTGTGCCCGATGCACGGTTCTTCCCCACGCCCCGCTACGTGGTGCTTTCTGTCACCCTGGTTCTGCGACACGGGTCCGCCACTCAGGTGGGTTCGGCCCAGCTTGCCAAGGCCCTGGGCGTGGAGCCAGGAGCAACACTTCCCCTGGAGCGGATTCGACAGGCGGTTCTGACCGTCAGAGCAGGCAAGGGGATGCTGGAGGATCCTTACAGGTACCTGACCGACTGGATGGGATCATGCCGTCGAACCTCCGACCTGGAAGAGGCTCTGGAGGCGGTCCAGGATGACCTTCATAGCCCCAGGGGCGAGCGGGTGCTGCTTGACCGCCATAGCTGCGGCAGTTTCTTCACCAATCCGATCATCAGTCGTGAGGCCGCGAATGCCCTGCCGGCTGATGCCCCGCGCTATCCTGTCGAGGGCTCGGCATTGGTCAAGACCTCGGCGGCTTGGCTGATTGATCATTCAGGCTTCCACAAGGGCTTCTCCTTGGAGGATGGGTCGGCTGCAGCCCTGTCCGACGTGCACACGCTGGCCTTGACCAACCGGGGAGGCGCCGGCTCCGACGACATGGTGGCCTTGGCCCGTGCCATACAGAAAGGCGTGGATTCCATCTTCGGCATCCGCCTGATTCCCGAACCTGTCACCCCGGGTATCGACTTGGCCTGGTAACCCCTGCTCCAAGCTCCGTTTCTTCCGACCCTCAGATCGACGCAAAGATCTGGGGGTCTTTTTTTAAAAAAGCGTTCATAAAAATGCCGGGATAAGCAACAGCTGGCAACATATTCCTCCGCCACCGCTCTATCACATAGCTTGAAAACATCAATGGACGAATCGGACCGTCACCTGCGTTGTCGCTGGTTGAAACAGACCTGTCGGATCCATCGGTCCTGGTCATGGAAGGAATGGTATGGCGGTTTCCCACGACATAGCGGTCAGCGGCGTCCGTCCCGGCAAGGTCCTCCTGGTCGGCGAGGGTATGGGGCTCTTCGCTGCAGGCGAGGAGGGGCCCTGTAGCGAGGTCGGATCTTTCAGCGCCTCGGTGGCAGGTGCGGAGCTCAACGTGGCCATTGGCCTGGAGCGATTGGGCCAGCATCCGGTCTATATGACTCGCATAGGTCAGGATCCAATAGGCGAACGGATTCTGTACTTCATGCGGCAGAACGACTTGGACACCTCCTTGGTCGGCAAGGATGCCACTCGTTCCACTGGCTTTATGATGAAGTCCAAGGTAGATCAGGGAGACCCCAAGACTTATTACTTTCGTAAGGGATCAGCGGCTTCTGCCTTGGGTCCGGCCGATGTCAAGGCCATCGACTGCAGCGGAATCTCGCTGATGCATATGACCGGAATCCTTCCGGCGCTTTCGGAAAGTGCCCTGGAAGCCAGCAAAGCGCTGGTTGAGATGTCACGGGCCAATCACATTTTCGTTTCCTTCGACCCCAATGAACGTCCGGCTCTCTGGAAGAGCGACAAGCAAATGAAGCAGACGCTTCTGTCCTTGAGCGCCAAGGCTGATCTGGTCCTTCCAGGCATTTCCGAAGGCAGGCATCTGTTCGGGCTGGACAATGTCCGCGATATCGGCCAGGCCTTCATTGACAACGGCGCCCGTTATGCGGTGGTCAAGGACGGGCCCGATGGAGCCTACGCGACGGACGGTCACGATGGTGTCTATGTTCCTGGTTTCAAGGTTGATGCGGTGGTGGACACAGTCGGTGCCGGCGACGGTTTCGCAGCCGGTGTCTTGTCGGCCCTGCTTGAAGGCCGACGCATGTCCGAAGCCTTGGAGCGCGGGTGTGCCGTTGGCGCCATGCAGACCCAGGTGGTATCCGACAACGAAGGCTTGCCCGACAAGGCCCGGTTGAATGACTTTATTGCCCGACACCAGCGGGCGGTGGTCAGACAGGTTGGCTGAGCCATTTTATCTGGGTGACGATCAGAAGTCCTCCATGGACAGGCGATGGATTCGATTCAACAAGTTCAATTCCACAAGAGAAGGAAGTAGGCATGAGCGAGTTTGACAAGGCGGATGTACCAGAGGAGCGGATTGGATTGATTGATCTGATCAGAACAATCAAAGTGGTTCCTCTGGTGACCCTGCATTCACCTGAGGAGGCGGTTCCTTTGGCCAGGGCCCTGGCTGCCGGTGGAGTGCCCATCGCAGAGGTCACTTTCCGATCGGCTGCCGCCTTGGACGGGATGCGGGCTATTCACGACCAGGTGCCTGAGGTGACCTTGGTGGCAGGAACCGTGCACACGGTCGACCAGGCACGCCAGGCAGTGGAGGCAGGTTGCAAGGGTATCGTTTCCCCGGCATTCAGCGATGCTGTGGTCGACTGGTGCCTGGGCTCTCGGATACCGGTCTTGCCTGGAACGGCGACTCCCAGCGACATTGAGAAAGCCTACGATCTTGGGCTGCGTTTCACTAAGTTCTTCCCAGCCGAGGCTTATGGTGGCATTAAGACCTTGAAGGCACTCTCTGGTCCCTTTGCCGAGATGAGCTTCCTGCCCACCGGAGGAGTTGGGTTCGGGAACGCTCGTGAATACATCGACCTGCCCAACGTCTTTGCTGTGGGCGGGAGTTTCCCTGTACCGTCCCAGGCCCAGCGCCAAGGCGATTGGAAAGCCGTTGCTGATGCCTGTGCGCAGGCCAGGCAGGTGGTGCAAGGCTGAGTGTCTCCAGGGCTGGTCATCGGTCGCCGGCTCAATGATCCGGCTGGATCTCCCGTATGGGCGGGATGCAAGAGTACGAAAAAGGAAGCATCGTGGAAAGACTACAGGAAGCAGTAGCTGTGCATCTGGGGCTGACCAGTACAGGGGCAGCTCAACGACCCATCAAGATCATCCAGTTCGGTGAGGGAAATTTCCTCAGAGCATTCGTTGATTGGATAGTCCAGCGGCTCAACAACAAGGGCTTGTTCGGGGGGAATGTTGCAGTTGTCCAGCCTCTTGAAAACGGAAGAGTCCAAGTCTTGGAGGACCAGGAGCGGCTTTATACAGTCATTCTGGAAGGTCTCAAAGATGGAAAGCCTGTCCGCAGCCATGAGCTGATTGACTCCATCGGGAAGACAGTCGACCCCTATAAGGACTGGGATGGGTTTCTGGCTCTGGCCGATGATCCTGATACGCAGATCATCATCTCCAATACCACCGAAGCAGGCATTGCTGTCAACGATGGGGATAAGGTCACAGACCAGCCACCAGCGGGATATCCGGCAAAGTTGGCTCATCTGCTCAAGCGTAGGTTCGACAGGTCCATGCCAGGCTTCCTGATTATGCCCTGCGAGCTTATCGCCGACAACGGTCCGGCTCTGCATCGTGCCCTGATAAATGTCACTGAACGGTTCGGGTGGGGTAAGGACTTCATCGAATGGCTTGATCGGGAGAACACTTTTGTATCCACTCTCGTGGATCGGATAGTCCCAGGCTATCCGCGCGACGATGCCCAGGAGCTTTGGGAGAAGCTGGGCTACGAGGACCAGAACATGGTCAAGGCCGAGCCCTTCCTGCTCTGGGTCGTATCTGGTGACCAGACCGCCCAGCGCAAGGTTGATGAGCTGCTTCCCGCGCGAAAGGCAGGAATCGATCTGGTGACCTGTGATGCTGTACAGCCCTACCGTGAGCGCAAGGTTTATCTGCTCAATGGTCCTCATACCACCATGGCCCAGGTGGCTCGGCTGGCCGGCTTCAGGACTGTAGGACAGGTCATGGGCGATAAGACCATGCGCTCTTTCATTACCCGTGAGATGGAGGAGGAGATCATCCCCGTCCAGACTCTGCCCAAGGAGGAGCTGGAGAACTTCGCTGCTGCGGTTCGCGAGCGGTTCGACAACCCCTTTGTCCAGCATTCCTTGGATTCCATAGGGCTGAACTCGGTCTCCAAATTCGTCTCCCGACTTCTCCCGCTGGTTATGGCCAACGTAGAGCAGGGGTGTGGGCTTCCGGAACGGATTGTCCTGGCGCTGTCCTGCCTCTTGTGGATTTATGGTGGCAAGGCCGGTGATGCTGTAAAGATTCGGGATGATCAAAAGGTCATCGATGCCTTCCGCGAGGCTGCCGATCAGGAGGATTTTGTCAATCGGATTCTTGCTGATGCTTCCGTTTGGGGTCATGACCTGACCGGGATTGCTGGACTAGCGGAAGCTGTACAGAAGAACCTGGACGATTTGGCCGACCGGGGTGTCCAGCCCCTGATTGACCGATTGGCATGGGCCAATAGTGCAAACGAGGGGTCAGTTGCTTCAAGGCAATTTGATTCTCACGTTTGCAATATGTTGGCTTTCCAAGGTTGAAAACTTCCCACCGGGCGTGGTCCTGACGGGAACACTGAATAAGTGTCTGATACCAGGTCGGGTTTGCGATTGACCCAGACCGGCATCAGACACTTCCTTATTGTTTGGGATTCCTTCTGCTTCACCTTCAGGTTAGGTTCGTCTTGACCGATGAGACCAAGCAATAAGCTACGAAAATGGCGGCAATGAGAGAATAAAGGGTCCCCTTGCCAAAGAGCATGACAAGGGGACCATACTTGATTTTGCTTCATCAACGGTTGTAGCGGTAAGCGTCCCAGACTCCAAGCAGATACTGGATGCCCATGGCGCGGTCATAGAGGCCGTAGCCTGGCCGTGGTCTGCCGGCTTCCGTGTTCTCGCTCCATAAATGCCGTCCGTGGTCGGGGCGGATGTAGCCCTGGTAATTGGCCTCGGCGTAGGCTTTCATGATGCCGACGGTATCCACGTTGCCCTCGCTTGCGCGGTGACCTACCTCGTAGAATGAGCCCTGCTCGTCGGTGAAACGGATGTTGCGCACGTGGCTGAAGTAGATCCTGTCCATGAAGGTTTTGACTGCATCCACGGCGTCGTTACCCCGTCTGGATGAGAAGGATCCCAGGCACAGGCACAGTCCGTTGCAGGGGCTGGGATTCAGGTCCAGCACTCGTCGGATCCCCTCCTTGCTGGAGACCACGCGCGGCCAGCCGAACAGGTCGAAGGCAGGGTCGTCGGGGTGGACGGCCAGCTTGACCCCGTAGCGCTCGCAGGTGGGGATCACGGCATCCAGGAAGTACTTGTAGTTGGCGTACATCTGCTCGTGGTCCATTCCCTGATAAGCTTCCATCAGTTCAGGCAGATGGGCAAGCCGTTCAGGTTCCCAGCCGGGCACAGTCAGGGATCCGGCCCCCTTCAGGGTTTCGTCGATGATTCCCTGCGGACTGAGCTGGTCCACCTGGTGCTGGTTGTAGTAGAGGGCGGTGGACCCGTCTGGGCAGGGGTGGAACATCTCCGTGCGCAGCCAGTCGAAGACCGGCATGAAATTGTAGGTGACGACTTTGACCCCGGCCTTGCCCAGGTTGGCTACGGTCTCGATGTAGGCGTCAATGGCCTGGTCACGGCTGATCCCGAGGACTGTCGAACCGGTCTTGATGGATTCGTGGACGTTGACAGACTCAACCACATCGGCGTTGAAGGTCTTGGTTATGCCTGCCGCCCGATCCCTGGCAGACAACTCGGTAATTGTAGCCATGGCATCTTCAATTTCGTCCGGCTGCCAAACCTCGCCCGCCTGTTTGTGGTGCAGGGACCAGACGATGGTCTCCACCCCAGGAATCTGACGAATATCATCCAGGCTGATGGTGTCGTTGCCCTGGCCATACCAGCGGAATCCCATGTGCATAATGCTCTCTCCTTATATTCGATATTCGAATCGGGCGGACCCGATCATTGCCTGCCTTGTCCAGTCAGCGGACTGCCGATGTCACCAGGCGCTTGCAGCCTTGTGAAGGGTGCTTGCTACAGCGCCATTGCCCTGGCACATGGCGGTCAGGAAGGTCTCGATTTTGTCGGCCAGCGGGGTGGCGTTCAGATCGGTTCCGAAGATGGAGGTATCGGCCAGGATGGACTTGATGGTCGTCGTCAGAGTCTCCTTCTTGGCTGACCCATTGAGTGGGATGTCAACCAGAATCCGTTGAAGCTCCTCCAGGCGCGGGTCTGGGCTCAGCTTGACCGGCCGTCCGGCATCGTCGGTTCCATTGCCGTCCGAACCGATCAGCAGCCGCAGCCAGGCGGCGATGATTAGTGGGATGGCTTCCAGATCGGCGGTGTCAAGGTCCTTGGCTTGGATGTACTTGCTGATGGTGATTCCGTATCTGACCGGAATCTTCTGGGAGGTGTCGGCGCAGATGCGCGCCGGCGTATCGGGCAGGCCGGGATTGGGAACCCTGATCTCGATGACCTGGCGGAGGAACTCCTTGGGGGAGAAGATGCCCGGGTCCTCGACCACAGGCAGTCCTTCCACATACCCCAGGCGGGTGACCAAGGCCTTGAGGTCCGGGTCGGCGATGGTCTTTGACATGGTCGGATACCCTAGGAGCATCCCGAAGATGGCCAGGGCCGTGTGCAGGGGGTTCAGGCAGGTGGTGACCTTCATCTGGTCGGCGGCGTTGACTGTATCCTTGTCGGCCATGTAGACCCCTGCTTTCTCCAGAGGCGGGCGGCCTGCGGGGAAGTCGTCCTCGACCACCCAATACCAGGTTTCCTCGGTGTTGGTATAGGAGGCCATGGCGGTTCCGCCCCTGGTCCTGAAAGGTTCCGCGTCGGCGATGCCCAGAGCCTTGAGGCGGCGACCCACCTCCTTGTCGGGGTTGGGAGTGATTCTGTCGATCATGGTCAGCGGGAAGGTGATCTTGTTCTTGTCTCTGAGGTAGTCGCCGAAGCCTTTTTTGGCCAGGCCCCTTCCTATCCACTCGTCAGCCATCTGTCTGACGGCTTGGCCGAACCGCTCCCCGTTTCGTGAGAAGTTGTCGGTGCTGACCAGGGCCAGTGGAAGGGCACCGGCCTGGTAGCGCTCCAGCAGGAGGGCTGTGATGACTGCGATGGCGCTCTTGGCTTTATCAGGTCCGCCCTCGAATTCCGGAGCGATCCACGGCAGCGGCCGACCTTGGGAGTCGACCAGGGCATAGCCTTTTTCGGTGATGGTCGTGGTGACCATCTGCAGGCTGGGATTGCGGAAGACCAGCCTCAGATCACGTAGGGGCTTCGGATCCTCGCCCAGCGGGTAGGCGCCCGCAACGGAGGTGACCAGGGAGGTTTTCATGGATCCGTCTGCTTTCAGGATGACCTGAAGATAGCGGTCGTCGAAGGGAGTGTAGGCCTGATCGACAATGGCGGGGTCGAAGGATTCGGCCACCAATATGCCTCGGTCGGTGGCGCCTGAATCCAGAAGTTTTTGGGCAATGGGGGCGTGAACCGCCCTGAAGAGATTGCCGGCCCCGAAATGAACCCAGGTAGGCGAGCGCTTGGTGGTCTGGCGCATGGCTTCGATGTCGTAGGTTGGCAGAGTCACGCCAGCCTTCTGCCAGGCTGCGGACTCATTATGTATATCGTCACTAAGGTGAAGCATCAGTGCCTTCCTTTATCAAAAAAACATATCGCGGAGACCAGGCGTAAACGCTTGCCCATCCTGCTTCCGAACCTACCAAGTCAGTGCCCGTATGCTTTCGGAGTTGCAATTTGTTTCTCATCAAACTGCTGTTGGCTGCTGTGGGACCGGGAAGTCACTTATACTTGGATGTTAGGAGTGCTCGGCGCCGTTGGCGTGCATTTCATGCGATATGGGGCATACGAAGGAAGGCTGATACATATAGATGAAGACCGGAGCAGATTCGGGTAGTGATTCCTCCACGGACAACCGCCGTATCACCATATATGATGTGGCTCGCCAGGCTGGAGTATCACCTTCAACGGTCTCGCGTACCTTCTCGCGCCCGGATCGGGTCAGTATTTCGACGGCTCGAATGGTTCAGAAGGTCGCTGATGCACTGGGCTATCACAGCGATATCGTCGACAGCCGGTCAGGTTCGCAGGGCAGGGGGCTGGTAGCGGTCATTGTGCCTGACCTGGGCAATCAGTTTTTCACCGGCGTCATTCGCAGCATCCAGGACGAGTGTGAGCGCTTCCGCTTTGAAACCCTGATTCTTGATACCCGGGAGTCCATCACCAGGGAGCGAACGATCGTCGATACGGTCGCCCCCGTGGTCTCGGGAATCATCCTGGTCTCCCCAAGGATGCCCGATGCCATGATCCGCAAGTGCGCCCAGCTGCGTCCCCTGGTCAGCGTCAATCGTGACGTCAGGGGTGTATCCAGCATTAGCATCGACGTGGCCAAGGGGGCCTGCCAAGCGGTCGACTACCTGTACTCATTGGGCTATCGGAGTCTCACCTATTTGGATGGTCCGGCAGCCTCATGGTCAGGAGGTATCCGGTGGCGGCATATCTTCAATGAATGCGACGCCAAGGGGATGAGCGTCAAGCGTTCGCTGCCTTGCGCTCCTACCTTTTACGGAGGCTATTCCTTCGCAGAGAAGTATATGGACGACCCCACAGGTGCGGTCATCGCCCATAATGATCTGATGGCAATCGGCCTGATCGTGGCCCTCAGGAGGCTTGGTTGCGAGTGCCCTCGTGATATCTCCGTCATCGGGTTCGACAACGACACCATGTCCATGGTGAGCAGTCCGCCTCTGACCACCATTCATATGTCCCTTTCAGTCCTTGGGCGGGGGGCTGCCGACCTCCTTATGCGGCGTCTTTCCGGAACCGACCTGTCTGTAGCCCCGACGGTTCCAGCCCGTCTGGTCATCAGACAGAGCACGGGTGCCAGGTCGAGCAAGCCTTTGGGCCTAAACGAGGCAGAGAAGGAATCTCGGCCATGAGCGGTCATGACCGTTCCAGGCGTGTGACAATCAGAGAGGTGGCTGACATGGCCGACGTCTCCCCCTCCACGGTATCAAGAGCATTCGCTCGGCCTGATAGGGTCAGTGCGGCCACGTCCAAGCGGATATTCGCCGCAGCCGACGCACTGGGGTACTATACGGAGCCGGTCGATACGGTTCCGTCCAGGACGCTGCAGGGCATGATCGCCATCATCGTTCCGGACATCACCAATCAGTTCTTCTCCGACATCATCCGTTCCGTACAACACGAGTTCAATCTGGCTGGATTTGCCCTTATCGTCGCGGAATCAGAGGAAAGTGCCAGTAGGGAGCGGCAGGCCTTCAATAGGATCGCCGCCTATGTGGACGGGGTAATTCTGACCTCATCGAGAATGCCTGATGCCATGATCCGCAAGTGCGCTCAGACCAGGCCCATCGTCGTGGTCAACCGGACTGTGCGTGGGGTGCCCAGTGTGGTCATCGATATTGGCACTGGTATCCGCCAGGCCGCTGAACTGTTGGTTTCCATGGGTTTTTCACGAGTGACCTATCTCGATGGCCCTTCTGCGTCATGGTCTGTGGGAGTCAGGTGGAATCACACTTACGAAGAGTTCCGTAAGCGCGGAGTGACTGTTAGACGAATTTGGCCGGGTCTTCCCACCTTCGTCGGTGGGTATGCCTTGGCGAAGCAGTATCTGAATGATCCTACGGGCGCCGTCATTGCTCACAATGACCTGATGGCCTTGGGTTTCATGGCTGCTATGCGTCGTCAGGGTATTCGCTGTCCGGACGACTATGTGATCATTGGATTCGACAACGACACTATGGCACAGGTAAGCGATCCGCCATTGTCCAGCGTGGGTAACACCCCGCCGAAACTGGGAAAGACAGCAGCCGGCATCCTTCTGGATCGGCTGAATGGCCGAACTAATCCGGCGCAGAGCATCACGATTCCCTCCCACCTGATCGTCCGGGAAAGCACAGGTAAGGCTACATCAGGTTCCTGATCAAGGAAGGTTCCGACAAATCATGGCAACATCGAGACCGTCCCTTTGCAGGCATGCATAGGCTGACCAATAGCATATGTGAGTTCCGATTGTGTGACTGTTTCGCCTGTCTGTTGGTCTGTACAGGAGAATTCTGAGCATCGCGGAAATTCGAATGCCGGACTTGCTGTTTTTGATTAAGGAGTTTGTAGTGGCTTTCCTGGATGACGATTTTCTTCTCGGGACGCGGTTGTCTCGGGAGTTGTTCCATGACGTGGCTGAGAATCTTCCCCTGGTGGATTATCACTGCCATCTGCACGCCAAGGAGATCTATGAGGACCCCAACTTCGATAATATCGTCGATGCCTGGCTGACAGATGGACACAATTATGGAGACCACTATAAATGGCGACTGGAGAGGGCCAATGGTGTTCCGGAACGGCTGATCACCGGGGACGGCCACCCTTGGGACAAATTCATGGCTTACGCCCGGACCATGGAACAGGCTGTGGGCAGCCCGGTCTATCTATGGACCCACATGGAGCTGCGGAGGTACTTCGGCATCTACGAACCCCTGACCACCAAGACCGCCAGGTCCATCTTTGATCAGACCAACGAGCTGCTGGCCACCCCGGACTTCTCGCGAAGAGCACTTCTGCGTCGCATGAATGTCAAGATTGTCTGCACCACGGATTCCCCTGAGGATAATCTGGAGTACCACGATCGATTCGCCAAGGAGGGGGAGCCCTTTAGGATGGTTCCCGCCTTCCGTCCGGATGCGGCTCTGAATCCGACCGCCAAAGGGTATGGCGATTGGATCGGCACAATGGAGTCGGTCTGTGGCAAGCCGATCAATGACTTCAGCGGGCTTGTCGACGCTCTGCGTGATCGGGTGGATTACTTCCACCGGCATGGTTCCAGACTCTCCGACCATGCTGTCGATGTGGTGGAGTTCGCTCCGGCGACTGCTGAGAATTTGGATGCCATTTTCAGCAAGGCCAAGGCCGGACTGGGCCTGGACAGGCAGGAACAGGCCCAATACCGTGCGGCCGTCCTTCTTGAATTGATGCGAATATACAAGGATAAGGGCTGGACCATGCAGCTGCACCTTCAGGCCAGTCGCAACAACAACTCGACGGCTTTCCAGAAGCTTGGAGCCGACACGGGTTACGATTCCATGGCTGACAACTCGGTTGCCGCCCCCCTTGCCGCCCTTCTTGACCAAGCGCAGAGTTCGAACATTTTGCCCAGAACCATCGTCTATTCCCTCAATCCCAACGACTACATGGCCATAGCCACTGATTTAGGCTGCTTCGGAGGCGATGACAGGGGCCAGCTTCAGTTGGGCAATGCCTGGTGGTTCAACGACACCGTCACCGGGATGCGTCGGCAGCTCGAAGTTCTGGCTGAAACCTCACTCCTGGGCAATGCGGTAGGAATGACCACGGACTCCCGCAGCTTCCTGTCCTTCCCCAGGCATGAACTCTTCCGCAGGGTGCTCTGCGGGCTCTTGGGCGACTGGGCCGCCCAAGGCATCATACCTGATGACAAGGAGTATCTGGCTCCTCTGGTGCGTGCGGTCTCCTATGAGAACGCTCTGGCCCTCTTTGAGGGCTAAGGCCCGAGTAGTCGGCAGGGTAGACTTGCGCTATACGGTTTGGCGGTGGACAGCTCGATTCGGGGGTAACAAGGGTCTTGGGCAAAATGGCTCTCGGGTCTACGGCCTTTCCTGACTTTGTCTCGCCTACGCCCTCACCGGCCACGCCGATTACCGTGGATGGTCAGGGTTCCACTGAGCTAGGCGTTATTCCGAACGTGACTCTGGTGCCTTATAAACACAGAGCGAGGGTGGGGCCAAGCTCTCCTTCAAGGTCAAGGATCAGCCTCAGCATGGTCTGCTTGCTATGCATGAGGACGGTGCCTTCTGGCTTCTCTTGCGGGAATCCTCATGGGGCAGGCGGCTCTCATTGGGATTAACCGGCATCTCAAGTCGGAACGCTAGTCAAATATGGCCCGCGGACCCAGCCTTAGAGGAGGGGGTCCGGGGCCTTTTTCTGTGCAAAGGCTGGCAACAAAGTGACTGGTATCATAGAGGACTTGTTAGCTTGACAATATGAGTGACGCAAAGAAGCATTGCATGATTCCAGAGGGCGGCTCCACAGGATTCGTCTCCACCTGTGGTGACGGCAAAGCCGCTGGTTTGAAACATAACTACATCAATGATATACCGGCGCGGACCGGTCAGGATACGATTCTGCTTAATCCTACGGATATGGTGGCCGTCGCTGCCAGAAATCTGGAGCCCGGCGAAAGGGTCGTGGTAGAGGGTCGTGGCGAGGTGACGGTGCTTGACCGAATTCCTCGCGGACACAAACTCGCGCTTCAGGACATTGCCGAGGGTGAGGACGTCATCAAGTATGGCTATGCCATCGGCCATGCCAAGGAGGCTATCACTACAGGACAATGGGTCCACACCCACAATGTGGACACCAACCTGGGCGCCGATCTGAACTACCGTTATCAGCCGGTTACCGACACTGTCAAGCCGGGCAGTCCGACCGGGACTTTCCAAGGATATCGACGCGCTACAGGCAAGGTGGGCATCCGCAACGACCTCTATATCGTCCCAACCGTAGGCTGCATCAATAGTCTGTGCAACGCCATGGCACGATCTTTTTCAGCCCGCCATCCCGGCAACGGGTCTTTTGACTCGGTGATCGTGGCGCGTCATCCTTATGGATGCTCCCAACTTGGCGGCGATCTGGTCTACACCAGGCGTTGTCTTCAGGACATCGCCACCCATCCCAATGCTGGGGGTGTACTCCTTGTCGGTCTGGGGTGTGAGAACAATCAGATGGAGGACATGCTGAGCACCCTGGGCGAGTATGACACGAACCGGGTTCGTTGGATCATATGCCAGGAGGTGGAGGACGAGCTGGATGAGGCCGATGCCCTCCTGGACCAAATTAACGAGGCCGCCAAAGGCGATCACCGTGAAGAGGTGCCCATGTCCGAACTCAAGGTCAGCGTCAAGTGCGGCGGGTCCGATGGAATGTCAGGCATCACGGCCAACCCGCTGGTCGGTCGGTTCGCTGAATGGGTGGTTACCCAGGGCGGTTCCGTGGTTCTGGCCGAGGTCCCTGAAATGTTCGGGGCCGAGCAGGTCCTGATGAGTCAGGCACGCGACGAGCGGGTCTTCCATGACATCGTCGACCTTATCAACAATTTCAAAGGATTCTTCCGGAAATACGGCGAAGTTATATCCGACAATCCCTCTCCAGGCAACAAGGAGGGCGGAATCACGACTCTGGAGGATAAATCCTTGGGCTGCATCCGCAAAGGCGGTCGTTGTGAGGTCGAGGATGTGCTCAACTATGGCGACCATATCTCTAGACCTGGGCTCTCTCTGCTGCAGACGCCAGGCAACGACCTTGTCTCCAGTACGGGAATGGCCGCGGCCGGAGCGCAGGTAGTCCTCTTCACTACAGGCCGGGGCACTCCCTTCGGAACTTTCGTGCCTACAATGAAAGTAGCCACCAATACGCCTCTGGCCACCAAGAAGCATCGTTGGATTGACTTCGATGCCGGCCGTCTTCTGGATGAGCCCGGAGATCAGGTTTTCAACGATTTTCGTAATAAAGTCCTTTCAGTGGTCAATGGCGAGCAGACCTGCAATGAGCGTAACGGCATGCAGGACATTGCCATCTTCAAGGATGGTCCGACTGAATAGAGTGCGGGTTTCACCAAGTGGGCACCCTGGCCGAAATAGCTGGGGTGCCTTGTTGTATATTGGCGGATACTTGTGCCTTGATCGAGTTGCCGATTCCGGAAGACTTGTCAACGGGTAATATCCCGAAATGGGCAAAGTCCGGACTTGTGTATTCCCATCTCCTATAGTGATGGGCCGGAGGAGCTTACGGCACAATACGTCACGATTGGGAGCAGAATGGAATTATTCAGGAAGAAATCGGTTGAACAGACCCTGGCGGAGACCGGGGAGGAGGGCAGGTCGCTCAAGCGGACGCTGACCACCTGGGACCTGGCCATCATGGCCGTCGCAGTGGCCGTGGGCGCCGGTATTTTCTCGGTGGGTGCCCAGGCTGCGGCCTTCCATGCGGGCCCGGCCGTCATCATCTCCTTCGTCATTGCAGGCATCGTCTGCGCGGCAGCCGTCATGTGCTACGCGGAGTTTGCCTCCATGATCCCTGTTTCAGGTTCGGCCTACACCTTCACCTACAACACCATGGGCGAACTGGTGGCCTGGATCATCGGCTGGGACCTGATTTTGGAGATGCTCATGGCAGCCTCGGTCATCTCCAAGTACTGGGGCGTCTACCTGAATGACTTCATCCATCTGATGGGCGGCACCTCATTCAGTTCCAGCTTCCATGTGGGCGGCCTGGACGTGGACCTGGCCCCGCTGGCGGTCGTCACCCTCTTCACGGTCCTTCTGGTCCTGGGCACCAAGCTCTCGGCCCGTTTCGACGGCGCCTTGACCGTCCTCAAGATCGGCATCGTGGTCTTCGTCATCGTGGTCGGCTTCTTCTACGTCAAGTTGGACAACTATAGGCCCTTCATCCCGCCTTCCGAGCCGGCTTCGGCCGTTCCGGGCGCCAGCGTACCGGGAATCATGGGCCAGCCGCTCTGGCAGTGGGTCTCAGGCATGCAGCCCACCATCTACGGTGTCCCCGGCATCCTCTCAGGCGCTGCCCTGGTCTTCTTCGCCTTCGTGGGCTTCGATATCGTCGCCACCACCTCCGAGGAGGCCAAGGAGCCCCACAAGACCATTCCCCGTGGAATCGGCCTGGGCATGCTGATCGTCATCACCCTGTACATCCTGGTCGCCATCGTCACCACCGGCATGGTCTCCTACAAGGACCTGGCCAAGGCCAAGAACCCCTCCTTGGCCACCGGCTTCGAGATGGTCGGCGCTCCCTGGGCTGCCAAGATCATCTCCTTCGGCATCGTGGTAGGGCTGACCACCGTGGTCATGGTGCTCCTGCTGGGGCTGACCCGCATTGTCTTCGCCATGAGCCGCGACGGGCTTCTTCCCCGTGCCCTGTCCCGCACCGGCCGTCATGGCACGCCTGCCCGCATCCAGATCCTGGGCGGCATCGTGGTGGCCGTGGTGGCTTCCTGCTTCCCCATAGACGTCCTGTCCGACATGGTCAACATCGGCACGCTCTCGGCTTTCCTGCTGGTGGCCATCTCCCTGCCCATCATGCGCAAGCGCCGGCCGGACCTGCCCCGGTCCTTCAAGATGCCCGGCAACCCCTGGGTTCCCATTCTGATCGCCCTGGCCTGCCTCTGGCTCATGCTCAACCTGACCGTGCTGACCTGGATTCGATTCGTGGTCTGGTTGGCAGCAGGCCTGGCCATCTACTTCTGCTATTCCTACCGGCACTCCCTGCTCGGTCGGCATCAGCTCAGCGGGAAGATATCCGAGGCCACCCAGGCCGGTCTGGACTGACCTGGAGCGTCGGCGCTGCAGTGTAGAGTGAATACTCGCATACTCAGGAGGTAACCCATGACCTACGTCATCGCTCAGCCTTGCGTGGACGTCAAGGACAAGGCCTGCGTGGACGAATGCCCGGTGGACTGCATCTACGAGGGCGTCCGCTCGCTCTATATCAACCCCAACGAGTGCGTGGACTGCGGCGCCTGCGAGCCGGTCTGCCCGGTGGAGGCCATCTTCTACGAGGACGACCTGCCCGAGGAGTGGACCTGGTACAAGGACGCGGCGACTGATTTCTTCGCCCAGGTGGGGGATGCCGGCGGCGCTGCTGCGGTCGGCCCCTACGATCACGATCCGGAGGGTGTGGCAGCCCTGCCACCCAACAAGTAGTCGATTAAGGCTGACGAGCCGCGGATGGGAGCCAACCCACCGCGGCTTATTCATAAGAGAAAGGCGGGCCATGGGTTTTCACTCTTTCCGATCCCCCTACGACTGGTCAAGGATTGACCCCTACCGGCGGCGTGCTGAGCAGTGCCCCGGCGGTCTGGTTGACCTCTCGGTGGGTTCGCCGGTGGATCCTGTGCCCAGGTCGGTCAAGGAGGCCTTGGCTGCGGCTGCGGATGATGGCCAGGCACGAGGATATCCAAAAACTGCTGGCGATGGTCCACTGAGGCAGGCCGCGACCGACTGGTTCCGTCGTCGCCGCGGGGTCGATCCGGATGCCATTGGCGCGGATCTGGTGCCCACGGTCGGGTCCAAGGAGGCGGTGGCACTCATGGCCTCCCTCCTGCATCTGGGGCCGGGGGACCGGGTGGTGCAGCCGAGGGTATCCTATCCCACCTATGCCATCGGAACCCAGCTGGCCGGGGCCCAGGTGACGACCGTGGACGATCCTGCTGATACGGATTCATGGATGAACCTGCCCGGTGTGCGAGCAATATGGATCAATTCGCCAGGCAACCCCAGTGGGCGGATCATCGACCGAGCCGGGTTGGCCAAGATCGTGCGGGCGGCCCGTTCGATAGGGGCCACGGTCCTGAGCGACGAGTGCTATGCCCTGCTGGATTGGTCAGAGCCGGATCGAGTCGGGCGGAATGCGCAGATCCCCGCCTCGCCCTGCATCCTGGAATCGGAAGTTTGTGGCGGCGTTGCCAGCGGGATACTTTGCCTGTACTCGCTGAGCAAGCAGTCCAACATGGCCGGCTATAGGGCAGCCCTCGTGGCCGGAGACGCCCAATTGGTGGAGGCCATGACCGCCTACCGCAAACAGGTGGGACTGATTGTGCCAGGTCCGGTGCAGCGGGCCATGCGGGCCGCTCTGGACGATGGAGAGGCCGTGCTGGCCCAGCGGGAGGTCTACGCCCGTCGCCTGCGAGCCTTGGCTCAAGCTCTGAGGGCTTACGGGTATGAGGCCGTCATGCCCCAAGGCGGCCTTTATATCTGGACGCAAGCCCGTTCGGGTGATTGCTGGGCGGATATGGCTGACCTGTCCCGTATGGGGATCCTGGCCAGTCCTGGGGAGTTCTACGGGGATGGTCGCCGTTTGCGATTCTCGTCCACCATATCTGACGAGCAGCTGGAGCTGGCCCTGGAGCGTTTGCGTACCGGCCCTAAAGACCCATGCTGACTGAACCCTTGCCGTAGCGGCTCCTGATGGAGTCCATGGTGGCCTCTGCCTGATCCAGACGCTGGGCCTCGCTGCCGGTGTGACGTTTGCTCTCGCGCATGATGTCATCCAAGGATGGCTGGATTGGGGTATCCTCCACCCGGCTCAGACCGGATGCGCTGACACCGGCTAAGCGGATCAGCCGGGGCAGGGGGGTGTCCATGGGCGCGCCCTCGGGCAGCCCCAACATGGCCTTGAGCAGTCCGACCGCCTGAGGATAGATCCGATTTGCTGAGTTGACCGGTGTTTCCAAGGTATGGGCCTTGGTCATATAGCGCAGATCATCAAAGCGCAGTTTGACGGTGATGGTCCGGGCGACCAGGTCATGCGCTCGCAGTCCGGTGGCCACCTCGTTGCTGCAGACGCGCAGGAGGTCGCAGACCTGCTTCATGCTGGTGGTGTCGTGCAGGAAGGTACGTTCCGCGCCCAGGGATTTCTCAGGTGCTCGTGGCTGGACCGGATCGTCGTCCAGCCCGTGGGAGGCCTGTGCCAGCTTCCTAGCTGTAAGGCTCGAGCCTGTGGCCCGAGTCAGGTCGCGCTCGCTCATGGTGGCCAGATCAGCCACATCCTTGACGGCCCAGTCGTTGAGCCGCTTCTCCAGGGCGGGGCCGATGCCGGGAATGCCGCGCAGGGGCATCAGCTGGACGAACTCGGCCTGCCTGGCCTCGGGAATCAACAGCATTCCGTCGGGCTTGGCGTTGGTCGAGGCCATTTTGGCCACCAACTTGTTGGTAGCGATGCCTACTGAGCAGGTGACGTGGAACTGACGGGCCACGCTGGCTCGGATCCACCGGGCTATGGCTGTGGGCTTGCCCCAGCGTATGAGCGCTCCTGACACATCCATGTAGCATTCATCCACCGAGACTTGCTCGATCTGATCGGTGATCTGTGAGAAAACCGTATCAAATATCCGTCGTGAGATGCCCCGGTAATAGGTCATGTCAACCGGGAGGAAGATCCCTTGAGGGCACAGTCGCCTGGCGCGTGCCAAGGGCATGGCCGAATTGATGCCGAAAGCCCTGGCCTCATAGCTGGCCGCGGAGACCACTGCACGGCGTCCAGTGCCGATGACGACCGGTCGGCCCTGCAGTTGCGGGTGCCGGGCTACTTCGCAGGAGGCGTAGAAGGCGTCCATGTCAATGTGCAGCACTGTGCAGCCGCTCTCGTCATGCCCCCAGTCCTTCTTGGCGGCTGCAAGCCTTGGCGCTGTACTCATGGCTCCATGATAGAAGAGGGTCCCGGAGGAAAATGCGATAAATTATTCTCAGGCATCAATTCTCGGAGAAGGTTCGTTTTTATGGTTTTTATCCATAAAAGTGAACGGTTCCGTGCCCTGCCCTGCCGCTTCCTGTCGCCCCGGCGAGTCAGGTCGGTCAATCATGGTATTCTATTGTTTTGTTCTCGAAACTCTGGGGCTGAGGTCCCGTCTCGGGAACATGTATGGAGACGTGCCTGAGTGGCCGAAAGGGGCACCCTGCTAAGGTGTTGACTGCGCAAGCGGTCCAGGAGTTCGAATCTCCTCGTCTCCGCCTGATGACCGGTGATCGCTGACTTTATACGATTGCCGGTCTTATTCATTATCAATCGGTGCTTGGTATGAGCCTGCCCGGGAGGATATACACCGCAACCAGGCGACGGCTGTATGGTTCGCCTTGGCTGTTACAAGGCGGGTGAAGCCTGGCTCCCAGACAGGGGAATCAGCCTGCTGCCTTCGCCCAGTGCACTGGGCTGGGCCCGGCCCTGCAGAAGGTCGTCCAGTCGGCCATGAAAGGCCGGCGCCTCTGCAGGCTCCAGATCGTAGGTCAATCGGACCCTATCGGTGAAGTCTTCGGTCTCCACGTGCCCACCAGAGGTGCGGATCAGACGGCGCAGGGGATCGTACTCCGGGTAGTCCACAGTGATTGTGAAGCGCTGCGTCGGGAGCACGCGTGCCGATCTCGCCGCCTTGAGCGCAAGGGAGGCTGCCGAGGAATAGGCCCGGATCAACCCCCCTGACCCGAGAAGGATTCCCCCGAAGTACCGGGTCACAGTCAGGACGCAGTCGGTCAGCCCCTGCCGACGCATGACCTCAAGTATGGGCTTGCCGGCCGTTCCGGAGGGCTCCCCGTCATCGCTCATGCGCTCGCTGGTGCGGCCCTCGGGTCCCCAGATCGCGCAGTGGCACACGTGCCGGGCCTTGGGGTGCTGCAAGCGGACCTCCTGGACGAAGGCCATGGCCGTCTCCTGATCCTCCACATGGCAGGCCTGGCCGATGAATTCGGACTTGCGCTCGATCAGAGAGCCTGTGGCCGGTTTCTGCGGCGTATCCAGTATGGTGAGCAAATCGGCTTGCCTCCTATGCCTCTTGTCTCCTCGGTTCCCTCGTCATCTCCATGCTAGAGGGGATCCCTGGCCGAGTCCGTTATCAAGGAGACGACCTAAGCTGGCTGCATGACCAATCCCCAGGACCCACCGGAAACCGAATCACCGTCAACCGGCAAGCCCCACGAGGCCCTGACCGTTTTCTATGAAAGGCTCAGGCACTCCACGGATACGGCCGAGCTGCACGAATTCGCCCGCAGTCCCCTGCCCGACAAGTCCGATCAGGCCGCCTTCTCCCGCTTTACGGCACTGCTGGAGGCCGTGGCCGGCAACGAGCACACGCCGGTGGAGGACAGGATCTACCTGGCGAAGACCATGCCCTTCCCCAATATCCTGGTCAAGCTCTCCCAGGATTCCAGCACGGAGGTCCGTCGGGCGGTGGCCGCCAACAAGGACGACAAAAACTGGCTGGCCGGTCTGCTCACCAAGGACGAGGATGCCGGAGTCAGGGCTGCTGCGCTGACCAACCCCATGACATCCTGGAAGATGCGTCTGGAGGGCGCCCAGGACGAGCGCACCGACGCTGACACCCTGGACTTCCTGGGGGCTCTGGGCACTCGCGATGAGCAGGATGCCCCCCATGTGCTGGCTGCCATGGTGCGCCGGGCCGTGGCCCTGAATCCCAACACCGGGCAGGCCACCCTTGACGCCCTGCGCAAGGACCCGGACGGGCAGGTGGCACGGGCAGCAGCCTCCCGCTGAGACCGGGGCCGACGCGAATTTTGACGAACGGCACTCAGGCGTTACAATAATGGATTGTTGTGTTTCCCTAAGGGGTCCTCAAAGCGCTTTTCCCACTCGCCGTCTAGGACTTTAAGGGAGCCCACGGAATACACGGCTTTCGGCCGGCATGGCAGCATGCGGCGCGGAGAGCCCGAAACACAATGCAAGGAAAAGGTTGAATCGTGAAGACTTTCACCCCGAAACCAGCCGATCTGACACATGACTGGTATATCGTCGACGCCTCCGGTGTGGTGCTGGGACGTCTGGCATCCCAGGTGGCCGATCTGCTGCGCGGCAAGAACAAGCCCACCTATGCGCCCTATGCCGACTCCGGCAACAACGTCATCGTCATCAACGCGTCCAAGATGGTGCTGACGGGCAACAAGAGCGACAAGGTGCTCTACACCCACTCCGGCCGTCCAGGCGGTCTGCGCCGCGACTCCTACGGGCAGTTGATGGAGCACAACCCCGAGCGCATCATCATGACGGCGGTCAAGGGCATGCTGCCCAAGAACAAGCTGGCCAAGGTCCAGCTGACCAGGCTGCGCGTCTTCGCAGGCGAGGAGCATCCTCACACCTCGCAGCAGCCCATTGAGTACAAGATCCATCAGGTCGCCCAGCAGGCCAAGTAGGACCAGAGGAGATAATCACCATGGCTGACAACAACAACAGCTCCGCGGTTCTTGAGGCCGAGGAGACCAGCGCTTCCTACACTTCCGAGACCAACGCCGGTGCAGGCACCGGCACCTCCGCAATCGAGCCGGGCTATGGCACCGGCCGCCGCAAGGAGGCAGTCGCCCGTGTCCGTCTGATCCCGGGCTCCGGCAAGTGGAGCATCAACGGGCACACCCTGGAGGAGTACTTCCCCAGCAAGCTGCACCAGCGCGAGGTCAACTCGCCCATCGTGCTGCTGAAGCTCGAGAACAAGTTCGACGTGGTTGTGCGCGTCGAGGGCGGTGGCGTGACCGGCCAGGCCGGCGCAGTCCGTCTGGGCGTTGCACGCGCCCTGAACGCCATCGATCGGGACGCCAACCGTCCTGCCCTGAAGAAGGCCGGGTTCCTGACCCGTGACGCCCGCGTGGTGGAGCGCAAGAAGGCCGGTCTGCACAAGGCCCGTCGCGCTCCGCAGTTCTCCAAGCGCTGACGTTCGCAGCTTCTTCCATCCCCAAGGTCCTCACGGACCTTGGGGATTTTTCATGCCCGGATTCATGACTGGACGGCCCAGTCTGAAGCGAACGCCAAAACGCACGTTGCGGTGCGGAAAATGACCAGGAAAGCCACGAATTCCCACACGACACGCGTCAAGCGAACGTTCGCTCATCCTGGGGCTCAATGGTGCCCCCTCTGGTCTATATTGTGACTTTCGTCACGTTATGACGGATGTCTTTCGTGGACCGGTACGGTCTGGGACCGTCTGAGACTTTCTGCCGGCCCTCATCGGCATCCGCGGAACATGAGGAGGGCCAATATCTTGGCTGGAACGCAGAAGCAGAAGCATGAGCATCAAGTGAAGGAGCCGGGAGCTGGCAGGGAAGGCGCTCGGGCCGACAGCAGTGAGCAGGCACGCAGGGAGGTGGATGACCTGGTCGTCCGTGCGCAGTCGGCTTTACGTGCCTTTGAGGAGCTCGACCAGGAACAGGTGGATCGGATCGTGGCCAAGGCCTCGATCGCGGCCCTGAACAAGCACTTGCCCCTGGCGCAGATGGCCGTGGAGGAGACCGGGCGCGGCCTGGTGGAGGACAAGGCCACCAAGAACATCTTTGCCTGCGAGCATGTGACCAATTACCTGGCCAGGCAGCGCACCGTGGGCATCATCAGCGAGAACGATGTGGACGGCATCATCGAGGTGGCCGAGCCGGTGGGAGTTGTAGCCGGCGTGACCCCGGTGACCAACCCCACCTCGACAGCCATCTTCAAGTCGCTGCTGGCCCTGAAGACCCGCTGCCCCATCGTCTTCGGATTCCACCCCTACGCACAGCGCTGCTCGGTGGAGGCGGCCCGGATCGTCCGCGACGCAGCCATCGAGGCGGGCGCTCCGCGCGATTGCATCCAGTGGATCGAGCACCCCTCGGTCGAAGCCACCGGGGCCCTCATGCAGCACCCCGGGGTAGCCACCATTCTGGCCACCGGGGGCACCGGCATGGTCAAGGCCGCCTATTCCTCGGGCAAGCCGGCATTGGGCGTAGGTGCCGGCAATGCCCCGGCATATGTGGACCGCAGGGTCAACGTGCCCCGGGCCGTCAACGACCTGATCCTGTCCAAGCATTTTGACTACGGCATGATCTGCGCTACAGAACAGGCCATCATCGCCCATCAGGATGTGTATGGCCGGGTGATCGAGGAGATGAAGAGGCGCAAGGCTTACTTCGTCAACCCCGAGGAGAAGGTCAAGCTGGAGGAGTACATGTTCGGCGTGCGGGCCCATGCCGGTGCCGATGCGCCCGCTCCCAGGCTCAACTCCGAGGTTCCGGGCAAGTCCCCCCAGTTCATCGCCCGCCGGGCCGGCTTCAAGATACCCGAGGATGTGACCATTCTGGCCGCCCAATGCGACCAGGTCGGCCCCATGGAACCCCTGACCCTGGAGAAACTGGCACCGGTTCAGGCCGTGCTCAAGGCCAGTAACAAGGAGGAGGGCTTCACCCTCTGCCAGCAGATGCTGCGTTATGGTGCCGGACATACGGCGGCCATCCACACCGACGATGAGAGGCTGGTGCGTGAGTATGGACAGCGCATGCATGCCTGCCGGATCGTCTGGAACCAGCCCAGCTCCCTGGGCGGCATCGGCGACATCTACAATGCCATCGCCCCTTCCCTGACCCTGGGTTGCGGCTCCTACGGCGGCAACTCGGTCTCGGGCAACGTCCAGGCGGTCAATCTGATCAATATCAAGCGGATCGCGCGGAGGAACAACAACATGCAGTGGTTCAAGGTGCCCCCCAAGACCTACTTCGAGCCCAACTCCGTCCGCTACCTGCGCGACATGTTCGGCATCCGCCGGGCCGTCATCGTCTGCGACAAGGTCATGGAGCAGCTGGGGATCGTCGACAAGATCATCGATCAGCTGCGGGCCAGGTCCCAGCCGGTCACCTTCCGCATCATCGACTACGTAGAGCCGGAGCCCAGCGTCGAGACGGTGGAGCGTGGCGCGGCCATGATGCGCGATGAGTTCGGTCCCGACACCATCATCGCCGTGGGAGGCGGCAGCCCCATGGATGCGGCCAAGATCATGTGGCTGCTCTATGAGCATCCGGAGATCTCCTTCGCCGATGTTCGGGAGAAGTTCTTCGACATCCGCAAGCGGGCCTTCAAGATTCCGCCCCTGGGCACCAAGGCCAGGCTAGTCTGCATTCCCACCTCTTCGGGCACGGGTTCGGAGGTCACCCCATTCGCGGTCATCACCGACCATAAGACCGGATACAAGTACCCCATCACCGACTACGCCCTGACCCCCAGCGTGGCCATCGTGGATCCGGTACTGGCCCGCACCCAGCCCAAGAGGCTGGCCTGTGACTCGGGCTTCGATGCCCTGACCCACTGCATGGAGGCCTTCGTTTCGGTCTATGCCAATGACTACACGGACGCCATGGCCCTGCACGCCGCCAAGCTGATCTGGGACAACCTGGAGTCTGCCGTGGGCACCGCCGGCGGCGAGGCCAAGGTGCGGGCCCAGGAGAAGATGCACAATGCGGCGACCATGGCTGGCATGGCCTTCGGCTCGGCCTTCCTGGGCATGTGCCACGGCATGGCGCATACCATCGGAGCCCTCTGCCATGTGGCCCATGGGCGGGCCAACTCCATCCTCCTGCCCTATGTGATCCGCTACAACGGGCGGATCCCGGACGAGCCGACCAGCTGGCCCAAGTACAGCGAGTATGTGGCCCCGGAGCGCTACAGACAGATGGCCCACGTGCTGGGCATCGAATCCGCTACTCCCGAGGAGGGTGTGGAGCTCTTGGCACGTGCCGTGGAATCCTACAGGGACGAGCGCCTGGGCATGGATGCCTCCTTCCAGGCAGCCGGAGTGGACGAGGACCTCTACTGGCAGTCCTTGGATCAAATCGGCATGCGGGCCTATGAGGACCAGTGCACGCCGGCAAACCCCCGCATTCCGCTGATTGAGGACATGAAGGACATAGCTGTGGCCGCCTACTATGGGCTCAGCCAGGAGGAGGGCCACCGGATGAGGGTTGCCCGCCAGGGCGAGGATGTGGTCCAGGAGGCCTCCCAGCGGGCCTGACAGGACCGGAATTGAGCCGAGGGTTCCCCTGGGAGCGGCGCGACACGCCCGGATTCTTCTAGGGGAACCCTCGTGCTTTAATAAGAAAGTTGCCTGTTTTGGGCTCGCATTTTGTCAATCACAATAGCGGGTGCAGCGAGGAGTCCCATCCCCACGGGATTTTCCACGGCTGCGCATGGATCCGGCTGAGGCCTGTCGGGAGGAATGTCTCCTGTGGCCGTCGTTCCGTGCCCTCGAAACAGACTGGGTAATCAGTTCATAGATCGCTAGAAAGGGCGGACGGCAATGGCGGGACAGAAAATCCGCATCAGGCTAAAGTCCTATGACCATGAGGTCATCGACCAATCGGCGAAGAAGATCGTCGAGACGGTGACGAACGCGGGCGCAACTGTGGTTGGCCCCGTTCCGCTGCCGACTGAGAAGAACGTGTATGTCGTCATCCGTTCTCCTCATAAGTACAAGGACTCCCGCGAGCACTTCGAGATGCGCACCCACAAGCGCCTGATCGACATCGTGGATCCCACGCCCAAGGCCGTGGATTCGCTGATGCACATCGATCTGCCGGCGGACGTCAACATTGAGATCAAGCTGTAGGGGAGGAGGAAACCGCATGGCTGAAGAGCAGAGGAACCGCAAGGCTCTCCTGGGCCGCAAGCTGGGCATGTCCCAGGTCTGGGATGAGAACGGCTTCTTCGTCCCGGTGACCCTGGTGGACGTGTCCACCAACGTGGTGACCGCGGTCAAGAACCAGGAGAAGGACGGCTACCAGGCCATCCAGATCGGCTACGGGCAGATCGACCCCACCAAGGTGACCAAGCCGCTGGCTGGCCACTTCGCCAAGGCCGGAGTGACCCCGCGTCGTCACCTGGTCGAGGTCCGCACCGCCGATGCTGACAGCTATCAGCCCGGCCAGGAGCTGGGCCTGGACCTGCTGCCCGAGGGCAGCGAGGTCGACGTGACCGGCACCACCAAGGGCAAGGGCTTTGCCGGCACCATCAAGCGTTGGGGCTTCAAGTCCTACCGCCGCACCCACGGCTCGCACAAGAACGAGCGCCGTCCCGGTTCAGTGGGCGCATGCGCAACGCCCAGCCGCATCCTCAAGGGCAAGCGGATGGCCGGCCGCATGGGTCACGACACCTCGACCGTCCAGAATCTGACCATCGTCTCCGCAGATGCCGAGAAGGGCGTCATCGCCATCAAGGGTGCCCTGCCCGGGCCCCGCGGCGCCATCGTCCTGGTTCGTTCGGCAGTGAAGGGAGCCTGAAACCATGGCTAAGTTGACTCTGAACATCACCGACGCCCAGGGCAAGAACACCGGGACCGTGGAAGCACCCGAGCAGATCTTCGGCATTGCCGAGGAGGATGTCCGCTCGCACGTGCCGCTGATCCACCAGGTTGTCGTCGCCCAGCTGGCTGCAGCCCGCCAGGGCACACACTCGGTCAAGACCCGGTCCACCGTCTCCGGCGGCGGCCGCAAGCCTTGGAAGCAGAAGGGCACCGGACGTGCTCGTCAGGGCTCCATCCGCGCTCCCCAGTGGACCGGTGGCGCCATTGTCCACGGCCCGCAGCCACGCGATTACTCCCAGCGCACCCCCAAGAAGATGAAGGCCGCAGCCCTGCGCTACGTCCTGTCCGACAGGGTCAACGCCGGACGCGTGCACGTGGTCGACTTCGGCATTGGCGAGACCCCGTCCACCAAGGCCGCCAAGGCAGCCCTGCTGCCCCTGGTCGACAACAGATTCACCACTGTCGTGCTGTCCCGTGAGAACATCAACGAGTGGCTCTCCGTGAGGAACCTGCCCACCGTTCATGTCCTCTTCGCCGATCAGCTCAACACCTACGATGTGGTCACGGCCGAGGATGTCGTCTTCAGCAAGGATGGCTTCGATGCCTTCCTGGCTGTCAAGGGCGGCGCCAAGTCCGAGACCGTCAAGGAGGCCTGATTTTCATGGCAGCTATTCACAAGCCAGCACACGACATCATTCTGCGTCCGGTCGTCTCCGAGAAGAGCTATGCCAACTCGGACCGCGGCCAGTACACATTCGTGGTGGACCCTGATGCCAACAAGGTCGCCATCAAGCAGGCCATTGAGCAGATCTTCAATGTGAAGGTCACATCGGTCAACACCCTGAATCGGCAGGGCAAGCGGACCCGGACCCGTACGGGCTGGGGTCGTCGCGCCGCCGAGAAGCGCGCCATTGTCAAGGTGGCCGAGGGCCAGTCGATTGATGTCTTCGGTACCAACAACTGAAGGCTAGCCGAGAAAAGTTAAGGAAGAACTAGATTATGGCTATCCGTACATACAAGCCGACGACCGCGGGCCGTCGCAACGCCTCGGTTTCGGACTTCGCCGAAATCACGCGCTCCAAGCCCGAGAAGTCGCTGGTTCGCAAGCTGAGCAAGACCGGCGGACGCAACTCCTATGGCCGCGTCACCAGCCGGCACCGCGGCGGCGGACACAAGCGCCAGTACCGCCTCATCGACTTCCGTCGCTGGGACAAGGACGGTGTGCCCGCCAAGGTGGCTGAGATCGAATACGATCCCAACCGCTCGGCCCGCATCGCCCTTCTGCACTTTGCAGACGGCGAGAAGCGCTACATCATCGCCCCGCAGGGCATCAAGCAGGGTGACGTCATCGAGACCGGTCCCCAGGCCGACATCAAGCCCGGCAACAACCTGCCTCTGCGCAACATCCCCACCGGCACCATCGTCCACGCCATTGAGCTGCGGCCCCTGGGCGGCGCCAAGATCGCCCGCTCGGCCGGTGCTGCCGTCCAGTTGGTGGCCAAGGACGGGGCCTACGCCCAGCTGCGTATGCCCTCCGGTGAAATCCGCAATGTCGATTCCCGTTGCCGCGCAACGGTGGGCGAGGTCGGCAACAATGACCACGCCAACGTCCAGCTCGGCAAGGCGGGACGTGCACGCTGGATGGGACGCAGGCCCATCACCCGTGGTGAATCCATGAACCCGGTCGACCACCCGCATGGCGGACGCACCCGTGGCGGCAAGCCGCCAGTGTCTCCCTGGGGCAAGGGCGAGGTCCGCACCCGCAGGCCCAAGAAGGCCTCCAACAAGATGATCGTGCGTCGTCGTCCAAATGGTAAGAACCGCAAGTAAGGGAGTGTCGGAAAGATGACTCGTAGCATCAAGAAGGGCCCATTCGTCGACGCCCACTTGCAGAAGAAAGTCGACGAGCAGAACGAGAAGGGCACCAAGAACGTCATCAAGACCTGGTCCCGTCGTTCCATGATCACCCCGGACTTCATCGGGCACACTTTCGCTGTGCACGATGGCCGCAAGCATGTCCCGGTCTTCGTCACCGAGGCCATGGTCGGCCACAAGCTCGGCGAATTCGCCCCCACACGGACCTTCAGGGGTCACGTGAAGGACGACAAGAAAGCACGCCGCTGAGGCGAGGGAGAGTAGAGACACATGGAAGCTAAGGCAATTGCACGTCACGTTCGCGTGACGCCTCGCAAGGCTCGCCGCGTCGTCGACCTCATCCGAGGCAAGCAGGCGACCGAGGCCGTGACCATTCTGAAGTTCGCCCCCCAGGACGCGGCCGTTCCGGTCCGCAAGTGCCTGGAGAGCGCCATCGCCAACGCTCGTGTCAAGGCGGACAAGGCCAACCAGCCCTTCCGCGAGAACGAGCTGATGGTCCGGGAGACCTACGTGGACGAGGGAACCACCCTGAAGCGGTTCCGTGCCCGCGCCCAGGGTCGTGCGGCCCGCATCAACAAGCGGACCAGCCACATCACCGTCGTGGTGGCCGACAAGGAAGGAGCCCGATAATGGGGCAGAAGATCAACCCGTTTGGGTACCGACTCGGCATCACCGAGGAGCACCGCAGCAAGTGGTACTCCGACTCCAACAAGGCGGGGGAGCGTTACAGTGACTTCGTCCTTGAGGACGACAAGATCCGCAAGGAGATGAACAAGGATCTGGAGCGCGCAGGCGTCTCCAAGATCGTCATCGAGCGGACCCGTGACCGTGTGCGCGTCGACATCCACACCGCCCGGCCGGGCATCGTCATCGGCCGTCGCGGAGCCGAGGCCGAGCGTGTGCGCGCCAAGCTGGAGAAGATTACCGGCAAGCAGGTCCAGCTGAACATCTTCGAGGTCAAGAACGCCTCCATCGATGCCCAGCTGGTCGCTCAGGGCATCGCCGAGCAGCTGACCAACCGCGTCACCTTCCGCCGAGCCATGCGCAAGGCTCAGCAGGATGCCATGCGGGCCGGTGCCAAGGGCATCAGGATCAAGCTGTCCGGTCGTCTGGGTGGAGCCGAGATGAGCCGCTCGGAGTTCTACCGTGAGGGCCGTGTGCCCCTGCAGACTCTGCGCGCCCTGATCGACTACGGCTTCTTCGAGGCCAGGACCACCTACGGCCGCATTGGCGTCAAGGTCTGGATCTACAAGGGCGACATGACCGAGCGTCAGTTCGAGGAGCAGCAGGCTCAGCAGAACAACCGGCCCGGTCGGCGCGGCGATCGTCGTCCCCGTCGTGGCGTCCGTCCCTCCGAGGGACGCACCCGCCGCGAGCAGGATGCAGACAAGCAGAACAGCGGTGTGGCCGCGCCGCCGGCGGCGGCTCAGGAGCAGACCGCTTCGGCCCCCGTCGCAACCGAAGCAAAGGAGTGAGCCGTGCTTATCCCAAAGAGGACTAAATACCGCAAGCAGCATCGTCCGGGTCGTTCGGGCATGTCCAAGGGCGGCAACGAGATCGCTTTCGGCGATTACGGCATCCAGGCCCTGGCTCCGGCCTACCTGACCAACCGGCAGATCGAGGCGGCCCGTATCGCCATGACCCGGTACATCAAGCGTGGCGGCCGCGTCTGGATCACGGTCTTCCCGGATCGCCCGCTGACCAAGCATGCCCTGGGATCCCGAATGGGTTCCGGCAAGGGTGCACCCGAGTTTTGGGTGGCCAACGTCCGTCCCGGCCGGGTGCTCTTCGAGATCGGCGGCGTGAGCGAGGATGTGGCCCGTGAGGCCCTTCGCCGCGCTACTGACAAGCTTCCCATGAAGTGCCGGATTATTGCACGTGAAGGCGGTGACATCTGATGTCAGTCGGAACAGCCGAGTATTCCATCAAGAATCTGAATGAAAAGACCAATGCGGAGATCGAGGATTTCCTGAAGAAGTCCAAGGAAGAGCTGTTCAACCTGCGCTTCCAGTCGGCCACCGGTCAGCTGGAGAACACCTCCCGCCTCAAGGCCGTCAAGCACGACATCGCCAGGATGTACACCGTCCTGCGTGAGCGCGAGCTGGGCATCAGCCAGGAGCCCGCCGAAGCAAAGGCCGAGAGCAAAGCTGAGGAGAAGTAAGCATGGCTGACAAGCAGGAGCGCAACTTCCGCAAGGTTCGCAGCGGCTACGTCGTGTCCGACAAGATGGACAAGACCATCACCGTTGAGCTGGAGCAGCGTTCGACCCACCCCCTGTACGGCAAGGTCGTCCGCAGCAACCGCAAGGTCAAGGCCCATGATGAGAAGAACGAGGCCCATGTGGGCGACTTCGTGAGTATCATGGAGACCCGTCCTCTGAGCAAGACCAAGCGCTGGCGTCTCGACTCCATCGTCGAGCGCGCCAAGTAACAAGTTCGGCCAGGCTCCGCATTTCATCCCGCCCTTGCGCGGGGTGTCTGCGGAGAACCAGCGCGGCTAAGGAGAATCAATGATTCAGCAGGAATCGCGGCTTCAGGTCGCCGACAACACGGGTGCCAAGGAGATCCTGGCCATCCGCGTGCTCGGCGGGTCGAAGCGACGCTATGCCGGCATTGGCGATGTGATCGTCGCCACCGTCAAGGATGCCATTCCCGGCGGGTCGGTCAAGAAGGGCGAGGTCGTTAAGGCGGTCGTCGTCCGTACGGTCAAGGAGCATCGTCGTCATGACGGCTCCTACATCAAGTTCGACGAGAACGCGGCGGTCATCCTCGGCACAGGTCGTGAGCCCCGCGGCACTCGTATCTTCGGACCGGTCGGTCGTGAGCTGCGCGACAAGCGCTTCATGAAGATCGTGTCCCTGGCACCGGAGGTGATCTGAAGTGGTAGCCAAGATCAAGACAGGCGACCAGGTCAAGGTCATCCGCGGCAAGGATCGCGGCAAGGAGGGCAAGGTTCTGCGGATTCTGCCCAATGACCGCCTGATCGTCGAGGGTATCCAGATTGTCAAGAAGCATGTGCGGGCCACCCAGCAGGGTCAGGAGTCGGGCATCGTCCCGACCGAGGCGCCCATCCATCGCTCCAACGTGATGGTCATCGACCCAGAGACCAAGAAGCCGACCCGCATCGGCGTGAACATCAAGGAGGAGGCGCGTGACGGCAAGGTCAAGGTCGTGCGCACCCGCTTCGCCAAGAAGTCAGGCAAGGAGCTGTCATGAGCGATACCACCGTTGAAGCACCGGCAGTCCCTCGTTTGCTGCAGCAGTACCGTGAGAGCATCGTGCCCGAGCTGGAGAAGGAGTTCAAGTTCTCCAACCCCATGCAGGTGCCCAGGATCGAGAAGGTTGTGGTCTCCATGGGCGTGGGGGCAGCGGCACGTGACTCCAAGCTGATCGAGGGCGCGGTCAAGGACCTGACGGCCATCACCGGCCAGAAGCCCAAGATCACCAAGGCCAAGAAGTCCGTGGCGCAGTTCCACCTGCGTGAGGGACAGGCCATCGGAGCTTTCGCCACCCTGCGCGGCGTGCGTATGTGGGAGTTCCTGGATCGACTGCTCACCCTGGCTCTGCCCCGTATCCGCGACTTCCGCGGAATCAGCGACCGTCAGTTCGACGGCCAGGGCAACTACAACTTCGGTCTCACGGAGCAGTCCATGTTCCACGAGATCGATCCCGATCAGATCGATCACCAGCGTGGTATGGATATCACCGTGGTGACCTCCACCAAGAACGATCAGGAGGCCCGGGCGCTGCTCAAGCAGCTGGGCTTCCCCTTCAAGGAGAACTGATATGGCAAAAACCGCTCTGAGAAACAAGGCGGCACGCAAGCCGAAGTTCAAGGTGCGTGGATACACGCGCTGCCAGGTCTGCGGTCGTCCCCATTCCGTCTATCGCAAGTTCGGCCTGTGCCGCATCTGCCTTCGTGAGAAGGCCCATCGCGGCGAGCTGCCGGGTGTGACGAAGTCCAGTTGGTAAAGATCGACGCTGAAGGTCCGCGGTCGCGGCAGTTTGCTGCCCGGCGGCGGAAACCACGGCGAGGAAGGGCATAAGCCCACATGACAATGACAGATCCCATCGCAGACATGCTGACACGTCTGCGTAATGCGAGTGCGGCCAAGCATGAAACAGTCGATATGCCGTACTCCAAGTTCAAGGCGAACATCGCGCAGATCCTCAAGCGCGAAGGTTTCATCGCCGATTACCGCGCCAAGGAAGCGCGCGTCGGGCAGGATCTGGAGATCACGCTCAAGTACGGTCCCGATGGACGCCAGTCCATCCAGGGAATCAAGCGCGTCTCCAAGCCCGGTCTGCGCCGGTACGCCAAGTCGGATTCCCTGCCCATGCCCCTGGGCGGGCTGGGAATCGCCATCATCTCGACCAGCTCGGGACTGATGACCCAGAAGGAATGCCTCGACAGGGGCATCGGCGGCGAAATCGTCGCCTACGTATGGTGAGAAAGGAGAGCTGAACATGGCATCGCATATTGGTAAGCTCCCCATCGCCGTTCCGGCAGGTGTGGAGGTGGCCTTCAATGGCCAGGAATTCACCGCCAAGGGCCCCAAGGGCTCGGACGGATACACGCTGCCTGAGGGCATCACCGGCAAGGTCGAGGGCAATGAGATCATCATGACCCCCGCCGACGAGGACCGCACCACCAAGGCCAAGCATGGGCTCAGCCGCTCAATCGTGGCTTCCATGGTCGAAGGCGTCTCCAAGGGCTACAGCAAGCACCTGCAGATCGTCGGCACCGGCTACCGCGTGGTCGCCAAGGGCAAGTCCCTGGAGTTCTCGCTGGGCTACTCGCACACCATCACTGTCGACCCCCCGGAGGGCATCACCTTCGAGACGCCGAACGCCAACGAAGTGGTCGTCTCCGGCATCGACAAGCAGGCTGTAGGCCAGGCCGCGGCCAACATCCGCGCCCTGCGTGCGCCCGAACCTTACAAGGGCAAGGGCATCAAGTACGCCGACGAGCACATCCTGCGCAAGGCTGGAAAGGCTGGTAAGTGATATGACGGTCTCGATACTAGGCAAAGGCAAGAAGATCGCCCGTCTGCGCCGCCATGCCCGTCTGCGCAAGCGCGTCTCCGGCACGGCAGAGCGTCCCCGTCTGGTGGTCACACGGACCAACCGCAACATGATCGCCCAGATTGTCGACGACACCAGGGGCGTCACCCTGGTCAGCGAGTCGACCATGGCTTCGGACTACGGCTCCTTCAAGGGCACCAAGACCGAGGCTGCCCGCAAGGTGGGCGAGCAGATCGCGGCCAAGGCCAAGAAGGCCGGCATCACCACCGTGGTCTTCGACCGTGGTGGCAACAAGTACCACGGAAGGGTCGCAGCGGTTGCGGAAGGCGCCCGTGAGGGAGGTTTGGCACTGTGAGCGACAACGAAACGACAAAGGAAACAACCCAGGTGACTGAAGATTCCACAAACGCTCAGTCCAGCCAGGGTGGCAGAAGGGACCGGAACGACCGGAACGATGATCGCCGCGGCGGTCGTCGGGGCGGTTCCCGTGACGGCCGTAGGGATGGCCGTCGTGGTCGTCGTGACCGCGACGAGCGTGACGACATGCTCGACAGGGTCGTGACCATCAACCGAGTCTCCAAGGTCCACAAGGGAGGCCGTACCTTCAGCTTCGCGGCTCTGGTGGTTGTGGGCGATGGCAAGGGCACCGTGGGCGTCGGCTACGGCAAGTCCCGTGAGGTCCCCGCAGCCATCTCCAAGGGCCAGCTGGATGCCAAGAAGCATATGTTCACCGTCCCCCGCATCCGCGGCACCGTCACCCACCCGGTGATCGGCCACGACGCGGCCGGCACGGTTCTCCTGAGGCCTGCAGCCCCCGGCACCGGCGTTATTGCCGGTGGTCCGGTCCGCGCCGTCCTGGAGTGCGCCGGCATCACCGACATCCTGAGCAAGTCCATGGGATCGGCCACCGCCGTCAACATGGTACGGGCCACTGTAGCTGCCCTGAAGCAGCTGGAGGAGCCCGAGGAGATCGCGGCACGCCGTGGTCTGCCTCTGGAGGAGGTCGCCCCCGACTCCCTCCTGCGCGCACGTGCCGCCGGAATCGCCGACGAGCGCAAGGAGCGCGAAGAGGCCAAGGCCAAGGCTGACGAGCAGTCGAAGGCAGGTGAGTGATGACCAAGCAGATCAAGATCACCCTGGTCAAGGGCGTGGCTCATGCCACCGACCGCCAGAAGGAGAACGTCAGGTCTCTGGGCCTTCACAAGATCGGCCAGTCAGTCCTGCGTGAGGACACCCCCGTCTACCGGGGGATGGCCGACAAGGTCCGCCACCTGGTGAACGTAGAGGAGGCAGACTGATTATGGCCAGCGACAAGCAAGAGCCCACCATCCTGCAGATGCACGACCTGCGTCCGGCTCCGGGCGCCAAGCGCGACCGCATC
The DNA here is from genome assembly GCF_016100735.1 of Bifidobacterium sp. W8104. Taxonomy (NCBI): domain Bacteria; kingdom Bacillati; phylum Actinomycetota; class Actinomycetes; order Bifidobacteriales; family Bifidobacteriaceae; genus Bifidobacterium; species Bifidobacterium sp. W8104. Next base: position 1,393,467 of record NZ_JACFRW010000001.1, read on the forward strand.
CGTGTGGGTCGTGGCGAGGGGTCCAAGGGCAAGACCTCCGGTCGTGGCACCAAGGGCACCAAGGCCCGCTACCAGGTCCGTCCGGGCTTTGAAGGCGGCCAGCTGCCCCTGTACATGCGGCTGCCCAAGCTGCGCGGATTCAGGAGCCCCTTCAAGAAGGAGTACCAGGTGGTCAACCTGGGTGCTCTGGAAGGGCTCTTCCCCAAGGGTGGCGAGGTCACCGTCGAGGATCTGGTCAACAAGGGAGCGGTCCGCAAGGGCCACCCCGTCAAGGTCCTGGGTGATGGTGACGTCAAGGCCGCTTTCACCCTCAAAGGCGTCAAGGCCTCGGCCTCGGCCAGGAGCAAGATAGAAGCCGCAGGCGGGTCCGTCTCCGAGGACTGATACTCATAGGGGACAGACCGCAAGGCAGATGATTCCGGCCCTCCCCGCTCCAAGCGGGCGGGGGCCGGAACTCGTTTCCGGCCTGGTTGCCGTCGGGTTTGACGGAGCCATCGGCTAAGCTGGTCGGAGCAAGAAGGTGCGATGCACCGGGACCAACGCGCGGGCGCGTAGGGAGGGAACTTAGGTGAGGACGTTAATCCAGGCCTTCAAGACCAAGGAGTTGAGGAAGAAAATCTTCTTCGTCCTTGGCATCATCATCATCTATCGCATCGGGTCGTTCATACCTACCCCAGGCGTGGATTATCCCGCCGTGCAGAAGTGCATCACCACGGCTGGCAATGAGGACTTCATCGGCCTGGTGAACCTGTTCTCCGGCGGAGCTCTGCTGCAGCTGTCCATCTTCGCACTGGGCATCATGCCCTACATCACTGCATCCATCGTGGTACAGCTGCTGCGCGTGGTCATTCCTCGCTTCGAGGCTCTGCACAAGGAGGGCCAGTCAGGCGAGGCCAAGTTGACCGAGTACACCAGGTATCTGACCATTGGTTTGGCGGTGCTGCAGTCCACGACCATTCTGGTTACGGCCAACCAGGGTGCGCTCTTCGGTGGTGCCTGCCAACAGCATGTCATCCCTGATAGCTCCTGGTGGAATATGGGGGTCATGGTTCTGATCATGACCGGCGGCACCGGTCTGATTATGTGGATGGCCGAACTGATCACCGACAAGGGCATCGGTAACGGCATGTCCGTCCTGATCTTCATCTCCATCTGCTCCGGCTTCCTGCCCCAGCTCTGGAACATCGGTTGGGGGACCAACGGCAAGGACGGCGACTGGGTCAAGTTCGGCATTGTCGTGACCGTCCTCCTGGTCATTCTGATTCTGGTCGACTACGTGGAACTGGCTCAGCGCCGTATTCCCGTCCAGTACACCCGTAGGATGATTGGCCGCAAGATGTACGGCGGATCCTCCACCTATCTGCCGCTCAAGATCAACATGTCAGGCGTGATTCCCCCGATCTTCGCTTCCTCGATTTTGGCTATACCCACCCTAATTGCCCAGTTCGGCAATTCCGATCAGAGCTGGGTCAAGTGGATCGATGCCAACATGGCCAACACGACCTCGGTCTGGTACATCGTGCTCTACTCGGTCATGATTGTCTTCTTCTGCTTCTTTTACACCTCCATCACCTTCAACCCTGATGAGACGGCCGACAACATGAAAGAGTATGGCGGCTTTATTCCGGGCATCAGAGCCGGACGGGCCACCAGCCGGTACCTGTCATACGTGATGAATCGGCTGAACACGGTTGGCGCCATCTATCTGCTCTTCGTCGCTCTGATTCCCACGGTGCTGATCATGCTGCTGAAGATCAACTCCAAGCTGCCCTTCGGCGGCACCACCATCCTGATTATCGCCGGTGTGGGCCTGGATACCCTGCGACAGGCCAGGGCCCAGACCGAGCAGTTCCAGTACACCGGTTTCCTGCTGGAGGGTGAGCACAAGGAAGGCTGACTCTTCTGCCGAACACCCGTGAGTGATTTCAGGCTAAACAGTTTGAAGGTCCGGCCCCGGCCCTTGGTGGCAGGGGTCGGCCTTTATGTGTCAGGAAAACTGTTTGCATGGGTTTAGTGGGTGCTGCCTGTATTGGGCCAGGTAGCCGCTAGCATACGTAAATGAGGGTTCTGCGCGGTTAAGACGGCCAAGGCCGTCTGGGGCCGGAGAGCTAAGAGCAAAAGAATATCGAGCAAAGGATAGGGAATGGCACAGCGACTGTTGATCATGGGACCTCAAGGTGTTGGCAAGGGCACGCAGGCGGCCTTGCTCAGCAAGTATTACGGGATTCCGGCCATTTCCACCGGCGACATCTTCCGCTATAACCTCAAGAATGGAACCGAACTGGGCAAGCAGGCCAAGGCCTACACCGACAAGGGTGAGCTGGTTCCAGACGAGCTGACCAACAAGATCGTCAAGGACCGCCTGGGCATGGACGACGCAGCCCAGGGCTGGATTCTGGACGGCTACCCCCGTTCGGCCTCCCAGGTCGAGGCGCTGGACAAGATGCTCCAGGAGCTTGGCACTCCGCTGACGGCTGTGGTGGCCCTGGATGCCGACCATGACGTGCTCATGCAGCGCATCGCCAAGCGGGCAAGGGAAGAGGGGCGGGCAGACGATACCCCCGAGGCCATCGCCAAGCGTCTGGATATCTATGCCAAGGAGACTGCCCCCCTGCTGAACACCTATAAGTCCCGTGGCCTTCTGGTCGCAGTGGATGGCCAGGGTGAGGTCGACCAGATCTCCAAGGAGATTATCGCCCGGTTGGACAAGCGCTGATTCATAGCCTGTCAGGCGAGGGGTCTGTCACTGGCTCAATCAACGATTCCGGTCAATGAGCAGGGCCACGCATGCCTGTTCGGAGCACACAGGCAGGACCCGCTGGCAAGACCAACTGGAGCAAAGAAGCTGCATGACCCCAAGGGGCGTGACAGCTTCTTTTTGTGGAGGGCGGAAATCCGCACCCGTCCGCCCAACCCTGGCGGACAGGATGATAGCCTAGGTGCATTCAGACCCTCTTTCGAGGGTATTGCATGTCGGTGATTGGCCGTAAAAGATAGAGAAATCAGTACAGAAACAGAAGAGGTCCACTTGAAGGGGTCTACTGCATCCGTGGTCAGATCGGAAAAACAGGAACCAGCGCGTCCGAAGCATACCATCCGAACCATCCTGCGCTCCCTGCGCGAATACCGGAAGGCGAGCTTTCTGGCTCCGGCCTTCGTTTTTCTTGAAAGCGTTCTGGAGATTGTGATTCCGACCATCATGGCCTCCCTGATCGACCAAGGGGTCTCGGGAAGGTCCATGCCGGCCATCTTCAAGTTCGGGCTGATATTGTTGGCCTGCTCCGCCGTCTCGCTTTTCTCCGGGTTCATGTCCGGACGGTATGCGGCCATCGCCTCTTCCGGCCTGGCCAAGAATGTCCGCAGCGATCTGTTCGACAAGGTGCAGTCCTTCAGTTTCACCAACATCGACCGCTTCTCCACCGGATCCATCATCACCAGGCTGACCACTGATGTGACCAACCTGCAGAATGCCTATCAGATGGTCATCAGGGTCGGGGTCAGGGCGCCGATCATGGTCATCGTGGCCTGGCTCTTTTCTTATAGGATCTCCAGGCCCATATCACTGGTCTTCCTGATTGCCATCCCCATCCTGGGCTTCGGGCTGATAGGCCTGTCCCTGCTGGTTCACCCCATCTTCGAGCGCGTCTTCCACACCTACGACCACCTCAACAATGTGGTGGACGAGAACCTCCAGGGCATCAGGGTGGTCAAGTCCTACAACCGGGAGGACTACGAAGAGCGCAAATTCAACGGGATTTCTTTGGCCATCTACCGGGCCTTCTGCAAGGCCGAGCGGATCATGAGCCTGAACCCGGCGCTGTTGAACTTCTGCATCTACGCCTCTCTGCTGGTCATATCCTGGATGGGCGCCTCCCAGATTGTGGCCTCGGGGAACAACGCCGCCCTGGGGCTGACCACGGGCGATCTGACCGCCCTGGTCACCTATGCCATCCAGATCATGATGGCCATGAACATGGTCTCCATGATCGTGGTCATGGTGGTCATCTCCCAGGCTTCCGCCGAGCGTATCTGCCAGGTGCTGAACGAGGTCAGCACCGTGCATGATCCCGCCAATCCGATCATGAAGGTGGCCGATGGATCCATCAGCTTCCAGGATGTGACCTTCCGTTACTCGGACCGGTCCGAACGCCCCGTTCTGAGCCATATCAATCTGGACGTTCCCTCGGGCTCCACCCTAGGCATCGTGGGCGGGACCGGCTCCTCCAAGTCCAGTCTGGTTCAGCTCATTCCTCGTCTCTATGACGTGACAGAGGGGTCCCTCCAGGTGGGCGGGGTGGATGTGCGTCAGTACGACCTGACCGTCCTGCGCGATCAGGTGGCCATGGTGCTCCAGAAGAATGTCCTCTTCACCGGGACCATCGCCGAGAATCTGCGCTGGGGCAACCCTGAGGCCACGGACGACGAGCTGGTGCGAGCCTGTACCCTGGCCCAGGCCGACGATTTCGTGCGGGAGTTTCCTGACGGGTATCAGACCTACCTGGACGAGGGCGGCACCAACCTCTCCGGCGGCCAGCGACAGCGTCTGTGCATAGCACGGGCCCTTCTGAAGAAGCCTGACATCCTGATTCTGGATGACTCGACCAGCGCCGTGGACACCAAGACCGACCAGCTGATCCGCCGGGCCTTCAGTCAGGAGATTCCCGACACCACCAAGATCATCATCTCCCAGCGTCTGGCCTCTGTAGAGGATGCCGACATGATCGTGGTCCTGGAAGAGGGCAGGATTCTCGACAAGGGCACCCACCAGGAGCTCCTGGGAACATGTCAGGAATACCGATCCATCTACGAATCACAGACCAGGAACCAGAGCGAGGAGGACAAGGACCATGAGTGACGGATCATTCAAGGACCGCAAGCCCCGCCTGGACAAGGCCGCGCCGGGAACGACCCGTCGCATCCTGAGCTACTTGCTGGCCTACCGCTGGCAGCTGGCGGTAATAGTTGTCTGCATCATCATCAGCGCCGGGGCTCAGGCGGCATCGGCCTTCTTCCTCCAGCCGCTGATCGACAACTACATCCTGCCGCTGGTCGGGGCCGACAACCCTGACTGGGGACCGCTGATGAGAACCCTGATTCTGATGGGTTGCCTTTATGCGGTGGGGACCTTCTGCTCCTGGTTCTGGAACTGGCTGATCGTCAAGGTCGAGCAGGGCACCCTGAAGACGATCCGCGACCAGATGTTCGCCCACCAGCAGGAACTGCCCATCGGCTTCTTCGACACCCATGAGCACGGCGACACCATGAGCCGCTACACCAACGACACGGATACCCTCCGGCAGGCCATATCCCAGTCCTTCCCGCAGATGGTCTCCTCGGTCCTGTCCGCTCTGGCGGCCCTGATCTCCATGCTTTGGCTCTCCATTCCCTTCACCGTCCTGACCCTGGTCTTCGCGGCGGTCCTGATTGTGGTGGTCCGGGTTCTGGTCACCCGAAGCGGCCGGTACTTCGTTCACCAGCAGCGCTATCTGGGCCAGGTGAACGCCTTCGTCGAAGAGGCCGTCAACGGGCAGAAGGTCGTCAAGGTCTTCAACCATGAGGATGCCACCGCCAAGGTCTTCGCGGAGAGGAACGAGAAGCTCTTCCAGGCCTCGGCCCAGGCCAACACCTACGGCAATGTCACCATGCCGGTCGTGGGCAACATGGGCTACCTGCTCTATGTCATCCTGGCCATCGTCGGTGGGCTGGCCGGCATTGCGGGCATGGGCAATGTAGGACTGACAGGGGCGGGGCCGCTGACCCTGGGAACCATCGTCTCCCTCCTTACCCTTTCCCGCTCCTTCATCAACCCCATCGGCCAGGTCTCCATGCAATTCAACATGGTCATGATGGCCCTGGCCGGCGCCTCCCGGATCTTCGACCTGATGGACCAGCCTGCCGAGTCCGACCAGGGTACGGTCAGATTGGTCAGTGTCGAACTGGCCTCGGACGGCCGGACCATGACCCCCGTCGATCACGAAACAGGGCACTGGGCCTGGAAGCGCGAGGCGGATGACGACGGCAGGCGCTCGTTGGAGGCCGCCATAAAGCTTCCCGGTGATGCCCGTGATGTGGCCCTGAAGGCCAAGGATCAGGCCGTCACCTCCCCTGACGGGAGATACACCCTCCTCCAGGGGGATGTGCGATTCACCGATGTCAGCTTCGGATACGACCCGAGCAAGCCTGTCCTGCACGATATCACCTGGTTCGCCAAGCCCGGGCAGAAGGTGGCGCTGGTCGGTGCCACCGGTGCCGGCAAGACCACAATCACCAACCTGATCAACCGTTTCTACGACATCCAGCAGGGGCAGATCCTCTATGACGGGATCGATGTGAGGAATATCTGCAAGCCTGACCTCCGCCGCTCCCTGGGCATCGTCCTTCAGGATGTCAACCTCTTCACGGGCACCGTCCTGGACAACATCCGCTATGGGCGCCTGGACGCCACGGACGAGGAGTGCATCGAAGCTGCCAGGATGACCAACGCCGACAGCTTCATCCGCATGCTTCCCCAGGGCTACCAGACCGTTCTTGAAGGTGATGGAAGCGGATTGTCCCAGGGTCAGCGCCAGCTGATTTCCATTGCCAGGGCGGCGGTGGCGGATCCTCCGGCCATGATTCTGGACGAAGCCACTTCCTCAATCGACACCCGAACCGAGGAGGTGGTCCAGCAGGGCATGGACGCGCTGATGCGCGGCAGGACGGTCTTCGTCATCGCCCATAGGCTCTCCACGGTTCGCAACTCCGATGTGATCATGGTCCTGGACCACGGGCGAATCATCGAGCGCGGCAATCACGATGAGCTGATAGCCAAACATGGCGAGTACTACCAGCTCTACACCGGAGCCCTGGAACTGGAGTAGGGTTCTCCGGGATTGCCGAAGGTCAAAGGAGGGCGCCGAAAGGTATGACCCGGCGCAAGGCGAATGCCAGCCTAGGGGGTCGGTCCTTGATGGGCCGACCCCCTTTCATGTGTATGCCTCCGTCCATTCTCAGCTGTCGCCCCGAGCTGAACAAGTGCCGGTCAGTCATAGGACTCAGTAGCAATTTTTTAATATTTTCAAACAATTTATGCAGTTCTGAGGGCCGATTCCGACTATAGACTGAGAGCAAATATATACAGTTTTGCTGAGCAGACAAGGGGCTGATGACCATGGGCGTCACAGTGAAAGTCACAGAGCTGACGATTCCAACCTACGGGATCGGAAAACCGGACAAGAATCCGCAATTTATTGAAAATCGAGTCTACCAGGGTTCTTCGGGTCGGGTCTATCCCTACCCGGTCATCGAGACCATCTCGGATGAATGCAAGGATCAGGACTACAAGGCGGTCATTCTGGAGAACGAATACCTGGAGGTGACCGTCCTGCCTGAGCTGGGCGGACGCATCCAGTATGCCCGGGACAAGACCAACGACTATGACTTCGTCTACCGCAACCGGGTCATCAAACCTGCCCTGGTGGGCCTGACCGGCCCTTGGATTTCCGGCGGCATAGAGTTCAATTGGCCGCAGCACCACCGGCCCAGCACCTTCCTCCCGGTGGACTGCACGCTCAAGGACCTACCGGACGGTGGCAAGGCGGTGGTCTGCCATGATACCGACCGCATATACGGCACCCAGGTCACCACGACCATCGCCCTGCATCCCGGGCTCAGCGTCATCGAAATCTCGGCCCGGCTCTACAACGGCACGCCTTTGCCGCAGTCCTTCCTCTGGTGGGCCAACCCGGCCGTGGCGGTCAACGAGCACACCAGGACCGTCATGCCGCCAGATGTCACTGCGGTCATGGACCACGGCAAGCGCGACGTCTCCCGCTATCCCATCGCCACGGGGACCTACTACAAGCACGACTATTCCCAGGGAGTGGATATCAGCCGCTACAAGAACGTGCCGGTGCCCACCTCCTATATGGCTGCCCATTCGGACTATGACTTCGTCGGCGGCTACGATTTCTCCCGGCAGGCGGGCATTCTGCATGTGGCTGACCATCACATCTCCCCGGGCAAGAAGCAGTGGACCTGGGGCTGCGGGGACTTCGGCCACGCCTGGGATCGCAATCTGACCGATGCCGACGGCCCCTACGTGGAGCTGATGACCGGGGTCTTCACCGACAACCAGCCGGACTTCACCTGGCTCAAGCCCTACGAGGGCAAGACCTTCACCCAGTACTTCATGCCCTACAAGCAGGTGGGGCTGGTCAAGAACGCCAGCGTGGATGCGGCCCTGAACCTGGAGGTCGGCCCCGAGCAGACCTTCGGAGCTGGCGGAGAGCATGAGGGGATCGAGGCCCAGGGACTGAAGGCCGGGCAGGGGCGAGTCACCGTCTACGCCACACGGGTTCAAAAGGATGCGCGTGTCCAGGTCGCTGCAGATGACGGATCCATCCTCTACCAGTGGCAGGGCACCCTCGGCCCCGACAATCAGGTCAGGGCCGAATTCGAGACAGGTGATCGTCCGGCCACTGCACTGACAGCCCGGGTGGAGGACGCTCAAGGACGGCTTCTGGTCAGTTATCGTCCACAGCCGCCCGCCGGCGGAAGGATTCCCGAGCCGGCACAGGCCGCCGATCGGCCGGAACGTATCGCCACCAACGAGGAACTGCTGCTGACCGGTCTGCACCTGGAACAGTACCGCCACGCCACCTACCGGCCTGATCCCTACTACCTGGAGGGGCTCAAGCGTGACCCGGGCGATGCCCGCATCAACAACGCCTACGGCCGACTCCTGCTTCGACGCGGCGACTTCGCCGGAGCCGAGCGGCACTTCCTCACGGCCATCAGGCGGTTGACCTGGCGTAACAGCCAACCCTATGATTCCGAGGCCCATTACAATCTGGGCCTCGCCTTGAGCTATCAGGGACGAATGGACCAGGCCTACGACGCCTTCTACAAGGCCACCTGGGATGATGCGCAAAAGGAACGGGCCTTCTTCTGCCTGGCCTGCATCACGGCATGTCGCGGCCAGCTGGAGCAGGCTCTGGACTTCGTCCAGCGTGCCCTGACCCGCAACACCGACAACATCAGGGCTCGTGGGCTCAAGGCCTATCTGCTGCGTCGGCTGGGCAGGCAGGATCAGGCGGACCAAGTGGTCCGCGAGAATCTTGCCCTGGATCGGTTCGACTTCGTATCCGGCTACGAGCGGGTCTTGGCAGGCGGTGATCCGGACGAGCTGTCCAGCCTGATGCGCGGGGATTACCTCAACCTGCTGCGGACGGCACGAGACTATGCGGCATTCGGCGCCTATGAGGAGGCGCTGCAGCTGCTGGGCCAGGCCGATCAGCAGCAGCCCATGGTCCGGTATTATCAAGGCTGGTATCTGCACCTGCTGGGTCGGAAGGATCAGGCCCTTCAGGCCTTCCAAGCCGCTGAGGCCGCGCCTTCGGACTACTGCTTCCCCAATTCCTTGGATGATATCGCCCCCCTGCGCACGGCCATGACCCTGGTCGACGGTCCCAAGGCAGCCTATTATCTGGGCTGCCTCTACTACGACAAGTCTCTGACGGACCGGGCCATCAAGCTCTGGGAGCACTCCCGGCAACTGGACCCCGACTTCGCCACCGTCCACCGCAACCTGGCCATCGCCTATGGCAACAAGAGACACGATTGGCAGGCCGCCGATCAGGCAATCGAGACCGCCTGCCGGTTGGATCCCGAAGATGCCCGGGTCTTTCTGGAGCGGGATCAGCTCCACAGGCTGATGGGCTGGAGCTTTGCCCGGCGACTGAAAGAATTCGAGCAGCATCCGGAGGTTGTGGCCCGCAGGGACGATCTGTACATCGAATACCTGAGTCTGCTCAATCAGACTGGCGGCTACGAACGGGCCTATCGGCTGATGAGCGGCCGGCACTTCCATCCCTGGGAGGGCGGCGAGGGCAAGATCACCGCCCAATACAGAATCTCCCTGAAACTGATGGCCAAAGACGCCATGGCGGCCAAGGACTGGGACCGCGCTGCTGATCTGCTGGAGCGAGCCATGACCTATCCGGAGAACCTGGGCGAAGGCAAACTGGAAGGTCAGAAGGACAACGATCTGCACTACTACCTTGGGCTGGTCAGACGATCAGCAGGTGACCAGGAAGCTGCGAATCAGGAGTTCCGTCTGGCCTGCCTGGGCTCGGGGCAGGTGGGGGAGTCGCTCTACTACAACGACCAACCCGCTGAGATGGTCCTCTTCCAGGGGCTGGCCCATCAGGCCCTGGGCGAGCAGGGTCCGGCCAACGCCTGCTACTACCGGCTGCTGGACTTCGGCGAGCAGCACTTGGACGACCACGTGGAAAAGGACTACTTCGCGGTCTCCCTGCCCGACTTCCTGACCTTCGATGCGGACTATACCCGTATGAACCGGGTCCACTGCCTCTACCTGATGGCCCTGGCGCGCATCGGCACAGGGCAGATCGATCAGGCTCGGGAGTGCCTGAAGCAGGTGCTGGAACTGGATGCCGGCCATATTCAGGCCGGGCTGTTCACTGATGAATTGGACCACAGGGCAATTCTTACCGGGAGGAAAGCATGACCAAGGTGGCATTGACCGGAGCCTGGTGGGTTGAGTCCCCGTCTGAGCTGCAGGGGACCGTCCTGCTGCCAGGCACGTTGGACACCAACGGACTCGGACATGATGATCAGGAGCTGTCCGCCAACTATGGCAGTGACAAGCCCGGCCCCATCGGTTCTCGGCTGACCAGGCGGCATACCTTTGAAGGGACGGTCAGGCTGTCCCGGCAGATCCGATGGACCCCACAGCCGGGGCGGAGGATCTTCTTCGAGGTGGAGCGCGCTCGCCGCCTGGAGGTCAGGGTCGGCGAACATCCGGCTGAGCCCTATCGCCCCCAGACCTTGAACACGCCGCATGTCTTCGAGCTGACTGGGCTGCTGAAGGGCGATGACCTGCTGCAGGTGGATTCCGACAACGCCTACCAGGGCATGCCCCACGACGCCATCCTGGATTCCTCGACCGCCACTGACCACACCCAGACCAACTGGAACGGGCTTCTGGGGAACATCGACCTGCGTGTGGAGGAGGATACCTTTATAGACAGGGTTCGTGCCTACCCCCATGGTGATGCGCTGACCGTAGAGGCCGATGTGGATTCGGGACAAGGATTCCATGGTCGCCTGAGGCTCTCTTCCGATGCGCTGGCCCAGCCTCTGGAGGTCGCTGCGGACCTGGAACCCGGGCGGCGAACACTGACCTGGTCCGATCTGCAGCTTGATGCCCGGGCGAATCGCTGGGACGAATACCAGGGCTGTCTGCACTGCATAACAGTTGAACTCCTGACGCCTGACGGAGCCAGGGTGCTCTCGCGGGTCAGCACGGATTTCGGCATCCGCGACTTCTCGGCCGATCAGCAGGGGAGACTGGCGCTGAACGGGAGGGCCTTCTTCCTGCGTGGCGAGGCCAATTGCGCTGAGTTTCCGCAGACCGGCTTCCCGCCCATGGACGTGGGCTCCTGGATCCATATTCTGAAGGCCTACCGGTCATACGGAGTGAATGTGGTCCGATTCCATTCACACTGCCCTCCTGAGGCAGCCTTCATCGCGGCGGACCGGATGGGGATGATGATGCAGCCCGAGCTTTCGCACTGGGACTGCCATCATGCCTTCCAGGAGGATGTCAGTTATCGCTACTATCGCACCGAACTGGAGCAGACACTGCTCTTCCTGGCCAACCATCCCTCCTTCGTCATGCTCACCCTGGGCAACGAGCTGTGGGCGGATGCGGCCGGTCACCAGCGCATGGCTCAGCTGATTGAGGATGCCCGGAGCATTGACGATACCCGACTCTATGCCAATTCCTCCAACCCGCACTATGGCCAACTTGGCAGCGACGGCTGCAACGAGGTCTACACTTCTGAGTCTTATAAGGGCCACGACCTGCGCTGCTGCTTTGCCAACATGCGTGGGTCCACCAACGCGGTTCATCCGGGCACTGCCCACAATTTCGAGGACTCCATGCAGGAAGTCCGCAAAGAGTGCGAGGTGCCGGTCTATGGATTCGAGGTAGGGCAGTATGAGGTGCTGCCTGACTTCCGGGAGATTGAAGAGTTCACCGGGGTCACCCGTCCTGACAATTACGAAATGATCCGTGACAGGGTTCGTGAATCGGGCCTAGACCGGCGTACCTGGTTGGACTGGGTGGCCGCTACAGGCGAACTGTCGCGGATCTGCTACCGGGAGGAGGTGGAGTCCGTCCTGCGAACCCCCTCCATGTCCGGGCTATCGCTGCTGGGTCTTCAGGACTTCCCCGGACAAGGCACGGCTTTGGTGGGCATGATGGATGCCCATCTACACCCCAAGCGCTTTCCCTTCGCCCGCCCTGAACGCTTCCGGTCCTTCTTCACCGACCAGTTGCCGCTGGCAGTCATGGACCGCTACGCCTATACCAGCCGGGAGAAGCTCTCAGGGACGGTCAAGGTGGCCAACTACGGCCGACGTACGCTGCAGGGTGATCTGCGGCTGCGGTTGCAGGGCCGGGGGGTTGATCAGGAGCGTGTCTTCCGTCAGGTCACATGTCCGGTGGGCAAGCTGACCGAACTGGGGGCCTTCGAACTACCTCTGGACGGAGTTGGAGGCAACCAACGCTGCCGTCTGAGTCTGGAGCTCGACGGTGTGACCAACGTCTATCCGGTCTGGGTCTACCAGGACAGCCAGCCTGACCGGCCGGACGGTCTGTACGAGGCCAGGAGGTTCGACCGGCAGGCGCGTCGGGTCCTGGATCAGGGGGGCACGGTCTATCTGAGTCCCGATTCCACACCCCAGTCCCTGCCCAGATCCGTTCAGGCTCACTTCTCCACGGACTTCTGGTCGGTGGGAACGTTCAAGGAACAGAGCGGCACCATGGGGCAGCTCATTCAGTCCGACCACCCTGTTTTCGCAGATTTTCCGACCGACTCGCACACTGACTGGCAGTGGTGGCCCATGGCCACCCAGCGGGCCATCATCCTGCCCGAGCGCTACCAGTCCATCATCACCGAGATGGACAGCTACGCCTACCTGCGACCCATGACGCAGCTGCTGGAATGCCGTTGCGGCAGGGGTCGGCTTCTGCTCTCCTCCATGGGCCTGCAGAATCTGACCGAATATCCGGAGGCTCGGGCCCTTCAGTCCAGCATCTATCGGTATCTGGGCTCCGAGGACTTCAACCCGCGCCAACGGATCGATCCCGAGGTCATCGACCAGCTGGTCGCCTGAGTCCCGCTGTCCGCCAAAGTGCAATAAGGGGTCCGACCCGCAATTTCTGCAGGTCGGGCCCCTTCTGTCCGGATGGGCTGAGTCCTATCTCAGAGGATGCCTTGGGCCACCATGGCATCGGCCACCTTGGTGAAGCCGGCCACATTGGCGCCCAGCATCAGGTCGCCCTCATGCCCGTATTCCTTGGAGGCCTGGTAGGACTTCTGGAAGATCCCGGTCATAATGTCCTTGAGCCGCTGGTCCACCTCGTCGAAGGTCCACTGCAGGCGCAGCGAATTCTGGCTCATCTCCAGACCGGAGACTGCCACGCCGCCGGCATTGGCCGCCTTGGCGGGCCCGTAGAGCACCTTGTTATCCTGGTAGACCTGGATGGCCTCGGGGGTGGAGGGCATGTTGGCACCCTCGCAGACCACGGTGCATCCGTTGGCGACCAGGGTCTTTGCGGATTCCTCGTCGATTTCGTTCTGTGTGGCGCAGGGCAGGGCGATGTCGCAGGGTACGGTCCAGACACCCTTGCAGCCCTCGTGGTACTCAGCGGAGTCCACGCGGTCCGCATACTCGCGAATTCGGCCGCGGTGACCCAGCTTGATGTCCTTGACGACGTCGAGGTCAATCCCGTTGGGATCGTAGACGTATCCGTTGGAGTCAGATGCCGTCACCACCTTGGCACCCAGTTGTTGGGCCTTTTCGGTGGCGAAGATGGCCACGTTGCCCGAACCGGAGATGACGACGGTCTTGCCCTGGAAGGAATCCTTGCGCAGCGTCTGCAGGGCTTCCTGGGTGTAGTAGCACAGGCCGTATCCCGTGGCCTCGGTCCTGGCCAGGGAGCCGCCGAAGGTCAGGTCCTTGCCGGTCAGCACGCCCGAGTATTCGTCGCGTATTCTCTTGTACTGGCCGAACAGGTAGCCGATCTCGCGCGATCCCACGTTGATGTCGCCGGCCGGCACATCGGTGAATTGCCCGATGTGGCGCTGCAGCTCGGTCATGAAGGCCTGGCAGAAACGCATGACCTCGGCATCCGAACGGCCCTTGGGGTCGAAGTCGGACCCGCCCTTGGCGCCGCCCATGGGCAGCCCGGTCAGCGAATTCTTCAGAATCTGTTCGAAGCCCAGGAACTTGATGACCGACTCGGTCACGGTCGGGTGGAAGCGCAGGCCGCCCTTGTATGGGCCGATGGCCGAATTGAATTGGATCCGGTAGCCGCGGTTGACCTGGACATGGCCCTGGTCATCGGTCCAGGCCACACGGAACTTGACCGCACGCTCGGGCTCGACCAGGCGCTCCAGCACGCCGTTGGCCTCATACTCGGGATGCCGCTCCACCACGGGCTCCAGGCTGGAGAAAACTTCACGCACAGCCTGCAGGAATTCCGGCTGGTCGCCGTCGCGCTTCTCAACCTGCTGGTAGACGCGCTTGATGTATTCGTTGGTGAGCATCTGAGCTCCTTTGACTAGGAATGGCCGGTCCGTCCGGTCCACACACGATTGGGTCCGCCCTCAAGAGCCTACGGGGGCTGGCGGAATCTTATTCTATGGTAAATGCCTCAAAGTTACGTCACAAGAATTTTGGCCCCTAATGTCTGACATGTGGTCGTTCAAGGCCCGAAGAATGAGAGAGCAAGGATGAGCAATCAAGGCTGCTAGCGAAAGTTGAGTCTCTATGACTCAACTTTTATTCCTTGGGTGAACATCGGGCATGGAACCCGAGGCCTGCGGTTTGGACAAAGTGAAGGGCAGGGAGCCCGGGAGGACAGGTCAGGATGTCCGCCTGGGGTTCCGGTCTGCGAAAACTATTGACTTACAGAATCAGGAGATGCGATTATGGCTATGTTTCCCGCATTGATGAACAATTCGATCTTCGGCGACTTCTTCGACGATCCCTTCTTCAACAACTGGCGTGACGGGCGTCGGCAGGGTCAGGGCGCCAAGAACGCGCTGAACAGCCCCCTGATGAACACGGATGTACGTGAGAAGGACGGACAGTACCAGCTCTCCATCGACATGCCCGGCTTCGACAAGAAGGACATCGGTCTGCGTCTGGAGGACGGCTACCTGATTGTCTCCGCCCAGAAGAACAGTGACCAGGGCGACAAGGACGACCAGGGACGGTGGATTCGGCGTGAGCGCTACACCGGGTCCTGCTCCCGCAGCTTCTATGTGGGCGACAAGGTCCGTCAGGAGGACATTCATGCCCACTATGCCAACGGCACCCTTGAGGTGACCCTGCCCAAGACCAGCATCGAGCCGGCTGACAACACGCAGAACATCGCCATCGAGGACTGAGGAATTCGGGTCCTTATCGGACCGTCTGAACGACTGCTATACTGATTGAGCGACAGCCGTTCAGACGGCCCTTTTGTCGTGTCAACACGCTATTGCCCAATTTTGGGCCCATCAATGCTATACTTGCCATTTGGCGTGTCTTTCGGCGCGCTGTGTAACCGGCCGAGGATCGGATAGAAGGCTTATGGCAAAAGATGGTGTGATCGAGGTGGAAGGGCGTGTGGTCGAGGCCCTCCCCAATGCGATGTTCCGCGTCGAGCTCGAGAACAAGCACCTGGTGCTGGCCACCATTTCCGGCAAGATGCGTAAGAATTACATTCGCATTCTGCCCCAGGATCGGGTGGTGCTCGAAATGAGTCCCTACGATCTGAACCGCGGACGGATTACGTACCGGTACAAGTAACAAGGTACACAAGCAAAGGAAAACCATGAAGGTCAGCCCTAGTGTGAAGAGAATCTGCGAGAACTGCCGCGTGATTCGTCGTCACGGCCGCGTCATGGTGATCTGCAAAAACCCACGCCACAAGCAGCGCCAGGGCTGAGCGGATTCCCAGCGGCAACGAACACCAAAGGCGCTGAGTCACAGCCGACAGGCTGAACCCCGGGTGCGCAGGCCCGGGCCGGGAGACCGGAAGACTCGGTGCACGACCTGCGTAGAACAAAAAGGAATCGCAATGGCACGTCTTGCCGGAGTCGACATCCCCAACGAGAAGCGCATAGAGATAGCTCTCACCTACATCTTCGGTGTGGGCCGTACTCGCGCCAAGGAAACACTTGCCGCGACCGGAGTGAATCCGGACACCCGCGTCAAGGATCTCACGGACGAGCAGCTCATTACGCTGCGTGATTACCTCGAGGGAAACTACAAGATCGAGGGTGATCTGCGTCGTGAGATCGACGCTGATATTCGCCGTAAGATCCAGATCAATTGCTACCAGGGCCAGCGCCACCGCCGGGGCCTGCCTGTGCGCGGCCAGCGGACCAAGACCAACGCCCGCACCCGCAAGGGACCCAAGCGCACCGTCGCCGGAAAGAAGAAGGCGACCAAGTAAGGCCGTATGCGAAGCGGGGATGAGGGTCCCCGATGGTTCGTACTAGCAATCAGTTATTCGTGACAAGGAAACGAGGATCAATGGCAGCAGCAAAGCAGGCCGCGCGCAAGCCTCGTCGTCGGGATCGCAAGTCGGTTCCGGTCGGGCAGGCGCATATCAAGTCAACATTCAATAACACCATCATCTCCATCACCGATCCTTCCGGTGCTGTAGTGGCCTGGGCTTCAGGTGGTGACGTGGGCTTCAAGGGCTCCCGCAAGTCCACTCCTTACGCAGCGGGCATGGCCGCCGAATCCGCAGCCCGCAAGGCCATGGAGCATGGGGTCAAGAAGGTGGATGTCTTCGTCAAGGGCCCGGGTTCGGGCCGTGAGACCGCCATCCGCTCCCTGCAGTCCGCAGGCCTGGAGGTCGGTTCCATCTCCGATGTGACCCCACAGGCACACAATGGCGTTCGTCCTCCCAAGCGCCGTCGCGTCTGAGCACTAGAAAACCCATGAATCCACCCGCGAAGACCGGTGAGTGCACCACCGGTCGGAGCTGAAAGGATAGCAACAGTGCTTATTGCACAGCGTCCGACTCTTACTGAAGAAGTCGTCAATGCCCAGCGCTCCCGTTTCACAATCGAGCCCCTGGAGCCGGGATTCGGGTACACCCTGGGCAACTCCCTGCGTCGTACCCTGCTGAGCTCCATACCCGGTGCGGCTGTGACCTCGGTCCGCATCTCGGGTGCCCTGCACGAGTTCACCACGCTGCCAGGTGTGGAGGAGGACGTCACTGAGATCCTGCTCAACATCAAAGGCATCGTGCTGACCAGCGAGTACGACGAGCCCGTGGTCATGTATTTGCGCAAGAGCGGCAAGGGCGAGGCCACCGCCGGGGACATCACCCCGCCGGCCGGCGTCACCGTGGCCAATCCTGATCTGCATATCGCGACCCTGGCCGAGGATGGAGAGCTGGAGATCGAGTTTACGGTGGAGCGTGGGCGTGGATACGTCCAGGCCCAGCTCAACAAGCAGGACAACGATGAGATTGGCCGCATCCCGGTCGATTCCATCTACTCTCCTGTGCTCAAAGTCAGCTACAAGGTCGAGGCCACCCGTGTCGAGCAGCGCACGGATTTCGACAAGCTGATCCTGGATGTGGAGACCAAGCCCGCCATCTCGCCGCGTGACGCGGTGGCATCCGCCGGGTCGACCCTGGTTGAGCTCTTCGGCCTCTGCCGCGAACTCAACACCCAGGCTGAGGGCGTGGAGGTCGGACCCGAGCCTGTGGTGGAAGAGGCCGATCCGCAGATGTCCGTGCCGATTGAGGACCTGAACCTGACGCAGCGTTCCTACAACTGCCTCAAGCGCGAAGGAATCCATACCATCGGCGAGCTGGTCTCGCATACCGAGCAGGATTTGCTGGACATCCGCAACTTCGGTATGAAGTCGATCGACGAGGTCAAGGAGAAGCTTGAGGGCATGGGGCTGTCGCTGAAGGCCTCCCCGCTGGGCTTCGACACCAATAATCTCGAGGGAGGCACCTTCTTCTCGCCTGATGACGAGTGAAGGGTAGCAGCCTTCGTATGAGCGGGCGAGGGGGAAGGGTTCCGTCGCCTGCTGACAGAAATGCCGGGAAGTCGGATGTTCGGGCGTATGCCCACCTGTCCTCCCGGACCGTAAGGAGATAATCCAATGCCAAAACCTAGCAAGGGCCCACGTCTGGCCTCCAGCCCGGCGCACGAGCGGCTGATGCTGGCCAACATGGCCACAAGCCTCTTCGCCAACGGCCGTATCACGACCACCCTGCCCAAGGCCAAGCGCCTGCGTCCGCTGGCCGAGCGGCTGATCACCTTCGCCAAGCGCGGGGATCTGTCCGCCCGTCGCCGCGTCATGCGTGTCATCCGTGACAAGTCCGTGGTCCACATCCTGTTCACCCAGATCGCCGAACAGATGCAGCAGCGTGAGGGTGGATACACCCGCATCACCAAGATCGCGCCCCGCCGCGGAGACAACTCCCCCCAGGCTGTGATCGAGCTGGTAACCGAGCCCCTGTCGGCCAAGAAGGCCGTCGTCAAGGAGGCTGAGTCCGCTGCCAAGGTGGCCGCCAAGGACGACAACGCCGAGGTGGCCGCAGCCACCGATGCCGCCGTCGCCGAAGGCGCTGCCAAGGACGCTGTCGACCAGGCCGTCGAGGCCAATGAAACCGATCAGGACGTGGCCCAGGCCGACAAGGCCGCCGAGGATCTGGAGCAGACCGCTGACAAGGCGGATCAGACCGAGGCCCAGGCCGAGGAAGATGCCGACGTGGCCGAGGATGTCGAGAAGGCCGCTGAGTAATCGGTCATTGCATTCGATGACGGGGTCGGGGAGCATGGCTCTCCGGCCCCGTTTGTCATTGGCGCCAGGGAGGTCTTGATGGAGGATCAGGAAGGGAAGATGTCCCTTGTCAGGCTGCGCATGGATCTGGCCTACGACGGAGGTGGCTTCCATGGCTGGGCCCGGCAGCCAGGACTCCGCACGGTCCAGGGCTGCATCGAACATGCCCTGTCCTTGATCACTGGGGTGCGTAGATCACAAGGCGGGATTGCCCACAGACAAGTCGTCTGGGAGCCAAGACTGGTCGTGGCGGGAAGGACCGATACCGGGGTCCACGCATCTCATCAAGTGGCGCACCTGGATATTCCTGAAACTGTGCTCGAGGCCTGCAGGGGACATATGGGGGTCGATGGTGCTTCGGCCCTGGAACGCCGTCTCCGGCACCTGTTGCCTGCTGACATCGTCCTGCTCGGTCTCAGATTGGCCCCTACCGGCTTCGATGCCCGCTTCTCTGCCTTGGAGCGCACCTACCTGTACCGTGTCAGCCAGGGGGGTCAGCCGGGGGATCCACGCATGCGGGGCTATGTGCTGGACCTGGAGGGGAGCCTGGATCTGCAAGCCATGAACGAGGCTGCAGCGGAGTGCATCGGCTTGCATGACTTCGGGTCCTTCGCCAGACCAAACCCCGGCGGCACGACCATCCGCAAGGTCTTGGCAGCACACTGGGACCAGGTTCCCACCATAAATCTGTTCGGGGCTGATCCAGGGCGGAGTGCGGTCGGATACCTTCCGCACTTCATGGAGTCCGGGCTTACCGTCTTTCGGATTGTAGCCGATGCATTTGCCCATAACATGGTCCGCTCGTTGGTCGCGGCCTGCATTCAGGTGGGCCAGGGACGCCGGTCCGTGCAATGGTTCGCCGACAAGGTGGCCCACCCCCTGCGTGAAGGCTCCACCGGTCCCATAGATGCTCGGGGCCTGACTCTGGAACATGTGGCCTACCCGCCTGATGACCAGCTTGCTGAACGGGCGCAGGCCATCCGAGCCCGCCGTACACTTTGACATCAGGGTCGTTCGCGGTGACGGTTGACTGCGCCACGCCGCTTGCCAGGTAGGGACTCTGTGGCATAATAGAAAAGTTGTTGTTCGGCAGTGTCGGGCAACGACCATGGTTGAGTGTCCGAGCGGTCTAAGGAGCACGCCTCGAAAGCGTGTGAGGGCAACTCCCTCCGCGAGTTCGAATCTCGCCTCAACCGCCCTCATTGGCCCCGGCCCGACGGTCGGGGTCTTTTATGTTTGATCCTGTTGCCGCCTTGCTCAGTTGCAGTGGCTCACTTGGAGCATCAAGTTTCGTAATCGCTGCCGGTATGCAGTCCATGTAAGACCGGCTTTTTGCGGGGAACTGAGAAAATGACACTCGTCGTTTGATTTATGGACTGTCAGACGGGATTGGTCCTCCGTATGCCCTCTTTGGCTACTTGGTCCGGCTTGGCCATGAGCCGCGATACCGAGCAGATGAAAAGACCGTCCAATGCAGAAGGCGATGTGGTGGCCAGCACCAGGTCGCCTCCTGCATTGCACGGGTTCATACCCCCCTGCGTTCCTTGGGAATGTTCCTGTGGAACACGTTCTATAATATCACCACCTGAGATTTTGACGCCACCCTCAATGTTTGTGAAATTTGCGCAGTAAGTAATAGTGAATCTGTTTTATTTGATGGTCGATCTTCACGATTGGTCAGGTTTTGGGCATGAGTTGCCAGGGTTGCTCGTATATGCATATGAGGAAACCTGCGAGTGCGATCAGTGCAACCTACGGATGGGGTGGCCCGGCCTGGACGTTAGTGCTTTGGTGCCTGCAGCAGGGCTGACGACGTGGCCGGGTAGCCGAGGTTCATGGCCATGGACATGTGGGCTACGATCATGTCGACCAGGGCCGATGTGGCCTGCTGGTGGCTTTTCGCGTTCTGGCTGGCATCAGTTCGTATGGTGCCCGAGGAGCCGTTCAGTTTCTTCCCCACGGCCAGGAGGGTCCGGGCCGTATCCATCTCGATCAGGGCAGGGGTAGGAGTCTGTATTCCGTTGGCGGGGTCGATGCACTCATCCGGGTGCGCCAGCAGATCAGTGGTGGGATAGACCCCCTGCCGGGGATCGTGCTTGGCGTGACCAACCAGAATCTGCGCAGCCGCAGTGTGCGCATCGGCCAGGGTGAGCATCCACGCGGCATCCGTCTTGCGCGCTGCGAGCACCGAAAGTTCGAACCCGGAACGATCTTCACCTGTAATGGCCTGATCAGCCAATTCGACTGGCAGTGCCTTGGCCAGTGGATCCAACTGCTGCGCAGCCTGGACCAGCCTCAACGTGGCTGTTTGACGATTGGCCTGTCCGTCCTGGGAGGCTGCCAAAGCCTGGGCTGCGTGTACCGTGGCTTCGTCCAGGCGAGCAGGGCATTCACGGGCCGCTTGGATCCAGGCCTGGGCCCGGCTGTTTGCCTGATCTTTTTGAAGTCGTTCCGACTGCCGGGCTCGCGTCCATGCCTGCTCACAGGCTGTGGGACGGAGATTGTCAGGGTCGTGCTGGCTGACATGCACCGCCGAGGGCGCGCATCCTGAGATGGTGACAGCCAGCAGAAGAACTGCGATGCCGGCCCTCATTCGTCTTGCCAGGATCGCTGGCCGACGACTCGCCCACCCTTGGTGTTCAGGAACCGGCAGTGTCTGCATGAAAGGCTAGAATAGTAGGCATTGCAGACTAAAAGAAGCACGGTCTGAATAACTTCATAGGAGGTCTTGACATGGAACTGGACCTGGCTGAAATTCATCAGCTGGCACACGAACAAGGGATTGATGCCGAGACCTTGGATCAAGCACTGGGCGAGGCTCTTCTTCTTGCCTACCAGAAGTCGCCTCATGCAGCCAAACACGCACGTGTGGAGCTGGACGAACGTGCGGGGACTTTTACCATCTGGGCGCAGGACGAGATTGCTCGCGAGCCCACGCCGGAAGAACCCGAACCGGGATATGATCTGGGCGAGGAATACGACGACACACCGAAGGACTTCGATCGGCTGGCAGCCTCCACGGCCCGCCAGGTCATCCGTCAGCTTTTCCGACAGGCCGATGATGAGCGGGTCTTCGGAGCTTTCTCGGGCCAGAAGGGCCATCTGATCACCGGAATCGTGCAGCAGGATGCCAGCGATCCCGGCAATGTGCATGTGGCCGTGGACAATGTCGAGGCCATTCTGCCCCGCCGCGAGCAGGTGCCTGGAGAGCATTACCGGCACGGCCAGCGGATCCGCGTCTACGTGGTCAATGTCTCCCGTGGGCTCAAGGGGCCGGAAATCATCGTGTCACGTTCCCACCCGGAGCTGGTTCGCCGCCTTTTTGAGCGGGAGGTGCCCGAGCTGGTCTCCGGTGCGGTCTCCATCATGGCCATTGCCCGTGAGGCCGGTGCCAGAACCAAGATCGCGGTCCGTGCCAACGCCAAGGGGGTCAATCCCAAGGGCGCGCTGATCGGTCCTGCCGGCGCTCGCGTCCGTGCCGTCATGGAGAACCTGGGACCTGAGAAGATCGACATTGTGGACTGGTCCAAGGATCCCGCCGAATTTGTGGCTGCGGCCCTGTCTCCGGCCGTGGTCCGCCAGGTGCAGATCGTCAGCGAGTCCAACCGCACGGCCATCGCCTTCATCAAGGATGCCCAGCTCTCCCTGGCCATTGGTAAAGAGGGCCAGAACGCCCGTCTTGCCGCCAAGCTGACCGGATGGAAGATTGGCATCGAGTCCGAGGAGGCTCACCAGCAAAAACTGCGTGAACTGCAGGCGCAATCGGCTTCGGCTGCTGGTGAAGACGCCTGAGAGCAAACATCCGACGACGCGAGTATGCTGGACCCGGTATCCCGAGTCCGGAGGTTCATGCCGTCGGCCCCGGCACAGAGACGAGGTAACACGATCATGGTCGCACGATGAGACAGGATATGTTCGCCGTCATGAAAGAGTGATCGCGCCGGTCATATGCGCGGTCCGGTAAGGAGAAAGTAAGTGCCCAAAGCACGCGTGTATGAGCTGGCCAAGGAATTTGGCGTAGACAGCAAGACTGTTCTGGCGAAATTGAAGGACATGGGCGAGTTCGTCAAGTCCGCATCCTCCACTGTCGAGGCCCCTGTGGTTCGTCGACTCAAGAACGCTTTCCCTCAGAAGGGACAGGGCGACGCCGGTCAGGCCGCTGCACGAAATGCCCGCCCCGGCAACCCTAATCATGGAAGCGGCCAGGGTCAGCATGGCCGCCCGCAGTCCGGCGGCACCCAGCAATCCACACCTGGGCCCAAGCCTGGACAGAACCGTCGGCCCTCGGCCGGCGGCGAGGCGCCACGGGGTCAGCAGCGTCCTGGTGGCCACTTCCCCAAGCCTGGTGCCCCTCAGGGCAACCGCAACGAGCATGAGCCGCGCAACCAGTCCCGTGGGCCCAAGCCTTCAGCCATGGGCAGGCCCGGCCCCCAGGGCTCACGCAACAACGGTCGTCCCGGCGGTTCCAATGCTGCGGCGACGCGTCATGGTGCACGGCCGGGAGCATCCACGCCTCGTCCAGGCAACAATCCTTTCAGCCGCAAGCAGGGGATGAAGGCCCCCATGCCTTCGGATATCCCCAGGCCGCATCCTATGGCCCGGCCCACCGTCAACGACTCACGCAGGGGCCGGGGCGGATTCCGTAACGGTCGTGGCGGCCGTTCCGGGCAGGGCGCCCGTCCAGGGCAGTGGGGCCATAACCGTCCAGGCCAGCAGACGCATCAGGGCGGCGGCAGTCGTTTCGGCGGCGCTTCGTCGGCACCATCAGGTGGCTTCCGCGGCGGTTCAGGCCGTGGTGGTCGCGGTCGCGGCGGCGCTGCTGGAGCATTCGGTCGCCAGGGAGGCAAGTCCTCCAAGGCCCGCAAGAACCGGATGGCCAAGAGGCACGAATTCCAGGAGATGAAGGCACCCGTCATCGGCGGCGTGCGCATCCCAGCAGGCAATGGGCGTACCGTCAAGCTGCGCCAGGGCGCCACCCTGGCCGACCTGGCTGACAAGATCAACGTCAACCCCGCTGCCTTGGTCACGGTGCTCTTCCACCTGGGCGAGATGGCTACGGCCACCCAGTCCCTGGATGAGGCCACCTTCCAGATTCTGGGCGACGAGATCGGGTGGAAGATCCGCATCGTCTCCGCCGAGGAGGAGGACAAGGAGCTTCTTCAGCAGTTCGACATCAACCTGGACGAAGAACGCGAGGACCAGGACGACAAGAACCTGCAGCCCAGGCCTCCGGTGGTCACGGTCATGGGCCACGTCGACCATGGCAAGACCCGGCTGCTGGACACCATCCGCAAGACCAACACGACCACCCAGGAGGCTGGCGGAATCACCCAGCGCATCGGGGCCTACCAGGCCACGGTCACCCTGGACGGGGAGGATCGCAAGATCACCTTCCTGGACACCCCTGGCCACGAGGCCTTTACGGCCATGCGTGCCCGTGGTGCCGAGCTGACCGATGTGGCTGTCCTGGTGGTGGCCGCGGACGACGGCGTCATGCCGCAGACCGTGGAGGCCATCAACCATGCCCAGGCCGCCCATGTACCCATCGTGGTTGCTGTCAACAAGATCGATGTCGAGGGAGCCAATCCCCAGAAGGTGCGTGGCCAGCTGACCGAATTCGGTCTGGTATCCGAAGAGTATGGCGGCGACACCATGTTCGTCGACATCTCCGCCAAGCTGGGCACCAACGTGGACAAGCTCCTGGAGGCCGTACTGCTGACCGCCGACGCCGATCTTGACCTTCGGGCCAACCCCGACATGGACGCTCGCGGCGCCACGGTCGAGGCCCGTCTGGACAAGGGACGCGGAGCTGTGGCCACTGTGCTGGTCCAGCAGGGTACCCTGCATGTGGGCGATGCCATTGTGGCTGGATCGGCCTATGGCCGTGTGCGAGCCATGCTGGACGAGAACGGTCGGCAGATGGATGCGGCCGGTCCTTCCACGCCCGTCCAGGTGCTCGGTCTTACCTCGGTGCCCACGGCCGGCGACCTCTTCCTGGTCGCGCCCGACGATCGCACCGCTCGTCAGATCGCCGAGAAGCGCGAGGCTTCGGCCCGCGCCGCTCAGCTGGCCAAGCGCCGCAAGGTGGTCTCCCTGGAGAGCCTGAAGGAGCAGTTCGCCAAGTCCGAGGTGGACATGCTCAACATCGTCATCAAGGGCGACTCCTCCGGCTCGGTCGAGGCCCTGGAAGACTCCCTGATGAAGATCGAGGTCTCCGACGAGGTCGGGATCCAGGTCATCCACCGGGGCGTGGGCGCCATCACCCAGAACGACGTCAACCTGGCCACGGTCGACAAGGCCGTCATCATCGGCTTCAATGTCCGTCCCAACAGGCAGGTTCAGGATCTGGCCGACCGCGAGGGCGTGGAGATCAAGTACTACTCGGTCATCTACAACGCCATCGAGGACATCGAGGCTGCACTCAAGGGTATGCTCAAGCCGGAGTACGAGGAGGTCACCACCTCCCACTCCGAGATTCGTGAGATCTTCCGTTCCTCCAAGTTCGGCAACATCGCTGGCGTCATGGTCCAGGACGGCACCGTCAAGCGGGGCACCAAGGCTCGCATCGCCCGCAACGGGGTGGTCACCATCAACGACCTGGAGATCTCCTCCCTGCGCCGGTTCAAGGACGACGTCAACGAGGTGTCCGAAGGATACGAGGCTGGCATCAACCTGGGCTCCTTCAACGACATCGAGGTGGGCGACATCATCGAGACCTACGAGATGCGGGAAGTGGAACGCAAGTAGAGCCTGTCGACCATCCGACCGCGCGTGGGATGGTCCGTGGCGATCCGCCCCGGTCCGGGTATTCCCTGGCCGGGGCGGATGTCCATGAATGCGAAGATTGGTCATGGACGGTTCGAGAAAGGAATCATGATGGCTGGAAATCCCCGCGCTGTACGCATAGCGGCCCTGATACAACGGGTCGTGGCCTCTGCGCTGGAGTCCCAGATGCACGACAAGCGCCTGGCAGGGGTCACCGTCACTGAGGTTCGGGTCACCAACGATCTACAGATAGCCAAGATCTACTGGACCCAGCTGGGCCGGTCCGGACACGAGGCCGGGGAACGCAAGCGAGCCCAGCAAGCCCTGCGGCAGGCCTCCGGCAGGCTGCGCACCCTGGTCGGTGCCCGGGCCGGTCTGCGGCTGACGCCTACGCTGCGCTTCATCTACGATGAGGTGCCTGCCGAGGCTACCGAGATTGAGGATGTGCTGACTGCAGCCCGTCGCCGGGACGAGGCCATGGCCAAGGCACGGGTCAATGCCAGCTATGCCGGCGATCCCGATCCATATCGGCATGACGACGAAGAAGAGACCGATGAGTCCGACCCCGTCCCTGATGAACCTGCGGCGGAGGATGTGGATGAAGCCGACCGCTGAGCTATCGGACCTGGCGGATTCTGGCCATGATGAGCCAACCTCGGGCATTATCCTTGTTGACAAGCCGAGCGGTGTGACCAGCCACGACGTGGTGGCCGCCGTCCGCTCTGGCCTCGGCATGCGTCGCGTGGGCCATGCCGGGACCCTTGATCCCATGGCCACCGGCCTGCTGGTCCTTGGATTCGGCCAGGCCACGCGGTTGTTGACGGTCATCGTGGGCCATGACAAAACCTACCG
The DNA here is from genome assembly GCF_016100735.1 of Bifidobacterium sp. W8104. NCBI lineage: Bacteria > Bacillati > Actinomycetota > Actinomycetes > Bifidobacteriales > Bifidobacteriaceae > Bifidobacterium > Bifidobacterium sp. W8104. Next base: position 1,419,963 of record NZ_JACFRW010000001.1, read on the forward strand.
GGCCACCATGCGCCTGGGACTGGGCACGACCACGGACGATGCGGACGGGGATTTGCTCCCGGTGCGTCCAGGAGCTGCGCAGGGGGTGGACGAGCTGACAGCCCAGGGTCTGCAGGATCTGATTGATCGCTGCTTCACCGGCTGGATCGACCAGGTGCCCGATGCCTTCTCCGCCATCAAGGTCAAGGGCAGGCGGGCCTATGACCTGGCTCGTGCGGGCCAGGAGGTCAGGCTGGAACCTCGCCGCATTCGGATTGCATCCTTCTGTCTGCTCGACTTTCGCCGTGTGGATCTGCCCGACCAGGGCGCCAGGGTGGTCGATGCGGATGTGGAGGTGACCTGCTCCAGTGGCACCTACATCAGGGCCCTGGCTCGCGACCTGGGCGAGCGGCTGGATTTGGGTGGCCACCTGACCGCCTTAAGACGGATACGTGTAGGTCCGTTCGACCTGGAGGATTCCGACCTCAAATCTAAGGTTGTGGGCGGTCATGTGGTCCCCCATACATACCGGAACCGACAGGGTCAGACGATTGTCCGCAGTCGTATGGTCCCTGACCGCGACAGGGAGGGGATGTTGGATGGCTCCCTGAGTCTGGCGCAGGCGGCACGTATGAGCATGCCTGTCCTGAACCTGGATGCCGACCAGGCCGCCAGAGTGGCTAACGGAGGATTCTTGGATCTGCCTGTCGCCGGACCTACGGCCGCCCTGGCCGGGCCAGAGGACAGGCAGCGGCTGGCCGCTATCCTGGTGCCCAGTTCACGAGGTGGGGCCAAGCCGGATGTGGTCTTTCACCCCGGGGCCTGAGTGTGCCGGTTCGGGTTTGGTCTCAGGGTCTTGCCAGGGCGCGACTGTGGGAATACAGTGCTTAAGGAATTTTCGGCGCCCGGGTACGGGTGCCGTCATGGCTAAGTGATGGGAAGCGGATGAAGGTCAGCCAGGTCAGCCCGGATGAGTCGGGCATTGTCAGGTGGCCGGGAACCTTGGGGGCCCGGTCCAGCGTGATTGCCATCGGTGTCTTCGATGGTGTGCATCGGGGGCATCAGGCCCTCCTGCGCCGGGTGGTGGAGCTGGCTGCCAAGGGCCAGGACCGGCCTATGGCTCTGGTATTCGACCCCAGTCCCAAACTGATTCATAGCTACGCCGACAGCCATGACATGACTGAGCCGTCCCTGGACCTGATTCGCCATGACCCTGATCAGATCATGCCTCTGGAGGAGCGTCTGCGACTCATGGCCCAGCTGGGGCTGGATCAGGTTGTGGTAGTGCGATACACGCTGGCCTTTGCAGCCAAGTCCTATAGGTTCTTCCTCAAGCAGGTTACCGAGCAACTGGCCATGCGGACGCTGGTCCTGGGCCGCGATGCGCAGATGGGCGCAGGGCGGGTCGGTGACATCGAGGCCATAGGTGATCTGGCGGTCACTGGACTGTTCAACCTGGAAGTTGTGGACGACCAGGGCCCAGGCGACTGCACCCTGCCTGACGCTGACGGTCTGGAGCGACGTCGGGTGCGAGCCTGGAGCAGTTCCCACCTTCGGCGGTTGATTCTGGACGGCGATGTGGATGCGGCCATGGAAATTCTGGGTCGGCCGCACATGGTTCAAGGCACGGTGGTCCACGGGGAGCAGCGGGGCCGCCGCTTGGGATTTCCGACTGCCAATCTCGCTCCCGACAGCCAGGGGATGATGCCCGCGGATGGAGTCTATGCAGGCTGGCTGGTCGACCTGGGACTGTCTACGGATCCGATGGCGACGCCGGAGGGCCGGGAGGGTCGGCTGGCTCAGGGTTCGCCCTGGCGGATGCCTGCTGCCATCTCCATCGGCACCAAGGAGACCTTCCTGGCTCCGGGAGAGCAGATGCCGAGAATCCTGGAGGCCAATGCCGTCCGGCCGGATTGGGTGGACCTGTACGGTCACCGGGTACGAGTGGAGTTCCTCAGCCGTCTGCGCGGTCAGAAACGGTATGCTGGCGAGGAACCCCTCAAACGACAGCTGGCCTTGGATGCCGATCGCACCCTGGAACTGACCAAGGCTGCAGGAAGAGCGTTTTCCGCCAACTGAAAGCTGAAGGTACTTGGGAAGTCACAGCCCTCGGAAGTGGCTGAAGAACTCCCTGGTGCGCGGATTCTCCGACTCGTCCATGACCTCTTGCGGAGTTCCGTTCTCAGCAATGACACCGTCCAGCAGCAGAACCACCCGGTTGGCTGCGTGATGGGCGAAACTCATTTCGTGGGTGGCCATGAGGATGGTGGTGCCGCCGGCGGTCAGCTCCGAGACCATGGCCAGTACCTCGCCCACAAGCATGGGGTCCAGGGCTGAGGTGATCTCATCCAGCAGGAGCAGCTCCGGGTCGGTCATCAGGGCTCGGACGATGGCCACCCGCTGCTGCTGGCCGCCGGAGAGCTGGTCGGGGTATGCTCCGGCCTTCTTCCTCATGCCGATCCGGTCCAACAGTTCCAGGGCCCGCTCCCTGGCCTGGTCCTTGGGCATGCCGTGGACCTTGATGGCTCCCAGCGTCACGTTTTTCAGAACGTTCATGTGCGGGAAGAGGTTGAACTGCTGGAAGACCACGCCGATTCTGGCCCGGCAGGCATCCTGGTTGATCCTGGGATCGGTGATGTCGGTGCCACCCAGCCAGATTCTGCCGTCGTTGACGGTCTCCAGCAGGTTGATGCACTTCATCAGGGTGGACTTGCCGGACCCGGACGGGCCCAGCAGGGCCACGGTCTCATGGGGCATGATGGTCATGGAGATGTCGCGCAGGACCTTGTTGCCCCCCGGGTAGGTCTTGCGCACATCCTCCAGACGGAGCACCGGCTGGTTCTGATTGGCGCCTGCCTGTTCGCTCATACCATGCCTCCGCTCTGTTCGCGCTTGCGCAGCCGGTTGGAATACCAGTCGTTGAGAAGAATGAACGGGACCGAAGTGGCGATGAAGAGCACCGAGGCCACCACGTAAGGGGTGAAGTTGTAGGAGGTGGCCACGATGATCTGGGCCGCCCTGACCGCGTCGACGGCACCCAGAACCGAAATCAGCCCCACGTCCTTCTGCATGGAGATGAAGTCGTTCATCAGTGCCGGAGCCACCTTGCGCAGGGCCTGGGGAATGACTACCAGACGCATGGTCTGCCCCGAGGTCAGGCCCAGTGAGCGTGCCGACGCCCTCTGGGAGGGACCGACATCCTGGAAGCCGGCTCTCAGCACCTCGGCTATGTAGGCCGAATAGGAGAGGATGATCGCCACTGTGCCCAGCAGGGCTGCCGGAATCCGGTTGAAGATGGCCAGGCCGGGGATGCCGAAGCCGATCAGGTAGAGGACCACGATCATGGGGATGCCCCTCATGATCGTGGTGTAGACCTGGGCCAGCACCCGCAGGGGAAAGAGCAGCGGGTTCCGGCTGGTGCGGATCATGGCCAGCAGGGTGCCCAGCAGGGCCACGCCGATCACCGCGAAGAAGAGAACCTCCAGATTGAGCCAGAGTCCCTGGAGGACCTTGGGGAAGGCTTGGGCGAAGTAGGCTCCGGAGAAAAACGACTGCTTGACTCGGGGCCAGCCGGGTGAGGCGTGCAGCCCCAGAGCAATCAGCAGGGCCAACACCAGGGTGCTGGCGATGCTGATCCCCACTGAGCGCAGATTCTGTCGACGGCCGTAGCGTTCCCGCTCCCGTTGGATATCGCTGACCGCGTCCTGTGCCGAGGTGGCCATGAACGACAAGGTTTCCTTTCTTCTCTCAGCCCAGGATAGGCAGGGAGGTGTATACGTGCAGCCACTGCTTCTGCAGCTTGTCCAAGGTCCCATCCTTCTTCAGGGCGGTGACGGCCTTGGAGGCAGCCGGGGTCAGCTTGGAGCCCTTGGGCAGGACTATGCCCATGCCCTCCGGGTCCTGCGAGCCCTTGATCTGCCCGAGGATCCTGGCGTTCTTGACCTGCTTGGAATCGACCATGGTCACGGCCGAGGGGGTGTCCACCACAAGCGCGTCGATCTGATTGGCGTCCAAGGCCTGGGATGAGGCCACGTCGTCGTTGAAGGTGTCGATGTCGGGCTTGACCAGCTTGTGGGCCATCTCGTAGGAGGTGGAGCCGACCATGGCTCCTATCTTGGCGTCCTTGATCTGGGCAAGGGAGGTGGCGGAGGCGTATGGGGAGTCGTTTCTGACCACCAGAGACTGGGTGGAGTTGTAGTAGCTGGGAGTGAAGTCCACAGCCTGCCGACGCTCCGGGGTGATGGAGAACTGCTGGATGTTCAGGTCGTAGTCCTTGCTTCCCGGGGCGATGGCGGCGTCGAAGGTGGTCCTGGTCCAGGTGACGTGCGCCTTGTCGAAGCCCATTTTCTCTGCCACTGCATAGGCCACGGCCGCCTCGTATCCCTTGCCGGATTCGGGCTTGTTGTCCTGCACGTAGGGGGCGTAGGCCGGGTCCCCGGTGGCAATGGTCAGGGTGCCGGGATTGATGGTCTGCTGGGTCATGTCCTGCTTGTCTGCCGACTGCCCGCTGTTGCTCGATGAGGAGCCACAGGCCGCGCCGGCCATGAGCGTGACTGTCGTGAGTGCGGCCGCCGTCAGCCTGCGTATGGTTTTCCTGGTGAAGATGGTCATACTGATCTGCTCCTCGCGATGGTGATGGGTGTCGGTCTTCCAGCGACTCCATCCTAGTCCGGCAGGTTAACGAGTCGGCAGGCGGGTGCCATAGGGTGCGGTAGGGGACCAGCTGCCACCGGGTTCAGACCAGTCCCAGAGCCTCCAGGGCCTCGGCCAGATAGGTGACTTCGACCACCTCCAGTCCCTGGATGGGTTTTCGGCCTCCTGAATGCCGGTCGGGCGGGACCAGCGCCCGGGTGAATCCCAGACGGGCGGCCTCCTGCAGACGGTGGTTGAGCTGAGGCACAGGCCTGACCTGCCCGGTCAGCGAAATCTCGCCCATGGCACAGGTCGTGCGCAGGATGGGCCGGGACTTGGCTGCACTGGCCAGCGCGGCCACGATGGCCAGGTCACATCCGGGTTCCTTGGCCAGCCCGCCGGCGATGGTGGACACATACAGGTCCCGTGTCAGCAGGTTGACGCGGCCGTGACGGTAGAGCACCGCGGCCAGCATGGCCAGACGGTTGGCGTCGATCCCGTTGGTGTTGCGTCTGGGCGTGGGCAGAACAGATGACGTGACCAGGGCCTGGATCTCGATGGGCAGGCTGCGGTGGCCGTCCAAGGTGAAGGTCACGCAGGTGCCCTCCACCTCCTGTCCGGTCGTGGAAAGGAAGAGCCCTGTGGGGTCGCTGACCTCCTCGATGCCCTGCTCGCCCATGTCGAAGCATCCGACCTCGTCGGTGGGGCCGAAACGGTTTTTGACGGCTCTCAGCAGGCGCAGTGCGGTCTGGGAGTCGCCCTCGAACTGGCAGACCACATCGACCAGATGCTCCAGGGTCCGGGGCCCGGCAATGGAGCCGTCCTTGGTCACGTGGCCGACCAGGAGGATGGGGATGTCGTGTGATTTGGCCATGTCTATCAGGCTGATGGCCACCTCGCGTACCTGGGTGGAACCCCCGGAGATGCCGTCGACCTGGCTGGAGACGATGGTCTGGGCGGAGTCCACAATGGCCAGTGCCGGCTTCTCGCGCTCAATCAGCCCGAGCACCGTGGCCAGGTCGGTCGTCGAAGCCAGCAACAGCGAATCCTTGAGCGCTCCCACCCGACTGGCCCGCATCCGCACCTGGGCCTGGGACTCCTCGCCCGATATGTAGAGCACCTTGCCTCCCTGGCCGCCCCGGTCGGCCACTCGGCCGGCGGTCTCCAGCAGGAGGGTGGACTTGCCTATGCCTGGCTCGCCGGCCAAGAGGATGACCGACCCGGGTACGATGCCCCCGCCCAGGACCCGGTCGAACTCCTCGAATCCTGTGGGAATGCGCTTCACCTGGTCCGTGCCCACCCGTGTGATGGGCCGGGCCAGGCCGTTCTTCGGGGGAGCAGGTGCCGTATGGCTGCCGCCGGATGCGGACAGCCCCCCGCCTGCACCTACGACACGGGCTTCATGGAATTCCTCGATGGTTCCCCACTGGCCGCATTCCGGGCAGCGTCCGAACCACTTGCCGCCGGTCCACCCGCACTCCGTGCACACGTATTGCGTCGTCGTCTTGGCCATACCTGCACGCTATCGGGATTCAGGGACGAGGAACCAGGCTTTTACGGCATCTTCGCAGTGCCGACACCCTGCCCATGAGAGAATGGAGGCATGGCTGACAATCCTTCTGCACCCGTGTCCTCCTCCGACTCCTCCGCGCATGCCAGGCAACGCCGTCGACGGATCGGTCTGGTCATCGCCCTGGCGGCGGTGGTGGTCCTGGTGCTCCTATCGGCCTTTGTCTGGCCTCATTGGGCGGTGCGCAGCCAAGAGCCCACTGCCCAGGTCCCGGCCTCCACATCCTCACAACCCTCGCAAGCCAGCAGCCCCAAGGCCACGGCGGTGCCCCTGCCCGGCTCGGCTTCCGAGCTGCTCAAGGCCATGCCCGATACGGTGGGAGAGTTCGCCCGTGTCAAAGCGGATTCTGACAGCGAGTGGAGCACCCGTACGCCTATCGAGGAGTACAACCTGGTCTATTCCACCGGCAGGTCGGGCGGGGATGTGACCCTTCACCTGGCTCAGTGGTCCAGGAGCGAGGATGCCAAGGCGCTCTATGACAGCCAGTCCACGGGCATGTCCGGCAAGGAGCTGGCCGCGGGCAATGTTCGCAGCGGCGGCACGGTCACCGGATCCTACCTGGAGAAGGCGGATGGCGACGACGAGCACAAGGTGCTGGTCATTTGGCAGAATGATACCGTGGTCTTCCGTGCCCAGGGCCAGCGGACTGCGCTGGAGGCCTTCTACAAGGCCTTCCCGCTCTAGTCGTCCCGTAAGCGGTGTACGATAAGCAAGTTGGACACTTCCAGGTAACTAAGGATCGGAGGCTCGGATGGGTTCTGTCATCAAGAAGCGCCGCAAGCGGATGAGCAAGAAGAAGCACCGCAAACTGCTGCGCAAGACTCGTCACCAGCGCAAGTAACTTTATGACTTCTGGCCCATCAGGGCCGACGAAGCCCCCCGCATCGAATGGACGCGGGGGGCTTCATGTATATCATCGCCGGTCGTCTTGGGCAGTCGGAAGCTTCCAGCCGGGAGGCAAGAGGTTCGCTGACGATTACTTGTTGGCGTTGGTCATTACCCGGGGTCCGTTGGGATCGCCCACGATGACCGTGTCGACCATGTTGAGGAAGAGGCCGTGTTCCACGACGCCCACGGTGGTGATCAGGTCCTGGGCCAGATCCTGCGGGTGATCAATTCGATCCAGATGCAGATCAATGATGTGGTTGTGCTCGTCGGTCAGAACCGGTTGCCCCTGGCCGTCCATCCGCAGGACCGGGTGATAGCCGCGCTCCTTGAAGCGATCCAGAACGTGGCGCTCGCCGAAGGGGATGACCTCCACTGGCAGGGGGAAGCGGCCGATGGTGTCGACCACCTTGGACTCGTCCACGATCCAGACGATCCTTCGGGAGTTGACGGCCACGATTTTCTCCCAGAGCAGGGCAGCGCCGCCGCCCTTGATGCCATTGAAGTCCTTGTCGACCTCGTCGGCCCCGTCGATGGTGACATCGATGTGGTCCACCTGGTCGATGTCGACGATGCGGATTCCGTAGCCTTCAGCCTGTTCCTTGGTCCTCCGGGAGGTGGTCACGCCGGTGAACTCCAAGCCCTCTTCCTTGACGCGCCGTCCCAGTTCATCCACGAAGAACCGGACCGTGGATCCGGTGCCCAGCCCGGCGGTCATGCCATTCTCGACCAGCTTGGCTGCTTCGATGCCGGCGGCCTTCTTCAGTCTGTCCTGCTCGGTCTTGTCCATACACGCTCCTTCATGCCCGCCATGCGCTCAACAGCTGATGTCTGCGGGTCTTGTTGGTTCAGGTTCACTCCAGTGTAGACGATGGCCCCTGACGGTCCAGGAGCCGCTCAATCCTCCACTTCGATGGCGTGCAGGCGGAAAGGCGCCTCCTGGATGGTCACGTAGCCGTCAGGGTCGATGTCCGCATCTATATCGATGCTGCCGACGATATGCAGGTCCTGTCCCGTGAACATGCTGCTGCCGGATGGGGGCGGCGTGATGCGGATGCGGCCGCTGGCTCTCAGTCCCCGAGCCCCGGAGTTCCTGGTCTCCCGGTCAACCGTATCGGCGTCCGAGGTGTCCTTGGAAGCCGGCGCGACTTCGTCTTCCTGACCATCGGCCATGTCGGGGTCGGGTGTGCCATTGCCTGCGGCTGCCGTTGCTTCCACAGATTCGGCCTGCTCCGCATCCACAGCCTCGGACTCGACGGCGGTTTCGGCCAGGTCCTTCTGCTCCTCCTGATCCAGGCGGGCCTTCTTGCGACCCAGCTCGTCCAGAACTTGGGGCCCTCCGTCCAGCTCATCCTTGACTGCGGGCGGTACCTGCGTGCCTTTGGCGTAGGGGGAGGCCAACAGTGAACGCCAGCCTTCGATAGGCAGACAGCCTTCCCGGTTGCCCTTGCCAGCAGCTGTGGCGTAGCCGCGGGCCAGAGTGTCCACTTTCTCATTGAAAGTGTTGCCGGCATGGCCCTTGACCCAGACAAACCTGACCGATCCCTGCCGGGCCTGGATCTCCCGGTCGATGGCTTCAATAAGCGGGCGATTCTTGACCGGCTTGCCCTGGGAGTTCTTCCACCCCTTCTTCTTCCACCCGGGCACCCAGGTGGTGGAGCAGTTGATGGCGTATTGTGAGTCGGTTTCGATGACCAGAGGGCGCTCGCCTGGGTGGGCGCGCAGGGCCTGCAGGACGGCGCATAGTTCGCCGATCTGATTGGTGCCGTTGCTGGCGCCGCCTGCATCCGCGTCGCCGCCCTCCTGATCGGCCCAGGCCCAGCCCATGGGGCCATTGGGATTGCTCAGTGCGCTGCCGTCGGTCGAGACGACCAGATTTTTGTCATTGGTCATGGTTCCAGTCTAAGCAGAAAAATAGAGAACCCCCGCGCCAGTGATGACTGATGCGGGGGGGGGGGAAGACGGGTGGTCTTGTCTGCGGTTCAGCCCAGGGCCTTGGCGACCACCTGGTCGGCGTCGTCCAGAACCTGGTCCAGGGCTTCAGGTGAAACGAAGGATTCGGCGTAGACCTTGTAGATGTTCTCGGTGCCGGAGGGGCGGGCGGCGAACCAGTTGTTCTGTGTGGTCACCTTGATGCCTCCGATTTTGGCCCCATTGCCCGGGGCCTCGGTCAGCTTGGCGGTGATGGGCTCGCCGGCCAGGGTGGAAGCCGTTACATCGTCGTCGTTCAGCTGGGTGAACTTCTGCTTCTGCTCCAAGGTGGTTGGGGTGTCCACCCGCTTGTACCAGCTCTGGCCGAAGCGCTCCACCTGCTCCTGGTGGAGCTGGGCCGGGTTCTTTCCGGTCTTGGCTGTGATCTCGGCAGCCAGGAGGTCGGGGATCAGCCCGTCCTTGTCGGTCGTCCAGACACGGCCGTCCCGGCGCAGGAAGCTCATCCCTGAGCTCTCCTCGCCACCGAAGGCCACCTCGCCCTTGAAGAGGGGGTCGACGAACCACTTGAATCCCACGGGCACCTCGATCAGCCTGGCGCCGATGGAGGCAGCCACGCGGTCGATCAGGGAGGAGGAGACCAGGGTCTTGCCGATGCCGGCGCCCTGGGGCCATCCGGGTCGGTTACCGGAGAAGAGGTATTCCACGCAGACGGCGATGTAATGGTTGGGGTTCATGACGCCGGTCCCAGGGCAGACGATGCCATGCCGGTCAGCATCCGGATCGGTGCCGCCCACCAGATCGTAGGAGTCCCAGGCCCCGGCGTTGAGGCGATCCACCAGCCCTTTCATGGCATAGGGGGAGCTGGGATCCATGCGAATCTTCCCGTCGTGGTCGATGGTCATGAACCGCCAGGTCGGATCCACCTCCGGGTTGACGACGCCGATGTTCAGGCCGTACTTTTCATTGATCAGCGGCCAGTAGTTGACCGAGGCGCCGCCCAGCGGGTCGATGCCCAGACGGACCCCGGAGGATCTGATCAGGTCGAAGTCGATGACATTGCCCAGGTCGGCCACGTAGTGTTCCCGGTAGTCGAAGCGCTCCACCAGCTCGGATTTGATGGCATCCTCAAAGGGAATACGCTTGACCCGCCTGTAGTCGCCCAGAAGTTCATTGGCCCGTTGCGCTATGGCGTTGGTGGTTTCGGCCGGAGCCGGACCACCTGTGGGCGGGTCATACTTGAATCCGCCGTCGGTGGGCGGGTTGTGGGAGGGGGTGACCACGATGCCGTCAGCCAGGTCCTTGCCGGAGAAGCGCTGGGTGCCGTCGGCCGCCCGATTGTGCGTCAGGATGGCCTGGGATACGGTGGGTGTGGGTGTGTAGTCATCATTGGCATCGATGCGCACCCGTACCCCGTTTGCGGTCAGGACTTCGATGGCCGTCTTCCAGGCGGGCAGGGAGAGGGCGTGGGTGTCGCGGCCCAGGTAGAGCGGTCCGGTGACCCCGTCCTTGGCCCGCTGTTCGGCTATGGCCTGGCTTATGGCCACGATGTGGGCCTCGTTGAAGGAGGTGGTCAGGGCGGAGCCACGATGCCCGGAGGTGCCGAAGGACACCCGCTGGGAGGGCGTGGAAGGGTCTGGGATGGAATCGTAGTATCTGCCGATCAGATCGTCGACGTTGATCAGATCTTCTGGGCTGGCAGGCTTGCCCGCATTCTGTGCTGTCATGGCTCCCATCATGCCACCCCGGCATGAGAAAGCAGACAGAGGGGCAACAGGCTGTTTCGGTCTCAGTCGGACTGGGGTACCCGCACGTCCAGGGCCTGGCGCTCCACGCTGAGTGCTATGTGGCAGGTCTCGCCCAGAATGTCGCCGTCCACCTGAGCCAGGGCTGGTTTCTCCAGGCGAATCTCCGCCTTTGTTCCCTGCAGCTGGACGATGGTGGAGTTGGTCGACAGGGGGCTCTGATTGGACTTGCGGGTGATGGTCTGATGCATCACATCCCCGAAGAGGTTGGCCCAGCCGATCAGGCCGGCGGAGGTGTCGATGATTTCGAAGTCCAGGATGCCATCGTCGTAGGAGGCGTCGGGCATCAGGGAGAATCCTGGAATCTCCCCGCAGTTGCCGGCCATGAAGGTGCGGAAGGTCACTGAGGTGTTGGTCTGTGTGACCTGGTCGGGCCGGGTTATGGCGATGTCGGCCGTGTACTTGGGTGCGAACAGATGCTTGGCGCCACTGATGAAGTAGGCCAGCCAGCTGACCGTCTTCTTCAGGTTGGGGTCGGTGTCGTCAATCATCAGGGCGTCGAAGCCGATGCCGGCGATGATCAGGAAGGCGTGACCATGGCCTTGTTCCTCACCTTCTGCGTCTAGCAGGGCCATACGGCCCACATCCACCTGGGTGGAGCCGTGCGATGTGGCCACGGCCAGGGCGGCGTCCAGATCGCCTACGGGAATGCCCATGTTCCGCGCGAAAAGGTTTCCGGTACCGATGGGGATGATGCCCATGACATGGTCACTGGAGGCCATGGCGCTGGCTACGGTGCGTACTGTCCCGTCCCCGCCCACGGCAACGACTACGTTGGCCCCACGCTCCAGTGCCATGCGCGCACAGGCTCTTCCATCCCGATCCAGCTGGGTTTCGATGAAGCTGAATTCGCGGATGCCTTTGTCCCGGCAGTATTGCTGAATGCGTTCGCGGGCGGCGGCTGCCTGGGGTTTGGAGGGGTTGATAACGAAAGCGTAGCTGAGCTGGTCGTCGTCCCGGGCCAGGATCTGCATGGCGAACTTGTGCCGTCTTTGGGCGCGGACGATCAGCACCACCGCAGTGACGGCAATGGCCGCCGCAGCCAGGATGGCGAGGATGACGACCGCTGGAATTGGCATGACTCTATTTTGCGCGCCGTGCCGACCCGAAGCCCCTGGGCGTGTCCGACGTGAACGAACCCTCTACAGCAATCACGCTGACAGTATGAGCTGATTGAGTAGTGAAAACCGTGAAGTTAAGATGGCACTCGGTTCATGTGGTCCCCTCGGTCTGGAGTTGCAACGGCTTCGTGCGCTGGAAGTCCGGGAAAGCCAGGGGGTATGGAGAGAGGAGGCAGGCATGGATAAGTACAAGAGCGTGTTCGACATCATAGGTCCCATCATGATTGGCCCCTCCAGCTCGCATACGGCTGGGGCAGTGGCCATTGGGCGAGTTGGCCATACTCTTGTGGAGGGCGTTCCCAGCCGTGCTGATATTCATTACTATGATTCTTTCGCCCGCACGCACAGCGGCCACGGTACCGACTATGCCATTATCAGTGGCCTGCTGGGTTTTGCCCCGGATGACCCCCGGGTGCCTGATGCCATCGGCATCGCCCGCAGGCAGGGTATGGATCTGACCTTCCACGAGGAGGATGAGCCCAGTCCCATCGACCATCCGAATACCGCTGTCCTGGATTTGCAGGGCCCAGCCGGGCGGGTGATTTACGCGGCTTGCTCCATCGGGGGCGGGACCATTGAAGTACGGCGCATCAACTTGGACGGCTGCCTGATCACTCCTCCCGGGCTTCTGCCCATCCTGCTGGTGGAACTGGATGAATCCGAAAAGAGCGCCGGTCGGCGATTGGAGCGCATACGCGATCTGCTTCGGGAAGAGGGCGTGACCAAGCAGACCAGGTATGAGCCCGAAGGTCCGGCCGGCATGGCGGTGTACGAGTTCGACCTGGACAATCCGCTGTCCGCGCAGCAACAGAGGCAGATCGCGGGTCACTCGTCCCGGATGATTTATATCGACTAGGAGGCATGGCGCATGTTCACTTCGATCGCTGAACTCGTGAGTATGGCCGAAGGGCGCGGCTCGTCGATATCCGAAGTGGCCATTGACGAGGAGGTGCGACGTTCGCACCAGACCCGCGAACAGGTCTGGGAGAGAATGGCCAGGAACCTGCAGGTCATGCAGGCTGCCGTGGCCAGGGGGTCCCAGGGCGATGGCGTATTTTCCAAGACTGGGCTGAGCGGTGGTCAGGCGGCTCTGCTGGAGCATTACCGGAAGACACGAACCAGCCTGAGCGGCGATGCCATCCTGCAGGCCGTGGAGGCCGCCATGGCTACCAATGAGGTCAACGCGGCCATGGGCATCATCTGTGCTACCCCTACGGCCGGCTCCTCCGGGACCCTGCCCGGAGTGCTCACCGTGCTCAGGAACCGACTGGGGCTGGATGACGATGGGCTGATCCGTTGCCTGTTCACGGCAGGGGCTTTCGGACTGGTTACGGCCAATAAGGCGATGATCTCCGGAGCCACAGGTGGCTGTCAGGCCGAGGTTGGCAGCGCATCCGGCATGGCCGCTGCTGCAGCGGTTGAGGGTGCAGGGGGCGATCCCAATTCCAGTGCCCAGGCCTTCGCCATAGCCATGAGCAACCTGCTGGGCCTCGTCTGCGATCCTGTGGCTGGGCTGGTGGAGGTGCCTTGCGTCAACCGCAACGCCATCGGCACTGCCAACGCTTTGATCGCTGCTGATATCGCCTTGTCGGGTGGCGTCAGCAGGATCCCGCCCGATGAGGTCATTGCAGCCATGAAGTCCATCGGCGAGAGCATGCCCTCATCGCTGAGGGAGACCGGCATCGGCGGGCTCGCGGGCACCCCCACCGGCAAACGGTTCCGTAAGACTGTATTCGGCAAGTGATGCGGGCCAGGCGCATATACATATCAGGGACGATCGGTTCCCGTCCGTCTTCCCGTCCTTCTTGCTCTTTTCGATTGGGTCGGCGGCCGGACCGGTTGCAGCAGAGGTCATAAGGCCCGGAAAGAGGTGTGCGGGGCCGGTTTTCGTGTCCCCTGAAAGTCATAGAATTCAGATATGTTAGATATCAGGTTCATTCAGGAACATCCGGATGTTGTCCGTGAATCACAGCGCAAACGCGGCGAATCGGTCGAACTCGTCGACGAAGTGCTGAAGGCGGACAGCGAGCGCAGGGCCGCACTCCAGGATTACGAGAGCTACAGGGCCGAGCAGAAGTCGCTCGGTAAGCGCATGGGCTCGGCGTCTCCTGATGAGAAAGCCGACCTTCTGGCCCGGACCAAGAGCCTGTCGGACAAGGTGAACGCCTGCAAGGCAGCCTCCGACGAGGCCAACGCCAGGTACACCGATTTGATGTGGAAGTTCAGCAACGTAGTGGAGCCCGAGGCACCCGAGGGCGGCGAGGACGACTACGTGGTGGTCAAGAAGATCGGCACTCCGCGCGACTTCGCCAAGGAGGGCTTCGAACCCAAGAACCACCTGGACCTGGGCGTGGGCGTGGCCGGCATCGATATGCGCAGGGGCGTCAAGGTCTCCGGATCCCGCTTCTACTTCCTGCGCGGGGATGTGGCCCGGCTGGAGATCGCCATGCTGACCATGGCCGTGGACCAGGCCATGGAGCATGGATTCATTCCTACGATCACCCCCACCTTGGTCCGGCCTGAGGTCATGGCCGGCACCGGCTTCCTCAATGCCCACGCCGACGAGATCTATCGCCTGCGTGAGCCCGACGACCAGTATCTGGTGGGCACCTCCGAGGTCTCCCTGGCCGGCATGCACGAGGACGAGATTCTGGACCTGAGCAAGGGTCCGCTGCGCTACTGCGGCTGGTCCAGCTGCTACCGGCGGGAGGCTGGCTCCGCCGGCAAGGACACCATGGGCATCATCCGCGTCCACCAGTTCGACAAGGTGGAGATGTTCGTCTACTGCAAGCAGGAGGACTCCCGCGACCAACACCAGCAGTTGCTGGCCATGGAACAGGAGATGCTGGCCAAGGTGGACGTGCCTTACCGGATCATCGACACCGCCGCAGGAGACCTGGGATCCTCGGCTGCGCGCAAGTTCGACTGCGAGGCCTGGGTGCCCACCCAGGGTCGCTACCGCGAGCTGACGTCAACCTCCAATTGCACCGAGTACCAGGCCCGCCGCCTCAACGAGCGCGAGCGGCTGGAGGACGGCTCCACCCGTCCTGTCAGCACCCTGAACGGGACCCTGGCCACCACCCGTTGGCTGGTCGCCATCCTGGAGAACCACCAGAATGCCGATGGCTCCATCGTCATCCCTGAGGCCATGCGCTCCTATGTGGGCGGCAAGGAGGTCATCGAGCCCAAGACCTGGGAGGCCTGAGCCACCTCTGCCGAAATTGGTCGACATTCCGCTGGTGGTTGGACCAACCTTGATGTCGTATGATGAGTGACGTGCCTGATCGGCACGTCTTATGGACAGGTGTCTGAGCGGCCGAAAGAGACGGTCTTGAAAACCGTTGTGGCGCAAGCCACCGCGGGTTCGAATCCCGCCCTGTCCGCCTGGTGGATGCCCCGGAGCTCATTCCGGGGCATTCCTGTATTCGCTGAAATCCCCTGTTTGCAGAGCGGTTTGGGCTGGAACCTGGTGGCTACCTGGTGCCTACAATGATGGATGGTAGCCATGAGTAATCACGCGAGCCGACCCTTGGGCGCCGACTCTGCAAGGGAAAGGTCGGGTCGTGGATCAATTCATCGCCATTGTCTCTCTGATCGGAGATTGGTTGCTTTTCACATTCCCACTCTTCCAGGGGCTGATGGAGCTGCAGGAATATCAGGAGCTCCTGGACGACTTTGATCAGCTCAGCAAGAATTGGGATGAGGTCTCGCCCTGGTGGTGGCTGGTGCCCATCGTCAAGATCCAGCTGGAACGTAAACGCGGGCACGAAATTCTCCGTCAGGCTACCAGGACCAGATCAGAACGTCGACGGGCGCTGAGCTTCCTCGACCAGGCGACCGCCTGGTACTTCGTGTCGGTCGCAGGCTGGTTGAAGATGATCTCCTCCTCTTATGAATTGCTTGAGAAATACGATGCCGAAGAGAACATATGGCTGCTGGTCCTTCTGATCGTTCTGCTGACCTCCGGCGGTCTCTTCAACGCTTACTATCGCATAGACAGAAAGCGGATAGGCCAGAAGGAGAAGGAGCTGAAGCCCGACTCAGAGGTGGCCAACGACTGACGAGGCGTCCATGAGACCAGGCAATGGCAGCACCGATCCTGCAGCCAGAGCAGAGCTTGACGCCTCAGCCGGTATGGATAAGGGGTCATTAGGCTCGGGGGACAGGATGGTTCCCCAGCCGGTGCGAGAGCTTCTGGATGGTTTGAGAACAAATTGGCGAGTCGCTCAACACCCGCCCTTGGACACCATTGACCAGGGCATGGAGCTGGGCATTGCTGACCTGCTGGGGCTTTCTATAGAAAACCTCTCCAAGTTCTTGCTGCTGGAGGATGCTGGAGGTCTGCTGATACTCCTGGTGGCCAAGGGCATAGAGCGGCCTGATCTGCGCCAGGTGCGGGCAGTGGTCGGATGCCGAAGGCTGCACATGGCCTCGGCCGCCACCCTGCGCCAGTGTCTGGATACGGTGCCGGGTCGGGTCTCGCTGCTGGATCTTGTGGGCCATCGCGGCCAGGTGGACACCGTCGTCCTGGACGGTAATCTGACGGCAACAGACGAACAGACAGCACTGCCTTTGGGCTCTGACTATGTGTCCGTCTGCTTGCCCGGCTCCTGCCTGGCGGATCTTGCTCGGAAGCTGGTATCCCGGGTGTTCATAATGTCTGAGAGTTGAAGCCGTCGACTCAGCCATTGCTCCTGGTCTCTGCCCTGAGAGAAGCTGGAAACCGTTGTGCGCAAAGGAGGGAAGGAGCAGGCCTGTGAGGCTGAACCTGTCTTGGAGAAAGCCGTCGGCAGATGAGATGGATCAGACCCATCGTTCCGACCCTGTGCAGGCGACCAGGCCGGGTCGAGCCAGCCGGTGGCTGGTGGCTCTCAGAGCTGCCTGTTGCGGGTTGCTGGTGGGATTGCTGGTGGTGCTCTACCGGCAGGGCATCGGTTATGGCACAAGGTTCGCTCGATGGGCCTACGCGCAGATGCGTGACCAGCCCCTGATGATTCTTCCTTGGCTGCTGGCCGCCCTGCTGGTAGGACTGGCCCTGGCCTGGATGGTCCACCGGGTTCCTATGGCCTCGGGCTCCGGCATTCCACAGGTGGAGGGCGTGGTCATCCACGGCATGCGCATGTCTGCCCTGCCTGTGCTGGGTGTACGGTTCCTGGGTGGTCTGGCCTGCGGCATGTTCGGCCTGTCTTTGGGGCGCGAAGGGCCCTCGGTGCAGATCGGCGCGGCCGGTTCCCAGCTCGTTTCCCGAGGATTGCGCCGAGACCGTGTGGAGGAGACCTGCCTGGTTACCTCCGGCGCGGCTGCCGGTCTGTCTGCGGCATTCAACGCGCCCTTGTCGGGGATGGTCTTCGCCCTGGAGGAGATCCACAGGTCTTTTTCTCCCATGATTCTTCTTTCGGCGGCCATGGCCTGCCTGAGTGCTGATTTCATCGCCAAGAACCGCTTCGGCCTGCGTCCGGTCCTGGACTTCACCGCTATGCCCCAGCTGACCATCGCCCAGTATCTGCTGATGATCCCCCTTGGGCTGGTGGCCGGCCTGGTGGGAGCTGCCATGAACCGTCTGCTGCTGGGCGCGCAGAGCCTTTACAACCACCTGCCCTCGAAGCTGGGACCGGTGATCTCCCTATTCCTGGCCCTGCCGGTAGGATTGCTGCTGCCTGCCGTCCTGGGTGGCGGCGAGGACCTGATTGGCAAGGCGGAAGGCGTTCGCGAGGTGGCCTGGTCGGTGGCCGTCAACCTGCTGGTTCTGCTCCTGGTCAAGATGCTCTTTACGGCCAGTTCCTTCGGCAGTGGCGCCCCCGGTGGCATCTTCATGCCCATTCTGGCTGTCGGTACGCTGACCGGGTCCCTGTGCGGGATGGGTGCGGCCGCCCTGGGAATGCCCGCTCGAATCATTCCGGTCTGCGCGGTCTGTGCCATGGCAGGCACCCTGACGGCCTCGGTCAAGGCTCCTATAACGTCCATTCTGTTGACGGTGGAGATGTCTGGCTCTCTGGTTCATATGCTGCCCGTGGCCCTATGTGCTTTCACGGCCCTGATGGTGTCCGATTTGCTGCGTGTCGAGCCCATATACGAGGCTCTGCTGGAGCGTTACCGCCGGGGGCATGCTCCAGATGTCCAGGTTCCTGACAGGGTTACTGTGGAGTTCCCCATAGAGCATGGCAGCCCAGCGGCTGGTCGTCTGCTGGGGCAGGTCCCATGGCCGCACGGATGTGCTGTGGTCGGTCTGCGCAGGGGCGAGCATCGGCTGATTCCCGCAGGCGACCTGCGGCTGCTCGCGGGAGACGGTGTCATCCTGCTCTGTCCGGGCGATAGCTTGGATCAGGCCCGCCGGGTCATGGAAGGCCTCTGTCGCTAACAGGTACTTTTCTAAACTGGAGTTTTCTCTAAAGAATGGTCAGGCACTGCCCGTGGACAGCCACGGCCTGGCTGTTGCTGATGGCCACCATGGGACCATCATCGCCGTAGTGGTCCAGAATTTTCCTGGTCACCTCGGCGAAGGGCTCGGAATCAAGGTGGGGGAGGAGGCGGAAGTCCACTAGACCCAGCCCAGTAGTGGAGTCCAGATCCGGGGCGGCCGAGCGTGGATCCATGGCATCCAGGAAGCCGATATCGGGACCGGTCACCACAGCGCCAGCCGATTCGCCGATATAGGGTTTGCCCTGGTTCACCTGCTGTCTGATCAGATCCGCAGCGCCTGAGCGACGCAGCTCCTGCAACAGGAAGAAGGTGTTGCCTCCGGACAGATAAATCAGGTCGTCCTCCTCCAGGCTCCGGCGTATGGTCTCCGGATCGGCGGTCGAAACTTCCAGATCGTCAATCTGACAGCCCATGTCGGTGAAAGCCCGGCGAGCATCCTGGACATAACCATCCGAACGCTGGGGAAGGTTGGCCGTGGGGATGAAGGCCACCGTATGGTTCTTGGGCGAGCCTTCGAGGAAGGTGGGCAGCCTGCCAGCGGTAGCGGAGAATGAGGACGTGAGCAGCAGCCGACGCATGACGGCTCCTTTCGTGACGGGCGGGACTTCCGCCCTGGGCAGGTCGGAAGCGTGGGATCCGGCCATTGCTGGCTTCAATATATCTATGCACTGGTCTCCGCATAGTGATTGACCGCGTGCCGACTGGATTCTGCCGTAGGCCCTGTAGGTCCAGATGTTTATTCTGGGGGCATGGCAAGGCGGCATCGGGAGTTACAGCAGGGATCCGGTCAAGGCGTATCGGACGACCTGTCAGGCGAAGATATATTCAGCGACGACCGTCCCGATCTCGCAGCCCCCGGCGGAAGTATCCTCCTCGCTCTGCCTGGGACCTTGGTGGATTGGGATCCGCGCAGAGCCCTGGTCGGGCAGTACCCTGACGGGGTGATCGATATGGTGCTGGACCCGGAGGACCTTTGGGGCTTCACCTGTGTCAGAAGACAGGTCAATCTGGGTGTGGACCCGCAGCAGGCACTGGCCGACTATGAAACCACCCACGGGCCTGCGGTCGCCTGGGTGGTCCGCGTCTGTCTGGAAAACTACACCCTGGCAGTGAAAGGCCTTCTTCCTGGTGCATCGGAGCTGCTGGGGGATCTGCGGCGAGCTGGCCTGACCCTTTGGGGCCTGGCGGCGACGACCAGTCAGCTGATCGCAGCGATATCCGAGGTCCTTTCGCCGCTCTCTGCGCTGAAAGGCACGCTCATCTCATCCAAAGAGCATCTGGACCTCTCCGATCCGCTCTTCTATCGTCTGGCCCTACGCCGATTCGCTATCAGCCCCGGGCATACGATTTTCGTTGATGCGGACCCTGAACATGTGGCTATAGCTGACAGGCTAGGCATGGATGGAATTCTTGCCCAGGACATCAGCAGTCTTCGCCAGCATCTTCGTCAGCGGGGCATCGCCTGCTGAGTGGACGTTCAGACGATGCGGCGGTCTGCGGCCCAGCGGGTCAGTTCGGTCCGGTTGGACAGCTGAAGTTTGCGCAGGACGTTGGAGACGTGGGTCTCAACCGTCTTTATGGAGATGAACAGCTCGGAGGCCACCTCGCGGTATGTGTAGCCCCGGGCGATCAGGCGCATGACCTCCTGCTCGCGCGCGGAGAGCCGGTCCAGTTCGTCGTCTTCTGCCAGGCCGGCATCTGCGACCTCGTCCTCCTGGAAGGCGGAGAGCACGAATCCGGCCAGCTTGGGTGAGAAGACGGCGTATCCTTCGTGCACCTGGCGGATTGAAGAGACCAGATCCTTGGCGGAGATGGTCTTGGTCACGTAACCACGGGCTCCGGCACGGATGACCGAACCCACGTCCCTGGGTGAGTCGGATACGGAAAGGGCCAGAAAGACCGACCGGGGGGAGAGGGGATGGGAACGGCTCAGAATTTCGGCACCTCCACCGCCCTGGCCACCCGGCACGTGCACATCCAGCAGAACCACGTCGGGACGGGTCTGCCCGACCATGAGGATGGAGGATTCCACGTCCGCCGCCTGACCCACGATGTGAAAATGCGGCTGTAGGGTGGTGATGACGCCGGTGCGGAACATCTCATGGTCGTCGACGACGGCTACGCGGATGTTTGCGGACCCATCCTTGGCTTGATGGAGCTCTGCTGCAGTCGTGGTCATGGGCGTGGTTCAGCCCGCCTTTCCCGACGCGGGGTCCTCAAGTGTGGGTGGGATCGGACCGGCATGCGTCTGTGAATGAATGGTTCACCATGCATCCTATCATTGCTGGGCATCGGTCCCTTTTTCACGCTGACCAACCTTGCCCTCCTGATGCTGGCTGGCCTCGGACAGCGGCATGTGCATTCTGACCTCGGTGCCCCAACCAGGACGGGAGACGATCTCGACCCTGCCACCACGTCGCCGAATCCGGCCGATGATGGACTCGCGGATTCCCAGACGGTCAGCCGGAATCGCATCCACATCGAAACCCGAACCGTGGTCGCGCACGTAGACCTCAACCTGATTCCTGCGGGCCTCGCAATATAGGGAGATGGGTTCACCGCCGTGGGTGACGGCATTGACCAGGGCCTGTCGGGCCGCGTTGAGCAGGGCATCGGTCTGGGCGCAGGGCATGGCGTCCCCCACGGTGACCACCTCGATTGGCTTGCCTGAATCGTCCTCCACCTGTGCGGCTATCTGGCTCAGCCCGGTGCTGACGGACCGGTCTGAGGGGGTGCGTTCCTGGTAGAGCCAGTTACGCAGATCTCGCTCCTGGGATCGGGCCAGGGTGAAGACGGTATGCGGGTCGTCGGCATGCAGCTGAATCAGGGCCAGGGTCTGCAGAACGCCATCGTGCAGATGGGCTGCCATATCGGCCCGCTCCTCCTCGCGTTCCTTCATGGCGCGTTCATCCCCCAGCTGGCTAATGATTGAGCCGACCCAGGGCACGACCACCGCGGTTACGCCTACAAGAAGCAGGCCGGCCAGGACTATCAGGGTCAGCGCCCAATGCAATTCCTGGGTGGACAGCAGGAAGATTACCGCAGCCGACAGGATCAGGGCCAGGCTTCCGATCAGGGCCGGCAGGTGGTAGCCGGTTCCTTGGTTCTCCGGCCTCACCCAGGCCAGGACAAGTCCGGCGCAGAAAAGCAGGCAGGGGACGACAAAGGCGGGGCGCATACCGCTGCTGAGCAGAATGACCGCGGTCAGCAGGAGGATGATGCCCAGGCCTGCCAGCAGTCTGGTTACCCGCCCGGGAGTGATGCTGTGATCCTCCTTCTGACCTGGTTGCCCAGTAAGGATGCTGGGCGCCAGCGGGGCTGACCGCGGATCATGCGGTTGGACTCCCTGGGTGGGATCGCCCTGGGGAAGTGTCAACCAAAGAAAGCAGTAGACCACGCAGGTGATCATTTTGGGAGCCAGGAGAACCATGACCAGGCGTATCCAGAAGACGGGGATACCCAGGTGCAAACTGACGCCCTTGCAGACTCCGCACAGGATCCTGCCCTTGTGCGGCCTCATCAGGGGCATGCGCGCAGGGTGCAGAGGAGGCGGTTCCTTCAGCGTTTGTTCTTCCTGCATGGTTGCGTTCATGCTTCCATTATCGTTTTCGGACGGTGCCGATAAGGCAGTAAGGGGAAGAAATCAGGGTTGAATCAGGGTGTTCCCCCATAAGATTTGCGCTCGCTGGGTGTTGTAATGAAGACATGAGTAGCGACATGAACGGCAATGGCCCTGATAACGGCTGGCGGTGGAAGTCCGACAAGTTCTTCCGCGCCTGCAGGGAGTCCTATCTGATCCGCGACCAGGGATGGATCGGCGGCGTCTGCGTAGCCTTGGCCCGTCGGCTGGGCTGGAGCGTGACCCTGGTCAGAGCGCTGATGATTTTGGCGGTCTTTCTCTTCGGCACCGGTGCTGCCTTCTACGGTTTTGCCTGGTTCGTCTTGCCGGACCGGCGTGGGGTCATTATCGCCCAGGAGCTGATTCACGGGATTTGGCACGCTTCCATGGTGGGCATCATCATTTACTGGCTGCTGGCAATCCTGATTCCTGGAGTCGGAATCTTTTCCCTGGGAGTCGGAATCTTTTCCCTGGCTTTGGGTGCGTTGATCCTGTATCTGCTCATCCGGTGGAGCCGCAACAAGGCCCTGGAGTATCAAAGAGGGTACTGGGCTGGGCCGGATGCCGGCAGGCCGGTTTCGGGCGATCCGTGGGTGATGGGATCGCAGTATTCGGAACGGCCGAATGGCACAGGTTCGCAGCGGTATTCGAATCAGCCTGAGTACCCTAGCTTTTCGGGGTATGAGGGATACCAGGATTACACAGGGACGCGAAGCAATGCACAGACAGCAAGTGATGCGAGCTCGGAAGGACTCAAGGATCAGCCAGAGCATTCCGATTCGTATGGAACTTCGGAGCAACAAGGGGAGGTAGCCTCTCCTGGACCCATCTCTGAGACAGAGGATTCGGCAAACGCCGGCAGCGATTCGAATAATACGCAAGATGGGGGCAATCCCAGCGCTGGTGCAGCTCCCGGAGGTTGGACGGGGGCAGAAGGCCCTGCAGAACCTGCTGGGAACAAGAATCAGTCGTATGGATTCAGTGCCTGGCCGGGCTATGGCACAGCCGGGTCATTCTCGACAGGGCCGGGAATAGCCCGTCAGGGTCCGTCGGTTCCGCCCCGGCTGAGGCGTCGTCCCGCCGGACCTATGCTGGTCAGTCTTCTGTCGGGACTGATCCTGGTCTCCGGAGCAGGGGTCTGGTGGATGGCCACGAACCCCTATCGCGGATTGAATGCGACCTTGGCCTACGCTCTAATCTGGGCTGGAGGCGTCACGCTGGCACTTGGCGTGGTCATACTGATCCTGGGCTTGATGGGCCGCAGGTCTGGAGGGTTGACCCCCATTGCCTTGATGGCCTGCCTGGTTGTCCTGATTCTGGCTACCGGTTCGGCCATACCAGGCATTGAGCAAACCCAGAACCGCAGGGTCTTGGCCGACTACGCCACAGTTCAGGTTAACGGCAATAACCACGGGCGTTTGTTGGGGGCGGACAGTGCGGACATGAGGCGTTATCGCCGCGGCACCGCGCTGGTCGGAGACCCGCAGGATCAGGGAAGTGCCGTCATTGACCTGACTGGTTATGAGCGGGAACACGGCACCCATCGTGTTCAGATTATGGATGATGCGGTGAGCACAGTCTCAGGCTGCCCGACGGGCACCGTCCGCCTGGCTGTGGCCTATGCTGACGTTCGCCTGCTCATACCTAAGGGATGCAGCTTGTCCTATAGGGAACACGCCGACCTCTACAGGGTCTTAGGATCAGGGGCGGCTGACTGGATAACCGAGACGGAACAAGGAAACTGGATGTGGTGGGGCAATACGTCGTCATCAGCTGAACGACGCGATTGGGAGGAAGCCCTGCGAGCGTCCAAGGAGGATCAGTGGCATATGCCCGACGAGCCCGAATTGATTGTCGAAGCCAATCTCATGGCCGGTGCACGGGTCACCGTGCAAGCCCAGGGGAGTGCTACCCAGCCAAAGCGGGCGCAGCTCTACAGCGGCTTGATCAATGATTATTGGGATTACAGCTACAATCCATGGCAGTTTGGGGAGGATCAGGAAGATGACTGATACGCAGCAACCAGATGGAGACCAGCCGATGGATCGTCAGGAACGCATCACCAAGGCCATGCCGGTTGAATCCCCACCCCCGATATACCAGGTTCGGATGCAGCCGCCGGAGCCGGTCCGTCCTAGCGGGCCCAGCCTACCTACCATCATTTTTGGCGCCCTGGTTGGACTTTTGGCTCTGACCATGTTGGCTCTAGGATTGGTCTTTCTGCGTTACGGTACGGATCTGACCATAGTCGTACCCTGGCAGCGGGTTATCCCATTGATTTTTGCCGGCCTGGGCGTAGTGCTGATTGGCGCGTCTGTATTAGCCTGGCTGGCATCGGCAAGGCGCACCCGCTCTATCTCAAAAGACCAGGATATTCCAGAAGATCAGGCTGCCAAGGATGGCCAGAGACCCCAGCAGGGTCAGGGTCAGGGTCAGCCAGTGGCCAGCCCCGGCGACAGCCGGCTTGCCGTCAGCTCGGTTGAAGATAGAGGTCAGGGTGCTCGCCAGGAGCAGGATGAATACCAGACACAGAACGGACAACAGGGACCAGCATGATGCCGTCATCGAGGACAGATGCATAAGGCCAAGCGCCTTGCGGACCACAGTAAAGGCATAGGTCAGCAGGCCAGTCATAAGTCCTGCGGCTAGCAGGCCTAACGACCAGAGCCGTCCGGTCAGGCCTTTGCTGAAACCTGATTGTCGGCCGTGATCGCCTCGAGCACGCAGATGTGAGCCCAAGGCTCCAATCAGGGCAGAGACCAGGGCGGCAGCCAGCAGAATGGGGCCACTGGCCATCAGGGTCAACAGGGCGGTCAGCGAAGGTATCAACCCTGTATTCGTGTGGTCGGGCACTTGATTGAGCTGATGGGGCTGGCTGCCGGCGATCATGGGAGTGGACCACTGGTTGGCCTGGGTGCCCAGTGCCACGGCGTTGATCCAGTCTTCCAGATTATGGGTGTATCTGGGTTCCAGGGGCAACCCGGCCTTGGCAAGCCTGCTGCCGGTGCGGATCTGATGGTTGGTGGGGTAGTAGCGCAGGGTCACGTTGTCGTTGCCGCTTTCATGCGCCCTGCGGATGATCTCGCGAGCACCCTGTTCGACTGGCATGGAGACATCCATGGTGCCGAAGTTGACCATGACTGGCATCCGCAGCTGATCCAAATAGGGCAGGGAGGGAAAGTCGGCGTACTCCAGGCCCAGCAGGGACAGGTCCATGCCCATGAGCCGCGGTATCACCTTGCGGATCCCCTTGGGTGCGCCAATCAGATCCAAGTAGCTGGTGGCCGCCATGGCCATCTGCCGTCGTCCCGGGTAGACGGGGGGCGAAGTGAGGATGGAGAAGGCGATGCTTGGGTCCTTGGCGGTCATGATGGACGATATCCAGGTGCCCTCGGACTCGGCGTACAGGCCCACCTTGGTTGGATCCACACCGGGCCAGGAGCGCAGACGGTCAAGGGAACGCCCATAGTCGGCGGCCATGGCCTGATAGTCGCGGTGGAAGGTTGTGTAGGTGTCCAGACGTTTGTCAGGCACCAGGGTGGTGATGCCGGCTGAGGCCATGGCTGAAGCCAGGTCGCCGTACACCTCGGAGGATTTGCCTGTTCCGGCGCCATGGATGAACAGGCAGGCTGGTCCGGTGCCCTTTCGGTCGCCTGGCTCTCTGATGATGGCCTGGATGCGAACCCCGCCATCCAGGGTGATGCCGATCTTCCGCTCCCTGACGGGGTGGGTGCCCTCAGGGGTGGTGGCTCCAAGGCTCGAGGCGATGGCAGTGGACCGGGTCGGGACCTGCAGATGGTCGCGGTAGGGTTCCACCTGCCAGCCCGGCGTCATGGCTTGACCCAAAAGGAGCATGACCAGCAGGATGACCACAAAGGAGGCGGCGGTGAAACCCGCCCGTTTCAGCTTTTGCACCCGTCAACTCTACCCGACCGCGCGACTGGTTGGTCAGATGGGCCTCATGATTGTGGTTCAGGTGCTCTGTCCTGGGCCTGCTCGGCTTCGTCCAGGGTCTCAAAGCCATTCATTTGCACCGTGGCCAGGATGGTTTCCTCGGTAAGGTTGCCGCCCCGGGCCGCGATCCGGTCCACCATGGACTGGTAAAGATCCAGCGTCCGTGCCGAATAAGTGCCCAGTTCGCCACGCAGATAGGTCTCAAAGGAGGTGGCCTCCGGCGTGTCCTCGCTGGTGCGCAGGACCCGCATCTCCTGGCCCAGGCGGGGGTATCGCTCGCGAAAGTCCTTGGCCCAGGCCACCTGCCGGTCGATGATGCGCTCCTGGCGCTCCTGGCGCTCCAGGCCCAGCCTGGGCAGGTAGGGGGCGATGCTGCTGTGGTACTGGTCCGGGGCTGTGGACTCCATCATCCGCCCGTACTTCTCGGTCAACAGGTTGCGCCCCGTTTTGTCGGCCTGGTCCAGGTCGTCCGCATAGCTGGTCAGCAGGGGGTGCGGCCAGGTCAGAAACTGGCTCAGACGCATCTGGTGGAACATGGGCCAGTTGCCCTGACAGTTGGCTGGACCACCCTCGTTGTTGACCTGCTGGAACTGCTCCCATTCGTGGCGGACGATCCGCTCGCGCAGGGATTCCTCATCCTGACATTGCTCGTCGTTAGCCATCCTTGGCTCCTTTCAGATGCTGTGCAGAACCGGATCGTCGCTGGAGATGTGGGCCTCGACATAGGGGCGCTGCCACTCCAGGAAGGTTTCCGGGCTGTTGGTCAAGCCCTCCGCCTGCAACTCTTCCACGATTCTTGCGCAGATGGACTCCACAAGCTTGGTGACGCGTTCGGCGGCCGGCCGGGCTCCCTTGCCGCCCTCGCCAAAGCCTTGCCCTCCGTAGCAGGCAGCCGATGCCAGGCGCAGGATGTCCTCCAGCTGCTCGGTCAGGTCGGCCAGCCTGGTGGCCATTCGTCTGCTCAGCCGCCGCAGGGCCGCGAAGGTCCACTTGTAATAGGGCAGATACCCGACGGTCAGCGGATTGTTGATCAGGAAGATCAGGGAGGCGCAGGCCTTGATGAATTCGTTGATCGACAGCATGGCTGCAGCCCCGTCGCCACGCTGCAGGCTCCGCGGCAGGTTGTACTGGCCTGCTTGGGCGATCATGCCCAGCCGGCGGGAGATCAGGCAGAAGCGCACATCGTCGGGCATGGCCTTGAACCCCTGCCGGGTGGCCAGCATCTGTCCCAGAGGATCCGCGAAGATCCTGCCATTGGTGGCCGCCGCCAGCGTGGCCTCGTCCAGGAGCAGCCACTCGTGGGGGTGATCTTCCGGGGGCGCCTGCCGGTAGCCGGTCAGGGATTCGAAGAAGGCGCCGATCTCGAAGACACCCACGCGGCGGTCGGCTCCCTTTGCTCTGACGCTGTCGGTTCGTGAGCCGAACCCCATGAATTCGGTGGGCAGGGCCTCGTATTCCTTCTGCAGCTGATCGCCAATGGCCCGATAATCCTCGCTGGTCAGCCACAGGCAGAAGCCGGGGCCGAAATCATGATCCCGGGAGATGGCATCGTCAAAGCCGTAGCAGTCCGATCCATGGCCCATCAGGCCTACGGCGATCCGGCCGCGATATTGGGGGTAGCGTTCCTCCAGCATGGGACGGCCCACCTGCTCCCAGTAGGCCTTGGCCAGGTCCAGTCCCTGAATATCCGGATGGGAGCCATGCCGATCGTTGTCACTGCTGTGATTTCTGGCCGGGGTCCGATCTGAGCTGGCTTTCGGCTGGCTGGATGCTGCTTCGTCGGCCTGCTTGGATTGGTCCTTGTCCCCGGCTTCTTCCGCGGCGGCCTGGGCCTGGTCCAGATTGGCCTTGGTGATCTGGTAATAGTCGCTGCCCTTGCCGTACCGGTCCTCGATGATGGCCAGGGCCCTTCGGTAGGTGTCTGCCGACTGGCCGAAGCGCCCGGTCATGTAGCAGACCTGGGCAAAGCCAGCCAGGGCCGAGGCATAGTGTGCGCTATTTTCCAGGTGGCCGGTTCGATAGATGTCCAGGGCTGCGCGGGCCTGGTCCCAGGCCTCTCGCAGAGCCTGCGGATTGTCCTTGCGCTGCATGAGCAGGAGGGCAAGATTGGTGTGGGTGGAGGCCAGATCCAGATCCCGGGAAGGATCAGTACTGGAAGTCTCCAGGATGTCCATGGCCTGGCGCAGCTCCTGTTCGGCCTGGTCGGGCCGGTCGGTTTCGCTGTAGAGCATGGACAGGTTGTTGTGCAGGGCGGCCAGCCGCCGGTCCTTGGGCCCAAGGGTTTTGGCTGCGGAGGCAAGCGCCTGCCGGTAGAGGTCTTCGGCCTGGTCGTACTTCTTGGCCGCCCGCAGACCTGTGGCTGCATTGATCAGGGTGGTCGTCCAGGCCTCGGACCCCTCGATGCGCATGCGCGAGGCCAGTTCGATGGCGCGCTGGATCATCCACATATTCTCCTGGTGGCGTCCCTGGGACCGGTAGAAGCCCATGGTTTCGTTCAGCACGGTCAGTAGCCCGGCGTCGTCGCCCGCATTCTCCGCATCCACCAGCGCCTGCTGCAGGTAGGGTTCGGCCTGATCACGGGCCTTGCCGGCGTTGAAGATGGCATCCAGTCCGTCCAGGAAGGCTTGGGTGCCGAAGCTGCCGTCCGGTTGCATGTAGGACTGTTGAGGCTCTTTCGGCTTGCTGTCCTGCCAACCGACCTCGTCCATGTGGCCTCCGCTCGTCATCAATGATGGAATCGTGATGCACGCGATCATACGATGCGTCGATTATTCATATCCATTCTACGGCTTGAACTTCTGCGGGGAACTGCGGGTCCGGGTCGGCTTGCTCACAGTCAGTGACATCGGTTATCCGTGGACGAAGAGTAATCGGTTTCGTAATCTAGCGGGATAAGCAATGACGTCAAAGGCGGAAACGACGGTTTGTCCAAATGGTGTCGCGATTTCCTGAATATCCATAAAACATTGCAATGACAATGAAAAATCAAGTGCAGAGCCTGTCGTGATTGGCATTTTTACCAAGCAGCTGCTTGCACGATCGCGACGAATGGTATAAGACTTTGAGTAACCGGTTACGCAATCGTTGTCGTACAAGGAGGTATTGCAGCACCATGAATCTCGATTCAGTTGTGCAGGCCCTGGACCATGGTTTCAATTGGTTCATAGGTCTGGGCGGCGCGGCCATGATGTTCTTCATCATCACCCTGTTGTCGCTGGCCTTCGGCGTCAAACTGTCCAAGGCGTTTGAAGGCGGTTTGAGAATGGCCATGGCCCTGACCGGCATGAGTGCGGTCATTGGGCTGTTGACCAACACCTTCAGTCCGGCTCTCAAGGCTTTCGTGCGTTATACCGGCCTTCAGCTGTCGGTCACGGATCTGGGATGGGCACCTATCGCCGTCATCACCTGGAGCTCGTTGTACACGCTCTATTTCGCTCTTATCTGCATCGTGACCAACCTGGTCATGCTGGCCTTGAAACTCACCAACACCCTGAACGTCGATCTGTTCAACATCTGGAATGTATCCATACTCGGCCTTCTCATCAACTGGAGTGCCGGCGGGAACTTCTTCCTCATGTCCGTTTTCGTGGTCTTCATCTACGCCTTGATGCTCTTCAACGCTGATGCCATGAAGCCCACCATTGATGATCTGCTTGGCTATGATCAGGACAACATCACCACCACGGCACACCCTGCCCTGCTTGTGACTCCAGTGGTTGTCCTCCTCGACCGTCTGATCAGCAAGGTCCTGCCTTTCATCGATCGATTCGACTTCGATGCCGAGACCCTGAACAAGAAGATCGGATTTCTGGGAAGCAAGGGGGCCATAGGCGCATATTTGGGCGTATTCGTGGGTCTTCTGGGTCGCCAGGATGCCGCCCATATCTGCGCACTGGCATTCTCCTCCGGTGTCTGCCTGGAGCTATTCGGAGTCGTAGGGGACTGGTTCGCTCCCGCTATCGGTCCCCTATCCCAGGGGGTCACCTCTTTCATGGAGCGTCGCATGAAGGGGCGCAAGCTGTATATCGCCATTGATTGGCCCATCCTGGCCTCCCGGGCCGAGCTCTGGGCTGTGGCCAATATCCTGGCGCCCATCCTGCTCCTGATTGCCATGATCCTTCCCGGCAATTCGGTATTGCCTCTCGGAGGGATTATCCTCACCGTACTGGCGCCCTCGCTCCTTATCGGAGCCAGGGGCAAGGTGGTGAGAATGACCCTGATAGGAACCATCATGATTCCCCTCTTCCTTTGGGCCGCAAGCCTGATATCGCCCTTCCTGACCCAGACTTCGAAGGCTATGGGAGTCTTCCCCGCCGGGCTGGGCAAGAACGAGATGTTCTCGGCCGTGGATTCAGATCCGCTGGAGAAGATGCTGGCCATGCTGATCGGCAATGCGGTTCGTACCCTCGATCTGAAAACCATCGGTCTGGCTCTGCTGGCTCTGTTGGCTTACATTGCACTTTTCGCCTGGTATATCAGGAGGCTTCGCAGGGAGGCGGCAGCAGGAATCAGTGTCGGTTCGGTTGCTGTTGACCAGCTCGATGCCGCCTCTGGGGCTGGTTCGGTTTTCGCACAGAGTGGAGTAGCCGCAGCCGAGGAATCTTCATCACCTTCTTTGCCTCCTGCCGGCAAGCGCTCGGGCGAGCCGGAAGGAGCTGGAATCGGGGGTGATGCCTCCGGTCTATAGAAGTCCTGGAAACCTCGCTGAAATCACGTCTCCGGTTTAACCTGAAGTAACCGGTTAGGCCCAGGGAATCCATCCCATGCAGGGCCCTCCATCGCAAAGATATAAGGATCGACTGATGGTGACGATTAGGGATATTGCGGAGCTGAGCGGTGTTTCCACAGCAACCGTGTCGCGCATTCTCAACAAGAAAGGAGGGGCCAGCGATGCGACAATAAGCAAGGTCAACGCCATAGTCAAAAAGCTTGGATATCAGCCGAACTTCGTGGCAAGGACCCTGTCCGAGCAGTCATCGGATTTGGTCGCTCTCTTGGTTCCCGACCTGGGCAATCCCTACTTTGCTGATTTGTCAGGGAGGATAGAACAGGCCGCAGACCGGCGGGGACTCCATATATATCTATGCAACAGCAGGGATGAACGCGATAAGGTCGATTATTATCTGCGGTTTATGGAGGGCATCCGAGTCCGCGGTGCCATCATCAGCTCCTTGTTCGTTGATGAGGAGGATCTGACCAAGCTCAACA
The DNA here is from genome assembly GCF_016100735.1 of Bifidobacterium sp. W8104. Taxonomy (NCBI): domain Bacteria; kingdom Bacillati; phylum Actinomycetota; class Actinomycetes; order Bifidobacteriales; family Bifidobacteriaceae; genus Bifidobacterium; species Bifidobacterium sp. W8104. Next base: position 1,451,085 of record NZ_JACFRW010000001.1, read on the forward strand.
ACCAAGGCATCTTCACGCTCACGATGGATCGGGCATGCTTCTCCCATCCGTATTCGGCCTTATATGTGGACCACCGAGCGGGAGGGTACAAGGCCACCAGGTATCTGATCCAACAGGGTTCCTGCAGTCATCTCATGTTCATATCAGGACCTGGGCAGGAAAAAAGCTCTGAGGATCGGTATGCCGGGTACCTGAAGGCGATCACCGAGGCAGGGGCCAAGCCGGTTGCCAAACTGACGACTTCCTTCTCCCTGGCCGGAGGGTACCAGGCAGCAAAGGGTTTCCTTGAGGATCACCCAGGGTCCGTGGATGGCATCTTCTGCTCTGATGACATTATGGCCATCGGAGCCATGAGGGCCTGTACCGACCTGGGAATCCGGATACCCCAGGATATGCGGGTCTTTGGCTATGACGACATTGAACTGGCTGAATATTCCGTGCCGCGTCTGAGCACGGTCAATCAGCTTCCCGAGGACATAGGCGAGCAGATCATGGATTTGTTCGAAAGCATAGTGTCCAGCAAAGGGAAGCCGCAGAAACGTTCAATCGAACCGCACCTTGTCATTCGTGACAGCTCACAGACAAGGGGCGCGTAAATAGGAGATGTAATGCTGGAAATAGGGCCATCGCTCATGTGCGCCGATCTGGGCAATCTGGAACGTGATGTCAGGGAGCTCGATGCGGCGGGTGTTGATTTCTACCATATCGATGTGATGGACGGATCGTTCGTTCCGAACTTCACCCTTGGTCCCGACTTCGTACACAAGGTGCGGGCCATTACCGACAAGCCGCTGGATCTGCACATGATGGTGGAGCGGCCGGAACGCTATATTGACATGTTCGCTCTGGCCGGGGCTTCCGGAATCGCCATTCATGCAGAGTCCACCAGAAACCTGCAGGGGACTCTGACGGCAATCCATAAGGCAGGTCTCAAGGCCGGTGTGGCCATCAGCCCGGCTACGCCGCTGGACGTGTTGGACTACGTATACGACGTCACGGATTATGTGATTCTGATGACGGTCAATCCCGGCTTCGCAGGGCAGCGATTCATCGAGCCCATGTACGGCAAAATCAGTGATTTGGCCGATCGAATCCGCAACAGAGGCATGAATATCCCCATTGAGGTGGATGGGAACATCGGCCGGCAGACCATTCCTGAATGCGTGCGCAGAGGAGCCACCAGATTCATCGGAGGCACCAGCGCCATATTCCGCGAAGGCCGCAGCCTGGCTGAGAATGTCCGCGCCACGCGCGAACTCTTCAAGGAGGCGGTGGGCCCGCAAGAGGTCTGACATCCGTTTCTTGTTCTCGATCGGTTACTGATGAGCCGATTATTGCGCATCAGCATGCTTGCCGACTGAGCCCAAACCAGTTGTAAAACACATCACACGCTAAGGCCGAGAGCCGCTGCGTGAGGCGAAGCCTTGCCTGATAGCGGCAAATTCATACCAATTTTGAGGAGATTATCATGCATTATGACGTCATAGTACTGGGCAGCATCAATCTGGATGTCAAGGCCCTGGTGACCAGCTATCCCAGACGCGGGGATACGGCTACAGCAAGGAGCATCACCATGCTGCCGGGCGGGAAGGGTTCGAATCAGGCCGTGGCTGCAGCCAAGTTGGGAGGCAAGGTGGCCATGCTGGGCGCGGTCGGTGAGGACGGCGCAGGCAAGCAGATGCTTGACAATTTAAGCGATTGGGGAGTCGATACCCAGTTCGTCATGCGCAATGGCAATGAGGGGACCGGAACATTCATCGTCCAGGTCGATCAGACCTCCGAGAACACCATGGTGGGAACGCTTGGCGCCAATGACACCATCACGGCCGCAGAAGTGGATACAGCCTTGGATCAGATGGAGGCTCCGGTTCTGCTTATGCAGCTGGAGACCAGTCGCGAGTCCGTCTTGGCGGCCCTGAAAGCCGGCAGACGCAAGGGCATGTATATCATCCTCGACCCAGCTCCGGCGGATGGTTTCTTCCCCGAGGCCCTCGCATATGCTGATTGTGTCACGCCCAACCAGCAGGAGACCGAGCGGATCACCGGTATTCATGTGACCGACAAGGTGGAGGCGGTCAAGGCTGCCAAAGCCATAGCCGGCATGGGGCCGAAGACCGTCATCGTCAAGCTGGGTGCCGATGGGAGCGTGGTTTTGCATGAGGGGGAGATCTACGAAATCGACTCAGTCAAGGTCCACGCACTGGACTCCGTCTGTGCCGGTGATGTCTTTGCCGGCGCCCTTGCGGTCAACTATGCCCAGCATGGGGATTTTCTGAAGGCGGTGAATTTTGCCAACAAGGCGGCCGCCATCAAGGTCAGTCGTGTGGGCAACCATCAGGTCTTCCCCACCTTGGCCGATATGAGCTGACCGAAGCCAAGCACAGCTGCATGCAGTTTGACGAGTAATCACGCGCAGTGAAAAATGCGGTAAGAAAATTAAGAGGGATAAGGAAGAGGCCGGCATTATCTGCCGGCCTCTTATCGCATTTGTCGGGGTAGGGGGATTTGAACCCCCGGCCTCTTCGTCCCGAACGAAGCGCGCTACCAAGCTGCGCTATACCCCGTGACAACGTTCTATATAATACACGTACCGTCGGCCAAACGCCATCGTCTGCGCGGCGCGACCGTTCAACCGCTTGCCGGTCGGCGGGTACCCGGGGCCAAGTACCGGCTCATGCGTAAAATAGCAGTTTATGAATGACTCATCGGAAGAAACCCCTCGTCTGACTACGGTCGAGCGTGCTCAGGCGCTGCTCGACCAGGATATGGCCATCACGGAGAAGATCGATCAGGGCGCCCAGTTGGATGACGCCATTGATCCCGGCAACCTGACGGACAGCGCTGAAGGCCATCCCGAACAGGTGCGCATGCGTGTGGCCAAGAGGGCTCTCATGCTCAAGGAGGGCATTGAGCCCTATCCGGTCCATCTGGATGTGACCGATCGCATTGAGGATGTGCGCCGTAAGTATCAGGACCGCCTTGAGCCTGGCCAGGAGACCGAGGATGTGGTTGGCATCGCTGGCAGGGTCCTCTTCCTGCGCAACGGCGGCGGCCTCTGCTTCGTCCAGCTGGCGGCAGGCGACGGCACGCGCATCCAGGGCATGGTTTCCAAGCGTGAGATCGGCGCTGATTCTCTCAAGCGCTTCAAGCAGCTGGTCGACTTGGGCGACCACCTCTACCTGCGTGGCCGTGTGGTCGCCTCCAAGACCGGGGAACTCTCCGTCTTCGCTACTGAGTGGAACATCGCGGCCAAGGCCCTGCAGCCCCTGCCCGCCCTTCACAAGGAACTGACCGAGGAACAGCGCACCCGCAAGCCCTACCTGGCCATGATCGCCGATGAGGATGTGCGGGCCATGGTCCGCCGCCGTTCCAAGGCCGTCTCCTCCCTGAGGCGTACCTTCGAGGACCACGACTTCATGGAGGTCGAGACCCCCATGCTTCAGACCGTGCATGGCGGCGCCGCGGCCCGGCCATTCACCACGCATATGAACGCCTTCGACATTGACCTCTACCTGCGCATCGCCCCTGAGCTCTTCCTCAAGCGCTGCCTGGTCGGCGGCATTGAGCGGGTCTTCGAGATCAACCGCGACTTCCGCAATGAGGGCGTGGATGCCACCCATGCCCCGGAGTTCACCATGCTGGAGGCCTATCAGGCCTACGGCACCTATGACACCATCGGGCAGCTGACCAAGGAGTTGATCCAGAAGGCTGCACTGGCCACGTCGGGATCGCTGAAGGTGACCCTGAAGGATGGCAGCCAATACGACTTCGGCGGCGATTGGCGTCAGATCAGCATGTATGAGTCCCTTTCTGAATCCCTGGGCGAGGAGATCACCCCGCAGACCAGCGTGGACCATCTTCGGACCATTGCTGACAAACTGGGCCTGGAGGAGGAGCCGGCCGAGAACCACGGCAAGCTGGTCGAGCACCTCTGGGAGCACTTCTGGCAGGACAAGCTGTATGAGCCGACCTTCGTGCGTGATTTCCCGGTCGAGACCTCGCCCCTGGTCAAGGCCCACCGCACCAAGCCGGGCGTGGTCGAGAAGTGGGACCTTTACGTGCGCGGGTTCGAGCTGGCCACGGGCTATTCGGAGCTCAACGATCCGGTGGTCCAGCGGCAGCGGTTCGTCGAGCAGGCCAAGATGGCCAGCCGCGGCGATGTCGAGGCCATGGACATTGACGAGGACTTCCTTGAGGCCCTGGGGGTGGGCATGCCTCCCGCAGGCGGCATGGGCATGGGCATCGATCGTCTGCTGATCGCCCTTACCGGTGCATCCATCCGCGAGACCATCACCTTCCCCCTGGTCAAGCCGCTGGTCTGAGATAACAGGGGAGGGACGGTCATGAATATCAGGCTTTGGATGGATGGTATGCGTCCCAGGACGCTGCCTGCATCGGTGGCGCCTGTCTGCGTGGGCGCTTCGGCTGCACTCCTGGAGCGGTCACGGCTGTTGGAACAGTGCACCAGCTCCTGCTCGCCCACGCCTGCCGACCCTGCCCTGAAGGCGGCCACGCCGGGACGGCTGGCTCTGATCGTGGTCTTGTTGGTCCTGCTCGCCCTGTCCATGCAGATCGCAGCCAACTTCGCCAACGACTACGCCGATGGTGTTCGCGGCACCGACTCCGGCCGTGGAGGCGAGGAGGCCGCTTCCGGCAGGCCCAGACGTCTGGTGGCCGCCGGCGTGCCACCCAGGAAGGTGCTGTACGCCACCATGATCTCGGCGGCCTTCACCTGTCTGATGGGTCTGGCCGTCATGGCATTGACCGGTCACTGGTGGATGATCCTGGTCGGGGTCTGCTGCCTGGTCGCCGGCTGGTGTTACGTGGGTGGCCCGCATCCATATGGCTACCACGGGCTGGGCGAGGTCAGCGTATTCATCTTCTTCGGTCTGGTGGCCACCCTGGGCACCCAGTATTTTCTCATTAATAGGGTTGATACCGCCGGCATCCTGGGTGCCTGCGTCTGCGGGCTCAATGCCGTGGGCCTGCTCATGCTCAACAATTACCGGGACCTGGATGACGACCGCCGATCCGGCAAGCACACATATGCGGTTCTGGTGGGGGCGCGCGCAGCGGCTATTTCCATTTACCTGGTCTACATCCTGAGCCTGGTTCTGGGTCTGATCCAGTTCGTTCCGGCTGTCATGAGGCGTGGCCTGCCCGGCTTCCCTCTTGTGCTGGTCCTCCTGCCTGTGGCCGCTGTCTTTCTGCTGATCTGTCGAGCCTTTGCCCGTGGCCAGGTGCCCAAGGCCTTCGGCATGGCAGGCAAGGGTACCCTGGTCTCCGCCCTATGCTGGTCGGCGGGCCTGCTCCTGCAGCTGTGAAAATCCTGATACCCTCATAAGAAGGCAGTCCGACTTTCGAGCGATTTGGTGGATAATCAGGCAATCATGTTCATCACACTTCGGGAATACAAGGACGCACTGCGGCCCTCGGCCCTGCTCTGCTCGCCCACGCCGGTGCTGATCGGCACGGCGGTGTCCCTCCGGCAGCTGTTCAACCAAGGGCTGGGTCCGGATGCGCGCTTCTGGCTGATCGCCCTCCTATGCTGTCTGACGGCTGTGTTCATCCACAGCACCTGCAATCTGGCCAATGACTACTTTGACGGCATCAGAGGTACTGACGAAGGCCGGAGCAGCCTTTCGGGCGCCGGCGCTGACGGCTCGGTGCCCGATCTGCCTAGACGTGGGGTGGCCGGTGGTGTGGAACCTCGCAAGGTCCTGCTGTCCGCCTATCTCAACATCCTTATGGCCTGCCTGTCCGGACTGATCCTCTGCTGGGTGACCGGCCACTGGTGGATGATCCTGGTTGGCATCTTCTGTCTGCTGGGAGCCTGGTTTTACACGGGAGGCAAACACCCTTACGGCTATAGGGCCATGGGCGAGCTGAGCATCATGATCTTCTTCGGCCTGGTGGGCGTGCTGGCCACCCAGTACCTGGAGACCGGCGGCATCGACCGCCATGGCTTCATCGGCGCTTTGGTTGGCGGTCTTATCTGCATTCCTGTTCTGGAGATCAACAACTATCGGGACATCGATGCGGATCCTCTGGCCGGCAAGTACACGCTGTCTTCATTCATCGGAGCCAAAGGCACGCTGATTCTGATGGGGTCCTGCTATGCCCTGGCTGTGATTCTGGGCGTGTTCGAGTCGTGGTCCCTGTCCGACGGCTCCCTTGCGGACGCCTGGCCCCGCCTGCTCTGCCTGCTGCCCGTCCTGGCCCTGGCCATCGCCACCACAGTAGCCAGCTGTCGGAACCGGTTCAGCAGGGCGTTCGCGCTATCGGGCTATACGGATCTGCTGACAGGGTTCTGCTGGCTGGGTGTCTGCCTGCTCTGAGTGGCCGCTCTACAGGGGGAGCCGTAGGTCCGCCAAACAGTCCCTCTTAGGTCTTAGAATTTTCACTATGACCTACAAACTAGTATTGCTCAGGCACGGCCAGAGCGCATGGAACAACACCAATCAGTTCACCGGCTGGGTGGACGTCCCGCTGACCGAGCAGGGCGAGCAGGAGGCCCGTAAGGGCGGCAAGCTGCTCAAGGATAAGGGTGTTCTGCCCGACATCGTCTTCACCTCGCTGCTGCGCCGCGCCATCAACACCGCCAACATCGCCCTGGACGAGGCTGACCGCCTTTGGATCCCCGTCAAGCGCGACTGGAGGCTGAACGAGCGTCACTACGGGGCTCTGCAGGGCAAGAACAAGACCGAGATCCGCGAGAAGTACGGCGACGAGAAGTTCATGCTCTGGCGTCGTTCCTATGCCACCCCGCCGCCCGAGATCGATCCTGACGACGAATACTCGCAGTCCCATGACCCTCGGTATGCCGGAGCCCCTGTGCCCCGCGCCGAAGCGCTGGCCAACGTGGTCAAGCGCGTCACCCCCTACTGGGAGAGCGATATTGTTCCTGAGCTCAAGACCGGCAAGACCGTCCTGATTGCCGCCCACGGCAACTCCCTGAGGGCCATCGTCAAGATGCTCGACAACCTGACTGAGGATGAGATCGCCAAGGTCAACATCCCCACGGCCATCCCACTGGTCTACGAGCTGGACGAGAACTTCAAGCCCATCAAGCCTCGCGGCGAGTACCTGGATCCGGAGGCAGCCGCAGCCGGTGCTGCTGCTGTGGCGGCCCAGGGCCAGAAGTGAGATTCCTCGGATAGATCTATCCGATGATGTGAATCGGGCTTTGGATGCAGAGTATCCCAAGCTGATTGGGCGGTGTCTTCCCCCTTTGTGGAAGGCACCGCCTTTCGTATTTATTCCTGGCCGTTGGAGAAGTAAAAAACGGCCCGTCACCTGACTGACGGTCAGGTGACGGGCCGCACGGTTGCCGTCCGTTCAGTCCAGATCGAGGTCGAGATCCTTGGGATCCTTGGAGGGGTCGAAGCCCGAGACGATGTAGACCACGCGCCGGGCCGCCGAAACGCCATGGTCTCCCAGACGCTCCATGAACCGTGCCACCAGGACCAGGTCGATCAGCTGCTGTCTGGTTCCCTTCCAGTCGTCTGAGAGGGCATAGCCGAATGTCTGCTGATGGAGCTTGTCCATCTGGTCATCGCTGACGATGATCTGTTCGGCTATGGTCGTGTCCCTGTCGGAGAGCATCTCGACCAGACGATCGGCCATGACATCCAGAAAGTCCTGCATCTGTTTGAACAGGGGGATGACCTCGTCGGGCAGGGTCGGTTCGGGATAGGAGCGCCTTGCGGTCTCGGCGATGTGCCTGGCCAGGTCCCCCATGCGTTCAAAGGTCGCCGACAGGCTCAACGTGGAGACCACGACTCGCAGATCAGTGGCCACGGGGCTCTGCTTGGCCAGGAGCCTGATGCATTGATCGATGATGCTGGCCTGGAGGTTGTCTATCTCAGCATCCCCATCGATGACCTCCTGGGCCGTCTCCACGTCGCAGTCCATCAGGGATCGCCCGGCTTTCTTGATGGCATCGCGAACCTTGGCGGCCATCCGATCCAGATCGTCGGCCACCAGCCCCAGCTCCTCGTTGAAAATCACACGCATTGTTCTTCCCTTTCGGCCTCGGTCAACGATATGACTCCAGTCTATGTGACCAGGATGGCAAGAAAAAGTCAGACCCGAAGAATGTCGGGCCTTTGGAGCGCCAATCACTGTCGGATATGCGAGAATAAAGCCGGAACGGCCGATAAGACTTGGTTGATGTAGCAGTGTCCGGGGTCGGCGCCGGACTGGAGGGAAGTCCTTATGAGACGGTTCATGGACCGCCTACGCAGCCTTGTGGGCAACCGAAGCAGGGATGGCGAACAGGCTGATGGCGAGGCTTTGGAGGGCTCGACCCAGGCCTTGTTGGCGCTGATCCCCGCCGCTACGGTTGTGGTCGATGGCGATGACGAGGTTGTCCGCTCCAGCCCGGATGCCTACAGGCTGGGAATCGTCAGCAACGACGAGATCTCCAATCCGAGGATCATCGAAGCCATCGCGCAGGTGCGCCGCTCGGGCGGTCGACGCAGCTTTAACCTGATCACTAGAACGCCTACCGAATTCGCTCTGGATGCCGCAGCTGAGAGCAGGGAATCCGATGATTGGGATATTAGCCAGGCCCAGGCGGTGTCCAGGAGGAACTGGCTCAAGGTCACCCTGGGTCGCATCGACCAGTCCCTGGTGGTGGTGCTTATCGATGATGTGAGCGATTCGGTCAGGTTTGTTCGGACCAGGGACGCCTTCATGACCAATGTATCCGAGCAGATGCTCAAGCCGGTCCAGGCACTGGAGGAGCTGGCGGCGCAGCTGAAAACCACCTCCCACCTGGAGGGGGATGATCCGGAACTGCTTCGCAGCCACCTGCGCAGCGTCTCCAAGGATGCCTCCTCGGTCCAGCGTTACAGCGCATATCTGGGGCATGTGCTCAAGGATCTTCTTCTGCTGATCCGGGCTCAAGAGCGGATCAAACCCAGCAGGGAGAACGTGCTTGATGTGGCTGAGCAGATACGTGCAGTGGTACGGGATGAGCAGGATAGAGCCGACCAGGCCCATGTGACCCTGCGCTGGCGATGCGACCAGCCACTGACGATTCATGGCGACGGGCAACAGATCAGAGTGGCCCTGGCCAAGCTGGTGGAGAACGCTGTCTCCTATTCGTCTTCGGGCTCTACCGTCTCCCTGGTGGCACAGCCCTCCAAGGATGGGCGCTACGGAATCATCAGGGTGGTCGACCACGGCAGAGGCATATCCAAGGCCGACCAGGGCAGGATCTTCGAGCGCTTCTACCGGGCCGACAACCAGAATGAAGAGACTGCCGTAGGCATCGGTCTGGGGCTGGCCATCGTCAAGCATGTCGCTCTGACCCACCATGGCTCGGTCACTGTCTGGAGCGCGCCGGGAGAGGGGAGCACCTTCACACTGATGCTTCCTCTGGCTCAGGGTCCGGTTGCTGGGCAAGACGGCGATAATCCCAACGATTGAAGTGCTCCCAGATCATCAGCAGAATGCCCACGCCAACCCCGGACAGGCAGACAATCAGGGGCTTGGTGACCGTCATCCCGGTCAGGGCCAGGATGCCCACCACGACCAGAGCCAGAATCCAGGCACCGGTACCGAACAGGAAGATGCGTCGCAGGTCCACCTGCACGGGCCGAGGCGATGGCCTTCGGGCATCCGGGTCGAAAATGGGAGCCAGCTTCATACCCCCACTGTACCGTTTGCAATGACATGCGGTGACCCCCACGCCTTGCCCAGGCTTCGGCCCGTGTCATATTATGACGGAGATTGGTGGGTTCGTATGCACCGGCCCATGGAGGGATTTCCCGTGGAAAGGGGAGTGCGTGTATCCGATCCAAGCTGTGGAGAAGCACTACGCCTGGGGCTCACATGACCGACTGCAGCGCATGTTCCATTTGCATGAGCCGGAGGGATGCCAGGGGGATACCTTGGCGGAGATGTGGTTCAGTGGGCACGCCGAATCCCCCTCGCCCCTGACCCTGCCCGACGGGTCGCTCATACCGCTGACCGAGGCCATTCGTCGCAATCCCATGGCAATGCTGGGTGAGCGCGACTCCCGCCTCTTCGGCCCCACCCTGCCCTATCTGTTCAAGATCATCTCGGCCCGCATCCCTCTGTCCCTGCAGGTGCATCCGCTGGATTTTGAGGCTCGCGCCGGCTTCAACCGTGAGAATGCCCTGGGGGTGGCTGACGACGATCCCAGCCGCTCCTTTCATGACAGTCTGGCCAAGAACGAGATGGTGGTGGCCCTGGAGCCCTTCCAGGCCTGTGTGGGCTTCGCAACCATCTCCACGCAGCTGACCCTCCTGCGCGCCGTGGATCACCCCCTGGCCGAGCTGATGACCGAGGCGCTGACCGCCCGCACCTTCCACCTAGGGGTCCCTCCGGCACGCTTCGCCTCTGCTGATGCCATGATGCCGGTCTCCTCCTTGATCTGGCCGGATTCCCGCCGACGTATCTTCCGGGCCTTCCACGCCGCCGTGACTGCCGAGCCAGAGGCGGCCCGAGGCCTGGAGGAAGCCTTGGAGGCCGCTGCCGGGCGGCTGCGTTCCAGGCGGGCGGGATCTGTGCTGGACCATGCCCTGTGTGCGGCCCGGGCCTTTCCGGATGACCCCGCCGTGCTCTGCTTGCTCATGCTCAATCCCGTGGACCTGGAGGAAGGTGATTCTGTCTATATCCCCGCCGGGACTCCTCATGCATACATCCATGGCACTGCGGCAGAGATCATGACCAACTCCGACAATGTGCTCAGGGCCGGCATGACCCCCAAGCATCGGGACATTCCCAACCTCCTGCGTAGCCTGGACTGCCAGCCTTCAGCCCCCATCGATCCGTCCAGCTCCATGATCGCCACCCTGATCATGCACAATATGGTGACCTACCGGCCCAAGATCAACGAGTACATGCTGGTCTACGGGCATGTGGAGGAGGGCGGCGCCACCTGGCCCCTGCTCAACAGGCTTCAGCAGCGCTATGGGGATCTGATAGAGCGTCTGGGGCCTCGCCACCTGATGATTCCCCGCAGGGGACCGCGCATCATCGTCTGCACTGATGGGCGGATCCGTTGTGCGGCCGCCGACCAATCCTGCCTGCTGGACCAGGGACAGGCCCTCTTCATTCCCTCCGAGGATGGTCGTGTCGACATCACCATGCCTGAAGATTCCGTCGAGGCTGGCGGGTCCTTCCTCCTGGCTTCGACCCCGGTTTGACCTCGTGTGAGCCTGGTTCGCTCAGGGTGGACCAGGCGGGGTTCAAAACCGGGGGACACGCCGTGGCGGTCGGCACGCATGCCGGTTTGCTCATGTCCGCCTCATGTCCGTATAATCCTAGCGTATTCCGTGGTTGTCGAAGATGAGCGACCACCGAAGCCATGCTTGAGTACACCAGTATGGACAATCCAGGTCATTTGGCCCGGGTTCTCACTTGCGTTATGGTGTTCCCTTGTGATGGTTCGTGATACGGCACGAAAGTCGCGTCGGAACATAAACGGGAGTGATTCTAGATGAAGCATGCTGCGCACAGGGCTTCGGCCAAGCGAGGCGCAGGTGTCGGCAGTTGGTCGACCGGCCGATCGTCAGGCGTAACCCAGGCAGAGGGCATTGAGGGTCTTGATGATGCCCTGGCGGCCAAGCTCAACGAGGTGGCCCCTCGAACCCGTCGTTCCATTCGTCTGGCGGCCAAGGCCTCAGCCCGTCGCTCCCATATCATGACCGGTTCGGCCCTGACTGTCCTGGTCGGTGCTGCCGCTTCCTCTATGGCGGTCAATCAGGCTCGCAACGACTGGTCCCTGCCTTTGGCCGACAGTGTCGCAATCAATTTGGTCACCCCCTCCTCCTCTGCCGGCTCCTCTGACGCAAATGGTGGTGCAAGGGTCTCCCGCTCTGATTACCGTCAGCCCCTGCCGACGGCTTCTCAACGCAATGAGGGCAGCTGGGAGCTGGGCGAATCCGAACTCGATGCCGGACAGATGTCCAAATCCCTGGCCAACAATCCGGTCGTGGCTGTGCTGATGGATGCCAACCGATCGGTCCTGCCTTCAGGGTTCAATCCCAACCATGCCACTGGGGATGCGGGCAATGTCTACGAGTTCAGCCAGTGCACCTGGTGGGCCTACGTCCGGCGTCACCAGCTGGGTCTGCCGGTGGGCTCACACATGGGCAATGCCAAGGATTGGTCCGGCTCTGCCCGCTCCCTGGGCTATTGGGTGGACAACACGCCGCGCAATGTCGGTGACATCGTGGTCTTCCAGGCCGGCCAGGAGGGTTCGGATTCCACTTACGGCCATGTGGCCATCGTTGAGAAGATCAATCCCGACGGCTCTATCGTCACCTCAGAATGTGGTGCAGTCATGAACGGAAAGACCTACTCTCGCACCCTGTCCAATGTGCACGCTTTCAGCTACATCCACTACTGAATCCGGTACTGATTCCTGGCTGTGCGGATCATGTCCTCAGATAGCTAGTTCTTGTTCCCGATACGTGATAGAATTGTGCCCGATGAAAAAAACACGCAAGTATGTGAGCATGATGGCAGCTGCCACAATCTGTGGCATGCTTTCCATCGGTATACCCGCCGTGGCCCAGGCCAGTGACGGCAGTGAAGCCGTAGTTACTTCGTCGCGTTCATTCACCCCCGGCAGCAAGGTGCGTGCCGACCTGTTGACCGAGTCGACGGCTACCACCGTCGAAAAGGACAGCAGCTGGGGTGGCATTGAGTCTTTGAACGTTCCTGCCACCAAGTCTCAGGCCGAGAAGGATGCTGAAGCCAGGGCCCAGCAGGCCCAGGAGCAGGCGCAGGAGCAGGCCCAGGCTGCATCCAGCCAGCGTCAGTCCGCACAGCAGGTCAGTCGTTCGGCTGCTCGTGCCAGCACCGCCAGCACAGTCGTTGATGCGCCGGTCTCCGGCACGGGTGCCGATGTGGTCAACTACGCCCTTCAGTTCCAGGGGATTCCTTATGTGTTTGGCGGGACCGATCCAGCCAAGGGCTTCGACTGCTCTGGATTCACCCAGTATGTGTTCGCCCACTTCGGCATCAGCCTGCCCCGCACGGCCGATGCGCAACGTTCAGTGGGTGTACCGGTCACGGATCCTGCTCCTGGCGACCTGCTGGTGACCTCTGATGGTAGTCATGTGGGCATTTATGTCGGCGGTGGCCGCATGATTCATGCCCCGCGTCCCGGTCGGACCGTAACAGTTCAGAAGCTTTATCGGGATTTCGAGTATCGTCGTCTGGTCTAAGGCATAGTTGTTGTGCAGGCTCAACGCCCCTACGGGGGCGTTTTGCATATTCAGCGTCGAAGTTCCTCGCGTGTTGGCCCTTGCCAACTTATTGATCAGGACTGCATGCGATATTCTGACAGAAAGAGCGGTGTCGGTTTGTCATCGCCAAGTTCAAAGGAGGTCGTCGGATGAGCAACGACAAGGCTGTTCTGGTAGGCGTCGATGGCTCGGATGCCAGCTACAAGGCGGCGTGGTGGGCCGCCAACTACGCTAAGCATGCAGGGTTGACCCTGCAAATCGTCTGCGCATATTCCCTTCCCTCGTATGCGGCCGTCTCCTTCGATGCGACCTACACCACCATGGGAGACGACGTTGCGGCTCACAACGACGCCCAGGAGATTCTCTCCAAGGCCAAGGCCATCGCCGATGAGCAAGGTGTCGGTGCAGCCACACTGATTGTGACAGGGGATCCTTCATCGGTCTTCGTGGAACTGAGCCGCAACTACCGGTTGATTGTCATCGGAAACCGGGGTAAGGGCGGCCTGGCTGAGCGTTTGCTGGGCACCACAAGCTCCAGCCTGCCCGCCTATGCCTACTGCCCTATCGTGGTCGTTCCTTATACCGACGACGACGGCAAACTGATGCATCTGAGCAACGACATCAAGCGGGTCGCCGTGGGTTCCGACGAGTCCAAGTGGGGGCTCAAGGCCCTGCAGATCGCCGCCGCCTTCGCCGACAGCTGGAATGCAGAACTGGATGTCATGTCGGCAGTGCCCAATATCTCCGGACTGACCGGCACGGGTTCGGCCGAGGAGCGCAGCGTCATGGACTCCTACCTGGATGACCTCAATACCCGAATCACTCCGCTCATGAAGACCTATCCCGATCTGCGCATCAACAAGACCGTGGTGCCGGGGTCGGCTGTGGAGGCCCTGACCCAGGCCAGCAAGACACACGACGTGGTTGTGGTCGGTTCGCGTGGCCGCGGCGGCTTCACCGGGCTCCTGCTGGGATCGACCAGCCAGGGGCTCCTGCAGCATGCCGTCAGTCCTGTCTACGTGGTGCCGCGCAAGTACGTGGAGGCCGAGGAGTCCGGGCTCAAGGCCGCAGCCGAGGCGGCTGAAAGCACTGACGTGGCTGAGATCACCGGCGTGGAGCAGGTCTCTGTGGATTCGGCCAAGCCCGAGCAGCTGGCTGACCTGGAGTCGACCATCGACCCCGAACACAAGGAGTAAGGGCAAGGGGCGGGGACCCACGAAGTTCCATGAACCTGGGGGTCCCCGCTCCTCTCTTCTTGTCCTGTCGGATCAGTGGCGAACCTTGACGGAGATCCTTACCGGGGTCTCCCGCTGATAGGTGTGTGCCACGGTGCAGGACTTGGCGATATGGCGACGGACCCGCTCCTCCAGCTTGTCTGCATCATCCTGGGCCAGCCTGGCCGAAGTGGCATCGACGTCCACCTGCTCGTCGAAGCTCAGGTAAGCGTCATCGTCGGCGTCATAGGTGCCGTCCACCACGATTTTCGCCCCCTTGCCCTTGCCCAGGGCGCTCTCCACGGCGAATTGACTGGAAAGGGCTCCGCAGGCGGCCAGAGCGATCTTCATCAGGTCGCCGGGGTTGAACTGATCCTCGCCCTTGCCGAAGGTGATGTGGGCACCGTTGTCGCCATAGGCGTTCCAGGTGCCGTCCTCGTCGCGTTCGACCCAAAGTCTCTTGCCCATCTGTTCCTCCTTGTCCACACCCGGCTGGGTGCGTCATTCGGATCCGACCCTGTGGCCGGACCTGCTCCTCCAATCTAACCCGGACTCGGCGATTCGTCACCGGGGCGCGCTCAGCTGACCGAGGACTTGATAGTATGGCCGCATGGCCTTGACTTCCGAAGAACTGCAACGTATTCGCACACGCATCCCCGAGCGTCCCGACTCTGACATCCCCACCCCCTACGAGGACCTGGTGCGCACCATCCTGCGCGAGGGCACCCTGAAGTCCGACAGGACGGGCACAGGGACCATATCCCTGTTCGGGCGGCAGATGCGCTTCGACCTGTCGCATTCCTTCCCGTTGATCACCACCAAGAAGGTCTACTTCCGCGGCATCGCCTACGAGCTGCTTTGGTTCCTGAAGGGATCGCAGAATGTGCGTTGGCTGCAGGAGAACCGCGTGCATATCTGGGATGAATGGGCCGACCCGGAAACCGGGGATCTGGGTCCGGTCTATGGGGTCCAGTGGCGCAGCTGGCCCGCTCCGACCCCAGAGGACCCCCATCACACCATCGACCAGATCGCCAAGGTGCTGGATCTGATACGCACCCACCCGGACTCCCGTCGAATGATAGTCACCGCTTGGAATCCAGCCCAGATTGACAGCATGGCCCTGCCGCCCTGTCATGCGCTCTTCCAGTTCTATGTGGCCGATGGCAGGCTGAGTTGCCAGCTCTATCAGCGCTCCTGCGACATGTTCCTGGGGGTGCCTTTCAACATCGCCTCCTACGCCCTGCTGACCCTGATGATGGCCCAGCAGGCCGATCTTGAGCCTGGGGAGTTCGTCTGGACCGGCGGCGACTGCCACATCTACGACAACCATGTGGAGCAGGTTCTGGAGCAGCTGTCGCGCAAACCTTATCCTTACCCGACCATGCGCATCCGCAAGGCCGACTCCATCTTCTCCTACCAGTACGAAGACTTCGAGGTGGTGGACTATCAGTGCCATCCCGCCATCAAGGCCCCGGTGGCGGTCTGATGGTGCGCTGGGCCGAATACGGGCACCGTCGAATCCGAAGATTAGAATGTACTCGTATATCTACTCACCATGAGGAGTGAACACAACAGATGGAGCATGACAATAGTCGCAGCGGCTATCACGAACCCGAGCCCGGTCAGGCCGGGCTTCTAGGCGATGAGGAATGGCGGCATCAGGAAGAAGAGATAGGCCGCCGCTCATCGGTCAATATGATCTGGGCGCAGGCGCGGGCCACTGACGGCCGGCGCGGCGCCATCGGTTACCACAATGCCCTGCCTTGGCATTTGAGCGAGGACATGCGGCACTTCAAGGAGCTGACCGTATCCCATCCTGTCATCATGGGGCGGCGGACCTGGGTGTCCATGGGGGAGCGGCCCCTGCCCAAGAGGGACAACATCATTCTGTCCAGCGACCCAGGGTTCCATGCACCCGGCGCTACCGTGGTATCTGCGGCCGACGATGCTCTGGAGCTGGCCAGGCAGGAAGCCATTCCCGACGATGGGATGGATCGCAGTGAAATATGGGTCATCGGCGGGGCAGGGGTCTTCAGCACCTTCTTTCCGTTGGCGGATGCGGCCTACGTGACCGACCTGGACCTGCAGACTCCGGCCGACGTCTTTGTGCCCGATATGGAGGAGC
This sequence comes from Bifidobacterium sp. W8104, assembly GCF_016100735.1. Classification (NCBI taxonomy): domain Bacteria; kingdom Bacillati; phylum Actinomycetota; class Actinomycetes; order Bifidobacteriales; family Bifidobacteriaceae; genus Bifidobacterium; species Bifidobacterium sp. W8104. Next base: position 1,467,653 of record NZ_JACFRW010000001.1, read on the forward strand.
TGGTCAACAAGCGGTTCTGGCAGGTGCGTGATAAGACCCGGTGGATGACCCCGGCCAAACCAGACCAGGCGGCTGCCATCCCGCGGTTCCGGTACGTCACCTATGGGAAGGTGCGTTGATGGGTCAGGATTCTGAAGGAAAGGCCTCACGGGCTCCCTACAACGTCATGACCGTCTGCACCGGCAACATCTGCCGGTCACCCATGGCTGAGGTCATCCTGCGCAAGTTCTTCCAAGATCGCGGACTGGATGAGGACCAGGTCAGGGTGGAATCCAGCGGGGTCAGCGACGAGGAATTCGGCAACCCCATAGATCGGCGTGCCCAGAAGGTGCTGCGCGAGCGGGGCTATGAGGTGCCGCCCGACCACTTCGCCCACCGGATCACCCGGGAGGAGGCCGAAGACGCCGACCTGCTGCTGCCCATGACGGCCGACCATATGCGCGCCCTGCTGCGTCTGCTGCCCTCAGGCAAGCGATCCGCCGTTCATCTGTACCGTAGCTTCGACCCGGATCTGCCCAGGCCGGCGCCGGGCCGGGAGAGCCAAATCGACCTGGTGGACCCCTGGTATGGTGGCCCCCGTGAGTTCGAGGTGGCCATCGATCAGATCGAGCACACTGCGCCTTACATCGTCGACTGGGTGGTGCGTCAACTGTTCTGAACGATGGATGAATGGCAAATATCAATTAAGCCCCTGGATTCCTCACGAATCTCAGGGGCTTAATGGTTGGTGGCTCCGAGCGGGATCGAACCGTTGACCTAGCGATTTTCAGTCGCTCGCTCTACCAACTGAGCTACAGAGCCATGAACAGTCGAAAAGACCCGGACAAACCGGGCCAGACCATTCCCAGCGACTCCGGCCGGACTTGAACCGGTGACCTCCGCCGTGACAGGGCGGCGCTCTAACCAACTGAGCTACGGAGCCGAGGCTGCTCGAACAGCCAAGAGGAAAGTTTACATGAGCGCCGGAGGAATGCAAGCCCCGGCGCGTCGCTGCCTAGTCCTGCTGCTGCCAGCCATCGGTGTCGATGTGGTGGGCGGGGTTGGCCTGCCATGCCTTCCAAGCTGATTCGACGATCTCTTCGACGCCATACTTGGCATGCCAGCCCATCTCGGTGTTGATCCGGGTGGGGTCGCCGATCAGGTGCGGCGGGTCGCCGGCGCGGCGGGGCTTGATGGCCTCGGTGAAGGGCAGACCCGTCACTTTCTTGACCTCGTTCACGATCTGGCGAACGGATGTGCCCTGGCCAGTGCCTACGTTGAAGGCATCGTAGCGGCGCTGGTCGCGGTCCAGATAGTCCAGGGCGGCGATGTGGGCGTCTGCCAGATCGGAGACGTGGATGTAGTCGCGCACGCAGGTGCCGTCGGGGGTGGGGTAGTCGTCGCCGAAGATGGCGGGTGCCTTGCCCTGCCGCAGCCTGTCGAAGAGCATGGGGATCAGGTTGAGGACAGCCGGGTCCTCCAGGCTGACCGGCCCGCAGCCGGCCACGTTGAAGTAGCGCAGGGCGCAGAAGCGGATGCCGTAAGGCTGCTCGCAGGCCCGGGCCATCCACTCGCCGACCAGCTTGGTCTGGCCGTAGGGGTTGATGGGGACCATGGGCTGCACGTCCTCGGGGACCACGTCGACCGGAGGCTCGCCGTAGGTTGCGGCAGAGCTGGAGAAGACCAGCTTCTTGGCGTCGGTCTTTGCCATGGCCGACAGGACGTTGATCATGCCGTTCAGATTCTGCCGGTAGTACCAGATGGGCTTCTCCACCGATTCGCCCACCTGCTTGCGTGCTGCGAAGTGGATGACCGAGTCGACCTTGTTTTCCTTGATGATCTCAGCCAGACGCTGGTCGGCCCCCGGTGCGGCCACGTCGGCGCCGTAGAGACGGGCATCACCGATCCGGCTGGGCTTGCCATAGCTGAGGTCGTCGACCACGACGACCTCCTTGCCGGCCTCCTGCAGGGCGTGGACCACATGGGCGCCGATGTATCCGCAGCCGCCTGTAACCAAAACTGACATCTGCATGCCTTTCCTGTTGAAACCGGACGTACGAGCTTGTTCGGTTTTGCAATCTTTTGTTGTTTTTTGTTCTAGATTGAGTATATCACGGGCACATGTGACTCTTGTACCCGCTTGTATCCGCTTCCTAGGATATATATGAGCTGTGATGAGTGCAGAAAGACAGAGCAAGGCCCCCATGAGGTCAATCGTCTCCTATGTGAGGCGGTCCGAGAAGCTGAACGGCCGGCTGGCGAGGGCTTGGGCTCAGTATTCCCCCAGATACCTGCTCGATTTGGGCCAGGCTGAGGGTTCATTGACGGTTGCCGGGGATCTGCGTTGTGATGCAGCAATGGTCAGGTCGGCTTGGGGACGGGATGCGCCGCTGATCGTCGAGATCGGATCCGGCCAGGGAGAGAACGTCGTGGCCAGCGCCCGGGAGCACCCCGATCGGAACTACCTGGCCCTGGAAGTCTATCAGCCGGGGTTGGCCCATACCATGCTGATGGCCGGTAAATCCGACTTGGATAATCTGCGGCTTGCCCAGGTCAACGCCCCGGACCTTCTGGCCCTGATGGATCCTGGACTGATTGACGAAGTCTGGACCTTCTTCCCCGACCCCTGGCCCAAGATGAAGCACCACAAGCGTCGTCTGGTCCAGCCGGCTCTGGCTGGAGATCTGGCGAAGTGCTTGGTGCCAGGCGGCATCTGGCGAATCGCAACCGACATCGAGGATTATGCCCTGCATGTGCATGAGGTGATGGATGGCAATCCGAAATTCACAAACCTGGGCACTTTGCCAGTCAGTCTGCCCACCCGGCATGTCGGCAAGGGGACGGCTGATCAGGCCAAATCCCTGCCTCATGCCATGTTCATGGAGTCGGAGCGGTTCGAAGGCAGAATCGTAACCAACTTCGAGCGCAAGGGGATTCGGGCCGGCCGGGCCATTCACGACCTGACTTATCAGGTTTCGGCAGACTGACCGTAGAGTTGCGCATAGGCATGAAGAGCGAGGGAGGCCCCGATGGTCAAGAGGATAGTGGTGGGGATGCTGGCCCATGTGGACGCCGGCAAGACCACGCTCTTGGAGGCCATGCTCTACCGGGGAGGGGAAATTCGCCGTCTGGGCAGGGTGGACCATGGCGATGCCTATCTGGACACCAACGATCTGGAGCGGCAGCGGGGCATCACCATCTTCTCCAAGCCAGCCCGGCTGACCTATCACGATGTCGACCTGACCCTCATCGATACACCCGGCCATGTGGATTTCTCGGCCGAGATGGAGCGGGTCCTGTCGGTCTTGGATTATGCCCTTCTGGTCGTCGATGCCACAGCTGGATTGGAGGGGTATGTCGACACGCTCTGGCGACTTCTGGCACGCTACGGGGTACCCACCTTCATTTTCGTCAATAAGTTGGATGCCCCTGGAGCTGATGCCTCCCGTATTCTTGAAAGCTGCAAGCAGCGGTGGTCTCCAGGCTGCTTCGATTTGAGCCGTGGACTTGAACATGGCGATATGGAGGATGTGGCCCTGCTCGACGAGGATGTCATGGACGAGTACCTCAAGACCGAGGATATATCGGATGAGAGTCTGGCAAGGCTGGTCGTAGGTCGCCGTCTCTTCCCATGTTTCCTTGGGTCTGCCCTGCGCCTGGACGGGATCGACGCCCTCCTGGAGGGGCTGGGGCGGTACACCCTTTCGCCTGTGTACAACAAACAGTTCGGCGCAAGAGTGTTTAAGGTGTCGCATGATGACAAGGGTGCCAGGTTGACCTGGCTCAAGGTGACCGGTGGCGACCTGCCGGTCAAATCCTCTTTGACCACCGGACTGCGTCATGGAGATGGCGCCGGCAAAGCGTCGGGTTCTGTTGCGGAGGCGTACGGGACAGCCGGAGATATGGGGAGGAACGGACACGTTGAGACCAGGGAGACGGTTGATCAGCTTCGTGTCTATTCGGGAGCTTCCTATACGTTGACGGACTGCGCCCAGGCCGGAAGCATCGTGGCGGCGACCGGCCTTGACCTGACACGTCCGGGGCAGGGACTTGGGTGCGAGCGGAAGGACCTGATTCCTGTACTGGAGCCGGTGCTGTCCTATGCAGTGGCTGCCGAAGGGGTGGACCCGCACCACTTGTTGAGCGCCTTGCGCATCCTGGAGGATGAGGATCCCCTCCTGCATGTGCTCTGGCAGGAACGGCTCCAGGAGATCCACCTACGTATCATGGGCCAGGTTCAGTTGGAGGTGATTCAGGTTCAGTTGGAGCGGCGATTCGGCATGCAGGTCTCCTTCAGCCAGGGCGGGATTCTCTATAGGGAGACCATTGCTGCCCCCGTCGAAGGAGTCGGACATTTCGAGCCCCTCCGCCACTACGCCGAAGTCCACCTGCTCCTGGAACCTACGGAGCCGGGCAGCGGTCTCAGTTTTGCGTCGACATGCAGTCTGGATCGTCTGGAAGGGAACTGGCAGCGGCTCATCATGACCCATCTGGCGGAGAAGGAGCATCTGGGCGTTCTGACGGGGTCGCCCATTACCGATATGCGCATCACCCTGCTGGACGGCCGCGGGCATATCAAGCACACCGAAGGCGGGGACTTTCGCCAGGCCACATACCGGGCCGTCCGGCAGGGGCTGATGAAGGCCCGCAATATACTGCTGGAGCCCTGGTACCATTTCAGACTCACCGTTCCCCAGGGGAATTTGGGCAGGGCCATGTCGGACATCTACCGGATGAAGGGCGGTTTCTCGGAGCCGCAGGCAGACGGGGATGTTGTCGAGCTGGAGGGGGATGCGCCGGTATCACAGATGCGTGATTATGCCATCGAGGTCAGCACCTACACTCACGGCCGTGGACATCTGACCTGTTTCTTCAATGGGTATCGTCCCTGCCAGGACCAGGATGCTCTTGTGGATTCCATCGGTTATGACCCCGAGTCCGACCTGGAGAACACCCCTGACTCGGTCTTCTGCGCCCACGGAGCAGGGTACCCGGTCAAATGGAACAAGGTGGAGGACTTCATGCACCTGCCCGGCGGCCGGTACATCTGAAGCACAGCCTTAAGGTTTGAGTTTGGTTATCCCCTGCATCGAGCGGTACGGGGAAAGAGCATTCTGGGCGGTCTGCCATTATCGGTTGATGATCCACCTAGAATTACGGACATGATCGATCATCTGACGCTGAAGGTTCGGGACATCCAGGCCTCCATCGATTTCTATAGCAAAGCTCTGGCACCATTGGGGTACGTGGCCAAGGCCCACCATGAGCCCACCATCGGGTTCGGTGCAGAGGATGATGGGGCCCATTCGGACTTCTACCTGACGCCGAGCGAGGACGGGGCCGGCTCACCGGTGACCCACATAGCCTTCAGGGCCGCCGATGCTGCAACGGTGGATGCCTTCCACAGGGAGGCGCTCGCTGCCGGAGGCCGTGACAATGGTGCTCCGGGGCTGCGCGATTATCATCCCGGGTACTATTCGGCTTTCGTCTTGGATCCGGACGGGAACAATGTCGAAGCAGTGGTGGACTGGTCAGGAGCCCAGGGGTAACTGCGTCAGTCCACATACGGGATCACGCCAGCCTTCGGAAAGTCGGGAAAGCCTAAGATGGCCGCTATGACCTATACAGCCGCATTTGACGTGGGGACCACGCAGGTCAAGGCCGTTCTTGTGGATGACCAGGGTTCTGTCAGGGTGTGTGCATCCAGCGGTCTCCTGCCGATTGACACAGGTGACGGGCGTATCGAACAGAATCCCGAGGATTGGTTGCAGGCCTTCATCGAGGTGTCCCGTGACCTTTTGGCCAGGGCCGGGCGGAGCATCAAGCACTTCAGGAGCGACCAGGTCACCGGCATCATCATGAGTGGGCAGATGCAGGATCTGATCGCCCTGGATGCGCAGGGGCAGCCAGTCGGGCCGACGATCCTGTATGCGGACGGCAGGGCTCAAGAAGAGTCTGCTGAGCTGACTGAAACCTATGGGGCTGAATCCTTCCGCGCCCACGTGGGCAACCCGTGCGATGGGTCCCTGCCTGTATCCAAGCTGATGTGGATGTCCAGACATCAGCCGGACCGGTATGCCCAGGTTCGCCATGTGCTCATCGATGCCAAGGATTATCTGATTTGGTGGCTGACCGGTGTCTATGGCGGCGATGTGACGGCCTGTTCGACGGCAGGTGCCATGGATCTGCGCTCGCGGACGTGGAGAAGGGACATCCTGGAAGCAGCAGGCGTGGATGCCGCGATCTTCCCGGAACTCCATTGGCCATGGGAAGGCGTTGGCACCAGCACGCCGGGCGCATCCGCTGCCACGGGGTTTGCTCCGGGAACCACGGTCTTCGCGGGAATGGGGGATGCCGGGGCATCCACCTTGGCCGGCGGGGTGTTCCATCCTGGTCAGTTCAATATCAATTTGGGAACATCCGGGTGGATTGCCACAGTGACGGACCGGGCTGTAACTGACCGCCCTGGTATGGTCAATCTGGCCTATCTGGGTACAGGCAGCATCATCAACACGGTGCCATTCCTCAATGCAGGCAACGTGCATGCTTGGGCCACCGGAGTCTTTGCGGGGGGCGGTCCGGCCGAGGGCGACGGCGATCCCTATCGACGCATGGGGCACTTGTTGGAATCCAGCCCGGCGGGAGCGCGCGGTGTGATATGCCTGCCCTATCTGGTTGGGGAGCGCTTCCCGATGATGAATCCTTCGATCCGTGGAGCCTATGTCGGTATTTCTTTTCAGACCACGGCAAGCGACCTTGCTCGAGCGGCGCTGGAAGGCGTGTCCTATTCGATTCGCCAGGGGCTCGACCTGCTGGGCACGCCCATCGAACGCGTCACCCTGATTGGTGGTGGCACCCGTGAGACCCAATGGTGCCAGATGCTGGCGGATATCCTTGACGCGCCCGTTCAGGTGCTTGAGGATGCCCATCTCATGCCTGCAGCGGCCCTGGCAGAGCTGGTCTCCGTTGGCAAACTGACAGGTTCGTCTTCCCGGCCCGATCTGCAGGCCTTGGAAGAGCTGTTGGAAGCGAATCTTGTTGGACGGGTCTATTCACCTGACGACGCAAACCGCCATGTGTACGATGCCGGTTACGACCGGTTCCGGCGGCTGTATCCGGCTTTGGATTCCCTCCGGTAGGTGCCCATCAGATGCAGTTGTCACTCGTGGCTGGCGAGGACGATTCAGGCTGGCCTAATGATGGCAGCAGGTTTGATTGCTTTCGCAGTGATTTGTACCCCCGGAGAGAGTCGAACTCTCGCTGTCAGATTGAAAGTCTGGTGTCCTAACCGTTAGACGACGGGGGCGAACGTGCCCATGATACCCGCCCCCTATGGACCAGGCAAGCCTGGTGTGCCGTCCGCTGGTCAGTGGTCCTCCTGGTCCAGCTCCTGGTCGCGCCGGTGGAAGAGCTCCATCTGTTCGCGAATCCAGACACGTTCCGCAGGGTTGATGTCGGCGGATTCCAGGTACTTCTGGTAGACGGGATAGAAGGCTCGCAGGATGGGGTAGATGGCGTAGAGGGTGTGCTCGGGCTTCTGCTCCCTGGTGTGTTGCGGGTGGGCGTCGAAGGTGTTCTTGAAACGCTGCATGTAGTGGCGGAAGGACGTAAAGGAGGTGTCCATCCGGCGGGCGCTGATACCCACGTTCATGTCCTTGCAGTAGACCGTCTTGAACCCCTGGTCGATCAGGTGCAGGGAGATATCGACATCCTCGTGCATGATGTCCTCCTTGTCCCTGCAGACCTGGTTGCGTATGGCTCGCCAGGCTGTGGCGCGCAGGGCCATGTTGGAGCCATAGAGTAGGTATTGCCCGTCGTCCGCCCGGTAGATGGCCCGGCGAATGGTGTTGTCGCCCTTGAGTCCGATCCGCTTGCCCGGCATGTCGTAGTAGGCCACTGGCCCGGTGGCGCCCATGGCCTTTGGGTCCCGGGTGAAGATGCCGGAGACCACTTCGACCCAGTTGGGACGAAGCATGCAGTCCGCGTCGATCCGGCCCAACACGTCGCCGGTGGCCCGGTCAAGTCCGTAATTGCGGGTGGGGATCAACCCCTGCTCACTGTCCTGATGGAGGAGCTTGACATGCTGGTCAGGGTGCTGATCGATGAATTTTTCGACGATGGAGGCCGTTGCGTCCGTGGAGTGGTTATCGACTACCAGTACCTCCTTGGGTGCCTGGCTCTGCCTGGTAGCGTTCAGGAGGCAGTCTTCAATGCGTTCTTCCTCATTCCAGGCGGGTATGACTATGGAAACGGTCAACATACCTCTCAGGATACGTGTGCCCGGATACACCGTCGGCTCAACCTGCGCCCAATAGCCCGCCATGTCAGCCATCTTGGGATAATGGAACATATGGCCAACGAGCAAAAGCAGCGCTTCGATTTCGCGACGGTCTTCCCGCCCAAGGGGGACCCGCGCCGACCTCCGGAATGGTTCGGCCGCGGCCTCCTCTACGTGGTCATAGCCGTCTTCCTGGCCTGGTTCGCCTACTCCTCCTGGTGGAAGATCGAATTCCTGGTTCTGGACGTGGTGATCGCCATCTTCGTCGCCCTGGCCATGGAGCCCCTGGTGCTCAGGCTGGTCAAGCACGGCTGGCGGCGGGGAGCGGCCTCGGCGGTCACCCTGATAGGCCTGATCATTATCGTGATTGTCCTCCTGGGCATGTTCGGCAATCTGCTGGTCCAGCAGGTCATCGGCATGGCCAACGGCTTGCCGGCCCTCTATGAGCAGGTGGCGGAATTCATCGCCAGCCGCACCCCCTGGCACCTGCCGGCCATGCAGGATCTGGGCGGGGAGATCGTCAAGAACATCCAGACATCCTGGGTGACTGACTTCGCCGGGCAGGCCTTGAACACCACCGTGGGGCTGGCAGGGTCCTTCATCAATATCATGACAGTTCTGCTGGTGATCTACTACATCTCCGCCGCAGGCCCCAAGCTGCGCCGCAGCCTCTGCCAGTGGCTGGCCCCCAGGAGCCAGCGCCGCTTCCTCTTCGTCTGGACCATCGCCCAGGACCAGATCTCCAGCTTCCTGTTCAGCAGGACCATCCTGGCGCTCATCTCCGCGGCCTGCATGTCGGTCTTCCTGGTCATCCTCAAGGTGCCCTACTGGCTGCCGCTGGCCCTCTTCTGCGGGCTGGTGTCCCAGTTCGTGCCCACGATCGGCACATACATAGGCGGGGCCGTTCCCATCGTGGTGGCCTGGGGGAGCCGCGGACTGCTGATGGCTGTGATTGTGCTGGTCTACATCATCATCTACCAGCAGATCGAAAACATGATCCTGGCCCCCAAGATCTCCCAGCGGACCATGGACCTCAACCCGGCCATCGCCTTCCTCTCCGTACTGGCACTGGGCGCGGTCTTCGGCGCCCTTGGTGCCTTCCTGGCCCTGCCCCTGGCGGCCAGCTTCCAGGCCATCTTCTCGGCTTCGGTCAAGCATTATGAGCTGATTGACTCCCCGCTCATGCAGGATCCCAAGCCTGTCGGCAAGTCCAAGGTGGTCGAGGGCGTCGAGGCCTTCAACGAGCACGTGGTCCAGCCGGTGGCCAGCCATGTGGGCAGCCGGTCCGCAAAGGGAACCAGTGCCAGGGTTCGAGTGGAGGACCCTGTCATGACCATTGCCAGCCAGCTCTACCCGACATCCTCACCGACGGCCAAGGACCTGGACGAGTCGGCCACGGTGCCCATACCCAAGTCCGCCTCGGCCCCGGTAAAGCACAGAACGCTCAAGGGTACCGAGACCGGGGACGAGACCTCCGAGGGGGAGGACAACCCCCGCAAGGAGTGGCGCTGATGGCCCTGCTCAAAGTATTGGACGTTCTGATGATGCTGCTGGGCGGGGTGGGCATCGTCTACCAGGCCATCTGCATCGTCATCTCCTTCGTCTCCAAGCCGGTGGTCTTTCCAGAGGCCCCCTTCGACAAGCGGTTCGCCGTCCTTATTTCCGCCCGCAACGAGGAGCAGGTGGTTGGTCATCTGATCAACTCCATCAAGGAGCAGACCTATCCATTCTCCATGGTCGACATATGGCTGGTGGCCGACAACTGCACCGACGACACCGCTGGGCTGGCCAGATCCCTGGGCTGCCATGTGGTCGAGCGGCAGGACCCGGACCGGGTGGGCAAGGGCTACGCTCTGACCTTCCTGCTGGAGCAGATACTCGATCGGGGTCTTGACTCCCGTTATGATGCCTACTTCGTCTTCGACGCGGACAACATCCTGGACCGTCATTACATCGAAGAGATGAACAAGGCCTTCCAGTCCGGCTTCCGCATACTGACCAGCTACCGGAACTCGGTCAACTTCTCGGACAACTGGGTCTCCTCAGGCTCGGCCCTATGGTTCATCCGCGAATCCCGGTTCCTCAACACATCAAGGATGGTCATCGGCTCCAGTTGCCATGTGGGTGGCACCGGCTTCATGTTCTCCAGGGAGGTTATGGAGCGCAACAACGGCTGGAAGTTCCATCTGCTGACCGAGGACCTGGAGTTCACCATGGACTCGGTTCTGCATGGCGAGCGCATCGGCTATTGCGGCACCGCCATCCTCTATGACGAGCAGCCGGTCACCTTCAAGCAGAGCTGGCGACAGCGGCTGCGTTGGAGCAAGGGCTTCCTCCAGGTCTTCCGCTACTACGGGCCTGCCCTGATCTCCCGGGCCTTCCGTGAACGCGACTTCTCAGCCGTGGACCTGACCATCCTGATCTGTCCCTTGACCGTCTTGGGCCTGGTCCGCTGCTTCTTCGGCCTGCTCTTCCCGGCTCTGGGTTTTGTGACCTGGACCAGCCAGGTGACCACCCTGATCGATGGCATTGCAGCTGGGATTCTGGGCCTCCTGGCCATGATGGGCCTGGCTGCCCTGACCGTGCTGGCCGAGCGGGACAAGATCGGCGCATCCAACAAGGAGCTTTTTGCCTACTGCCTGAGCTTCCCCATCTTCATGCTCAGCTACGTGCCCATCTCCTTCCAGGCCATTTTCGCCAATCCAGGATGGAAGCCCATCGAGCACTCAGGGCATTAAGGCAGTCGTCCCTTAATCGGCAGCGAGATAGGGATACGCTAGAATTAAGGCCATGTCCGATGAAGCGCAAGCAACCAGCATGACCGCCCAGACGGCAGCGGTCCCTCCGCCAGATCCGCATGCAGCGGTTTCCATCCGCGCCCTGGTCAAGTGTTATCAGGGTCGGCCCGCTGTCAATGCCCTCTCTCTGGACATTCCCAGGGGGTCCTTTTACGGGATAGTCGGCCCCAATGGCGCGGGGAAGACCACCACGCTGAACATGATGACCGGTCTCCTGGTGCCCGACTCCGGCAATGTCATGATCCTGGGCAGGGACGTATGGTCGGACGTGGATACAGCCAAGCGGGTCATCGGCGTCATGCCCCAGAGCGATCAGATATTCGACAGGTTGACAGGTCTGCAACTGCTGGTTTACTCGGGCATGCTTCGACGGATGCCGCGCAGTGAGGCGCTGGGCCGGGCCAAGGACCTGCTGGAGGCCTTCGACCTGACTGATGCCGGCGGCAAGCGGGTCTGTGATTATTCATCGGGCATGACCAAGAAGATCTGCCTGGCCACAGCCATGATTCATTCCCCCAGACTTTTGGTGCTGGATGAGCCCTTCGAATCGGTTGACCCGGTCTCCAGCGCCAATCTCAAGGACATCCTGGCCGAGTATGTCGATACCGGAGGAACAGTGGTCATCTCCTCGCATGTTATGGCCCTGGTGGAGCGGATGTGCACCCATGTGGCCATCATCGACCATGGTCTGGTTCGGGCTGATGGTACGGTGGCCCAGGTCGCTTCCGGCGAGGATCTGGAGGATCGCTTCCTGGAGCTTGTCGGCGGCCGTCACCAGGCTAAGCGAATCGCCTGGTTGAACGGCTCCGGGTCCGAGGAAGACCAGGAGACGCAATGAGCGCGACATCCACCATCATCGCCATGCGTTGGTCCATTACCTGGGGAACCACCAAGCGCTCCTCCTGGCAGATGGTCGGCGCCATCATCAGCCTGCTCATGGCCATAGGCATCTGCCTGGCCTCATGGCAGGGTGCGCTGACACTGGGGAGCTGGCTGCCCGGTGCCGGTCCGGGCGACCGGCAGCGTATGGGAGCCATATTGGTCCTGTTCCTGGTCGGGTTGACTCTGGGAGTGATCCTGATTCAACTGGCCTTTCTGGGCCAGGGGTCGAACCTGAGCCCTTCGCGATTCGTTCTGTACGGGATTCCTGACAGCCAGCTGCAGGTGGGGCTCTACCTGGCTGGGCTGACCGGGCCTGCGGGATTGACGGGTCTTGTCTGCTTCCTGGCCCTGACGGCCATCTATGCCCGCATGGGTGTCGGAGCTGCGACCGTGGCTTTGATCGCAGCCCTGCTGGCTGTCCTGGTAATGCTGGCCTTGTCCCGGGCTGTTTTGGACCTGGTCGGTACCCTGGTGGTCTCCAAGCGCACTCGATCCGGGCTCTACCTGCTGGTCACCATGGTGATCATGCTTTTGTGCATGTTGCCCTCTCTGCTGGACAGCGGGATCATGGATGGCATTGCAGTCGACACTGAATCCCTCAAGTCCTTGGCCGACACATTGGCCTGGACGCCACTGGGCGCTGCTGTCCGTCTGCCGGAGGACTTCATTTCCGGATCATGGTGGGCTCTGGTCGGACGACTGTGTATGGAGCTGGCCACCCTGGCTCTCTGCTTCCTGATCGGCATGCTGTGCCTGCGTCATGACCGTTTGCATGCCGGGGCGAGTGCTGAACGGTCGGTTGCCCCCAAGGGGCTGGGGATGCTGGGCCGGTCCCGGGACGCTGTGGATGCCATGGCCGCGCGATTGCTGATCTATCTTCGTCAGGACCCCCGCAGGCTTGTTAGCTATCCGCTTCTACTTGTTGTGGTGATTCTATACGCGGTAATCTTCCGCCAGATGCCCATGATGCTATGGTTGGGGCCGGTTGTGGGCGCCTGGGTGCTGGAGGTCCCCGAGGGCAACGCATTGGCCTACGATGGGCTTGCCCTGCGCATGGAGATAGCGGCGGGAGTGAAGGGTCGCGAGGACCGGCTCTCGCGTGTCCGGAGCCATCTGAGCGTGGCCATGCCCTGCATACTCCTGCTTGGACTGGTGACTTTGGCGCTTTCCGGGGCGATGAAAGGGGGACGAGATCTGGTCATCTCCCTGAATATGCTGGCTGTGACCGTAGGATTGCTCCTGTCTGGGCTGGGAGTTGCCCAGGTCTTCTCGGCCCTGCTGATCTATCCGGTACCCTCCATGGACCAACCTTTCGCCTCACCACAGGGACGAGCCGTTGCCCAAGGCTTCCTGCCCTTGCTGCAGTTGCTGGCTAGCCTGGTGATCATGCTGCCCACCTTCCTGGTGGCATTACTGGCCATGACCACGGTCGGGATTCTTCCGCTCTGGCTGCCCATGCCCGTCGCACTGGCGAACGGTCTGATTGTGCTTGCCGTTGGTGTCGCTATAGGGTCTCGAATCTTCGATCGTCGTCAGTCGGCCATACTGCTGACTCTGGATCGATATGCCTCTCTGCAGTCCTGAGACAGTGACAGGACCAGTACTAGGCTAGTTGGATGATGCCGACCGAGCCGAACCCGGTTGGCGAAGGCAAGTCCGGGAGTGAGCAATTGGGTGACAGACTTCAGCTGCGCATGACACGCCGTCGTCGGATCAAGCGACGCTGGCGGGTGGCCTTGGCCATGCTTGTGGCTGTCGTGCTTGTCGTCGGCTATGCGTGCATGGACTTGGCCGATCTGGTACCCGGACCTCTGACCTTGGCAAAGACCAGTCATTCTTCGGTCCCCCCTGCTGTCTTGATGGGCGAGCCGCCGACCCTGGTCGCAGACAAGCCTGGATCCGCAGTGGATGCCGGTCAGGTTCAGCAGTTGGTTAACACTTTCGCCGGCACGCCGGGCCTGGGCAATGCATACTCGCTGGTCGTCCGGCAGGCTGATGGGCGCGTGCTTGCTCAGAAGAACGCCGATCAGGCGCGCCAGCCGGCCTCCACCATGAAGACCTTGACAGCAGCCGCCGCCGCATCCGTTCTGGATATGTCCTCACAACTGGATACTGAGGCGGTTCTGAATTCCTCTTCCTCCTCGCAGGCGACGCTGACCCTACGCGGTCACGGCGATATGCTGCTGGGGGTCGGCAAGGACGATCCCCTGCACGTCAATGGCCGGGCCGGCCTGGGGACTCTGGCCGAGAAGACGGCCCAGGCCCTGCACCAGCAGGGGATCAGCCGAGTGACCCTGGCCTACCAGGACACGCTCTTCGGCGACGATCGGTCGCCGAAGGGAATCGAAGCAAACAATGCTGATGGAATCTACTTCCAGGAACCTGTCGCTATGGCCGTGGATGAGGCCAGGCAGGGACGGGCCGAGCCTTTTGCCTATCCGGACGCGGGCGGGGTCTACCTGCCCAGGGTCCAAAACCCCGCAGGGGCTGCTGCAGCAGTCTTTGCCAGTCGCCTGAAGGATTCCGGGATCCAGGTGGACAATGCCCAGGGTCCTGATCGGACCGACCATGCCCAGGGCAAGGTTGTGGCCCGTATCCGCTCGGCACGGCTCAGCGAGATCATGTCGCTGATGCTGCGCAACTCCGACAACAGCCTGGCCGAGCTCTTCGGCCGTCTGACCGCCTTGGCCCTGAACACGCCCAACAGCCCTGCCGGGGCTGTGAAAGCCGTGACCAGCACGCTGAACAAGCTGGGCGTAGATACCACGGGCCTCAACATGGCCGACTGCTCGGGGCTGACCCCTGGCTCCAGCCTCAAGGTGGGCACCTTGGCGGACGTCCAGCAGCTGGCCCTGTCCGAGAAGGGGCTCACCCCCCTGGTCAAGGGTCTGTCGGTGGTGGGGCTGACCGGCACAGCAGCCAGGCGGAAAATAGACAATCAGGCTGATGGGCTGATCCGGGTCAAGACCGGCACCTTGGACCATGTGACTTCACTGGCGGGCAATGTGATTCGGCGCTCAGGCGGTGTTCTGGTCTTTGCCGTAGTCGTCAACGATCCCGAGGATGTGGCTGCTGCCCGGCACGCTGTGGACACCCTGGTCGGATCCCTGGATCGGCTCTAAGTAGGAAGCGGCCTGGACCATGGTCTATTCGGCAGAGATGAAAAAGGCGGTGGGGCTCCTGCGTTCGACCCTGGACCGGGAGGGCCTAGGCTTGCAGGATAAGCGGTTCGCCCATCACGGGGTGCACCGGCCCGATCCGGATGCCCCACTGATTCTGGTGGCATGCTCGGGAGGGCGGGACTCCCTGGCCCTGGCCTGCGTGGCCCACCTGGTGGCCGATATGACCGGGTTGCGGTGTGGGGCCCTGCTAATCGATCATGGCCTGGTGCCGGATTCGGATCGGATCGCCGAACGTGCGGCTGGAACCTGCAGGGGGCTGGGATTGGATCCTGTCCGCGTCACCAGAGTGGATGTACCCGTTACTTCGGCCGGCCCTGAGGCTGACGCCCGTGCGGCCCGTTATCAGGCCCTCTCCGAGCAGGCCCTCAAGCTTGGCGCCAGGGTCGTCCTCCTGGCGCACACCCGTGACGATCAGGCTGAAACGGTGCTGATCGGCCTGATCCGCTCCCAGGGGCTGGAGGCCATCACCGGCATGGCCCGGCGTGTGGAACGCGGAGGAATGCGCTACCTGCGCCCATTCCTTGACCTGGACCGGAAGGACACCACGGCCATTTGCCGCCAGCAGGGGATTCAGTGGTGGGACGACCCCACCAACGGCGACGATCAGCCGGCCGGTTCCACGCTTCCCGAGACGCTGCCGTTGCGCTCGCGGATCCGCCACGACCTGCTGCCCGCCTTGAATCGCTTTGCTGGCCGGGACATGGTCCGCCGTCTGGCCCTGGGCGCGGATATGGCCCGTCTGGATCAGGATTATCTGGACACCCAGGTGGATGGGTTGTTCCAGCGGCTGGTCGCCCGCCCTGACTCGGACCAGAGAGCCGAGGGGGTGCTGGCCCGCCTGGACGCCCTCGGATTGGCCGACTGCCACCCGGCCCTGCGCACCCGCCTGCTGGCCCAGGTGCTGACCAGGCTGGGCATACGGTTCACGGCCGTGCAGGTCAGGGCCCTGGATGATTTGGTCTGCCGATGGCACGGTCAGCAAGGGCCACGCTTTCCCAGCTCCCATACAGCAATCCGTAAGGGTCAAGTCATTCTCATATGCAATGATGGAGACCATGCGCATCGCTGATATTCAATCCCATATCGACCATGAACTGGTGTCCAAGGAACGGATAGAAGAGCTGATCAACCGGACGGCCGAGCAGGTCAGCCGGGATTACCGGGGTAAGAACCCGATCATGCTGGCCGTGCTCAAGGGGGCTTTCAACACGCTCGCCGCCCTCTCACAGGCCGTCACCATACCGGTGCAGATCGAGTTCATGAGCATCTCCAGCTATCCGGCCGGCAAAACCAGCGTTTCCAAGGGGGACCTGGACATCAGGATGGATCTGGACTGCGATGTGCGCGGACGGCATATTCTGATCGTTGAGGATATTATCGATTCCGGCTACACCTTGCACTGGTTGGTTGAGCATCTCAAGGAGCGAGGAGCTGCATCGGTGGAGATTTTCACCCTGCTGGACAAGACCTCGCGGCACGAGGTCGAGGTGGATGTCAAGTATCCGGGGTTCGCCATACCCGACGAATTCGTTGTGGGCTTCGGGCTGGATTACGACGAGCAGTATCGTAATCTTGACTCGATAGCCGTACTCAGGTCCGAGGAATACATGGACCCGACCCAGGAACAGGATCATCAGGATCAGGGGGAGCAGTCATGAGCTACTCGCAGGGACCGCAGCAGGGTCCGCCCAATGGAGGCAGGGACAACGGGGACAAGGGCAACAACCCCTTCAACTTCAACCTTGGCAACAACGGCTCCGGCCCCAACGGGGGCAACCGCTCCTTCTGGCGTTCCCCCTGGCTCTGGGGGATTCTGGCCGTGGTCATCATCCTGTCAATCTTCGGCTTCTTCAGCAGCCAGAACGGCGCTCAGACCATCAATACCCAGGATGGCCTGGAGCTGCTGAACGACCGCAGCAGCATGGTCAAGAAGGCCGAGATCACCGAGAAGATGCAGGTCGTCGAGCTCAAGCTCAATAGCGACTTCGTCAAGGATGTACCCGGCTTCCGCGGCAACCGCACCTCCAAGAACTTCGGCAAGGATGTGCAGTTCTACTACGTGGAGGCCCAGGGGGAGCAGGTCGTCAAGGCCGTCGAAAAGGCCAAGCCCTCCGAGGGGTACAACTCGGTGGTGCCGCAGACCAGCATGATGAGCTACCTGATCTCCTCCATCCTGCCCATGCTGATCATTCTGGGGGTCTTCTGGTTCCTGCTCTCGCGCATGTCCTCGGCGGCCGGCGGCGGCATGTTCGGCATGGGGGGCAAAAAGAACTCCGCCAAGCTCAGTGACGGGCAGACCCCCAAGACCAAGTTCTCGGACGTGGCCGGCGAGGAGGCCGCAGTCCAGGAGGTGGAGGAGATCAAGGAGTTCCTCAAAGATCCCTCCAAGTACAAGGCCCTGGGCGCCCGCATACCCCGTGGCGTCCTGCTCTATGGTCCCCCCGGAACGGGCAAGACCCTGCTGGCCCGGGCCATCGCCGGTGAGGCCAGCGTGCCCTTCTACTCCATGGCAGGCTCCGACTTCGTCGAGATGTTCGTCGGTCTGGGCGCTTCCCGGGTGCGTGACCTGTTCGACGAGGCCAAGAAAAATGCGCCGGCCATCATTTTCATCGACGAGATCGATGCAGTGGGTGGCAAGCGCGGCTCCGGTATGAGTGGCGGTCACGATGAACGCGAGCAGACCCTGAACCAGCTGCTGGTCGAGATGGACGGCTTCGACAACGACACCAACCTGATCATCATTGCAGCCACCAATCGTCCGGACATTCTGGATCCGGCCCTGCTCAGGCCCGGCCGGTTCGACCGTCAGGTGGCCGTGGAGGCCCCAGACCTGGAAGGTCGCGAGGCCATCCTGAAGGTTCACGCCAAGGGCAAACCCTTCGTGCCGGATGTGGACCTGCACACTGTGGCCGTGCGCACGCCCGGCTTCACCGGCGCCGACCTGGCCAACGTGCTCAACGAGGCGGCCCTGCTGACCGCTCGCTCCGATGCCCAGCTGATCGACAACCGTGCCATCGACGAGGCCATCGACCGTGTGCTGAGCGGACCTCGGCGGCGGACCAAGGGCATGGCCCTGGCTGAGATGCGCAACACCGCCTACCACGAGGGCGGCCACGCCATGGTTGCTGCGGCCCTGCACCACACCGACCCGGTCACCAAGGTGACCATTCTGCCGCGTGGGCGGGCCCTGGGTTACACCGCGGTCATGCCTACCACAGACCGGTACTCGCAGTCCCGCAACGAGCTGCTGGACCAGATGGCCTACGCCATGGGTGGCCGGGTGGCGGAAGAGGTGGTCTTCCACGATCCGACCACCGGCGCCTCCAACGATATCGAGAAGGCCACCAGCATCGCCCGGCAGATGGTCCTGCAGTACGGCTTCTCATCCAAGCTGGGAGCCATCAAGTGGGCAGATGAGAACGACCAGGATGCCGGACTCGATGCCCTCAAGCCCCACAACTATTCGGAGAAGACCGCCGAGGCCATCGATGAGGAAGTCCACAATCTTATCGAGACGGCCCACCAAGAGGCCTGGCGGATCATCACCCAGAACCGTGACGTACTGGACGAGCTCGTTCGACAGCTGCTGGTCAAAGAGACCCTGAACAAGGACGAGTTGGCTGCGGTCTTCGCCGGCTTGCGCAAGGCTCCCGAACGTCGGCTCTGGCTGTCTGCACCGGATCGGCCGGACTCCGAGCAGCCTCCGGTGGAGATTCCTGAGGAGCTCAGGCGCAGCGTGAACGGGTCGTCCGCAACGGAACAGCACTGAATTCCGCATCGGCTCGGTGAAATACACGTTCCCGGGCCGTGCGGCAGTGAATGTTCCAAGGCGAGGAGGAGCGTACATCATGGATTCCATCCGTCTGAGTTCCATCAAGGTCGCACCCCTGCATGGCCAGCAGAAGCCAGGGTTCAGATACCAGGTCGATGCCGTCCTCTACCTGGATTTGAGTGAGGCAGGCAGGCTCAACGACGGCACTCAGACCGTGGACTATGTGCAGATTGTCCGTCGGATCGTCAACCTGATCCAGAACGAGCCGGCTGATGAGATTCTGGAATCCCTGACTGCCAAGGTGGCTGATGCCATCCTGCTCTCCCACCAGATTCGCCGCACACGGGTCACGGTCACCCGTCTGGGTGCTGACCAGGGAACAGGGGTCGATTTTCAGGTGGGCGTGACCCTTGAGCGTGCAGCCGACGATCAGGTGGAAGGCAACCCTGCCAGCATGGAATCCGGGCGGGTTAGCAGCGGCGGGAATGCTTCTTTAGGACATCCCTCCTTCCTGCTGTCTGGTCAGGCTGATTCTGGCCATGCGGCGCAGGCCCGGCTGCGTCACCCCGTAACCTCCTCCACGCAGAACGGTCTGTCCTCGGATCCGGAGAATGATACTGATGCGTCCAGTCGGCCGACTGCTGAGGGAGCCAAGCCACAGGGCCTTCTGATGCGTGATGTGATTGCGCTGGAGGGAGCATCGGGAACCGATCGGTTGACCATGCTCCGTGCTCTTGCAGCCCTTGATGGAATCCCTGGCAGTCAGCTGGTCGGCATCTCGCCCCTATATGCCTACCGGGATGATCAGGGGAATCAGCGTCTATCGGCTGTGGTTATTCTGCAGACGCCGCTGAATCTTGGTGAGCTGCGGTCGGCCCTGGACATGGTGGCCGCTCCTATCAGACAGATGGGCGGACTGGATGCCGATGTCGTTGAGGTGGAGACCTCGGACGGTTCGGTTCTGTCTTCCCGGGACCGCCCCCCTTTGCTGACCGCCGATGCTCCATCGCGCATTCTGATTCCCTGGGCCTATTTGGAGCCTGAACACTGCCTGCCTGGGGCTGGCGGATCCTGTCTGGCCAGCCTGGCCAACCGTGCACCTGACCGAGACCGAATCAGCCTGGTCTCGGAGGACTGGATTCTGGACGGTCTGTCATGAGGGCCCGCCGCACCCCGCTCGCGCACTATCTGGTCGCCCTGGTTCTGGGCCTGATGGGAGGCGCCGGCATCTCGGAACTGGGCATGTCAACCAGGACGGACCTCATGGGGGTTCCCTGGCTGGTCAGCGTATTGCTCTTTCTGCTGGGGTTGGCCATCCTGATCATGGCCTTCCAGGTGCATCGCTACGCCAAGGGGGACCGCAAGCAGATGGATTTGCGCTTCGCGGTCAACGTGCTGATCATGAGTAAGGCCTTGGGCATTGCCTGCGCCGCCCTGTTGGGCTGGTACGGCAGTCAGGCCCTGATCAGCATGGGCCATGCAGGCGCTCCCTATTACATGCGGGTCATGCAGGAGTGCCTGGTCGCATCACTGGTCTGTTTGATCGATGTGGTGGCGGGTGCCGTGGGGGAGTGGCTCTGTCAACTGCCCCCGGATGACGGACCTGAAAACCCCGACCGGCGCAAGTCCTCACAAAGACCCATGGCCGATGCGGCCGACACCGCTGACAGGGCGGAGACAAAGGCCGATTCCAGTGAAAGACATGGCTGATCGGCGTTCAAGGCCGTCGCTGAGAAATTCCTGAGTCCGGTCGGCTGCTGTAGACCAGGCTGCTGTCCCTTTGCTTGGGAAACGCGATGACCTGGTGCCGCTCAGTCTTTGGGCACCCTGATCATGGCCTCCTGAACCATGTAGGCGGCTAGGTCACCCTGGCGGTTATAGACCTTGGCCATGCACAGGTTGCGGCCGTGATCGGCTACAGGGGACTCCTGGATGAAGCAGTGCCAGTCGCAGGGGTCCAGATCCTGATACCACCACATGGCATGGTCGATGGAGGCGAAGGAGATCCCCGGGGTAGTCATGCTCAGCCCGGCACGGCGCAGGGCGGGCTCCATCATGATCTGATCGCATTCCATGGCCAGCAGGGCCCGGCGCATCAGCGGGTCCAGTTCGGCTCTTCCCTGGGTGCGGCTCCAAACGGCCTGGCGACTCCTGCTGTCATCCTTGGAATCCCCATGTTCTGCATCATCTGCATCGTCCAGCAGTACCGTGCCGCCGACATGACGCATATCGAAGGGACTCTGATGGGCGTAGTAGTCAGCAAAGGGGGACTTGTCGGCATAGGGTTCCATCAGCTCTCGGGAGCCAGGCAGGTCCTCCGGATCGGGCAGCCCGGTCGGCATGGGGTCGGCATAGCGGACGCCCTCCTGGCCGACCTGCTGATAGGAGAGCAGGGCGTTCAGGATGGTCCGTTCCCCCTGGTGCAGATCAACCCGTCTGGAGGAGAAGGAACGCCCGTCACGGATGGTCTCCACATCCGCCTGAACGTTCTGATCAAGCAGTCCAGTGCGCAGGTAATAGGCGTGCATCGAGTGGGGTAGTCGGCCTTCGGGCACGGTCCGCCCACCGGCCATGATGGCCTGGCCCAACATCTGGCCCCCGTAGAGGCGGCCGGTGGGGAAGTCCAGCGATTTGCCCAGGAAACGGGAACGGCCATCGGCAGACTGCTGCACCTGCAGGTTCAGCCCGGCGATGGCCTGGGCCAGTGATTCATCCTCGACGCTCATGCTTCTCCTTGGCCCTCGATCCCTTGTGATCTACTTTGTTCAGCGGGTCAGCTTGCGATGGATGCGGTGGGGCCTGGAGGCCTCCTCGCCCAGACGCTTGACCTTGTTCTCCTGGTAGGCCTGGAAGTTGCCTTCGAACCAGTACCAGGAGGCCGGATTTTCGTCCGTGCCCTCCCAGGCCAGGATATGGGTGGCGATACGGTCCAGGAACCAGCGGTCGTGGGAGATGACCACAGCGCAGCCGGGGAAGGCCAGAAGGGCATTCTCCAGACTTTCCAGGGTCTCCACGTCCAGATCGTTGGTGGGCTCGTCCAAGAGGAGGAGGTTGCCGCCCTGCTTGAGGGTGAGTGCCAGGTTCAGCCTGTTGCGCTCGCCTCCGGAAAGGACGCCGGCCGGCTTCTGCTGGTCCGAGCCCTTGAAGCCGAAGGATGCCACGTAGGCGCGGGTGGGCACCTCGACGCCGCCGACCTCGATGAAGTCCAGCCCTCCGGAGACCACCTCCCAGAGGTTCTTATCGGGGTCGATGCCCTCGCGGTTCTGATCCACGTAGGAGATCTTGACCGTGTCACCGACCTCCAGGGTGCCCGAGGTCAGGGGCTCCAGGCCCACAATGGTTTTGAAGAGCGTGGACTTGCCCACACCATTGGGTCCGATGACGCCCACAATGCCGTTTCGAGGCAGGGTGAAGCTCAGGTCGTCGATCAGAACGCGGTCGCCGAAGGCCTTGTGGATGTGCTCGGCCTCCAGCACCTTGGAGCCCAGGCGGGGTCCCGGCGGAATCTGGATCTCGGAAAAGTCCAGCTTCTTGTTGTTCCGAGCCTCGTTCTCCATCTGTTCGTAGCGCTCCAGGCGGGCCTTGTTCTTGGCCTGCCGGGCCTTGGGGGAGGAGCGGACCCATTCCAGTTCGTTGTTGAGACGCTTGGCCAGCTTGGCATCCTTCTGGCCCTGGACCTCAAGACGCTTGGCCTTGGTCTCCAGGTATGTGGAGTAGTTGCCCTGGTAGGGGTAGAGGTGGCCACGGTCCACCTCGCAGATCCATTCGGCCACGTTGTCCAGGAAGTACCGGTCGTGGGTCACGGCCAGGACCGCACCCTTGTAGGTGTGCAGGTACTGCTCCAGCCAGAGGATGGACTCGGCGTCCAGGTGGTTGGTGGGCTCGTCCAGGAGCAGCAGGTCGGGTGCCTCCAGCAGTAGACGGCATAGGGCCACCCGGCGGCGCTCGCCTCCCGAGATGACCGAGACCGGGGTGTCCGGGTCGGGGCACTGCAGGGCATCCATGGCCTGGTCAAGCTGGGAGTCAAGGTCCCAGCCATTGGCGGCATCGATCTGCTCCTGAAGCTGGCCCATCTCGGTCATCAGGGCATCGTAATCGGCATTGGGATCGGCCATCTGCTCGCCGATTTGGTTGAAGCGGTCGACCTTGCTCATGATGTCGCCGAAGGCCATGCGGATGTTCTCGCCCACGGTCTTGTCCTCGTCCAGCGGCGGCTCCTGCTGGAGGATGCCCACCGTATAGCCGGGGGTGAGCTGTGCCTCGCCGTTGCTGACCGTGTCCAGGCCGGCCATGATCCGCAGCAGGGTGGACTTGCCCATGCCGTTGGGGCCCACCACGCCGATCTTGGCGCCGGGCAGGAAACTCAGGGTCACATCGTCCAGGATGACGCGGTCGCCGAAGGACTTGCGCGCCTTGATCATCTGATAAATGAATTCGGCCAAGAAGCTACCTCACAGAACCATAGAAAGACAGTGCAAACTGCATTCATCGTAGTGGGAACTTCTGACTTATGCGCCGGGCTGATAAGCAAGGTCAGTCAGGCGGATGGCCGCCTATAAACAAGACCTATGACCAGACCCTGGTCCTGCCGCCTTGGTCGGGGTAGCCTTGAGTCGGCGTTCCCGCCCGGCATGCGCAGGTCAAGGAACGCCGGACGGGCCTTTGCCGGCTTGGGTGGGTTCCTTCCTATCGCTGTGCGCATGAGGAACGGACCGTCTGTTCTATGGCGGTCGTAAGGGAGTATCAATGACGGTGAAACAGCAACAGGGTCGGATTTCCGCATCTCATCGGTTGCGCTGGAGGCCGCTTGACATTGCGGTCGGCGCCGGCCTGGGCGCGGTGTCGGGGTTGATTTACTGGTTGGCCAGCCTGCTCGCCTCGTGGATATTCCCGCTGATGACGGCCCTTCTTCCCGGGGCGGCGGCCCTTTTGCATGGGGTCTTCTACTTTCCCTGTACCCTGTCCCTGTTGATACTGCGCAAGCCCGGCGCGGCCGTCTACGTCGGCATCATCAGCGTCCTGGTCGAGATTCTGCCTGGCAACGCCTATAACGTGCCGATGATTATGGTGGAGGCCATCGTCGAGGCCCTCTGCGCGGAACTGGCCTTCGGAATATTCCGCTACCGCCGCTGGACCCTGGGAACGACCGTTCTGGGGGGTATCCTGATAGCCTTGGTCTATAACGCTTTTCTCCTGGCCTTCTACTATCAGGGGGTCTCCCTCCTCAGCCCGAGGGGGATCATCGGCACCATCTGCGAGCTGATCAGTGGAGTGGTTCTTGCTGGACTGGTCAGCTGGTTCCTCTTCCGGGCCATCGGCAGCACCGGTGCCCTGGATCGGCTGGCATCCGGGCAGGATGTCAGGCAGGTCTGAATATCGGCATCCTCGCCCAATCGACTGATTGACTATATCTTTCGTGACAAGGCCCATACCGGGCAGGAAGGGTCCTATCATGACCAAGCTTCGTTCCTACATCGCAGCAGTGTTGCTTCCGCTCGTCCTGGCAGCGGGCGCCTGCGGCACCTCCCAGGCTTCCCAAGAAGACCGGATCGATCCACAGGCCGCCATCAGTGTCAACAATGCCGAGCCTACGGCTCCCCTGATTCCCTCCAGCACCAATGACACCGCAGGCTGGAAGGTGGTGACCCAGCTCTTCGATGGTTTGGTCACCTTCGATGCCAAGGGCGGGATGACCCTGCTTCAGGCCGACTCGATTACTCCCAATGAGGATGCCAGCCGGTACACGATTGTCCTCAAACCGGGACTCACCTTCAGCGATGGGGAGAAGATCACAGCCAAGACCTATGCGGATTCCTGGTCCTTCGCGGCGAATGCGGCCAATGGACAGCTGGGGGCCTCGGCGTTTTCGACCATCGCCGGGTACGAGCAGGTGCAGGATGAGCATGGCGACCCCAAGGCTTCTCTGTCTGGTCTCCGGGTGGTTGACGACCTGACCCTGGAGGTGACCATGGACAAGCCGGATTCCTCCTTCCCCTACAAGGTGGGAGATGTGGCCTTCCTGCCGCTGCCGGCATCCGCCTACAAGGACATCAAGGCCTTCGGCAAGAAGCCGATCGGGAACGGGCCCTACCGCTTCAAATCATGGGTGCCCAATCAGGGGATCAAGCTGGAGAAGGATCCTGCATACAAGGGACCTCGCAAGGCTCGGAACGGAAGCCTGGAGTTCAGGGACTACCAGAGCCTCGATGCCGCCTATGCCGATATCCAAGCCGGTCACCTGGATGTGCTCGATACGGTTCCGGTCTCCCGCCTGAAAACCTTCCACACCGATTCGGGCCTGCAGCCTTTGATTAAGCCGGGTCCGGCCTTCCGCTCCCTGACCATCCCGCAAGGCCTGCAACATTTCCAGGGGCAGGAAGGCGCCCTTCGCCGGGCGGCCCTGTCATATGCCCTGGATCGTGCGAAAATAGCAGACAAGGTCTTCGCTGGTTCGGTTACGCCTGCCACTGATTTCCTTGCCCCGACCATCGGGGGGCATGCCTCCGACATCAAAGGCCGGGAGGTACTGAACCACGATCCGGACCAGGCCCGTAAACTTTGGAAGCAGGCTGACGCCATCTCTCCCTGGGAGGGCACGCTTCGCATCGCTTACAGCGCCGACGGGGCAGACAAGGACTGGGTTGATGCGGTTCTACATGAGTACGCCCAGGTTCTAGGCATCAAGACGGCACCGAATATCTTCCCGACGGGCAAGGAATTCAATACGGCGGTTCACAACCGTCAGGTCAACAGTATTTTCAATTCGGGCATCACCTCGGACTATCCCCACCCCGAAGGCTACCTGGTTCAGGGGTATGCCTCCAGCCAGGCCGATGGCAAGGGACTGAACAATGGGGACTACAAGAGCGCGGAATATGATGCCATCCTTTCCCGTGCCGCCTCCAAGACCGACCAGGACGAAGCCATGCAGGATTACCGCCAGGCCGAGGCCGTGCTCTTCAAGGATCTTCCGGTGCTGCCGCTCTGGTACAGGAAGGTCTCGGCAGTGGCCGGCAAGCAGGTTCGCCAGGCTCCTTTCGGATACATGGGTCTGCCTGTCTACAATCAGGTCACCAAGTAGGTCCGACGACCCGGACCTGGCTGATGACGAGTCGTTTTGATACCATGACTCTGGCCGGTACGATCGGCGCGGGGCCTTAGCTCAGTCGGTTAGAGCAAACGACTCATAATCGTTCGGTCCAGGGTTCAAGCCCCTGAGGCCCCACACAAGCAAGCCTCGGAACCCTGAAAGTTCCGGGGCTTTATTGATAGATTGAATCGGGGAGACCAAGATGTCTCATCTCAAAGTCAATTGGGTAACTTAGCCCGATGCTGGTTCACGTCTTCAATGACTGCCAGTGGGCTTGTCAGGGTTTTGTGCCCCGAACTTTCTTGATAGTCTTAGTAGAAGGACAGCCCCGGCTATTGTCGGGGCCATCCTCTCGCCGCCTAGCTCTAGCATCCATGATTCACCGATGCAATATGTATGGCTTCACATGTAAGCCGGGGGAAAAGAGCTAGGCGCGTTTTTTATGTCGGATCACAGGACACCTTCGGTGTATATCCACTTTTCGGTGCCCCAAGCGTGCATACGTAGACAGCCATAAGATCTGCGCATGTCGCAATAATCCGGAAGCGTTTCCGCAGAAGCGCTAAGTATGAGAATTTATCAGGGAAAAGAATACGGGACGAGCTCGAGTCGGAGCCGTCGGCATATGCCGGGAAACTATACGCATGTACATCTCCTCTGAGACTGAAAATAATTCAGCCCCTGTAGGTCCATCGTGTATACGTCCCCCGTATATCTGTTTTCAATCATACACCCTGGAGGGGGTGTGTCAAAGCTGAGCAGGGCGAGCCTAGGTGCTCTGATCAGGGCCTACAGCGGCATTGCGTATCGTATGCAAATAGCGGTAGACGCTGGGGGAGGAGATCCCTAGAGCCCGGGCAACCGTGTCCACTGAGCCCTTGACCAGAAAGACCCCTGACCTATCCAGTCGTGTAATAAGCTGCATTCGCTCCTGCAGGTTCATCCTTGCCGGAGAAATACCAAGCTCTGTGGCGAACTTGGCGATATTATGCGTAACCACTTCGTCTGCGTTGACGGAGAGGACTTCATGGATCGATTGGTCGGTTCCGGTCTCGGCCTCCGGTTCTTCTGGCGTGGCCTCATTGTCTTTCATTTCGGCAGTGGGATCGGCCAGTCCCAGAGCGTCCAGATAAGCGCTTGCCCGCCTGAGCTCTTGGCTGGCCTGTCGAAAGGCGGAATTGTCAAAATTGATGCAGAGAAAGCCGATCACCCGGCCTCTGGAATTCCGCACGAACAGGGTGGAGGAGACCACGGGATGCCCCTGAATGGTGTAGCCAGCGTAATGGGTCAGATAGTTGTGCTGGTCGTATTCGTGGTTTTGCCAGATGTGCCGGACCAGGTCGGTGGCGGGGCTGCCTATGGTGCGTCCGCTCAAATTGCCGTTGGCGATGGCAACCACCGAATGCGAGAAATCCTTGACGTTCTGAAGCACCACTTCCGTCTTGGGTCCGAGGATTTTACCCAGGAAGTCCACTAGCGGGACGAAAAGCTGCAGAGAAGATGAAACGGGCTTTGATGCTTTCATTCTGTCACCCCATCCACTGACTAAAGCCAGATAGTAGCATCGCTGCTTTCGTATTGGACGCAGACACTCGGACGGAGCCCACGGCTGTAGACTGGCGGAAGGTCGCTGCGAGCGCATCTGCACGGGATGAGAGGTTGACTATGACATACGATTTCACCAGCATCATGGATAGGCACGGTAAGGACGCAATCGCGGTTGACGGCCTGGGCGCCGAGCCTGGATTCGCCCCCGACCCTCCCAAGGAGGGCTTCGATGTCATCCCCATGTGGGTGGCCGATATGAATTTCCCCACGGTGCCGACCATACCCGAGGCCATCATCGAGCGTGCCAAGCATCCGGCCTTCGGCTATTTCAATCCCACTGACGAGTACTACGATGCCATCATCAACTGGCAGCGCACCCGCAATGGTGTGGAGGGCCTGACGGCCGGGGACATCGGCTATGAGAACGGGGTCCTGGGCGGGGTTGTCTCGACTTTGACTGCCTTCGCGGCTCCCGGCGACGCGGTTTTGCTCCACAGCCCGACCTACGTCGGCTTCACCTCCTGCATCGAGAACAATGGCTACCACATCGTGCACAGCCCCTTGAAGAAGGACGAGCAGGGCGTCTGGCGCATGGACTTCGAGGACATGGACCGCAAGCTCAAGGAGAACAACATCCATGTGGCGGTCTTCTGCAGCCCGCACAACCCCTGCGGCCGTGTCTGGGAGAAGTGGGAGATCGAGAAGGCCATGGAAGTATATAAGGAGAACGACTGCGTGGTCATCTCCGACGAGATCTGGTCGGATCTGATCCTGTCGGGCCACAGGCACATCCCCACCCAATCGGTCAGCGAGGATGCCCGCAACAGGACGGCTGCCTTCTATGCACCCAGCAAGACCTTCAACCTGGCCGGGCTGGTCGGCTCCTACCACATCATCTACAACAAGTATCTGCGCGACAGGATTGTGGCCAAGGGGTCCAAGGCCCACTACAACGACATGAACGTGCTGTCCATGCATGCCCTGATCGGGGCCTACAAGCCCCAAGGCCAGGAGTGGGTGGATGAACTCCGGCAGGTTTTGACCGGGAATGTGGACTACGCCTACGATTACATCCGGCAGCATTTCGAGGGAGTCGAGCTTTCCAAGCCCCAGGGCACCTACATGCTCTTCCTTGATTGCACGCAGTGGTGCAAGGACCATGATCTGGGCCTGGACCAGCTGCTCAAGCGTGCCTGGGATGTGGGTGTGGCCGTCCAGGACGGGCGGCAGTTCAAGGCTCCCTGCGCCATCCGCATGAACCTGGCTCTGCCTTTGAGCCGTGTCCAGGAGGCCATGGACCGTCTGGACAAGTACGTCTTCAACGCCTGAACAATCCCTGAACGATCGTGGACCCTCGCTGTCGGACAGAGCCGATCGGCGAGGGTCCATCATATGCGGGCGAATCCGTGCTAAAAACTCACTGGAACTGCATGCCGCCGTCCACAATCAGGGTCTGGCCGGTGATGTAGTCAGAGTCGTGCCCAGCCAGGAAGGCTACGGCATTGGCCACATCCTCGGGCTCGGAAAGCCGCCCCAGGGCGATGCCGTCCGAGAAGGTGGACATGCCCCACTCGTCATCCTTGCCGGCGTTGGCCCCGACCTGATGTGCGATGTCCATCATCATGGGCGTCTTGACGATGCCGGGGGCGTAGGCGTTGGCGGTGATGCTCTCCTTGGCCAGATCGCGTGCAGCCACCTGGGTCAGGCCGCGGATGGCGAACTTGGTGGAGGAATAGAGCATCAAATTGGGATTGCCCACCACCCCTGCCTGGCTGGTGGCGTTGATGATCTTGCCCCCGTGGCCCCGATCACGGAAGGCCTGGACGGCGGCCTGCATGCCCCAGATGGTTCCTGCGACGTTGACGTGGTAGACCTTGTCGAACAGCTCCGGGGTGATGGAATCGATGGGGGTGGTCGGTCCCAGGCCGGCGTTGTTGACGATCACATTGAAGTCGCCCAGTTTGGTGGCAGTCTTCTCTACCGCCGAGCGCACCTGGACACGGTCGGTCACGTCCAGGGTGACGGCCATGGCCTGTCCGCCTGATTGCTTGATGGAGTCGGCCACTGTCTGGGCCTTGTCTGTATTCATGTCCGCTACGGCCACGGCGAACCCGTCCTTGGCCAGACGGCGGGCTATGGCCTCGCCGATCCCCTGAGCCGCCCCTGTAACGAACGCCACTTCCTGCTGCATTGCTGCCCTCCTTTGTCGCCTCGCCGGGCCGGTCGGCCCGACTGTTCGATTCTAAAGGACGCTCGACCAGCCACCTTGGTTGATTGATTCGGCGTGTGGCGCAAGGGTGCCGTATTCTCTCCGGGTTGCGCTAGACTATTACGCGGTTGCCGGTTCACGTCCGCCACAGGGGCGGTCGACCCGGGGCCCTTGAATCTAGGAGTAACCATGAAGCAGGGAATTCATCCCGATTATCATCCCGTTGAGGTCACGTGCTCGTGCGGCAATACCTTCATCACCCGTTCGACCGCTCCCGGCGATCATATGACGGTTGATGTCTGCTCGCACTGCCACCCCTTCTACACCGGCAAGCAGAAGATTCTGGACACCGGTGGTCGCGTGGCTCGGTTCGAAGCCCGTTACGGCAAGAGGACCAAGTAGCACTTCCAACGCCAGTCCCTTCCGGGTCGCTCTGCTATGCCCGGTGGGGACTGGCGTTTTTTATGACTTGAACCATGCGGATGAGCGGACGGGAAGGGTGTAGATGAGCGAGGAGCAGTTTCCGGCGGCGGTGGCTGCCGTCGAGGAGTACGGTCGCCTGGAAAAGCAGATGAGTCAGCCCGAAACGGCTTCAGATCCGGCGCAGATCCGCAAGCTGGGCCGCAGACATGCTGAGCTCGCTCCCATCGTTGAAGCCTATAAGGCCTATCAAAGCGCCTTGGAGGACAGCCAGGCGGCCGAACAGATGGCACGGGAGGATCCTGACTTCGCGCAAGAGGCCAAGGCCGTGGCTGACCGGATACCGGACCTGGAGCAGACCCTGCGTACCGCGCTTATCCCGCGCGACCCAGATGATGGCCGCGACACGATCATGGAGATCAAGGCCGGCAGTGGCGGCGAGGAGGCGGCCCTCTTCGCTGGCGATCTGATGCGCATGTATGTGCGTTATGCCGAAAAACGTGGTTGGACCACCGAGATCATGAGTGAGAACCGCACTCAGCTGGGCGGGGTCAAGGATGCTCAGCTGGCCATTCGCGCTCGCGGCCAGGTGGCACCGGCCGACGGTGTCTGGGCTTCCCTTAAGTACGAGGGTGGTGTCCATCGGGTCCAACGCATTCCCGTCACCGAGTCCCAGGGCCGCATTCAAACTTCAGCTGCCGGAGTCATCGTCTTTCCAGAGGCCGACGAGGACGACGACGAGATCGAGATCGACCCCAAGGACCTCAAGGTCGACATCTTCATGAGCTCCGGCCCGGGAGGACAGTCCGTCAATACCACATACTCCGCTGTGCGCATGACCCACATTCCCACCGGCATCGTGGTCTCCATGCAGGATGAGAAATCCCAGATACAGAATCGTCAGGCTGCCCTGCGGGTGCTCAAGTCGCGTCTGCTGGCCATGAAGCACGAGGAGGAGGCCGCCCAGGCCGCCGACATGCGTCATTCCCAGGTCCGTTCCCTGGACCGGTCCGAGCGCATCAGGACCTACAACTTCCCCGAGAGCAGGATTGTGGACCACCGCACCGGCTACAAGGCCTACAACTTGGAACAGGTGCTGGATGGCGACCTGCAAGCCGTCATCGACTCCGATATCCAGGCCGATGAGGCCCGCAGAATGGCTTCACAGGGGTGAATCAGCAGGAGCATGGGACCAGTCTGGCCGAGCTGGTTGACATGGGTCATCACTTGCTGGCCCAGGCCGGTGTGCCTACTCCGCTCAATGACGCCAGGCTGCTGCTTGCCGATGCCCTTGGGTGCGATCTGCATCAGCTGGATCAGGCTCTGCTCTTGGACCGGACAGCTGAGGAACTGTTGACGAATGAAGGTGGTCGCAGACAGGCTGGTGGCTTTCAGTCGGCGGCCCTGGAACGTTATCGGTCCCATCTGCAGAGGCGAACCGGACGCGAACCCTTGCAGTACATTCTTGGCCATGCCTACTTCCGTTATTTGGATCTCCGCCTGGGGCCGGGGGTCTTTATTCCCCGTCCTGAGACCGAAACGGTGGTCCAGGCGGGAGTGGACGCCTTGACCGGAGTGAATCATCCGCTGGCTGTGGACCTGTGCTCAGGCAGCGGGGCCATCGGCCTGTCCTTGGCCACCGAGGTTCCAGGAGCGCGGGTCAGGGCCGTGGAGGTAGACGAGCAGGCGTATCGGTGGGGCGCCTTGAATGCCGCCGCTCAGGAGGCTGCCATCCGGAAGGTTGGATCCGATTATCAGCTGATGCTGGCCGATGCCGCAAATGCCACCACCCTGTCTGATCTGGATGGCCGGGTGGATCTGGTCATCAGCAACCCTCCCTACGTTCCCATGGATGCGATTCCCAGCCAGCCTGAGGTGCGTGACTGGGATCCGGACCTGGCCCTCTATGGCGGTTCGCCTGACGGGTGTCTCTTGCCCTGCCGCATTCTGGACAGGGCCATGGTGCTGCTGGCTCCCGGCGGTCTGCTGGTCATGGAACATGATGCCTCCCAGGGGCCGGCCATGGTTGCTGCTGCACTGGAGCGGGGGTATGTTCGGGCACGTACTCATCAGGATCTGGCTGGCCGCGACCGCTATCTGACGGCCTGGCGGCCTGCCATGGTCCTGGGATAGATTGGTAGCTGGTCGCATGAACATGTCGAGCCGAAAGGTCGTGATGTAGGGTATGAGCCGGGTGATGACCTATGACAGTCGCTCGCCGCAATTGCTGGCCCAGGTGGTGGTTGCCGGAGGATTGGCAGTCATTCCTACCGACACGGTCTATGGCATCGTCTGTGATCCATGCAATGATGCGGCCATCGATAGGCTCTTCCAGGCCAAGCATCGTCCCAGGACCAAGTCCATCCAGGTGCTGCTGGAGGGGGTCGAGGCCATGGACCGGCTGGATCTTAGCCTGCCTGCGCCTCTGGATCGCCTGGCCGACGCCCTGTTGCCGGGTCCCTTTTCGCCTATAGCCCTTGTGGGGAGGTCCTGCCCCCTGCGCACCCCTCGGATGGAGCCCGATGGTCCCACCCAGGCCGTCAGAGTTCCTGACTCGCCCATCTGTCGGGCGCTCCTGCAGGTGACCGGGCCTTTGGCCGCTTCCAGCGCCAACCGATCGGGCAATCCCAGCGTGGAGACCGTCCAACAGGCCAGAGCCGAACTGGGTGACAGCGTCGACCTTTACCTGGACGGGGGGGCGACCCCGGGTTCAGTGGCCAGCACGGTGGTGGAAGCCGACAAGACTGATCCTGACGGAATACATGTGCTGCGGCAGGGTGTAATCGGCGAGGCCCGGGTCCGTGCCCTTCTGTCTAGCCGCTCCAGCGGAGGGGAGGGTCAGTGAGGGTATACCTGTTCATCGCTGCCATCGCTGGCGGGGCCACCTGGCTGGTCATGCCCATGGTCCGTCATCTCGCCATCCGGGTTGGTGCAGTAGGTGTGGTCCGCGCTCGCGACGTACATAAGGTGCCCACCCCTCGGATGGGTGGTCTGGGCATGCTGATCGGTTTTGCCGTGGCCATGTGCTTCGCCTCCCGCATTCCTTTTATTACAGGTCTTTTCCAGTCCGGCCATCAGGCCTGGGTCATCCTGGCCGGGGCCGTGGCCATCTGCCTGCTGGGCATAGCCGACGACCTCTGGGACCTGGATTGGATGCTCAAGCTGGCCGGCCAGCTGCTGATTTCGGTCTTCGTCTCCTGGGGTGGTATCCAGATCATCTCCCTGCCGCTGGGATCCCTTGTGGCGGCCTCGCCCAGCCTGTCCATGGCCATCACAGCGTTTTTGATCGTGGCCTCCATCAACGCGGTCAACTTTGTGGACGGACTGGACGGCCTGGCTGCAGGCATC
Organism: Bifidobacterium sp. W8104; assembly: GCF_016100735.1. Lineage (NCBI taxonomy): Bacteria > Bacillati > Actinomycetota > Actinomycetes > Bifidobacteriales > Bifidobacteriaceae > Bifidobacterium > Bifidobacterium sp. W8104. Next base: position 1,501,159 of record NZ_JACFRW010000001.1, read on the forward strand.
GTGGCTATCGGGGGCATCGCCTTCGCCATCTACTCCTATATCATCGCCCGCATCTCACCCGACTACGCCTCCCTGGCCACTTTGATTGACGTGGCCATGGTGGGCATTTGCGTGGGATTCCTCCTGCACAACTGGCATCCGGCGAAGCTCTTCATGGGCGACTCAGGGTCCATGCTGCTGGGCTACCTGATCACCTGCGCATCCATTGTGGTCACCGGCCGATTGGATCCGGCCACTATTCATGCCAGTATCTATCTGCCGGCCTTCATGCCCATTCTTCTGCCCATCCTGGTGCTTTTCCTGCCTGTTCTGGACATGTGCCTGGCCATCGTCCGGCGGCTCAGCCACGGGCAGTCACCCATGCACCCCGACCGCATGCACCTACACCACCGAATGCTGCGCATAGGCCACACGGTTCGTTCCGCTGTCCTTATTCTCTGGGGCTGGGCCGCCTTGATCGCCTTCGGCTCGCTCTTTATTCTTTTCTTCCGTCTGAGATATGTCTTGATTGGTCTGGCTCTGGCCGCCGTACTGCTGACCTTCGCCACCCTCTACCCCTACTACCGCCGTCGTCTTCCCGAAATCAGACGCGAGAACGCCCTTCTCGCCGCCCAGGGCTCGCAGCACGCTGCCAGACCGCCTTGGCATCGCAGGAGCCGCCACGATAACAATGAGGACAGCTGATTCGCTGGATGAAACAGTACGGACACGATACTCTTAACGGTCAAGAAGCACTTGTAGCATGGTGCTATGGCTATGGAAAACCCACAAAGCGAACCCTCCTCCTACACTCAACTGCCCGACGCCTTCCAGAAAATCGGTCTGGCCTATGACGACGTCCTTCTGCTGCCCAACGAATCCGATGTCATCCCCTCCGAGGTAGACACCACCACCCGGCTTACTCGGAACATCACCATGAAGTCCCCGGTTCTTTCGGCCGCCATGGACACGGTCACCGAGGCCACCATGGCTGTGGCCATGGCCCGTAACGGCGGCATCGGCGTCCTCCACCGCAATCTCAGCATCGAAGATCAGGCCAATCAGGTCGACATCGTCAAGCGCTCCGAGTCCGGCATGATCTCCGACCCCCTGACCGTCACCCCGGATGCCACGCTGACCGACCTGGACAAGCTCTGCTCCACCTACAAGGTCTCCGGTCTGCCTGTGGTGGATCGTCGGCAGCGGCTGGTGGGCATCATCACCAACCGTGACATGCGCTTCGTCAATCCCGCCGACTTCGACCGGCTCAAGGTCAGCGACATCATGACCAAGGATCACCTGATCACCGGTCCGTCCAACATCACCAAGGAGGATGCCCACCAGCTTCTGGCCAAGTACAAGGTGGAGAAGCTTCCCCTGGTCGATGACGAGGGCAAGCTGACCGGGCTGATCACCGTCAAGGACTTCGTCAAGACCGAGCAGTACCCCGAAGCCACCAAGGATGAGCGCGGCCGTCTGCGCGTGGCCGCCGCCGTCGGATTCTTCGGTGACGCCTGGCAGCGCATCACCGCCCTGGCCGATGCCGGGGTAGACATTTTGGTAGTGGACACCGCCCATGGCCATGCCAAGCTCATGCTGGACATGATTCGCAGGATCAAGGCTGATCACGCCTTCGACCATGTGGATGTGATCGGCGGCAACGTGGCCACCCGCGAGGGTGCCCAGGCGCTGATCGATGCCGGCGTTGACGCGGTCAAGGTCGGCGTGGGCCCCGGCTCCATCTGCACCACCCGCGTGGTGGCTGGCGTGGGCGTGCCCCAGCTGACCGCCGTCTACGATGCCGCCCTGGCCTGCCGCCCTGCCGGTATTCCTCTGGTGGCCGACGGTGGAATTCATTACTCGGGTGACATAGCCAAGGCCATCGTGGCCGGAGCCGATTCGGTCATGCTGGGCGGTCTGCTGGCGGGTACTGAGGAGGCCCCTGGTGAGAAGGTCCTCCTGCACGGCAAGCAGTACAAGGTCTATCGGGGCATGGGCTCGCTTGGTGCCATGGCTCCGCGCGGCAAGAAGAGCTACTCCAAGGATCGCTACTTCCAAGCCGACGTGACCAGTTCCGACAAGGTGGTGCCCGAGGGCGTCGAGGGCGAGGTGCCCTACCGCGGTCCGCTCAATTACGTGCTCTACGAGCTGGTCGGCGGCCTGCACCAGACCATGTTCTACACCGGTGCCCGCACCATCCCCGAGCTGCAGCGCAAGGGCCGGTTCATTCGGATCACCGATGCCGGTCTGCGTGAATCGCATCCCCATGACATCGTCATGACCAAGGAGGCCCCCAACTACTCAGGCTTCCACAACTGAGCCCTACATAGGCAGGTGATCGGCGCAGGATCTCATCCGGACCTGCGCCGATTGCATATCTCATGTCAGTTACGGTCCGGTCGGCCGGGCTGAGGACCCCTCCGCCGGTCACGTGCTGGCGGTATCTTGTAATGTTCCGTCCAAGGCGGCGGAAGGAGCGATCCGGGAGGCAACCCGGATCTGAAAGGCGTACAGATGAGCGATAAGAATGATCTGACTTTCTCGGCGGAGGAATCCCGCATGATCTGGATAGACTGCGAGATGACCGGTCTGGATATCTTCCATGATGAGCTGTGCGAGGTCTCCGTGGTGCCCACCGACTTCAACATGAAGGTCCTGGACAAGGGCATCGATCTGGTCATCAAGCCCTCCCAGGCGGCCCTGGACCATATGGGGGACTTCGTCAGGAAGATGCACACCTCCTCCGGTCTGATCGAAGAGATGAAAACCGGCCTGGACCTTGAGGAGGCCCAGCGTCAGGTGATCGAGTACGTCAAGCCCTTCCTGCCCGAGAACGGCAAGGCCCATCTGGCAGGCAACTCGGTGGGCTCCGACAAGAAGTTCCTCGACAGGTACATGCCTGAACTGATGGATCTTCTGCACTACCGGGTCATCGACGTGAGCACCCTCAAGGAGCTGTCCCGCCGCTGGTACCCGGACGTCTACAAGAACAAGCCGGCCAAGCATGGCGGCCACAGGGCCCTGGCCGATATCATCGAGTCCATGGACGAACTGCGCTACTACCGCTCCATGTTCTTCCTTCCGGCTCCCGGACCTGACCAGGCGCAGTCCAAGGCCGGGGCGGAACAGATCGAGCAGACCAGCCTGCTGCGTCATTACGAAGAGTCCGGCAATCCGGTCGAGGACGCCAACAAGCCTGAGAAGACCGACTACTGACAGGCATGGCCATGTACCTCTGACGTGGCACCATGGAGGCATGCAGCAATCCGAAGCCTTGACCATATTGAGTGCGGGGGCCAATGCCTTCATCACGGGCGCCCCCGGGTCAGGCAAGACCTTTGTGCTCAACGAGTTCGTCGCCCAGGCCCGTCAGGCTGGGGCGGTGGTGGCGGTGACCGCCTCGACCGGCATCGCCGCCACGCACATCAATGGCCAGACCATCCATTCCTGGAGCGGAGTAGGCATCGCTACCTGCATGACCGAATCGCTCTTGAAGCGGATCAAGACCCGCCGTCGCAGACAGATCGAGGGCACCGACATCCTGGTCATCGACGAGGTTTCCATGATGCACGCCTGGCTCTTCGACATGGTGGACCAGGCCTGCCGGGCCGTTCGCCACAGCCCTGAACCCTTCGGAGGGATCCAGGTGGTCCTTTCCGGGGACTTCTTCCAGCTGCCGCCGGTGACGCGATCCAACCGAGCTGCAGGAATACTGCCCAGCCCTGAATTGCAGGCTGCCCGGGAACGCTATGCCCAGGCCGGCAAGGACCCGGATGGGTTCGTAACAGAATCACTGGTCTGGCAGGACCTGGACCCGGTCATCTGTTACCTGACCGAGCAGCACCGCCAGGACGATGGCCAGCTGTTGACCGTCCTGACTGACATCAGAGAGGGTGGCGTCACCCAGGAGGACCATGAGGTCCTGGCTGCCCGTGTCGGCGCAGTGCCCGCCCCCGGCCAGGTGGCGGTTCACCTCTTTCCGGTCAACAAGCAGGCCGACACGCTCAACGACCAGCGCCTGGCCTCCATCGACGAAGAGGCCCACCATTACCAGGCCACATCCCGAGGTGAGGCCAGGCTGGTGGAACGGCTGAAGAAGAACATGCTGGCCCCCGAGGATCTGGCCCTGAAGACCGGGGCCGCGGTCATGGCCCTGCGCAACGACCAGGATCATCAATATGTCAACGGCTCTATAGGTACAGTCAGCGGATTCACCAGCTCGGCCAAGGGGGGATGGCCGATCGTCTCCTTCCAGAACGGCAACGTGGTCACCATGAAGCCGACCGCCTGGGAGACCATGGACGGGGACACGGTCTTGGCCGCCGTCAACCAGGTACCTCTTCGCTGTGCCTGGGGGATCACCATCCACAAGTCCCAGGGGATGACTCTGGACAGGGCGGTCATGGACCTGAGACGGACCTTCGCGCCGGGGATGGGCTACGTGGCCCTCTCTCGTGTGGAAAACCTGGACGGCCTCTACCTGACGGGCATCAATGAGCACGCCTTCCTGGTCTCTCCCGATGCCGTTATTCTGGATGCGGGTTTGAGGGCCGAGTCCAAGGCGGCCTGCGCTCGTCTGAAGGATGAAGGTCCTGAATCCTTCACCAAGCGCGCCGTCGGTCAGGAACCAGAAGACGAATTCAGCCAGGACGAGCTGTTCTGAAGGGTCGGCCTTACTTGTCTTGGCCCGGTACGGTCATTCGGGTCGCTAGAGACACCATGACAGACGGACCATGTCTTTAAGGGTGATTCCGTTCTCGACAATGGGCTGCTGGTAGCGGTCTACAAAATAATCCCGCACAATGCGGTCCATGCGAAATCCGCATGTCTGGTAGAAGCAAAGGGCTCCAAAACTGGTGGATCCGGTGCCTACTTCCAGTCTGCTCAGACCCAGCCCGACAGTTTCCATCTTGGCTCGTTCTATTAATTTGCTTCCAAGTCCCTGTCTGCGAAAAGCGCGGTTCACGCTGATATCGGCGATTTCCAAGGCGTCCGTAACCGGTCTGATAAGCAGCATGGCACCGGCCAGAGCTTGTCCCACTCGGATTTCATAGGCGCGGGAATTGGTGAAAACGTCATGGATTATCCGTTCCGAAGGATCAGCCTCCAGGAGAAGCGTCATGTGCTCTGCATCGAGGTCGGTGAAGGTCTGGATGGTCAGACCCGGCTCTGATGACATAGGTGCCCACCTTGTCCTTGTAAATCAGAAAACCTGTTTGATATACAACCATCATATCTTGGCCCTCTTTATAGGAGAGGGTAATACTGGAGAGATGCTGGATGTCAGGATGTTAGGTTGAGGATTTGCCGACCTTTTCCGGTATGCGCCGTTTGGTTTGGGTTCGGTTGACGGCCAGGTGGACTCGGACAAACTCCTGCGCTGCTAAGGCCGGCAGGGTCTAACACCTCTCACAAGCAGCTATGCTGGCTTTTATTTCTTGTCCATGATCATTCCCCGGCCTCCGGTGACCGTCCAGAGTATGACGGCGAAGACCGTCAAGACTGTGGCAATCGCCGGCCAGATCCCCTGTCCAGGAACTGGCGGTTTGATGTCCTCGGGGTATAGACGAAGCGTCAGCCCCATGCCTACCTGCATACCTTGGCTGGCGATATTGATCACCGCCAGCCCTACGCCCAGCCCAAGCCCGTAGAAACGACCCAGTAATGCGATGCCGAGCATGACCAAGGATGCGTCGACCAGGCCGTTGCAGGAAGCCAGCCTAAGTAGCGACTGCGCGGTTGTCGGGTCGCCGTGGGAGCTCGGTTTGGTAAGGAGGAGGCTGAGAAGGAACGGCAGCATCAGCACTCCTGTTCCGGCGGCTAAAGCTCGCCAACGGACGCGCGCCAGGTTCAGGCGCTCCCAGGTGGGCATAAGCGGGGCAAGCATGACCAAGGCACATGCGCTGAACGCCGCGTAGGCCAGCTCGGCCATGGGCACGATACTTGGCACGGCGCTTTTGCCTTGTGGGCATTGGGTGTGCACAGCGTCGCTGAATACAACCGCATGTGGATCAGGAAGGCAGACGTACCCGTAATATGCTGGTCGAGCATAGATCTCTCCGCCGGTAGCGGAAGCGGAGACGGAGGCGAGCAGGAAGGGCACGGCCGCAGCCAGCGCGATGAATGCCAAGGCCGCCCATGAGTGGCGCCCAGCCAACCATCCGACTGAGATTCCGCCTTTCATGGAACCACGTCGATGCCGACCGCCCATCAGTGGTTCTTCCCCAGATCATCGATGACATCGGACGGCGTGACGGCGCAGCGTTCGATCTCAGAGAGGTTGCGACGCACGTAGGCATGAAACTCTTCATTAGTGGCGTCATTAAGTAGATCGGCGGCAGGGCCTCTGGCGCTTCCCATCCCAGAGCTCCCGTTTCCTCCGCCCAACGCCTCGTAGGCGGTCTCTCTCATGCGCTGGGGCAGCTGTTCCAGCACAAAGGCGGACACGCTGGCACCGTCATCTAGTGTTCGTTGTTTGTACACGTTTTTAAGTGCCATAGCCGAGCAGTCTGCATGAATGAATTCTTTCACGATGGTCTCTGTGATATCAGCTAGGTCGCTGAATTGTCCAGTGCGTTCAGTGACTGTGTCGGTCATTACCTGTATCTTCTTGCCGCCCAGGTGCTGCAATTCGGTCAGGCCCCGGTCGGTGAGATTCCATGCCTGGCCGTGGGATGTAGGCGTAAAGGCGTTGCCCAGCAAAAGCACAAGACCCGAGCTGCCTTCCACACTGTCCTTGGGGAACCATGAGGCGACCGAATGCATATACCGTATGTAGCGTCTCAGCTGGGCACCATCATCCGGGTGGGCGCACACCGACAGTGGCACACCGTCTATGCTTTTGCAGACAGGGGTGAACGGAGCGGACCGGCGCCATTCTGCCGGACCGGACATGGCGACCAGGCCCCCGGCAGCAGTCGGAACAAGCAGAAGCACCGCCAATGGGGCGACTATCCATGATAGGCCGGGCCGCCACCAGTGCGCGGTCAGAATGCAGGCCGCTGTGGACGCGGTCAGCACTACAGCGACTAGTACCCAGCGCACTGTCACCGCTGAAGGGTTAATGCTGAGTCCCGGCTCGGCACCGATGCCCGTGTCCATCACCGGCATTGCCACGGCCAGTGGCGACCCCCACGCTCGTGGGAACACGTCACCCTTGGGAGTGCGTGGCATCAGCAGGAATACGCTGCCCCAACACAGGGCGGCAGGCAAAAGCGTGGCCGGTACCAGGGACCAGCGGCTGCCCATGATGGCCCCGAGTGCATAACCGAGGGCGAACATTGCCGCCGGCACTGCCATACCCATGAGCAAGGCTCCCAAGGGAGCCAATCCGCCCGTGGATTGCAGAGTTTGGACAATGGCGGGAAGACAGCCTGTCGCATAGGCCAGCGAGCACAATGCAGCGCCCTTGAGGACAGGCACGCCGTACCTGCGGACAGCCGAGCCTCCGATCCAGGGCGGCGCGACCATGGACTGCGGGGAGCATGCCTTCCAGGCACTCCACGCACCAAATATGCAGGCAATCACATCCGTCATTAGATGCATCCAAGTCAGGTCAAGCTGCAAGGCCGCATCTGTCAGTACCCACGGGGACGCGTCTGATCGGCCGACTCCGTAGTTGCGCACAGATAATGCGGCCGGATATACCATCATTGACAGGAAGAACACCAACGAGCTCACTGGTGACAAGGGATTGAGCAGCCGGGCCATTATGAGACCTCATTCTGGTTGGATGGCAGGTGTTCAGTCCGCGTCAGAAGCTGTCGATAACCGGATTCCCAAGGCGATGCCATTGAGTCCTCAGGATCGGCCAGGGAGGCGAGATCATCCATGTGTCCGTCCAGGAGCAGACGCCCGTGGTTGAGCACCAGTACACGGTCGGCAATTGCGGCCAGGTCCTCGACCAAATGCGTACTTACAAGCACTGTGTGGCTGTCGGCATAGGCATCGAGGAATTTACGCACCTCAATGCGCTGCACCGGATCGAGGCCAACGGTTGGCTCGTCCAAGACAAGCACGTCGGGACGGGCGACAATCGCGCAAGCGATGCCCGCTCGTTGACGCATGCCACCGGACAGGCTGCGCACCTGATGCCGGGATTCCTCGGACAAGCCCACCTGTTCCAATGCCCACACCGCTGCATCACAGGAAGCTTTCCAGGACAGACCGCGCGCCCATGCGGCGTACCGCACGTTGCGCAAAAGACTGGAAGCATTCATCAGCTCGAACGATTGTGGCAAATAGCCAATCCGACTCCTGGCCCGACGTCGTCCGGAGTTGGTCAGCACATTCGCGCCGGCTATCCTGACACTGCCCGACGAAGGACGCGACAAGGTGGTCACAATATTCATCAGCGTCGTCTTGCCGGCACCATTGGGCCCCAAGAGCCCGAATACGCCATTGCCGAAGTTCAAGGACACATCTGACAGCGCCTGTTTGCGGCCGTATGAGAAAGACACGTGCGAGAGAGAAACGTCTACTTTATAAGTCACCATTGAACCAAACCATAAAAAGAGAAGCGGCTCTTCTTTACAAAGAACCGCTTGACCAACCTAGTAGTCTTACGGGTTTCCTACTTCCAAACTCACAGGGTTGCCGCTTGGAACATCGTTAACACCAAATGGACACCCACCAGAATAGCTGGTGCCGTTCTTTATCCAACCGGTGGCTTGATCGGGCCATAATCTACAGGCAATCTTTGCCCTGGCATATCGAGGCGAATTTTTGCAAGTAATTTTGGCTTGATTATTATGCCGAGTAGCTTTGCACGGGACAGATACCCTCGTCCCCGAGAACGTCACCGCCTCATCGGCGTATACTGCTGCTGGAACTGCTGCAAACATACCAAGCGCAGCAATAGCAACGAGAAGTTGTCTCATGATTTTGAAGAGCTTCATTGTTCCCCCTTACTTATAGAGTCCATTCTCTATTAGAGGTATTACCCTCAACACATAGTTTATAATAAATTATTATAAGAGTCAAATCCAGCTTTCCCTGCGCTTCTTCCCAGATTCGCGGTCGTCATGATCGGCCTTGATTGTCCCTCTGGGTTATGGCCACCATGGCTAAGTGCAATTGGAGTTATCAATCGTGTCCGGGCAAGCGTTGTCTACCAGGATAATTTTCTTTCAACATTGTTGGGTAGTCGTATGTAACGAGAGCGGGTTTCTCTGCAAGAGCGTCCATAATCGCAGATTTCAGGCTCTCCTGCAGCAAATTGTCACAGGTCATCTTTTATGGCTGCTTGTCCCTTTGCGCGCATATCTTTGGGAGGTATGAGAACCAAAGCCATGCGCATGTCAACCCTCTTTCTGCGGACCCTCAGGGAGGATCCGGCCGATGCCGATGTAGACTCGGCCAAACTCCTTCAGCGTGCCGGATACGTCCGCAAGGTGGCCCCTGGCATCTTCACCTGGCTGCCACTGGGTCTGAAAGTCCTTGACAAGGTCCAGGCCGTGGTCCGTGAGGAGATTAACGGCATTGGCGCCCAGGAGGTCCACTTCCCGGCCCTGCTGCCTCGCGAGCCCTACGAGGCCACCCACCGATGGGAGGAGTACGGCGAGAATCTCTTCCGCCTCCAGGACAGGCACGGCGCTGATTACCTGCTGGCTCCCACCCATGAGGAGATGTTCACCCTTTTGGTCAAGGACATGTACTCCTCCTACAAGGACCTGCCGGTGGTTCTTTACCAGATCCAGACCAAGTACCGCGACGAGTTCCGTCCCCGCGCCGGGCTGATCAGGGGTCGCGAGTTCATTATGAAGGACGCTTACTCCTTCACTGTGGATGAGGAGGGGCTGAAGAAGGCCTACCAGGATGAGCGCGGCGCCTATGAACGAATCTTCAAGCGTCTGGGTGTCAATTACGTAATCGTCCATGCGGTCTCCGGACCCATGGGGGGATCCGAGTCCGAGGAATTCCTGGCTCCGCTGCCCATAGGTGAGGACACCTTTGCCCTGGCTCCCTCGGGGAAGGCGTGGAACGTGGAGGCGCTGACCACCCCGCACCCCGAGTCCGTCGACTATTCCGAGACCCCGGCCATGCAGGAGCTGGATACCCCCGACTCGACAACCATCGACACTCTGGTGGAGCGGTTCAATCAGCTGCATCCCCGCCAGGACGGCCGGGACTGGACCGCTGCCGATACTTTGAAGAACCTGATTGTAGCCGTCAAGCACCCTGCTGACGATGACCATCCAGAGGGCTGGCGGGAGCTGGTGGGCGTCGGCCTGCCGGGCGACCGTCAGGTGGACATGAAGCGGCTGGAGGCCCAGTTCGCCCCGGCCGAGATCGAGGAGGCCAGTGAGACTGACCTTGCGGCCCATCCCGAGCTGGTCAAGGGGTACATTGGTCCTCGCGTGCTGGGCCCTCAGCGTTCGGACAGTGAGTCCGCCGCTCATATCCGCTACTTCCTCGACGCCCATGTGGCGCCCGGCTCAGCCTGGGTGACCGGTGCCGATGCCGAAGGCGTGCACCTGGCCAATGCGGTCTACGGGCGTGACTTCCAAGCCGACGGAGTGGTCGAGGCCGCCGAGGTCCGTCACGGGGATATGAGCCCTGACGGATCAGGACCGCTCAGCTTCGAACGTGGAGTGGAGATCGGGCAGGTCTTCCAGCTTGGACTGAAATACTCTGACGCATTGGGTCTGAAGGTTCTGGACCGCAACGGCAAGGCGGTGCCGGTCTGGATGGGTTGCTATGGCATCGGCATTTCCCGCGTGCTGGCCTGCATCGCGGAGATGCATCACGATGACAAGGGTCTGGCCTGGCCCAAGGCTGTCGCTCCTGCCGCGGTTCATGTGGTGGCCACCGGCAAGAGGCAGGAGGCCTTCGATGCCGCTGAGAAGCTGGTCGCCGATTTGGAGGACCGTGGCGTGGAGGTCCTCTACGATGACCGGCCCAAGGTATCCCCCGGGGTCAAGTTCAAGGATGCCGAGCTGATCGGGGTGCCCCTGGTCGCCATTGCCGGACGCGACACCATCGCCAACGGCACCATCGAGATTCGCAACCGCGACGGTTCGGATGTGCAAGCTGTTCCTGCTGATCAGGCCGCTCAGGTGATTCTTGATCGGATCGTAGCCCTGCAGTAGGGCATGCCACACCCATGGTTGCTTATCGCAACCAATATAGAGGGGTGGGGCCCTGGTCACGTACATCATGGCGTGACCAAGGCCCCACCCTTTTGGTCGTATCGGTTTGGGTTCAGGGATCTATCCGGTCAGATGCGCAGCAGAATGGGCAGATGGTCCTGGCGCTCGCCGGTGTCCACGGGTTCACTGGTGCTGACCTGGTCAGCGATCCGGTTGGAGGTCAGCCAGTAGTCGATGCGCCAGCCGGAGTTGTTGATCTTGCTCTTCGGGGCACGCTGGGCGAACCAGGTGTAGATGCTGCGGTGGTCATCGTAGAATCCAGCGGCATCGCCATGGATCTTTCGGAAGGTGTCGGTGAAGCCTGCGTCCAGCAGAAGGCCGAACTTCTCGCGCTCCTGGTCGGTGAAGCCGGCGGAATGGTGGTTGGATGCCGGGTTGGCGATGTCGATCTCCTCGTGGGCCACGTTGAAGTCGCCGCAGGCCAGGACCGGCTTGCGGGCATCCAGCTCCTGCAGGTAGTGACGGTAGCAATCGTCCCAGACCCCGCGCGGCTTGAGCCTGACCAGTCCCGATCCGGAATTGGGGGTGTAGACCGTGGTGACGAAGCAGTCCGGGAACTCCAGAGTGAGCATGCGGCCCTCGTCGTCCATGGTGTCCGGAGCGCCGATGCGGGGGCGGGTCACGGTAGGCTCCGGCAGGCTCTTGCGGTAGAGAATGAGCGTGCCTGCGTAGCCTGTGCGGGCCGGGGCCTCGGAGCGGCGGTCCACCTCCTGGTAATCGGGGAAGTAATGCATGAGCGCCTTAAGGATGCCTACGGATTTCTTCTGGTCACCGTTGAGTTTGGTCTCCTGGATGGCTACGACATCAGGGTCCAGATCCCGGATGGTCTCCACCACATTCAGGGAGAGAGCGCTGCGGCTGCTCTTGCCCAGCAGGGCGGCGTTGAGCGAATCGATATTCCAACTGACCAGCGTGTGAACCATGACTGCGGGTCCTTCCAAACCGTACCGATGTATCTGCTCTCACAGTTTAGCCCAGGACCAATGCTCGATGGTCCTGGACAGTGGAGGGGCATTCGGAACCCAGCCATGGGGCGGCTTGTCCACCACGGGAACCAGGCCGAGCCCGTTCGACCACATTGGTCTGCGGGTCAGGTGCGGGGACGTGGGCGGAGGCAGGATGGATTCACCGTTCGTCGGAGGGTTCCTGGCCGGGGCCAGTACCTTCCCCCGCTCCGATTATCCGCGCTCCGGTCGGGATCCTCCGTCGAATGGCCTCACCGCTGCAAGATCAGGAATCGACCGGCGGATTTACAGCGTCGGATTCATAACATCGACAGAGAGGTTCCGGTATGTCCATCAACGAAATAAAAACGACCGTCTTCGGCTTCATGGGGGCCCAGCCAACTCGTCTGGGACAGCCTGGGTCTACACCTGTCTGCTCCTTCAGGCTGGGTTCCACGCCGGCCTATTACGATGCTGCGGCTGGGGTGTGGAAACGAAAATCCACCACCTGGCTGACGGTCAAGGCCTTCAGAACTCTGGCGGTTAATGCCCTGGCCTGTCTGCACAAGGGTGATCCGGTGATGGTTTCCGGATCCTTGGTGACGGAGGAATGGACCAGCGATGGTCAGCCGCACAGCAGTCTGGTCTTGGTGGCGGATGGCATCGGTCACGACCTGGCCCGGGGACAGGACACCTTCACCAGGAACCAATCGGGTGCTGCGCCTGTTGCGCCCACCGATGAGGGGGCGGTGGGCCCGGACCCTTGGACCACGCCGCTACCATCCTCACCGTCCGAAACCGCCTCTGTCTGTGCATCCTCTGCTTCGTCTGCAGCCGAGCGGACATCGGTGGTGGCTTCCAATGCTGGATGAGCAAAGGTTGTTCCGGCCGAGCAAGACGAAGGCGGGAGGCCGACTGATTCCCGTCTGCCTCCCGCCTTGATCAGCACGCTACTTGAAGCCGTGAACCAACGATTTCGATCAGAACAGGTTTACCAAATCTTGACCCGTGCTTCGGGCTCCAGCCACATACCGTCCTCGGCGGTGACTCCGAAGGCCTGATAGAAGCGATCCACATTCCTGACGATGCCGTTGGTACGGAATTCAGCAGGGGAGTGGGGATCGATCTGCAGATACTGTTCGGCCAGCTGATCCCTGTTCTTGGTCCTCCAGATGGAGGCATAGGACAGGAAGAACCGTTGCAGACCGGTGTAGCCGTCCATGACCGGAGCCGAGGCCAGTGCCTGGTCCATGGCCGCATCGTCAGTCCCGGCTGTGCCGCCCTCCTTCTTCTGTAGGGAGAGTGCATAGGCCTTGATGGCGATGTTGACGCCTCCCAGGTCCCCGATGTTCTCGCCAATGGTCAGTGCCCCATTGACATGAGGTGCCTGCTCGGGCTTGTCGGCGTACTTCTCGGCAAGTTGCTGGGGGACGAACCCGTTGTACTGCTCAATGAGTGCCTTGGTCCGTTGTTCGAAGTTTTTACGGTCCTGCGGGGTCCACCAGTCCTGCAGACGTCCGTCACCGTCGTACTTGGAGCCCTGGTCGTCGAATCCGTGGCCGATCTCGTGGCCGATGACCGATCCGATGCCTCCGTAGTTGACGGCGTCGTCGGCTTCCGGGTCGAAGAATGGCGGCTGCAGGATGGCTGCGGGGAAGACGATGACGTTCAGGGTGGGCTCGTAGTAGGCGTTGACCGTCTGAGGGTTCATCAGCCACTCTTCCTTGTCCACAGGCTGACCGGCCTTGCCGAACTGGTAGCCGGACTCGTAGAGGTTGGCCCGTCGCACATTGTCGACCAGACCCAGCTTTTCGTCCACAGCCAGGGCCGTATAGTCGCGCCAGTGTTCGGTGTACCCGATCTTGGGCGAGAATTTGTCCAGCTTGGCAAGAGCCTTGACCTTGGTCTGTTCGCCCAGCCAGTCGCTGGAGGTGATGGAGACCCGGTAGGCGTCGATCAGGTCTGAGACCAGGGCCTCCATACGGGCCTTGCTGGAGGCGGGGAAGTGCCGACGCACATATTCGCGTCCGACATCCTCGCCGCAAATGCCGTTGACCAGGGATACGGCTCGCTTCCAGCGGTCACGCATCTTGGTCGTGCCTGAAAGGACCTTGCCATAGAAGTCGAACCTGGCCTGATCGAAGTCGCTGCTGAGCAGACCTGCCCACTCGATCAGGGTGTGTACGCGGGCCCAGAGTTTCAGATCCTCCAGGTCGCTGGTCTTCCAGAGTTCGTTCAAACCCTGCAGGAAGGAGGGTTCGTGCACGATGGTCCTGGACAGGGCCGAGCTCAGATCGACCGGTTGCAGATTGGCGACGGGGCTGGCTGCATATGCCTTCTGCCAGGACTCGATCCAGGTGTGCAGATCGAAATCGGCGAGCGCCGACTCCAGGTCAGTTAGCGTAGTGGGGTTGTAGGTACGATCCTCATCTCTGGTGGACACGTTGTCCCAGTGGCGTGCCGCTATGCGTGTCTCGAACTCGAGGAAGGACCCCGCCTGCCTGTGGGCATCCTCCTGGTCGTCGGCGTAGCCGGAGAGCCTGAGCAGGGAGGCGACCATGTCGGTGTAGGCCTGACGGACCGGAGCGTAACTCTTCTCCCGGTAGTAGGCCTCGTCGGGAAGCCCAAGCCCGGCCTGTTCCATATGAGCCACGTTGACGCCGGCGTTGCCCGGATCGCCATAGATGGCAATGCCGAACAGATCGGGGCCGCCAGTGGGATTGAGCCGGCCCAGCAGGCTGGTCAATGCCTTCTTATCGGGCACGGCATCAATGGCCTGCAGGTCGGGGCGGATGGGTTCCATTCCTGCAGCCTCGATGGCCTCGGTGTCCAGGAAACTGCGGTAGAGCAGGGCTGACTTGACAGCCGGGGATTCCGGGTCTTCGAGGATTTCGCGGATCTGTGCCTCGGCATCCTCGGCGAGCTTGTCGAAGGAGCCGAACCGGGAGCGGTCCTCGGGCAGACTGTAGGTGTCGATCCAGGGACCGTTGACAAAACGAAAGAGGTCGTCCTGGGGCCTGATGACCGAAGAGAAGGAGGCCGGATCAAGTCCGGAGGAGGTCTTGGATTCAGTAGATTGTGCCATGCCACAAGCCTAGCCATCTTTGGTGACATGCCATGCCCCGGGGTCGGCGGGGATCAGCGGACCGGAGAATCATCCGCCTAAGGGAAAAGCCGCGATTGCCCCCGTGGTGATTTAAACTTGGAAGGCGGTGACAGGACGGCCGCCCGGTCGCCCTGAGCGAGTGAAAGAGGACGGTATGACGGATCCCATGCAGGGCGGTCAGCCCAATCAGTACGGTGGTCAGGATTCTTCGCAGAATAACGGCCAATACCAGAATAATTATGGCCAGAATAATTATGGTCAATATGGGCAATACCCCGGCTACCAGGGGCGCCCGCCACGGATGGATCCATTCTCCATGATCGCCGAGGATCTGGGATTCAAAACCCTGAGGGCCATCCGCACCATCATGGGCGTCATGGGCGTGATTGGGGTCATCCTGGGCCTGGCCCTGCTGCTCAGGCCGGACAAGACCCTGATCGCCGTGACCGTGGTGCTGGGTATCTACTTCATCATCTCCGGCGTGGTCCGTCTGGCCACCTCCATCGTGTCCAAGGGGCTTCCCGGCGGCTGGCGTGTGTTGGGTGTCCTCTTTGGCGCCCTGATCGCCGTCGGCGGTATTGTCATCGTCAGGAACACGGCCCTGTCCGCTTCTGCGCTGACCCTACTGGTCACCATTATTGTGGGCATCAGCTGGATCATGGAGGGCGTGATGAGTCTGGCAGCCTCCTGGGGGCTCCCGCATTCAGGCTGGGCCATCTTCTCGGGCATCGTATCCATCATCGCCGGGATCATCGTCATGATCTACCCGCTGAGCTCCGTCATCTTCCTGGTCATCTTCAGCGGGTGTGCACTTCTGGTGCTGGGAGTCGTCTCCATCATCAGGGCCTTCACCTTCGGCCGGAACTGAGAGCCGGACTCGTCCGACTGACCCGATAATACTGAGAGGTAGTACTTGGGCAGGATCCTGAGGGGCGGCACCCGCGGGCACCAATTATGAAAGGACGCAGAGGATGATCGAGCTCAAAACCAAGCAGGAGATCGAACAGATGAAGCCGGCGGGCAGGTTTGTCGGCAGCATCCTCAAGGAGCTCAAAGCCATGAGCAAACCCGGGGTCAACCTGCTGGAGCTGGATGACTACGTCAAGGACAGGATCAACTCCCGTAAGGGAGCCACCTCCTGCTACGTGGACTACGCACCCGATTTCGGCACAGGCCCCTTCGCCCACTACATTTGCCTGTCCGTCAACGATGCCGTCCTGCACGGGGTGCCCTATGACTACAACCTCAAGGACGGCGACCTGCTCTCCCTGGATCTGGCCATCAATGTGGACGGCTGGGTGGGCGACTCGGCCATCAGCTTCGTGGTGGGTGAGCATGCCGATCCAGAGGATCTGCGGCTGATTCGGACCACTGAAGAGGCCCTGAAGGCGGGCATCGCCCAGGCTCAGCCAGGTAACCGCCTGGGCGACATCTCCGCTGCAGTCGGTGAAGTTGCCCATGAAAACGGATACAGCGTCAACCTGGAATTCGGTGGACACGGGGTAGGGCGAATCATGCATGGCGATCCCCACGTGCCCAACGATGGCACTCCTCATCACGGCTACAAGCTGCGCCCGGGCCTGGTCATCGCCATTGAGCCTTGGTTCCTGGCGACCACAGATCAGATTTACCAGGATCCCAAGGACGGGTGGACCCTGCGTTCTGCAGACGGATCGCGGGGCGCCCACAGCGAGCACACCATCGCCATCACCGAGCAGGGACCTGTCATCCTGACGACCAGGGACTGAGTCGAAGGCCGTCCGAGGCCGAAATCAGACTATAGGGACCCAGGAATGTCCACAATGTGGATGCTCCCGGGTCCCTCTTTGATGCCGGCCCTGTTTGATACCTGCACTTTCTTCCCTGCCCTGTGCCGGCACGCTGATGCGGGGACGAAGACGGCACTGGCTTGGACCTGCGCGTCGTTGGTGGAGGTGACGGATTCATGCTTGTGGTTACAAGCCGGTAATCGAAGCCGTGGTTGTTTCTGCTAGCATGTCGGCAATTCCACGCCGGTACAGGTGCCGGTAGCCTGATCCGGCCTGGCCGTCGACTCTCACTGGCACCTCACTGGTTGATCAACAGGAGGTGCGTGGTGTCTACAGCACGGTTGTCCATCGATTCCGAACAGGTTGATCTTCCCCTGGTTCGCGCCACCGAAGGGCCCGACGGCATTCTGGTCTCCTCCCTGCGCAACGACGGCTGGGTCACGCTGGATCCCGGCTTCCAGACCACGGCCCAGTGCGTCTCGGGAATCACCTTCATTGACGGCAAGCGGTCCATACTGCGCTACAGGGGCTATGCCATAGAGGATCTGTGCGCCCAATCCAATTTCCTCGAAGTGGCCTGGCTGCTGTCCCACGGTGAGCTGCCTGATGCCGAGCAGTACCAGCGGTTCCGCAGCCATGTCCTGGGTTACACGGTCGTAGGGGAGGACTTCCGCCATCTGCTCTCGTCCTTCCCGCGCCAGGCTCATCCCATGAGTGTGCTGGCTGCGGCGGTCAATGCCCTGGCTGGCTTCCACCCGGACACCTGCAATGTTGACGATTCCGACCAGCTGGATGAGGCCAGTGCCATCATCATGGCCAAGGTGCGCACCATCGTCTCCCTGATCCACCGTCGTCGCCGTGACCAGCCGCTGCTCTACCCGGACAGGACCTGGGGCTATGTGGAGGACTTCCTGCGGATGAGCTTCGCCATGCCCTACCAGCCCTATCAAGCCGACCCTCTCAAGGTGCAGGCCCTGGACAAGCTTCTGATCATCCATGCAGACCATGAACAGAACTGCTCCACCTCAGTGGTCCGGATTGCCGGATCGGCCCGGGCCAACCTGTATTCGGCAGTGGCTGCCGGCATCAATACCCTGTCAGGTCCCCTGCACGGCGGCGCCAACGAGGCCGTGCTGCGTCAGTTGAAGAGCATACGTGATTCCGGTCTTGGTGTGCGGGGCTATGTGGAGCAGGCCAAGAGCGAGGGGCGGAAAATAGCGGGTCTTGGCCACCGGGTCTATAAGTCCTATGACCCGCGCGCGGCCATTGCCAAGCAGTGGCTCTACAAGCTCATGGACGAACCCGACCAGGACAGGAATGCCGAGGATGCGGAGCTCTTCGACGTGGCTCTTGAGCTGGAGGACCTGGCACTGCACGACGACTACTTCGTCGAACGCCACCTCTATCCCAACGTGGACTTCTACACCGGGCTCATCTACCGCGCCATCGGCTTCGACCCGGAGATGTTCACCACGCTCTTCGCATTGGGACGCATCCCCGGATGGATCGCCCAGTACCGGGAGATGCTGGACGATCCCGACACGAAAATCGGTCGTCCCAGGCAGGTTTATACCGGTCAGGGCCCACGCGACTACCTGCCCATGGAGCAGCGCTGAGCCCCATGACCGCCGGGCTCAGTTGGCGTGCAGCCGCTCGTTCAGCTCGATGCCCTTCTTGCGGGGCAGGGCTTTGACCTGGCCAGTGCGGGAGTCGCGGATGAAGAGCAGATGATCCCGTCCGCTGAGCTCCGCCCCCTTGACCACCTGATCGCCCAGGCCGATCTTGGTGCCGGCGGTGACGTAGAGCCCGGCTTCGACAACGCAGTCGTCGCCCAGTGAGATACCGATGCCGGCGTTGGCCCCCAGCAGGGAGTGCTGACCGATGGAGACCCGATGGCGGCCTCCGCCGGACAGGGTGCCCATGATGGAGGCTCCTCCGCCGATGTCCGAACCGTCGCCGACCACGACCCCCTGTGAGATCCGGCCTTCGACCATGGAATGGCCCAGGGTTCCGGCGTTGAAGTTGACGAAGCCCTCATGCATGACCGTCGTTCCCGGTGCAAGATGGGCGCCGAGCCGAATCCGGTCGGCGTTGCCGATGCGGACTCCCTCGGGAACCACGTAATCCACCATGCGGGGGAACTTGTCCACGCTCAGCACCGTTACCTGCGTCACCGGGATGCCCGGCATGGACCGGCTGGCTGCAGCCATGACCTGTGACCGGCGCAGGGCGAAGTCCTCCACGGCGAAGGGTCCGTAGTTGGTCCAGACCACCGTGGTCAGTTGTTCGAAGATCCCGTCCAGGTTCATGCTGTTGGGCGGGGTCAGGCGCATGCTGAGCAGGTGAAGCCGCAGATAGGCGTCGGCGGCATCGGCTATCGGGCCATCCAGATCAGCCACGGTGAAGACCGGCACCCTTCGGATGCCGCGGGCGTCGGGCTGGTTGTGTACCTGGTCGCCGAAGTCGTGGTTGGGGCGGTCCGCCGGGGTCGGCGGTGTGGAGATCTCGGCCTTGGGGTACCAGACGTCCAGGGTCCGGCCCTGCTCGTCCTGGCTGGCCAGGCCCCAACCCCATGCGGTGCGTGCTGTGCTCATCGTTCCTCCTTCAGGCGGTGCAGTCGTGTTGACATCAAGTTGTCTTACAGGATAAACCGCTCGACGCTCAAATACAGGCGGTCCGTCCGGCAGTCGGGTCCGGATCGACACCAGCCAGGTCCCAGCCGATAGGTAAAATTACCGACTATGAGTGCCTACAGTCATGAGCGGGAGCGCCGGGAGCGTCGGCGCCGCAATACGGCCAGGGTGGTCTGCCTGGTCATCGCCGTGGCTCTGCTGGCCAGTCTTGTCATCCCGGCCATCTTCAGCGGCCTTTGACCCGGTCCGTCCGGTCGGCGGGAATCCGGCCGTCACAGGCAAAGGCACACAGGAATGAAGACGGTGGTCGGCTCGTGCGGAGCCGGTCCGGAAAGCGGTGAGACGGTATGGCAGAGATGGATTTTGCTCAAGCATTGGAGCAGGCCAAGGCCAAGTACGAGATGATTTCCAAGGCGCTGGACCCGGATGGTCTGCGCTCGCGGATTGCGGATCTGGAGCGTCAGGCCAGCGCGCCCGGACTCTGGGACGACCAGGAAAATGCTCAGAAGGTGAC
The DNA here is from genome assembly GCF_016100735.1 of Bifidobacterium sp. W8104. NCBI lineage: Bacteria > Bacillati > Actinomycetota > Actinomycetes > Bifidobacteriales > Bifidobacteriaceae > Bifidobacterium > Bifidobacterium sp. W8104. Next base: position 1,521,254 of record NZ_JACFRW010000001.1, read on the forward strand.
CAGCAGGCTCTCGGCCCTGCAATCCCAGCTCAAGCACCTGGAGTCCGCATCCTCCCGGCTGGATGATGTGCAGGCCTTGGAGGAGCTGGGCCAGGAGGAGCATGATCAGGACACCCTGGTGGAGGCCCGCAAGGAGATCGACTCTTTGAGATCCGACCTGGATGACATGGAGATTCAGACCCTGCTGGACGGGGAGTACGACGAGCGCGCTGCCGTGGTCACCATCCGCTCGGGCGCCGGCGGGGTGGACGCGGCCGACTGGGCGCAGATGCTCCTGCGCATGTACATGCGTTGGGCTGAGCGGCATGGCTTCTCCACCAAGGTCATGGACACCTCTTACGCGGAGGAGGCCGGCATCAAGTCGGCCACCTTCCAGGTGGATGCCCCCTATGCGTATGGGCGGCTGTCAGTGGAGGGCGGCACCCATCGTCTGGTGCGGATCTCGCCCTTCGACAACCAGGGCAGGCGGCAGACCTCTTTCGCCGCCGTTGAGGTCATCCCCCTGGTGGAGCCCACCGACCACATCGACATCCCCGACTCGGACATCCGAGTGGACACCTACTGCTCCTCCGGCCCAGGCGGCCAGGGTGTCAACACCACCTATTCGGCCGTGCGCATCACCCACCTGCCGACCAACATCGTGGTCACCATGCAGGATGAGCGCAGCCAGATCCAGAACCGCGCGGCTGCCATGGCTGTTCTTCAGTCCCGGCTGCTGGTTCTGCGGCACGAGGAGGAGGCCAAGAAGAAGAAGGAGCTGGCCGGCGACATCAAGGCCAGCTGGGGCGACCAGATGCGCTCCTATGTGCTGCATCCCTACCAGATGGTCAAGGACCTGCGCACCGGATACGAGACCTCAGATACCCAGGGGGTCTTCGACGGTGACATTGACGCCTTCATCGAGGCCGGCATCCGCTGGCGGCATCAGCAGCGGGTCCAGGCTCGAGAGGAGGAAGCCAACAAGTAGAGCTTCGTCCGGCTCAGGTCCGGTCGGTGTTTCATGGGTGAGTAGTGTCGGTCTTCTTGATAGCCTCTGTATGGGAATACCGAGGAACGGAGTGTAAATGGCGTTGATTTCGCTCAAGGGCGTGACCAAGATTTACCCCAAGGGGTCCCGTCCGGCCTTGGATAACATCAGCCTGGATGTCAATCGCGGGGATTTCGTTTTTCTGGTGGGCGCCAGCGGGTCGGGCAAGACCACTCTGCTGCGTCTGCTCCTACGCGAGGAGGAGGCCACCGAGGGGGAGATCCGCGTGGCCGGCAACGACCTGCGACGTCTGCGCAACCGCGAGATCCCAGGGTATCGGCGTTCCATCGGTTTCGTATTCCAGGATTACAAGCTGCTCAACAACAAGACCGTATGGCAGAACGTGGCCTTCACGCTGGAGGTCATCGGTGCCCGTCGGTCCACCATCAAGACCCTGGTGCCTCAGGTGCTCAAGACAGTGGGGCTGACCGGCAAGGAGCACAACTACCCCCACGAGCTTTCCGGCGGCGAGGCCCAGCGCGTGGCTCTGGCCAGGGCCTACGTCAACAACCCGGAAATTCTGCTGGCGGATGAGCCCACCGGCAATCTTGATCCCACCACCTCCCTGGGCATCATGGAGGTCCTGGACGCCATCAACAGGACCGGCACCACTGTGGTCATGGCCACCCACAACGAGGAGATCGTCAACTCCATGCGCAAGCGTGTGGTGGAGCTGCATACAGGTCGGATCATGCGTGATGAGGCCCACGGCTCCTATGATTCTTCCCGCTTCTTCCCCGATGCAGAAGTGGCTGCACGCTCCCATCATGCCATCGGGGATCCCGCTGATGGCGATGCCCTGGATCGTGTGCGTAAGGCTGGAGTTGCAGGGCGCCGTCCGGTGCAGGTCGTTGTGCAGGATGGGAACAGCTCGGCCACCGAGCCCATCGCGGATGGGACCAAGGGGGCCAAGCAGGTGGTCCAAGCGGTTGCACAGGCCGTCAACCAGGGTCAGTATGGCGACGAGGGGATCGCGCGTCTGGCCAAGTCCATGCATTCGGGCAGAACCGGGCGTTATGGACAGGTCTTTACCTCGGTGGAGGACACCCTGACCTGGGGCAAGGGTCTGGGCAGCCTTGAGTCCGCCCAGGAAGATTCCGGTCAGCACGAAGACGCCGGTGTAGGGCAGCCCGATCGGAGCAAAGGCTCTGACTCGGATGAGCGGTTCCGCAGGCCTGCGGCCCAGGGCAGCCAGGGTCGGTCAGGTCAATCGAGTGACGGTTCCAGGGACAGGGACCACGACAAGGCAGGACATGCCCATACAGAACGTACAGCTTCCAGAAAATCCCCCAATCCTGCCCGTGGTTCGGATGCTGTTCAGCCCAAGGCGACCGCTGAAGGCAGGCCCCAGGATCGGCAGACCGAAGAATCGGGGAGCAGGCAGCGGGACGGGAAACGCGGCGATGACAGCAAGGGTCTCGCGCATGACGAACGCAATCGTGATCGAGGTCAAAGAGCGCCCAAGAAGGACGACAAGGCCAATGACCGACGATCGATGAAAGGTTCTTCTGCCAAGACCTCTGATAGTGGACAACGGTTCAAGAGGCCCGATCAGTCTTCGGAGTCCGATGGCTCCAGCCCGGCAGAGCCGACCGGCAAATCAGATCAGACTGCAGGCCGGAAGAAGCAGGACGTCCCCAAACCCTCAAAACAGTCCTCCAACAAGGCCAGGGCCGATAAAAAGGTCTCAATGAGCGAAAATCATCATGATGCTGAGCCCATGGGGGCCCCGCCGGCTCCTCCTGCTCCGCCTGAAGCCCCCAAGGCGGCCAGGAAGTCCCGTCGAGAGAACGAAGCACAGGTTCGGGATGAGCATGATGACAAGAAGAAGGCGGCACGATGAGACTGCGGTTCATCCTTTCCAGCACCTGGGACAACCTGCGCCGCAACGGGTCCATGATCCTCTCGGTCATGCTGGTCACCTTCATCTCCTTTCTGTTCATAGGTGCCTCGGGCCTCATGCAGGCTCAAATCAGCAAGGCCAAGGGAGACTGGTACGACCAGGTGGAGGTGGTGGTCTGGCTCTGCCCGGACGGCACCAGCCAGGCGGCCTCGTGCGCGACCGGCAAGGCGCCCACCAATGACGAGATCGTCAAGCTGGAGAACACCATCAATACCGAGCTGAGCGACTCCGTGGCCAAGATCACCTATCAGAGCCGTGAGGACTTCTTCAAGAACACCTTCCTCAAGCAGTACCCTGACGGTACCTACGAGGGAAGGACCATGACCGCGGCGGACATGCAGGGCTCCCTGCGGCTCAAGCTCAAGGACCCGACCAAGTACCAGGTGGTTTCCGAGGTGCTGTCCGGACGCGATGGGGTGGAGGAGGTCTCCGACCAGCGTCAGATATTCGACCCCGTCTTCAAAATCCTCAACAGGGCCACGGCGGTTACCTTGGTCCTGGCCGTGGTCATGGTGATTGTAGCCATTCTGCTGACCGGTACCACCATAAGAATGAGCGCTGCTGCACGTCGGAACGAGACGGAGATCATGAGACTGGTGGGAGCCTCCAACTGGACCATCCGGCTGCCCTTCATCCTGGAGGGCGTGGTGGCCTCCCTGCTGGGTTCGCTTCTGGCTGTCGGAGCCCTGAGCGCCATCGTCAAGCTCTTCATTACCGACTGGCTGGCTCGCACGGTCCAATGGATGCCCTACGTGGACCAGTCCACGGTCCTGCTCATAGCCCCAGCCTTGATTCTGGGGGCCATGCTCTTGTCCGCACTGGCCTCCTCCATCTCCCTGCGACGGTATTTGCGGACCTGATTTGTGGCGACCGGCCAATCGATTTGGGACGCAATCTCTGTCATAATGATGACTAGCATGGATAGTGATAGTGAGGGACTTGACCATGAATCGTACCAAACGGTGGGAGGCTATCTGCGGCCTCGTCGGATCGTTGGCCATGATGCTGGGCGGCGGAATCCTCGGACTGTCCGTAGCGCCTGAACCGGCGCGTGCCGACTGGAGCAGCTACCAGCAGAAAGTCCAGAACCACGCGGCCCTGAAGAGCAAGCTGGCTGGTGTCAGCGCCCAACTTGCCAACCAGATACTGAGTCTCGATGATCTGACCTCCAATCAGATTCCGGCTGCGCAGCAGAGTGCCATCGATGCCCAGCAGAAGGCCGAGCAGGCCGACAGCCTGGTCCAGGCCACCAACGATCGCCTGGAGGCGGCCCGCAAGGATCGCGCAGATCTGGAGGCCAAGATACGTCAGACCGGCCTCGATTATGACGATGCCAAGGCTGGCGTGGCTCAGATGGCCAGAAAGAGTTTCCACGGGTCCGAGACTTCTCAGATCATGGACGTGGTGACCAAGTCTTCAAGCACCCAGGACTTTGTAGACAAGATGCAGTCCGATGCGGCTGTGACCAGGTCCGAAGCCAATACGGCCAATGATGCGGCCAACACCCTCAACTCCTCCATGAACCGTAAGCAGCGTCTGGAGGCCATCGAGGAGCAGATCAGCACGCTGAAGGCCAAGGCTGACCAACAGCAGGCGGTAGCCCAGCAGGCTGTAGCGGCGGCCCAGGCCAAGCAGGACCACCTGCAGGCCCTGCGTGACCAGGGGACCGCAGCCCGCAAGCAGCTGGAGAGTCAAAAGGCTGCCCTGACCACACAGTCGGCACGTGAAGCCGCAGATATCGTGGCCACCGAATCCATGATCGACTCGCTGAACACCGGCAATCCGGGCGGCAGCGCCGACCCGCATGCCGGAGGAGCCCAGCAGATCAGCAATGGCGGCGGATCCCGTCCGGCACGGAATCCACGGCCTGCCCCGCCCAGTAACAATGGCGGCGGTGGTAATAGCGGTAGAGGCAACGGTGGCGGTGGCGGCGCCTCCGGCATGAATTATGCAGTGCCGGGCAGCTGCCCATCAGGTTCCGGATTCTGCTATGGCCATAGCACCGGTAATACAGTGGGTGGCAGCGCCTACCCCGCACGGCAGTGCACACTTTGGGCCTATATACGCCGTTCGCAGCTGGCTCTGCCTGTGGGCTCATATCTGGGCAATGGGGCTGAGTGGGCCGGTAAGGCTCGTAGCCTGGGCTATTTTGTCAACAACACCCCCCATGTCGGTGCCGTCATGGTCTTCGCCCGTGGCCAGCGGGTCACTAGTTGGAACGCCAACTGGACCTATGGCCACGTGGCTGTGGTCGAGCGGGTCAATGCGGATGGATCGGTGCTCATCTCCGAAGGGGGCACCGGCTTCGCCGCCTTCCCCACCTATGAAACGGTCTATGGGGCAGGCAACTACCAATACATTCATTACTGATGCCGATGCGGGCCAGGTCCGCCACTTGGAACGATATTATCGCTGTCCGGAGTGCCAGGTAGCCTCCTTGGCGCGATCAGGAGGAGGATATTATGGCTAAGGAAACCGGCACGTCGATGATCGCTCAGAACCGCAGGGCCCGTCATGACTACCAGATTGAGGATCGGTACGAGGCCGGCATCGCGCTGACCGGGACCGAGGTCAAGTCTCTGCGAGAGGGGCGTGCCTCCCTGGCCGAGTCATTCGTCAGCATTGACCGGCGGCACGAGGTCTGGCTGGAGAACGCCAATATCCCTGAATACCTCAATGGCACCTGGAACAACCACGCCCCCAAGCGTAAGCGCAAGTTGCTCCTCCATGCCAAGCAGATCCTTCGCTTGGAGCGGCAGATTCAGGCCAAGGGCTATACGATCGTCCCTTTGAGTCTGTATTTCAAGGACGGCAAGGTCAAGGTGGAGATTGCCGTGGCCCGAGGAAAGCGCGAGTATGACAAGCGCCAATCCCTGCGGGAGGAGCAGGATCGCCGTGAGGCCCAGAGGGCCATGCGCTACCGCAACCGGCGGGGCTGAGCTCTCGGATAAACCTACCGAATTTCCTGAGTCTCATAACGACCCACAGTCGCACACAAAGGTCTTCCTGTTCTATACAGATTCGACACGCCCGGAGCTGATGGCGATCGACAGTTTCGAATAGCGCCTTTGGCCTGCTATAGAGCCAAAAACACCAGGATAAGCGATCTGCAATATCTAGTTAACCTTCATCTGTATGCATAAAAATACAAATGTGTGCATAATAGTGCATGTCAATCAAGAGCAATCAGGGGTCGCTTCGGGGCGGTCCGGAAGAGGAGAAGACATGGGCAAGATCAAGGCGGTGTTGGCGACGGCTCTGAGCATCACCCTGCTGGCCTCCATCGGAGCCTGCGGAACCACAGACGAGGCGGACACCAGCAGTGCATCGGGCAAGGCCACCACCAGCTCCCACCCAGCGGCTTTTGACGTCAGCGGTATCAAGAAGGATCCGGCCATCGCGGCCAAGGTGCCCGAGTCGGTTTCCAAGGACGGCAAGCTGACCGTGGGTATGGAGACCTCATATGCGCCTGGCGAGTTCATGAGTGAGGATGGAAAGACCCCGATTGGTTTTGACGTGGACCTGTCGAACGCCATTGCCAAGGTCATGGGGCTCGATGGGCAGATGGTCAGCGCCTCCTTCGATACCATCATCCCGGCCATCGGCAGCAAGTATGACGCGGGCATCTCCAGCTTCACCATCACCAAGGAGCGGATGCAGTCGGTCGACTTCGTCACCACCTTCAAAGCGGGTACGGCCTTTGCCGTCAAGAAGGGCAATCCCTCCAAGATCAACCCTGACGACATCTGCGGCGTCAAGGTTGGCGTGCAGACCGGGACCATCGAAGAGCAGCAGGCAACCGACAAGATCTCGGCCGAGTGCAAGGCCAAGGGCAAGAAGCCGGTGGACGTGCAGTCCTACAAGCAGCAGACCGATGCCGCCACGGCAGTGGTCAACGGCAAGATCGACGTCTTCTATGCCGACTCTCAGGTGACCGGGTATGCCATCAAGCAGACCGACGGCCAGCTGGAGAAGCTGGGCAAGGACACCGACATCGTTCTGCAAGGTGCCGCCCTCAAGAAAGGCAGTGGCATGGCCGAGGCCACCCAGGCGGCTCTTCAGAAGCTGATTGACGACGGCGTCTACGCCAAGATCCTCAAGAATTGGGGCGTCCAGAGCGGTGCGGTCGAAAAGGCTGAGATCAACCCTGCGGTCTCTGACTGAGGCAAGGCCAGGCGCGGGTCGTCACACCGGGCGACCCGCGCCTCAGCAGGTGGTTCGGCCAATGGATCGGGCCTGAACAAGTACAGCGGTGCGGAAGGAAGCAGGAGATGCATACCAAGAAGGGGACGGACCAGATTCAGATCCCCGGCAGAATACATGCCAGGCCGGTGCGCAAGCCGGGGCCGATCGTTGCTGCCGTCATCGTGGCCATCTTCGTGGCCATGCTGATCCACGGTATGGTGACCAATCCCAACTTCGATTGGCCCACGGTCTGGAAGTACCTGTTCAACGAGCACGTCCTGGACGGCATCAAGTGGACCCTTCTGCTGACCGTCTACGCCATGGTCCTGGCCACAATCCTGGCCATCATCCTGGCGGTCATGCGCAAATCGTCCAATCCGGTCCTGCGCTGGGTCAGCTGGTTCTTCATCTGGTTCTTCCGCGGTACTCCTGTATATACCCAGCTGGTCTTCTGGGGCCTGCTTTCCGTGCTGATTCCCAAGCTGGCCATCGGGATCCCCTTCGGTCCCGAATTCTGGAGCATCGATACCAAGACCGTGCTGAACGCCACCGTGGCCACGGTGCTGGGCCTGGGACTCAACGAGGCCGCCTATCTTTCCGAAATCGTGCGTGCCGGCATCGAGGCTGTGGACCCCGGCCAGGAGGAGGCAGCCAAGGCACTGGGCATGCCGCCGTCCATGATCATGCGGCGGATCGTCCTGCCTCAGGCCATGCGCATCATCGTGCCGCCCACCGGCAATGAGACCATCGGCATGCTCAAGACCACATCCCTGGCTCTTGCCGTGCCCTTCACCCTGGAACTTCAGTTCGCCACCAACGCCATCGCCAACCGCATCTACAAGACCATCCCGCTGCTGATTGTGGCCTGCATCTGGTACCTGGTCATCACCTCCGTTCTCATGGTCATCCAGGCCCAGCTGGAAAAGCACTATGGCAAGGGCTTCGACTCGCGGCCCCTGGCCGGGTCGGGGACCAAGGACGGCAAGGATGGCGAGGACCCGCAGACCCGTCAGGAGACTGACAAGGTCAACAAGGTCATGATGGCCGGGCTGAACGCCTGAGCGCAGGAGGAGAATCATGGACGAGGACAGGCAGATCAAGAAGGACGGTCAAGGCGGCAAGGATCCGGCCATCGTCATCAGGAATGTGCACAAGGTATTCGGCGATCAGCATGTGCTGCGGGGAATCAACCTGGAGGTCATGCCCGGCACGGTGACGGCCGTCCTGGGGCCTTCCGGTTCAGGCAAATCAACGCTGTTGCGGTTGATCAACCAGCTGGAGACCCGCACAGCAGGTGAGATCTATGTGGATGGTGAGCTGACCGGATACCGGAAGATCGATACCGGCAAGGGTCCTGTGCTTGAGACCCTGGACGACGAGGCCATTGCCAGGCAGCGATCCAAGATCGGTATGGTCTTCCAGCGTTTCAACCTCTTTCCTCATATGACCGCAGTGGAGAACGTCATGGAGGCGCCGGTCCATGTGGGCCGGATTCCTAAAAGCGATGCCCGCAAGGAGGCACAGGCCCAGCTGGAACGTGTAGGGCTGGAGGACAGGATGGACTACTATCCAGCCCAGCTCTCCGGCGGACAGCAGCAGCGTGTGGCCATCGCACGAGCACTGGCCATGCACCCTGACATCATGCTCTTCGACGAGCCCACCTCGGCCCTGGATCCGGAGCTGGTGGGGGAGGTCCTGGGGGTCATGAGGCAGGTGGCTCAACAGGGCATGACCATGGTGGTGGTCACCCATGAGATGGGCTTCGCCCGCGAGGTGGCCGAGCAGATCGTCTTCATGGACCAGGGTGTCGTGGTGGAGCAGGGTGGCCCTGACATCATCGACCATCCTCATACCGAGAGGTTCGCTGGGTTCCTGCATACCGTGCTCTAGAAGCAGGTGCGGTTCAGGTTGTAGAAATTCCGGCAAGAAGCCTTCCGGATGGTCGGCGGCGGAATTCCCGTGGCTAGACTGGGGCCCATGTGCGGAATCGTCGGTTATGCGGGATCAGTACGGACGGCTTGCGGCAGGCCCCTGGAGGTCTGCCTCAAGGGTCTGGAACGCTTGGAGTACCGGGGCTATGACTCGGCCGGAGTGGCCCTGGCTGCCCCTGGGATGGCGCGGGTGGCCGTGCGCAAGAAGGCCGGGCGCCTGGGCAATCTGATTGCAGATCTGAAGGCCAAGCCCATGCCCGAGGCCACTGTGGGCATCGGCCACACCCGTTGGGCCACCAATGGCGAACCCACCGACGTCAATGCCCATCCCCACGTCAGCCGTGACGGCAAGGTCGCGCTGATCCACAACGGGATCATCGAGAACGCATCCAGGCTGAGGCTGGACCTGGAGACCGAGGGGTTCACCTTCGTATCCTCCACGGACACCGAGGTGGCCGCCAAGCTTTTGGGCAAGATCGCCCAGGAGATTATCGATGCCACCGGCCAGCCCGACATCTTCGAGGCCATCAGGCGGCTGGCCCGCATGCTCAAAGGGGCCTTCACCATACTGGCAGTGGACTCGAGGCAGCCCGATCTGGTGGTGGGAATCAGACATGATTCACCCCTGGTGGTCGGCCTGGGGGACGGAGAGAACTACCTGGGCTCCGATGTAGCGGCCTTCGTGGCCTATACCCGCCAGGCCATGGAGCTGGGGCAGGACCAGGCCGTCTGCATCAGCGCGGACCAGGTCCTGGTCACCGACTTCCAGGGGCATCCTGTGGAGCATCCCCGACGCTACACCATCGACTGGGATGCCTCAGCCGCCGAAAAGGGCGGATGGGACTCCTTCATGGACAAGGAGATCCACGAGGACCCTGCGGCGGTCTCCAACACCCTGCTGGGCCGGTACGACGAGTCGGGCGACCTGGATCTGGACGAGGTCCACATCGATGAGGAGGTCTTCCGCCAGATCGACAAGATCATTGTCGTGGCCTGCGGAACGGCCTCCTATGCGGGTCTGGTGGCCAAGTACGCCATCGAGCACTGGGTCCGCATCCCGGTGGAGGTCGAGCTGGCCCATGAGTTCCGCTACCGTGATCCCATTCTGACCCCGCGCACCCTGGTCGTGGCCATTTCCCAGTCCGGGGAGACCATGGACACGTTGATGGCGCTCCGGCATGCGCGAGAGCAGGGTTCACGGGTTCTGGCCATCTGCAACACCCAGGGGTCGACCATCCCCAGGGAGTCCGACGCTGTACTCTACACGCACGCCGGCCCCGAGGTGGCTGTGGCCTCCACCAAGGCCTTCCTGGCCCAGATCGTGGCGGCCTACCTGCTGGGGCTCTACCTGGCCCAGGTCAAGGGGACCATGTACCGGGACGAGATCCATCAGACCATCGACAACCTCAAGGCCATGCCTGCCAAGATCCAGAAGGTGCTGGACAGCCAGGCCGAGGTCATCAGCCAGACGGCTCAGCGCACGTCCAAGGCCCGTTCCTTCCTCTTCCTGGGGCGGCATGTGGGCTATCCCGTGGCACTGGAGGGGGCGCTCAAGCTCAAGGAGATCGCCTACATCTTCACGGAAGGATTCGCCGCCGGCGAGCTCAAGCACGGCCCGATCGCCCTGGTGGAGCCGGGGGAGCCCGTGGTGGTCATCGTCCCCAGTGCCCGGGGCCGCAATGTGCTGCACGACAAGGTCATCTCGGCCATCGAGGAGGTCAAGGCCCGCGGCGCCTTCACCATCGTCGTGGCGGAGGAGGGCGACCCGGATGCAGGCCGCTATGCTGACGTGGTCTTTTGGCGGCCGCCCTGCCCGACCCTGCTCAGCCCCCTGGTGGATGTGGTCCCCTTGCAGCTGTTCGCCCTGGACATGGCCCGGCTCAAGGGCCTGGACGTGGACAAGCCCCGCAACCTGGCCAAGTCGGTCACGGTGGAATAAGGGCGGCCCATGATCGTCGGGTCCGGGCAGCGGGGGCATCGGATCGTTCTGGAGGAACCGCCGATCCCTTTCGAGCCCAGGGTCATCTACGAGGATCAACGCATCATCGTGGTCGACAAGCCCCACTTCCTGGCCACCATGCCCAGGGGGATGTGGTACGCGGGCACTGTGCTGATTCGAATGTGCCAGCTGTACGGGGAGCCCGACATCATACCCGCCCACAGGCTTGACAGGGCCACTGCCGGCGTGCTGGTCCTGGTGCGCGACCCGGCTGCCAGACGGGCCTACCAGATGCTCTTCCAGGAGCATCGCGTGAGCAAGGTCTACCAGTGCCTGGCGCCAGTGCGACCCATGGTTCGTCCGCGGACCGGCACCGTGCGACACCTGGATCCGCCCCGGGTCTTCCCGCTGGAGCGTCGCTCCAGGGTGATCAAACGTCGGGGGATTCTCCAGGCCTGGGAGGAGCGTGGGCCCGTCAATGCCATCACCAGGGTCGAGCTGACGGCGGGCCGGGGATGCCTGGCCACCTACACCCTCTATCCGCAGACGGGCAAGACCCATCAGCTTCGGGTGCATATGAACTCCTTGGGCCTGCCCATAGTGGGCGACGACCTTTACCCCAGAATCCGGACCCGGTCCTATGACGACTTCTCCCGGCCGCTGCAATTGGTGGCCCGTCGCCTGGAATTCACCGACCCCTACACCGGGGTCAAGCGCACCTTCACCTCCTCTGTTCCCTTGGATCCTCAAGGAGAAGCCTGAACAGTCAGCCTGGTGGGACATAATGGTCAGGGGGATCCCGGAGCCGCGGGACGACGTGGACGCGGTAGGCATCCCCGTCCGAGAATCCAGACGGACCAGGAGGTTCTACCCATGAGCAAACCGACAAGGCGGGCCTATCGATGGCCCAAGCATCTCAAGGGTCAGCAGTCGCTCTGGTACGGATGCGACTACAACCCCGACCAGTGGCCCGAGGATGTCTGGGATGAGGACATCAGGCTGATGACCAAGGCTGGGGTCAACGTGGTGGCCCTGGCGGTCTTCTCCTGGTCGCGTATTGAGCCCAGCCAGGGTGTTTTCGACTTCGATTGGCTGGATCGGATCATCGACAAGCTCGGCCGGGCAGGCATCGGGGTCAACCTGGCCTCGGCCACGGCCACGCCGCCGCTCTGGCTGACCCAGGCCCATCCCGAAGTTTTGCTCAGGGACGAGCGAGGCGATACTGTCTGGCCCGGAGCCCGGCAGCACTGGCGGCCCACCTCGCCGGTCTTTCGCTCCTATGCCTTGAAGCTCTGTCGGGCCATGGCCGAGCACTACCGGGACAACCCCTATCTGGTGGCCTGGCATGTGGGCAATGAGTATGGCTGTCACAATCGCTTCGACTATTCCGACGATGCCATGAGGGCCTTCCAACGCTGGTGCCGCCGCCGCTACAAGGACATCGACGCCGTCAACCGCGCCTGGGGCACGGATTTCTGGTCGCAGAGGCTGAGTGACTTCTCGCAGATTCTGCCTCCGCGTTTCATCGGCCAGGGGAATTTCCAGAATCCAGGCCGCATGCTGGACTTCGAGCGGTTCAGCTCCGACGCCCTCAAGGATTTCTATATGGCCGAGCGGGACACCCTGGCTGAGATCACCCCGGATATACCTTTGACCACCAACTTCATGGTCAGCGCCGGCGGATTCGCCCTGGACTACGACGACTGGGGCGACCAGGTGGACTTTGTGGCCAATGACCACTACGCGACGCCGGGCAGGGATCATCTTGAGGAGCTGGCCTATTCCTCCAGCCTGGTGGACGCCATCGCCCGCCGGCGTCCCTGGTGGCTTATGGAGCAGTCCACATCGGCGGTCAACTGGCGGCCGGTCAACCCCCGCAAGGAGCCGGGACAGCTGGAGCGCGACTCCCTGGCTCACCTGGCACTCGGTGCTGATGCCATCTGCTACTTCCAGTGGAGGCAGTCCCGGGCTGGCGCGGAAAAGTTCCACTCGGCCATGCTGCCTCATGCCGGCGAGGACACGGCTGTTTTCCGTGATGTCTGCCAGCTGGGAGGGGACCTACAGGGGCTCTCGCAGGCTGGTTTGGCCGGCACCACGCTGGCCAAGGCCCCGGTGGCCCTGGTCTTCGACTACGCAAGCCAGTGGGCCAGTTCCCACGCAGCTTCGCCCAGCGATCGGGTCGAGCACGGCCAGGAGCCGCCGGTCTGGTACCGGGCCTTTCTTGACAACGCCATCCGACCTGATGTCCTGCCGGTCAGGGCCACCTGGGAGGAGTATCCGCTCGTGGTCCTGCCAGCCCTCTACCTGATTGACGCCGATCTTTCCAAACGGCTGCACAAGTATGTACATGGTGGAGGGCGGCTGATCGTCACCTGGGGCAGCGGTATCGCCGACGAGCAGGACCGCGTCTGGACCGGCGGGTATCCGGGGCCGCTTCGGGACCTGCTGGGGCTGTCGGTCGAGGAGTTCGCGCCCATGGCTCCCGGCACTCCCGGTCTGCTGGACCATCTGGACCTGACCGACGGGGTTACGGCCCACGATTGGGCCGATGTCATCGGCCACCTGGACAAGGGCACCAAGGTTCTGGCAAGTTACCGGGCGGATCCCTGGACGGGGATGGATGGCATGCCGGCCATGACCGTTCACGACTGGGGTCACGGCAAGGCCGCCTATCTGGGTTGCCGTCTGGACGCCCAAGGTCTGGCCAAGGTCCTTCCTGCCCTTTTGGAGGCCATGGATGTCGCCGATATGAGGTCGGCCCAGGGCGACCCCGATCTGTTGAGAGTTGAGCGGGTCAGTCAGGATGACCGGACGCGTTTCGTCTTTCTGTTCAACAGAACCAGGCATCCGGTGCAGGTTCAGGTGGAGGGCCGGGTCCTGGTGGGTTCACTGGCCAGCGTTGGCGGGGATGGCAAGCAGGCCAGTCTGCAGGTCAACGGTGCGCTGGTGCAGCGTGTGGTCGGCCATCGGCATTGAGCTGGTGAATCCTGTGCATGCCGGCGAAGATCAGCTCGGGGTCGTAGACCTCGATCAGGTCGGTGTCCTGTGAGAAGGTGCGACCCATGCCGCCCGTGGCCACCACGTGGAAGTCCCGGCCTATCTCGCTGCGGTACTGGCGGATGATCCGCTCCAGGCCGCCGAGGAAGTTGTAGTAGAGCCCGGCCTGCATGGCCGTCCTGGTACCCGTGGCCATGATGGTCTGCGGACGGGTGATCTCGACCTGGGGCAGCTGGGCGGTCTGGCCGGCAAGGGCCTGCGCCCCCGAGCGGATGCCCGGCACGATCAGGCCGGAGCGGATGGCACCCTTGGCATCCACATAGTTGAAGGTGGTGGCCGTGCCGAAGTCGATGACCAGGACCGGCCCTCCGTAGCGGTGGAAGGCGCCCACGCAGTCGGCCAGGCAGTCGGCGCCCAGGGAGCGCGGGTCGTCCAGCCGGATGTTCATGCCTGTCTTCACGCCGGGGCCCACCACCATGGGGTCGATGGAAAAGAAGCGGATCAGGCAGGACCTCAAGGCGTGCATGACCGCGGGAGCCACCGATGAGATGATGGCATCCTGCACATCCGCAGTCCTGTAGCCGGCCAGGGCCATGAGCTGCCTCAGCAGAAGCCCGAACTCATCGGCCGTGTGGTCGATTCTTGTGGTCAGTCTGTAGGAGGCGGCGACCCGGTCGCCCTCCATGAATCCGACCTCGATGTTGGTGTTGCCGATGTCGATGGCCAGCAGCATGTCTCTTCCTCCCTGCCGTCGTCCGGGCGCGTGGCGCTTTTCGAATCCATCCTAGGCGCATAAGCCTGGGTGATGGCTTCGGGGAGTATGCTTGTGGGCGGTGATCGACCAGAATGGCGGTCAACCACAGCATAAGGATTCGTCAATGAATGCAGATCGACACGGCACGCATGCCCATGGCAGCGTGACCGCAGCAGATACAGAGGCGGCCCAGGAGCCAGGCCCCAGCACTGACCCCGAACTCAACGCCAGGATCAGGCCCATGAGGTCGGGTGGCAACACCCTGCCCTGGAAGCTGCTCAGTCTCATGCTGGCACTGGCCTTGGCATTCTCCCTGTGGACAGGGCATCGTGGTACTACTGGCCAGGCCGAGGGCGGAACTGTGGCGGATACGGTCACGGTGGGGCTCAAGCTGGCTCCCACCAATCTGGACATCCGCAACCAGTCGGGCACAGCGCTGGATCAGCTTCTGATCGGCAACGTCTATCAGGGCCTGGTGTCACGGGATTCTCGGAACCGGGTGCGTCCGGGCCTGGCCAGGACCTGGAATGTCTCCGAGGACGGCCTGGTCTACACCTTCCACCTGCATGAGGGCATCCGTTTCTCCAACGGTCATGCTCTTCGGGCCCAGGACGTGGTTGACTCCATTCGTGGGCTCATGGAAGGCCACTATCAGGGCAGCGAGATGCTGGAGGGCTTCCAGGGCGTTCAGGCCTTGGATCCGCTGACGGTGCGCCTGACGCTTTCCAGACCCTACCAGGACCTGCTCTGGCAGCTGAGCGGCCGGGCTGGCCTGGTCTTTGACCGGCGGGCCCATTACGACATGAAGACCCAGGCCGTGGGTTCCGGCCCATATCTGCTGGAAAGCTTCCGCCCAAACGACTCGGTCACGCTCAAGGCCGATCCGCACTACTGGGGGAGCGACAAGCCTAAGACGCCAACCATCGTCATCCGTTACCTCAATGACGACAATGCTGCCGTCAACGCCCTGCGCAGCGGGGATGTGCAGGTGCTGGCTCCGGTCACTGAGAATCTGGCCAGCCCCTTCCGGAACAGTCCCGATTTCCAGGTCAAGGCGGGCGACGACACCGACAAGTACGTCCTGGCCATGAACGGCAGGGGCGCCGCCACATCCGACCCACGGGTGCGGAAGGCCATCCGCCATGCCATCGACCATCGGCAGCTGATCGCCTCCCGGGGCGGATCGGACAGGGCCCTGGGCGGCCCGATACCCTCCCTGGATCCCGGTTATCAGGATCTGACCGGGCTCTACCCCCACGATCCGGAGCAGGCACGGAGGCTTCTGGCCCAGGCCGGGTACGGTCCCGAGCACCGGCTCAAGCTTCGGCTGACCTACGCCAATACCTATGGCAGCGAGTTGGGCGATCAGTTGCGCTCGCAGCTGCGTCAAGTGGGCATCGACCTGGATGTCCGGGTGGTGGAGTTCTCGGTCTGGCTCCAGGACGTGCATGCCAACAAGGACTACGACCTGTCTCTGGTGGATCATGGCGAGAGCCACGACTTCCATCAGTGGGCCAACCCCGGCTACTACTACAACTATGACAATCGTCAGGTCCAGGAGCTCTACCAGAAGGCCATGGCCACGACCTCCGCCGATGACTCCGACAGGCTCCTGGCCCAGGCCGCACGGATTGTCAGCAGCGATGCGGCGGCGGACTGGCTCTTCAACTACCGGGTGACCACGGCCTGGCGGACGGGGCTGGAGGGCTTCCCGGTCGACCTGAATCAGTCCCTCATGCCCTTGTCCGACGTGACCTACAGACGGGGGTGACCATGGCCAGATTCCTGATGCGCCGTCTGGTGCTCTTCATCTTGGCACTGATGGGCATCTCCCTGCTGATCTTCCTGGCACTGCGCATCCTGCCCGGTGACGTGGCCGCCGTCATGGCCGGGCTGGATGCCCCTCCTGAGCGTGTCTACCGGCTACGTCGGCAGATGGGCCTGGACCGCTCCTATCCCCGGCAGTATCTGGATTGGATCAGCGATTTCCTCAAAGGAGACCTGGGCAGGTCCATTCTGACCAACCGTTCCATCGCCTCCCAGGTGGGCATCCGGGCCCAGATCACCTTCCCTTTGATTCTTTTGGGACTGGGCGTGGCCCTGCTGCTGGGCATACCCCTGGGTTGTGCGGCAGCTCTGGCGCGCTCGCCTCGGATGCAGTCCTTCAGCCACATGGCAGCCATCGTGGGCGGATCCGTACCGGCCCTCTGGTCAGGACTGCTGCTGATCATGCTCTTCGCCAAGGGCAGTGGGCTGATTGGTCTGCTGCCCTCCCAGGGCTTTCCTGCTCTCGGCTGGGCTCAGCCGGGCCAGGCCCTGGCGGCTTTGATCCTGCCTGCTGTGTCCACCGGCATCATTGTGGGCGCCGGCATCATGCGATACACCCGTTCCCTTTTGGGCGACATGCTCTCTTCCGGGTATGTGGACATGGGCATGGCCTGCGGGATGACCCGGACCCAGGCCGCCCTGCGCATCGGTCTGCGGCTGGCTTCCCCCCAGCTGGTCTCGGTGGTCGGGCTGACCATGGCCGAGATGATCACCGGGGTCATGGTCAGCGAGAACCTGTTCGCCCTGCCGGGACTGGGCTCCATGCTGATCACAGACGTGGGCAACCGGGATCTTCCGGCCGTTCAGTCCGAGCTGCTTCTTCTGGCGGCCTTCTTCCTCTTCCTGGGACTGCTGGTGGACGTTATCCATAGATTGATCGATCCGCGTTTTCGAGGTGCGGCAAGGCAGGAGGTGGCTGACTGATGAGTTGGGAGCATACTGACAGGCCTCGCCTGGGATCGCGGGTCGCCTTCCCCGGCCGACTGGGATTCCTCGGACGGATGCGGGTGGTGCTGGCCAGCATGTGGCGCAAGGCTTCGGGGCGATACTCGCTGATTGTTCTGGCCATGTGGATCCTGTTCTCCCTGGTCTCCAGGTTCTGGACCCCGGTCCCTATCTGGACCATCGACGGATACCGGATCTGGCAGGCCCCCAGCCGCGACCACCTTCTGGGAACGGACGGCACCGGGGCAGACATCCTCTCCTGGCTGATGGCGGGGTCGGCAACCAACCTGGCCATCAGTCTTCTGGCGGTTCTCCTGTCGGGCCTATTGGGCCTCCTTCTGGTCATGGCCATGGTCTCGCGCCGTTCCGGAGTATCGCAGACGGTCGTGGTCCTGGTAGATGCCCTGATTTCCCTGCCTACGGTTCTGCTGGCCCTGATTCTGGCTGTCCCCCTGGGGCCGAGCATCGTCGTGGTCGTCGTGGCCTGCGGATTCGGCTACGGACTCAACCTGGCCCGGATTGTAAGGCCCCAGGCGCTCCTGGCGGCGGAATCGGACTATGTGCAATCCGCCCGGCACAGCGGGGTCGGGTCCTTCAGAATTTTCTGCACGCACCTGGTGCCCAATGTCATTCCAGTCCTGTGCGTGCAGCTTTCCATGTCGGCGGGGACCTCCGTTCTGGCTGAAGCTGGGTTGACCTACCTTGGGGTTGGCGTCCCCTCCGGCCTGCCCTCCTGGGGGCACTCGCTGACCACCTCGGTCAAGTTCATCAACGTCTTTCCACTGACCGTGCTCTGGCCCGGCCTGGTGGTCACCATGGTGGTGGTGGCGCTGAACCTGTTCGGTGATGCCCTGCGTGATGCCATCGATCCGGTCACCAACCCCGGGCTCAGGGCCGCCGTGGCTGCCGCCGGACGGTCGGCTCTCCGGTCTGGGGAGCGCCAGGAAACGTCTGCGCAATCAGATGACTCTGGTCATCATGTCGAGAATGCGATCCGTACAGGTGAGGGAGACCAATCATGTCGCTGAATATTGACGGCCTGAGTCTGTCCATCAATGGCCGCACCATTCTTGATCGGGTGAACCTCAGGGTGGCGGATGGACAACGGGTCGGCCTGATCGGCTCCTCAGGCTCCGGAAAGTCGATGATCGCCCGCAGCGTCCTGGGCACCGCACCGCTGACGGCCTCCCTGTCCGGTTCCATTCTGGTGGACGGGCTTCAGATTCTCGGCTCCGATGACCGGTCCCTGGCGGACCTGCGCGGTTCCCGGATGGGCATGATCTTTCAGAATCCTTCCACGGCCCTGAACCCGGTCAAGAAGGTCTACAGCCAGGTTGAGCTTCCTCTCCGTCGCCACTATCGTTTGAGCACCCAGGAAAGGCACAGGCGGGTCATGGAGATATTGGCCCAGGTCGGGTTGGATGCGGATCTGGCCGGCTCCTACCCACATGAACTGTCCGGGGGCCAGCAGCAGCGGGCGGCCATAGCCACAGCCCTGGTCACCAAGCCCAGACTGATTCTGGCAGACGAGCCGACCACCGCCCTGGATGCCGTCACCCAGCGGCAGATCGTGGATCTGCTGGTTTCCCTGGTCGACCAGAGCGGGGCCTCCCTGCTGTTCATCACCCATGATTTCTCGGTCCTCGCCAGGGTTGCCGATTACTGCTACATCCTTGATGCAGGGCGAGTGGTGGAAAGCGGGAAGACGCAGAGCATTCTGCACAGCCCATCCAGTCCACAGGGCAGGACCCTGGTGGGGGCGGCCAGAGAGCTGACGCTGCGCGCAGATGGAGGCAAGCATGGGGACTACTGACGTTGCACATGCCGATCCGATCCTGATCGGGAAGGGCCTGACCAAGATCTATGCCTCAAACGGCAGCGACGTGGCTCGAAAGGCTGCGGTTGACGGAATCGATGTCTCGCTCATGCCGGGGGAGTGCTTGGCGATTATAGGGGAGTCGGGTTCGGGGAAAACCACGCTTTCCCGTCTGCTCCTGGGTCAGTTGAGGCCTGATGCCGGGCAGGTGGCGTATCAGGGCAGTCCTGTTCTGCGTGGTTCTGCGGCCGCCAGGTCGCTTGCCCGAGATTCCGCCCTGGTCTTCCAGAACCCCTTTGCCTCCTTGGATCCCCGGTGGACCATCGGCCGGTCAGTCGCCGAACCCCTTCTAGCTGCCGGGCGTAGGAGGAGCGGACACCTATGGCATCGTCGTCAAGATGGGACAGACCTTGCTGATCGGGTGGCCAAGGTCTTGTCAGAGGTTCAGCTTAACCCAGACAGGTTCATGACGGCTTATCCGTCGGATCTGTCCGGAGGCCAGGCCCAGCGGGCGGCCATAGCCCGGGCCCTGGTCGTCAAGCCCCGGATACTCCTGGCCGATGAGCCCATGAGCGCCATCGATGTATCAGCACGCGTCGGGATCCTCCATACCCTTCAATCCATCATGGCCCAGTCCAGGCAGCAGGCCAATCCTTCCAATGGCATGTCCATGATCATCATCTCCCATGATCTGGGCGTGGTCCAGCACATCGCGGACAGGGTCATGGTGCTCAGCCAGGGGAGGGTGGTGGAGGAGGGGCCGGTGCAGACCATCCTCGATCACCCCAGTCAGTCCTATACCCGTCAGCTGCTGGCAGCTGCGACCCTGTAGGCGTCCGCGCTTATACGGCATCCTGGCTAAGCAGAATTACATGAGGGCATGTCCGTTCTTGCTGGGATGAAGTAGGGCAGCGGAAGTATCTGCGCAGAGCAACCGGGCGGATTACGACTGCATTTGATTTGACGGTTGGAAAAACAAATCGTAGACTGTTGGTTAGTCACTCAAGTAACTAAGTAATAAACAGTTGTAAAGGTCCTAATTCGGCACTCCGAATCAAGGCAGACAAGGCGGTCAAACGATGGCGATCGAAATACCGGATGGTCGGCCCGTTTTCATGAAGGTGGCGGACCGGCTGACCGAAGCCATAGCCGAGGGTCTGGTCGCCGATGGTGAGAGGATTCCCAGCACCACGGAAATCTCGACCGCCTACCAGATCAACCCGGCCACCGTCCTCAAGGGGATGAACCTGTTGGTCGACCGGGGCCTTCTGGAGAAACGGCGGGGGCTGGGCATGTTTGTCACTGCCGGTGCGGGCCGGAGTGTTCGTGAGCGTCGGAGGAACGAGCTCCTGAACGGAAGGTTCCAGGATCTGGTCAAAGAAGCCAAGTCTCTGGACGTATCTCGTGAGGACCTGGACGCCATCATAGAAAGGGTCTACCAATGAGTCTGACAGTTTCCAATGTGGACAAATCGTACGGAAAGCTTAAGGCCCTGGATGAGATCTCACTCTGCTTTGAGCCCGGCAATATATACGGACTCTTCGGGCGGAACGGGGCCGGCAAGTCCACCCTGTGCAATCTGATGGCGGGCAGGGCACTTCCTGACCAGGGGCTGATCCACCTGGATGGAAGCGATCTGGTCAGCGATTCAAGAATCGTTCGCCGAGTGGCTTTGGTCAACGAAACCTGGCCCTATCCATCCCGACGGCGCATTAGACAGGCATTTGCCATGGCCGAGGGGTTTTACGGCGGTTTCGACTGGCACTTGGCTGAGAGTATTCTTAAGAGCTTCGCATTGAGGCTGACTGACACTTTTGCCTCCCTTTCTACGGGGCAGCGTCAGGTGGTCAAGGACGTCATCGGACTCTGCCTGCCTGTGGAATACCTCATTCTGGATGAACCGACGACAGGAATGGATGCGGCAGCCAGGGAGAGGATCTACTTCTTCCTTCTGGAGTCCTATCAGCGCCGCGGACCGACCATGATCATCGCTACCCATATCATCAACGAGGTCAGCCAGCTCATCTCCCGCGCCACGATCATCGACCAGGGGCGGGTCCTGCGATCTTTCAGCGTGGATGATCTGTCAGGTCTGGGGACCACTGTCACTGGCCGTCCGCGTGACGTGGAGGGCTACCTTGCACAGGGCGACCCGAAGCTGCTGGGCAGGCAGCGCATCGGCGACCTGCTACGCGTCAGCTTCGAGGGTCCGGTGACCGACGAGCAGCCCAAGGGGCTTATTGTCGCCCCCATGGACTTGCAGACCTACTTCGTCCAGATTACGGAAGGTGTGGCACAATGAGTAACACGCAAGTTGCAGAGACGGTAGGGACGAAGACCAAGCCGGGGTCAGACAGCCCCGACCTAGGTGCCGGACCTGCTGAAGGCTGGGCTCAAATCAAGCGCTTCCTGTTGCCTGCGGTGCAGACCCGTATGGCCCTGCGCGTACAGGTGATGCCGAGGCTGATCGTCTTTTTGATTTGGGCCCTCGTCCTCGCTCTGGGGGTTATGGGGTTTATCCCCTTGAGTTCTGGATTCACCGGTCTGTTTACCGAGATGGTGCTTATGGCCACCGCCTTTGTCTGCTCACTGACGACTTTCCGGCCCTTGATCTCCAATGCTGTGACCCGCTCCACAATCGCATGGACCCAGATCATCTCCAATGTGGTCATGGCCCTGGCGACAAGCACTTTCATGATCGTGGTCGCGATTATCAGCAGCCTAGGCCAAATCGGATGGATGCCCTTTACGGAAAGTTACCAAAGGTTTCTTGTACAGGGCTGTTCGCCTTGGAGACTGACTCTTGATCCCTGGAGTGTGTCATGCTTTAACCGGTCGTATGCCCAGCAACCGTCCCGTTGGCTGGCTCTGGCGCTGCATGTCTTTATGGTGCAGGTAGCCTTCATTCTGCTTGGCCAGGTGCTGGGTGACCTGGCCGCCCGTCTTGACCGAAAAGGCAGATGCCTGCTGCTGGCAGGGCTGTTGATCTGTGTTGGTTTCTGGCATTCGATTTCCGGTTGGAATTTCTGGGGATGGCCGCAAACGGCGGTTCAGATGCTCAACCTGGCGCGCGGTCATTGGATGTACAAGACCTTGAGCCCCTTCATGAATACGGACCTCTGGGGATACTTCACCGTGTATGTGCTCTGGCCCCAGGTGGTCTTCACCCTGGTCTTCTCCGCCATATGCGTCCTATTCAGCTACTGGCTCACCAGCCGTCGGCAGCTATCGGCCATCCAAGGGTTCAGCATTCTGGGTTAGTGCCAGGATAGCCATGCATTCCGGCGACAATTGACCACATGGTCGTTCGCCCACTGCTTGACTCCTGCCGGGGCAATAGACTGGGGAATCATGGTGGACATCCAGGATGCAGGGCAGGCGCTGAAGCGGTATTTCGGATATGAGTCCTTTCGCCCGGGTCAGGAGGATCTGGTCAAGGCCATCCTGAATGGGCGGGACTGCCTGGGTGTTATGCCGACCGGGGCCGGCAAGTCCATCTGCTATCAGATTCCTGCCACCCTCCTGGACGGTCTGACCATCGTCATCTCTCCCTTGGTCTCCCTGATGAAGGACCAGGTGGACGGGCTAGAGGATGCCGGCATCCCGGCTTCCTTCGTCAATTCCACCCAGGATATGGATGAGCAGTCCCTGGCCCTGGCTCAGGCTGCCCAGGGACGCAGCAAGATCCTCTACGTGGCCCCCGAGCGGCTGGATGCCCCCAGGTTCAGAGATTTCGCCCAGCATACGAAAATCTCCCTGCTGGCGGTGGATGAAGCCCACTGCGTATCCCAGTGGGGTCAGGACTTCCGCCCTGCCTACTTGGGCATCGGCGACTTCATCGGATCCCTGCCTAACCGGCCCACGGTGGCGGCCTTCACCGCTACGGCGACCGAGAAGGTTCGGCGCGACATCGTATACATGCTGGGCTTGGACGACCCCTACGTGGCGGTGACGGGATTCGACAGACCCAACCTCTTCTTCGACGTGATCAAGTTGGAGAGCAAATACAAGAATCGCTGGGTGGTCCGGTACGCCCTGAAGCATGGCGATGACTCAGGTATCGTTTACTGCGCCACCCGCAAGGAGACCGAAGCCCTGGCGGATGATCTGACCAAGGCCGGTGTCAGCGCTGTCAGCTATCACGCTGGCATGGATACCCAGGACAGGGAGCAGGCGCAACGGGACTTCGTCAACGACAAGGTGCAGGTGGTCGTGGCCACCAACGCCTTCGGTATGGGCATCGACAAGTCCAATGTGCGCTATGTCATTCATCACAACATGCCTGAGAGTATCGAGGCCTACTACCAGGAGGCAGGCAGGGCGGGACGCGACGGCGAGCCGGCTCGTTGCTCCCTGCTATGGAACGAGAGCGACATCGTCACCCGCAGGCGCCTGCTGGACATGGACAACGGCAACGACAGACTGACTGGCGAGCAGGCTGAAGCCGTCAGGGCCGAACACCGGCGTTTGCTCAATGTCATGATCGGCTACTGTCGAACCACTGGCTGCCTTCACCAGTATATGCTGCGTTACTTCGGCGAGGAGGTGGACCAGGCTGCCGCGGGTCTTTCGCCTGCCGAGGCAGACAAGGGCAAATCAGTCCCGGTCGGGCATCCCGACACGGGCAGCGGCGGCTGTCAGAACTGTTCCAACTGTCTGAGCACCTTCACGACCATCGACGTCAGCGACGTGGCCCGTGCCATCAGCAGGTGTGTGCATGATGTGAACCAGGGGTTCGGCTCCGGCAAGATCGCCCAGATCCTTCGGGGTTCGCGCTCGCAGGACCTTCTTCGGCGCGGGCTGGATAGGTGCCCCAGCTATGGCGCTCTGGCCCAGGTTCCAGAGGCGCGGATTCGCGACGTGCTCAACCAGATGGCCTCGGACGGGTATCTGTACATCACCGAAGGACGGCTGCCCATGGTCCATTTCGGGCCCAAGGCCGCGCAGACGGTCAGTCCGGACTTTCATTATGAGATCAAACGGACGGAACGCCCGAGTGCTTCAGGCAAGGTCTTCGGTGGCGGGTCTTCTTCGACACTCGACGATGATGGTCTCGACCAGGCCGGTGCAAGCGATGCCAGCCCAGAGGATGAGGAACTTTTCCAGAAGCTGCGCGATCTGCGGACCAGCATAGCCCGCAAGATCGGCAAGCCTCCCTACATCGTCTTCTCCGACAAGGCACTGCGAGATATGTGTCGCCTTCGGCCCGTCGATGATGCGACCTTCCTGGCTGTCAACGGAGTGGGGCAGCACAAGCTGGAGCAGTATGGGCCCCAGTTCATGGGGGTCATCTCAGAGTTCTCGGCCAGAAAAGCAGTGAATGTGGTCATGGGTGCCGCCGGATCTGATAGGTAGGTCGGCCTACCATGAGATGTACATGACTTCATCAAGGTTGCCTTTCATACCGGGCGCCCGACAGGAAAGGAAATAACAATGGCTGACAAACCTATTGTGGAGAGCTTCCAGCTGGATCACACCAAGGTCAAGGCGCCCTACGTTCGTCTGATCGACGAGGAGAAGGGCCCCCAGGGAGACATCATCTCCAACTATGATCTGCGCTTGGTCCAGCCCAACCAGAACGCCATCCCAACTGCAGGCCTGCACACCATCGAGCACACCATCGCCGTGCTCCTGCGCGAGCGCATCCCCGGCTACATCGACTGCTCTCCCTTCGGTTGCCGGACGGGCTTCCACCTGCTCGCCTGGGGCCGTCATTCAACCGAGGATGTGGCCAAGGCACTGAAGGAGTCGCTGGAGTTCATCGCCGAAAAGGCCACCTGGGACGACGTACCCGGCACCGAGATCACCTCATGCGGCAACTACCGCGACCATTCGCTCTTCTCGGCCAAGCAGTGGAGCCGTGACATCGTCGCTGCCGGCATCAGCTCCGATCCTTACGAGCGCAAGCTGGTCTGAGCGCTGACAGACAAACAACCGGGCCTGAGGAAGGGCGGGTTCCCTTCCTTAAGCCCGGTTCAACGAAGAGACGAAAGCTCAACTACGCAGTATGGTTCCGATCTGTTTCATCTGGTCATCATCAATCTGCATGGCAGGTTCGCGGATGCGTGTGCTGATGGGCAGACCCTGCAGTCGCACGGCTCCCTTGATGGCCGATACGAACAAATCCGCAGTGTCGTAAATTGCCATCAAGTGGTTGATGCGTCGGGCCTTGTCTAGCGCAGTCCGGTAATCGCCCTCTTGATAGGCCCGATGCATGGCAACGAAGGTTTCCGGCTCCACGTTGGTCAGGCCCGATAAAACACCGTTGCCTCCGCAAATGCGGTTGACCATATAGTATTCGTCGAATCCAGAGAACACCGAGAACTCAGGGCTGACACGTCTGACTGCTGATACGACCCGACGTGTGTGGCTGATTGTGTCCACCGTGTCTTTGATGCCAACGATGTTTGTACATTCCTGAGCCAGTCTCGCGACCAACTCCGGTGAGCAGTCGTTACCTGTACGAGCAGGGAAGTTGTAGAGGATCACCGGTACAGCCGAGGCCTGGGCGATGCTGGTGAAATATCGGTAAGCGGTCGGTTCCGAAGGACCGAAATAATAGGGACTGATAGCCACCACGGCATCGGCGCCAATTTGTCCAGCAAACTTGGTCAGATCCATAACCCGGTCCATGTCAGTGTCGCCTACTCCGACGAATACTTTCATGCGCCCCCGTATATGGTCGACGGCGAATTGCAGGGCTGAGCGCTTCTCTTGGAGATCATAGGCATAGAACTCGCCGATGCTTCCGAACAGGAGCACCCCATTAATGCCAGCCTGGATCAGATGGTCCAGATGTCGTCCCCACAGGTCGGTGTCGATGACTCCTTGATCGTCGCTGACGGTTATCGATGGGCAGAATATTCCCTCGAATTTGGCTGATGATGTGCTCATGTTCACCCTTTCACAGTAAGCATATCGGCATCGATCCCATAGGCCCTCATGGCATTGTGCTTGAAGAAGTCCTCATCAGGGCCAAAGATGTCCAGCATCAGTTGCCAGTGTTCCCTGAGTGAGGAGTGCACGGTGACGACCGGCCAGTTGGAGGCATAGAGGATCCTATCCGGGGGAAATGTGTCTCTGACGAAGGCGACGATATCGCGATCGACCGGCAAGTCGCCTGACACCTTGATATAGCAATGCGGCAGGGCCGCCATGGCCTGCATGGCCTTTCTGCAGGCCGGCGACAAGTCGGGCATGTTGCCCAGATGGTCCATGATGACAGTCAGGGAAGGAACCTGAGAGAAAGCCTGAGCCATGTCCGGCAGTTCTACCCCCCGGTTGCATAGCTCAAAGGGCAGGCCCTTATCAGCCATGGCGTGGAGCCCAGCGATGAAGGAGGGTTCCATGCAACGGCCGCGAGGGGCAGAGTCAGTATGCAGTGGCTCTCTGATGCCCGTAGCGTTGATGGGCACTCTCATATAGGGCCCTACCTGGGCTCGGAGCATTCGGGCAAGGATTTTGGGGTCATTGTTCTCATAGACCAAGCGGTCCTCTAACAGGGGGTCATCCGAGTCTACTTCCACATAGACTCCGCCCAGAAATTCCGCTCCCAGCTGCTCGTACTCGTTTTCGAGCTCATGAAGGGGAAAGCTTCGGTTCAGTGAGGGCATTCCGTCCAGCCAAGGCAGATGCTGCCGCTCAAGATTCCACATATGGAAGTGAGCATCGATGACCTGTAGTTGTCGTGTCATGTCAGGCTCCCTGCTTAAGACCTATGCGGCACCCACGGAAGGCATACCAGGCGATGTAGAGGAATCCGGGCACGGTCACCAGCATGGCGATTTCGATGCCCATGGCATCCTGAATGGCACCCAGCAGCAGCGGGATCAGGGCTGCTCCGACGATACTCATGACCAGCGCCGAAGAGCCGGTCTTGGCATCGTTGCCCCTGATGCCCTTGAGCGTCAGCGAGAAGATGGTGGGGTATCCGATTGATATGAACAGATAGGCAACCAGGAAGCAAATGACCGAGAATCGTCCCAGACCTAGGAATACCAGAACCATCAGCACGGCTGTGATGCACATGTAGATGCCCAGTATCTTGCCGGCATCGAATTTGGTCATTAACGGAGTGGTCAGGAACCGCCCAAGGGTGAACAGTAGCGACAGCAAGGCCAACAGTGTGGCAGCCATACCGGCGGTGATGCCGGCGCCCCAGTGTTTGAGGGCATAAGCGGAGAACATGGCCATGCCTGCCACCTGCAAGCCGATAAAAATGAACTCGGCAATCACGCCCAGTACGAAGTAAGGGCGTTTCAACAGACTTGAGGTGCCGGAACCGGTGCCAGTTTCCCCCTCCTGCTCGTCATCGCCGGGCGGTGTTGGCAGTTTGAAGACGATGAAGACAGCTAACACCAGCAGCAGGACGATGCCGATGACGATATAGATCATTCTGGTATCTGACAGGAACTTGACCTTGGCTTGCTCAAAGCCCGGCTCTTTTGGGGTCAGGGTTTTGGACAGGACTCTGCCCAAAATCAGAGGCCCTACCACGTTGCCGACGCCGTTGAAGCTCTGTGCCAGATTGAGTCTGAAGGATTCGCCTTTTTCGTCGCCCAGCTTGGTGACATAAGGGTTGCAGTTGGTCTCCAGCGAGGAGGCTCCCAGCGCTACCACGAACATGGCGAATAAGAAGAGTCCGTAGCTGGCCATATTTGTGGCTGGCACCACGATGAATGCTCCAACCGCGAACAGTATCAGTCCGGAAATGACCCCGCCCTTGTAGCCGAAGCGCTTGGAGATGATTCCTGCGGGGATGGCCATGACGAAGTAGGCTCCGTAGTAGGCCACCTGCAGTAGCGATGCCTGGGTGCTGTTCAGCTCCATGTAGTTGCTGAATGGGCTGTTGAGGGCGTTGACCAGATTCATGGTCAATCCCCAGATGAAGAAGAGTCCGATGACCAGGGTTATGGCGACAGTGGCCTTGGACCCGCCCTTGTTTCGTGTATTTGTATTTTCCATGGCAGAGCTCAATTCAGTGCCCGGTCCAGGTGGACGTATCCGCCATCGACGAACACCCATTGGCCGGTGGTGTGTGATGCGCGATCAGAGAGCAGG
The DNA here is from genome assembly GCF_016100735.1 of Bifidobacterium sp. W8104. Classification (NCBI taxonomy): domain Bacteria; kingdom Bacillati; phylum Actinomycetota; class Actinomycetes; order Bifidobacteriales; family Bifidobacteriaceae; genus Bifidobacterium; species Bifidobacterium sp. W8104. Next base: position 1,549,638 of record NZ_JACFRW010000001.1, read on the forward strand.
AAAGTGGCGGTGTTCCCGATCTCCTCGGGTGTGGTCATGCGATGTTCCAGAGGAATCTTGTCTGTGATGACTGAGAGACGGGCCTGCTGGGCCTTTTCATCGCCAAAGGTCTTGATCCAGTCGGCATAGAGCGGGGTCCAGCATTCCGAGACCACGATGGCGTTCACTCGTACGTCATCGTGCACCAAGGCCGCAGCCCATTCTCTGGTCAGGCCCAGAACTCCGCCCTTGGCTGCCGCGTAGGCGCTGGTCTTGCCCTGACCGGTCACGGCGGTTTTGGAGGTGATGTTGATGACGGATCCGTGGCTTTCCTTGAGGTAGGCACAAGAGGCATGCATGAGCTCGTAGTAGTGGGTGAGATTGCCGTGTACGGAACGCTCGAACTCCCGCCAGTCAGTGGTTTCCAAAGCTTTGTTGTCGTTGACTCCAGCGTTGTTGACTATGCCATCGATATGGCCGAATTCCTTGTGTACCTGCTCCACAATGGGGGCTATGCCGTCGGTGTCATTCAGATCCAAAATGAAGGTCCGGTAGGTATCGGTATAGGCCTCGATGTCTTTGCAGAACTGGTCCCTGGCTGACTCGTCACGGTCTATGACTGCGGTTATGGCGCCCTCCTGGGCCAGTTGTAGGGTTATGCCCCTGCCGATGCCCTTGAAGCCACCGGTGATGATGAATACCTTGTTCTTGAGATGCAAATCCATGAGAACTCCTTTGTCTATATGGATGGATGATTTGTTAGAGGTCCAGTGATTGGACCGGATTTTGATTGAGGTGGCCCTAGGTCACTTCTGATGGAGGTAGCGCTGTGCAGTCTCCACGGTCATTTCAGCCCCATTGCCGGGAGCGGTCGGTGCCTGATACATGCCTTGGCTGATACGCACGGGGTTCACGAAATATTCGTGCTGGTTGTCTACGTATTCGATCATTCGGCCCTGTGTGGTGCAGGAGACGGCTGCGTAGTCGAACATGGCGAAGTGGCAGACCATCTCGCACAATCCGACCCCGCCGGCGTGGGGGCAGACTATCTTGTGGAACTTGCGAGCCAGCAGGTATTCCAGAACTATCTCCTGGGGGCCTGCCACTCTGGTGGCGTCGATCTGCATGATGCCGAAGGCGTTAGCCTGCAGGAATTGCTTGAACATGATGCGGTTCTGCATCTGTTCGCCGGTTGCCACGGGGATGGGATTGATGGCCCTGGCAATGGTTGCGTGGCCGATGATGTCGTCGGGGCTGGTGGGCTCTTCGACCCATGCCAGGTCGAAGTCATGGAAATGGTTGATCCAATCAATGGCTTGCGGGACATCCCAGACCTGATTAGCGTCGACGGCCAGGCGGACGTCGGGACCGATGGCATCCCTGGCCAGTCCCAGGCGGCGTATGTCATCATCGAGGTTCTGGCCTACCTTGAGCTTGATCTGCTTAAAGCCCTTTTCCTGCGTCTCCCGTTTAGCGATCTCCACCATTTTTTCGTCGCTATAGCCAAGCCAACCTGGTGCTGTCGAATAACCGGGGTACCCGTGCTGACGAATGTCCTCGATGCGCTCCTGCTTGCCGGATTGCCCATCCTTGAGGATGTCTATGGCCTCCTCGGGGCGCAGGGCGTCAGACAGATATCGAAAGTCCAATGTGCTGACAAGATCCTCAGGATCCATTTCAGCCAGCAGCAACCACAAGGGTTTTCTCGCCCTTTTGGCTTTCATGTCCCAAAGGGCGCTCAGCAGTGCGCCAATGGCCATGTGCTCGACTCCCTTTTCGGGCCCCAGCCAGCGCAGCTGTGAGTCATGGACCAATAGGTCCCAGGCCAGACCCATGCTGTCCAGCAGACGTTCAACCTCTAGGCCACGCAGAGTCTCTCCTATGGAATCTATGGCTCTGCAAACAACATCGTTGCCTCGTCCGATGGTGAAGACCAGACCACAACCTTTGATGCCGTCGTCAGCCGAGGTGTGTATTTCCACATAGGCAGCCGAATAGTCTGGGTCTTTGTTCATGGCATCCGACCCTGAGAGGGTCAGAGAAGTGGGAAAACGAAAGTCATACGTTTTCACCGCAGTGATAGTACTCATCGTGGCTCCTTTGCCAATCTTGTGAACGTATACCCCAGTATAGGCGTAGAAATAGAAATTTGAAACTTAGAAATGTAAAAATTCTAAATCCGACGTGGATGCTTTCGCTGCTTCCTTGGTTACGATTGGTTGGTAATGGAAAGGACGCACATGGCCAGACAGGAACCAGGCAATCCGCACGTTGGCGCCATAGCCGAGCAGCTCGGCATCTCTGCTTCGACCGTCTCCAAGGTGATCAACGGTCGACCGGGCGTGGCAGCAAAAACCCGTCGAAGGGTCGAAAAAGCTTTGGCAGACGAGGGCTATGCGCATCCGCTTGTCAGCACGAAAATTGCTCAGACTATTGAGCTGGTTGTGGATTATATTGCCAACAATGGCACTATTGAGATGATACGTTATGCCTCAAAGTGGGCTTTGGATGCCGGTTTGGCTCTGACGGTGACACAGACCGATCACCAGCGGCGTGCCGAGGAATGCCTGAGGGGGATAATTGATCGCAACCCGCTGGGTGTGATCACCCAGATGTCCTCCATAGACCAGGAGGGCAAGAATGTGCTCAAGGCAAGGGGCATTCCCCTAGTGGCGGTCGATCCGGTGGACTTGGTAAGCGATGAGGACATGAGCATAACGCTAGACAATTGGACCGGAGGATACCAAGCGGCCAAATGCCTTCTTGATGCCGGGCACCGGTGCATTGGCGTTATCGCTGGACCGGCGAATGTGCAATCCGCGCAGGCCAGACTGGCTGGATACCGAGCAGCATTGGCGGCCATTGGTGCCAGTCTGCCGTCAAATATGGTTCAGCAGGGAGACTATTTGCCTGACAGAGGGTACCAAGCCGCCTGTGATCTGCTGGACCGCGCGCATCGTCCAACAGCGATTCTGGCCTGCAACGACTTGACAGCCGTCAATATCTACAGAGCGGCGCGCGAACGTGGGCTGGAGCCCGGGCAGGACCTGTCTGTGGTCGGATTCGACAACGTATATCCATCCTCTTATCTGATGCCCGCTCTTACCACGGTGGACCAGCCATTTGATTTGATGGCCAGGATGGCGGTGGGAATGATTCTTGATGCACGCCAGGGCAAGGAGTTCCAGCGGCATGTGGTCATGCCAACCCGTCTGGTCAGCCGACACAGCGTGGTCAACCTGACCCGTGCTCGTCGTTTGCGCTCGGAAGATCGGGTTCAGGAGAGTGCACAATAGCCCAAACTATTCCCCGATTCGCTCAATGCGTACTCACTTCGTGACTGCCTGCTGATGGATACACTCGTACTTCGGCAATCGCGGGGGCGGGTCTCGTCCCTGCCGCACCGGTCGAGAAAGAGGTAGCCACAGTGAGCAGGTACGCGATGGAGACCGCACGTTGGATCCGTCATGCCACCATGGACGACTTTGAGGCGATCATGCCTGTCTACGCCTACGCCAGAAAGCGGATGGCCGAGACCGGCAACCCCCGTCAGTGGGGGGACAAGTACCCTCTGCCTGAGCGCATCCGCGAGGACATTGCCGGGGGCCACACCATGCTCTTGGTTGACGATGCAGCTGGTATGGATCAAATCCCTGAGGATCCCGTCTACCCTGAACCTGAGTTGGACGAGCATAAGGGTAGCCACGAGCGCATCATCGGTGTTTTCGCCCTCTTCCATGACCCGGAACCAGATTATAAGGTCATTGATGGCAGCTGGCTGGACGATCGGCCCTATACCACCATCCATCGGGTGGCCGCCTCGGGGCTGGGGCGTCACGCGGCCGGGGACCTGCTTGACTGGAGCATGCGCCGATACGAGAACATCCGTGCCGATACGGGACTGAAGAACTACGCCATGCAGCACATCCTGGAGACTCATGGGTTCACCCGCTGCGGCAACATCATCATGCCTGAGAACAAGGAGATCGAGAACGTGCGGGTGGCTTACCAGCGGCACGATCGGCCCCTTGACCTGGCTGAGCGCGAAAGGGCCGCCAAGCGACTGATCGCCGTCTGAGGGCGGGTGCCGACCGTCGCAGCGGCGTCGCACAATGGAGCCATGACATTGAGTGCAGCACCGGCATGGCGGTTTTCCGGGCCCGAGGGCCAGCAGCATTACGAGCAAGCTCTTCGGGCCTATCCTGGACAGATCATCGTGGACTTGCGGACCTTGAAGGCCAATATGGCCACCCTGGTGAATATGGTTCATTCTACGAACCCCGCTGCTGCAGTCATGGGTGTGGTTAAGGCCGATGCCTACGGACACGGGCTCATCCCCGCCGCTCTGGCGGCCTTGTCCGGCGGGGCCACCTGGCTTGGCACGGCCCAGTCCAGTGAGGCCCTTCGTCTGCGCCGAGCAGGCATCGGCCCCGACCGTTGCCGGATTCTGTCCTGGATGTTCAATGGGGACCGCGCGCCCTTCGACCAGCTGATTCAGTCTGACATTGACCTGGGTGTTGGTTCCCTGAAGACCATGGACATGGCGGCGCAGGCGGCAGACCAGGTCGGCAGGCCTGCCCGAGTCCATATCAAGGTGGACACCGGCTTTGGACGCAACGGCTTCACTCCTGAAACCTTCGAGGATGCCCTGCGTGAGCTCTCCCGCCTGGCCGCCCAGGGTCTGTTGGAACCTGTGGGGCTCTTCAGCCACCTGGCAGTGGCCGACATGCCTGACGTTGACGAGTTCGTGTCGTCCACTGACGAGCAAATCGCCCTCTTCGAGGAGTTCTCCGATAGGATGACCGCCGCAGGCATGAAGCCTGAAATCCGGCATCTGGCCAATACCGCAGCCACGCTCACCCGTCCTGGGATACGTTATGACCTGACCCGTCCTGGCGTCGGCCTGTACGGTTACGAGCCCGATCCCTCCATGGGGGTTTCGGCCGATTATGGTCTGCGTCCGGCAATGACCCTCCAGGCCCAGTTGGGCACCGTCAAGGATATGCCCGCCGGTCATGGCATCTCTTACGGGCGTACCTATCTGACTGAGAATCCCACAAGCACGGCCATCATGCCGCTGGGCTACGCTGATGGTATCCATCGGTCAGCCTCGGGCTTCGACCGCGAGGGTGCCATGGGCCGCGAGCACCTGGGCGGTCCCGTCCGTCTGATGACTCGCCAAGGGCCCAGGCTGGTTCGTGTCGCTGGAAGGGTCTGTATGGACCAGTGCGTACTGGATCTCAAGGGTATGGCTTCGGATTTGGGAGTGAGCGAGGGCGATACCGTGGTTCTCTTCGGGCCGGGCAAGGGGGAGGATCAGGCTGAGCCAACCGCCGATGACTGGGCCCGGGCCGCCGATACCATAAGTTATGAGATCTTCACCTGCCTGCGTAGCAGGATTCCACGGCTCTACATGGGTGTGCATGAGGTGGTCGACCCCTCCGACCTGCACCTGATCGCCCCTGAATCAATTCTTTGAGACCACTATCACAGGTAGAACCTGGGGTCGGGGCCTTGTCAAGAGGCAATATAAGTGGTGAGATGAGGTTATGACTACATATACAGGAAATGAACCAAGCAATATCTCATACACAGCCGTAGCTGACATCACCGGTGGTCGCGAGGGCCATGCGGACAGCCATGAGCCCGACCTCTCCCTGGACCTGGACACACCCAAGGCCATGGGGGGCAAGGGCCAGGGTACCAACCCCGAGCAGCTTTTCGCAATCGGCTGGGGCGCCTGCTTCCAGGGAGCCATGGGACTGGCCGGCAAGGAGTTGCGCGTGCCGGCCACCAAGCTGGCCCAGAGCAGGGTGCGCACCCATATCTCCCTCGGTGACCAGGGCGAGTCCTTCGGCATCAAGGCTCTGATCGAGGTCTGCCTGCCTGGTGTCGATCGTGATCTGGCCACCCGTCTGGTGGAGCGCACCCAGGAGCTCTGCCCCTATTCCAAGGCCACGGCGGGCAATGTGCCCACTGAAGTGGTGGTCGTGGACAATCTGGACTGAACAGAGCGGACACGCCTGATGGGCACTGACGAGGAGGGCGGTTCCCGCCTGCTGGCCGAGGGCTATTCCGCCCGGGATCAGGAAAGGTGGGCTCCAGAGCCTCCAAAGACCAGCGGCAGGACTCCTTTCGAACGTGATCGGGCGCGCCTGGTCCATTCTTCGGCGCTGCGTCGGTTGGGGGCCAAGACGCAGATCCTGGTCGCCGGCACTGACGACTTTGCCCGCACACGGCTGACCCACACTCTTGAAGTGGCCCAGATTGGACGGCAGATCGGGACCATGCTGGGCTGCGACCCCGATGTGGTGGACTGTGCCTGCCTGGCCCATGACCTGGGTCATCCGCCCTTCGGCCACAACGGCGAACGTGCCCTGTCCTCGCTGGCCTCGGATATAGGGGGATTCGAGGGCAACGCGCAGACCCTTCGACTACTGACCAGGCTGGAGCCCAAGGTCTTCCACCCGGACGGACGTTCAGCAGGGGTCAACCTGACCAGGGCTGCCCTGGACGCTGCGGTCAAGTATCCCTGGACCCTGGCCGAGGCCTCGGCTCATCCCAAGGGGGAGAGGACCGCCAAGTTCTGCGTCTATCCGGACGACCAGGAGGTCTTCCATTGGCTTAAGCAGGGGGCGCCGCAGGCCAGCACACCTATGGAGTGCCAGGTCATGGACCTGGCTGACGACATCGCCTACAGCGTCCATGACGTGGAGGACGCCATTGTGGTCGGTTCCTTCGTGCCTGAACGGCTGGCTGAGCCCCGGATCATCGATGGCGTGGTCCGGGCCGCCCGATCCTGGTATGGGGACCGATGGGATGCCGACCAGTTGGTCCGAGCCTTGGAGGCCGTCCGTGGCATGCTGCCGACGGGCTTCGACGGTTCACGCCGGGCCCTGGCTACGTTGAAAAACACCACCAGTTACCTGATCGGACGCTTTGCCGACTCCGTGGAGGCGGCCACCCGAAGCCGCCACGGCCAAGGCCCGCTGACCAGGTATTCGGCGGGGCTGGTCATTCCTGCCCGGACCTCCTACGAGATTGTGGCCTTGAAGGGGATTGCCGTCTACTTCGTCATGGCTCCCCGTGAGAAGGAGCCCTTCCACGCAGAGCAGCTGAAAATCGTGACCGACCTGGTTGAGGTTATGATGGCCGACTCGCCAGCCCCCTCGGATGCTCTGGAGGATGTCTTCCTGGAGGATTGGCGCCAGGCGGGTTCGGATGGTGAACGCCTGAGGGTGGCCATCGACCAGGTGGCCTCCCTGACCGACGGTTCGGCGCTGGCCCTGCATTCCCTGGTCTGCCCCTAGGCCTGCGGTATTTATGCCGGGCGCAACACATCGCCCTGAACCGGTAGGCTGGGTGTCATGTCCGGAATGATCAAGAAGGAAGACATCGAGAAGGTCAGAGCCAAGGCCGATCTGTATGAGATCGTATCTGAAAGCGTGACTCTGAAGCCCTCCGGTTCCGGCACTTACATGGGCCTGTGCCCTTTCCATGACGAAAAGTCGCCCTCCTTCTCGGTGCGTCCTTCCATGGGGGTCTGGCACTGCTTCGGTTGCGGTCTGGGCGGCGATGTCTTCACCTATGTTGAGCAGGAGGAGAACGTCGAGTTCGGCGATGCCGTCGAGATCCTGGCTGACAAGTACCAGATCGAGCTGCATTACGAAAACTCCCGTCAGGACAAGCGTCGCGGGTCCAAACGTTCCCGGTTGCTGGAGGCCAACGAGGAGGCCCAGCGGTTTTTCGTCTCGCAGATCATGAGCAAGGAGGCGCTGGCCGCGCGAAAGCTCTTGGCGGGCAGGACCTTCTCCCAGGCTGACAGCGCCCATTTCGGCTGCGGATACGCCCCACGCGGATGGGACAACCTGGTTCGCCACCTGTCCACCAAGGGTTTCACCCAGCAGGAGATGCTGGATGCCGGGCTGGCCAGGCAGGGGCAGCGGGGAGTCTACGACTACTTTCGGGGCAGGGTTACCTGGCCCATCAGGGATTCCACGGGCCGGACCCTGGGCTTCGGCGCTCGCAAGCTCTACGAGGACGACGGAATCAACGCCAAGTACATCAACACGCCTGACACCCAGCTCTACCGCAAGAACCAGGTGCTCTACGGCATCGATCTGGCCAAGGACGCCATCGTCAAAAAGCGGCAGGTTGTCATCGTTGAGGGTTACACCGACGTCATGGCCTGTCACCTTGCCGGCGTCGACACGGCTGTAGCCACCTGCGGTACCGCATTCGGCGAGGACCATGCCAAGATCGTCCGCCGGCTCATCTCCGACGACGCCCTTGGCGCCATCCAGCTGGTGGGGCCGGTCCAAGGCTCCCGGGTGGTCTTCACCTTCGACGGGGATGCAGCCGGACAGAAGGCCGCCCTGCACGCCTTCGGCCTTGACGGGAGCTTTCTGACGCAGACCTTCGTGGCGGTGGCCCGGGAGAATCTGGATCCCTGTGATCTGCGCATCCAATATGGCGATGAGGCCGTGCGATCCCTGGTGGAGCATGCCCGACCGCTGTACGACTTCGTCATCGACACCGCCGTGGCCATGTTCGATACCCAGTACACCACCGGACAGATGGGTGCGGTCAAGGCCGTTGCACCCATTTTGGCCCAGATCAGGGATCGCTCCCTGGTGGGGGCCTATACCCGCAAGACCGCCAGAAAAATCGGCGTGGATCTGGATCTGCTGCGCCAGGAGGTCAACAGGGCCCGTCGCAAGCTGCATGTGAAGGACCAGGATGCTTATGCGGTCCGCACTCCTCACCGCGGTGCGGGCGAATCGGAGGGTCGCGCGGGCCATGGCAGTGACGATGCCATGCGACGCCGCAGGGTACAGCGTGAGGATGCCCTCCGACAGGGCTATCATCACATCGATGATTCTGTCTTCATCTGCGAGCAGCAGTTCATGGGCGTGCTTATACAGATTCCCAGAGCGGTCGGGTCGGATGCCTTCGGCCAGCTGAGTCCGGACAGTTTCGAGGTTCCGATCTTCCGCTCGCTCTATCGGGCTGTGCAGGCCGCCGGAGGGCTGCCCGACAGGAAGACGCCCCAGGGACTGTGGATGCATAATTTGACCAAGGCAGGCGGCCCCATGCTGGAGTCGGCCATCAACGAGCTGGCCGTTATGCCCTTGCCGCTGAATTTGGATAAGCAGGAGGATAGGCAGAGGGGCACAGGACCGGGCTCCGAGAAAAGTGACAACGGGGACAATCAGGGTGCGGGCTCCGAGGACGCGGATGTTCAGCTGAAGCAGCCTAGCCCGGAGGAGCGTCAGTATGCCTCCGAGCTGCTTGCAAGACTGCTGGACGCCACATACATGCGGCTGATTGCCTCGGCCAAGCACCGGATGAATCAGTTGCCCGACGGTCAGGAGAAGTTCGACCTTCTTGGCCAGCTCACCCAGTACGAGACCCAGCGCAACGAATTGCGCAACCAGGTCTTCGGCAACGCCGAGTGAACTGGTTGTCGAATAAGTTGATCCTCCCTGTTCTTGTCGAAGTTTTGCTTGTAGCCAGGGACGGGGAGGACTTGGGCTAGGTGAGGTTCCCCCTCAGGCGGGGAAGGAGATCTGGGAGTTGATGCAGGTCATCACGGTGACGATGATTGCGGTAATGATGCCACCCAAATAGGGATTTCTGGTGTGACGGTAGATTGCCCGGGTCACCATAGGCATGACGGCCAGCGGGACCAAGGGTGTCAGCATCCAGTCCGGTATCTGTGTGTTGTTACCGAACAGGCCGTTGACTCCAGTGACGAAGAAATACCCGTATCCAACTACAGCTATAAGCAGGGCCGGCAGCATGTTGAAGAATGCCAGCAGACCTATGTTGGCTGTTGAGTTCCTCCCGAATGAGGTGGAGTAATTCAGACTATTGATGAAGACCGATGTGGTTCCGTAGGCTACAAGGAAGAAGGGCAGTAGCTTGAACTACGTCAGACCCAATTTTGGTGTAAGACAGAGCACGGTATTCGTCTCTCGTTTAAATAACCAGTAATGCCTTACTGATATAGTATTACCGGTAAGGCATGACAATTTGTCTCTGGTTTCTATCTTGGCTCTGTGGCACATTCTCAAGTACCGAGTGGATGGGCGGAATACGCCGTAATAATGGGCATGAACATACAACGCAGAAGGATGGCTCTGCACTACAGCCAAGAGTTCGTCGCCTACACTGCCAACCTTTCCCGGTTCGCATACCAACAGTTGGAGCATGGCCAGTCGCGACCCGGGAGTCCGGCCAATCCCAGTTTGATCAACATCATGGCAGTTGCCCAAGTGCTTAATGTGAGTCTGGATGAGCTGTTGCCTGATCCGTGGCCTGATCTTCATGCCAAGTAATTTGGGTGGCACCATTGTCAAGACAAGCCCTGCCGATAGGGTGAATGCATGAACATGGAGCATCAAATGGAGGAAAGTCGTGCCGGGTCGACTGACAAAGCCCGGTCTGCTGTGAGTCGCCGACCGCTCGCGGTCTTTTGGGACATGGACGGAACCCTGATCGATTCAGAGCCCTACTGGCATCAGGCGGAGGTCGATCTGGTGCGCGAGCATGGGGGAGACTGGAATGCCGACATGGGTTGGCAGGTTTCCGGCAGACCCCTGACCAAAGTGGCAAGGGTGATGCGCGATCGTGGTCTTGACCTTCCTGAGGATCAGATTCCGGATTTGTTGATCGATGGAGTAATCGCCATGGAGGAGCGTCACATGCCATGGATTGAAGGGGTTCGTGCCATCCTGACAGACCTGGTTGAGGCTGGCATCCCCTCGATTCTGGTCACTACTTCGCCACGCCGCATGGCTCAGGCTGTGGTCGCCAAGGCGCCCAAGGGGGCTTTTGCAGACTATGTTTGCGGGGATGATGGGCTGGCCCAGAAGCCCGATCCTGCCCCCTATCTGCATGCGGCCGGTCTGGTGGGCATCAACAGCCCTGATTTGATGGCATCCTGCCTGGCTTTCGAAGATACCTTGACCGGTATCACCTCGGCTGTGGCATCAGGAGCTACCACTGTAGCCTATACCGGCACCAACCCGGTCGACACCTCATCAGGCCCTCAGTTCGCTTCCATAGATAGCTATGTTGGTGTCACCTTGGATGATCTGTCCGCACTGATCGCCAAGCGACTCGGGCAATCGGGGTTGCCGGCTGCGCAGACTTGCTGAATCGATCCGCCTACTGCAGCGGTCGGTATTTTCGGCTGGAGCCACGCGAGGTTGCCACCGGATATCTGTCGGCCGTCCTTTGCAGTTTGTCCAAGATGATTCGATCCATGTCCAGATTCAGCCGGTCCGCCAGCTGGATGCAATAGGTGAGCACGTCAGCCAGTTCGTCGGTAACGTGGCCTTCATCTCCGTCCCTGGGATCATCCCCCCACTGATAGTATTCCAAGAGCTCGGCGGCTTCGATGCAGATTGATTTGGCCAGGTTGGCGGGCGTGTGGAATTGATCCCAGTCGCGCTCGTGCACAAAATCCATCACCGCTGTTTCCGTTTCCTTGCTGATCATGATTTCGAGCCTATCAGTCGGCCCTCCTGCCATCAGATTGGTGTGGGTTCGTGGCATAGTGAAAACCATGGATTCATCAAGCGCGCCGCAGCCTGTGGTGATGACGCTGCCTTATGGCGATTTCAGAGATGAGGATTTTTCCAAGGCCATCGCTGAGTACAAGCAGGCGAAAGCTGTTGGCAGTAAGGGCAGTAAGTTGGAGGGGAGGTTGCTTGAGGAGCTGTTCCTACGCTATCCCACTGTATATATTGTCTCTGCCGACGAAAGGGACAGCAGCAAAAAGCATGGTGGTGGGCCCCCTTATGTGGTTTACGTCGGGGAAACCAACGACATCCGTTCTCGAACCAGGCAGCACATCGAGCTGGATCCGCGTACACGAACGGATTGGGAACGCCTGGTTCGATTCATGCGCAATCATCAGGACAGGGTCTGCCAGTACATCATCGGTGATCGCCACTTCAATAAGTCCCTGACCCTGGATATGGAAAATCGGTTGATGGGGTATATGCAGAGCGTAGACGCGGTCAAGCTGGTTATGAACCGTAGAACCAACGCTCAGGATATGTATTACACCAGCGATGAGTTCGACAGCATCTTTTCCAAGGCCTGGCAGACCCTGCACGAGATGGAGCCCGATCTGTTCCCGGAAGAGAAGGCCATCCTGGACTCTGCCCTGTTCAAGGCCTCGCCCTTCCGCAAACTCACCGACGAACAACGGCGGGCTGAAGAGGCTGTTCTGCATGTGCTGGAGTCGGTCATTATTCAAAACCGTGACGAGGGTTTCCACTCGATGACGGAATCGATAGGCCCGGTTCGAATCAATGACAAGGCACGTACCCAGGTCATTGTCGTCCAAGGCATGTCAGGGACGGGCAAGACTGTTTTGCTCAGCCATCTCTTCTATCAGATATGTGCCAGATATGGCATCTACGGGAATTTGAATGGTAAGGACGATAACCGTTCGGCAAACGCCAGGCAGCGTTCCTACATCATTGTCAACCAGGCCGAGCAGGCTAATGTATACAATCAAATGGCTTTGAAGCTGGGACTGCAAAAGCAACGCGGCCAGTGCGTGGTTGGCGCTGTCCAGTTCATCAACCGGTTCAGCAAGCACACCAATCGAAATGGTCGGTCCACAGGCAGGGCGACGGACCCCATGAACAGCGTCGACGCTCAGGCGGATGTGGTGCTGATTGACGAGGCGCACCTGCTGCTGACGCAAGGGTCGCAGAGCTACTCCGGAGGCAACCAGCTCTATGACATTCTGCGGCGGGCAAAAGTAGCCATTGTGGTCTTCGACCCGGAACAGGTCTTGCGCGGATCCCAGTTCGTGGATGCCCAGGAAAGTCGGCTTCTGGGATTGACGGGTTCCGAACATGACAAGACCTTCTCGCAACCCATGCTCATCCGCGAAGAATCAAGGGACGGTCAGCATGCACGCGAGGATACCTTCCAAGTCAGTCATGTTCGCTTGGATCAACAGATGCGCATTCAGGCTGATCCCGCAACATGCGCCTGGCTGGATCGGATGACAGCCAAGGATGGCGTCATCGGTCCACTGCGTCCGGATCACTGGGCGCATACTTACGAGATCAAGGTCTTTGATTCGCCTAAGGATTTGAGGAAGTTCATTCGTCAAAAGGACCAGGAGCAAAGGGGCGAGGGCTCCTTGGGCCTCTGCCGACTTCTGGCCACCTATGACTGGCCTTACAGCAGCAGGAATCACCCGGATCCACAGAATCCCTCCAGACACTGGCAGGTTGTACTGCGCCAAGAGGATTCAGGCCGGTGGGTGTGGGCCGAAGAGGGTCGGGACGGCGATGGTGTATTCGCCATGCCCTGGAATTACGAACTGTATGAGGCGCAGGGAAACTCTGCTGCGAATCACCGGATTGCCTGGGCCGAGTTGCCCTTCACTATTGATGAGGTGGGCTCCATCTTCACCATCCAAGGTTTTGACCTCAACTATGCGGGCGTCATCATCGGGCCCTCGGTCACTTACAGGAATGGAAAGGTCGAATTCGAACCGAAGCTCAGTTGCAACACATTGGCGACCAATCAGCGGTCGGAGCCGGAGATGAATCCTGTGGATAATCTTCGGCACGAGTTCAATGTGCTGCTCAAACGAGGGGTACACGGATTGGGGCTATTCGCGGTCGATCCCGAGCTTCGGAACCGACTGGCCTGGGCAGTGGGTGGGTTCGCCCAGGTCCGGGACTGACCAGCCTAACGCGCCTACATCGATTGAATGCCGATCAGCGGTATCATGTCCTGGGCCATAATCCATGGCCCAGGACATATTCATGAGAAAGGTGTAGGCGAGTATATGACGACGCGCAAGATCATCCTGGACTGTGATCCAGGTCATGACGATGCGGTGGCTATCCTTCTGGCGGTGGGCGATCCGCGGATCGACCTGATCGGAGTGACTACGGTTGGCGGCAACCAAAGTCTGGACAAGGTTACCTACAACGCGAGAGCTGTGTTGGAAAAGGCTCGCGCGCGCCAGGTGCCGGTCCATGCCGGATGTGATAGGCCGTTGGTGCGTCCTCAGGAGGTGGCCGCCTCCATCCATGGCCAGACCGGCCTGGACGGTGTCGAGCTGCCTGAGCCTACCCGGCCCCTGGATCCCGGCCATGCAGTCGATTGGATCATCGAAACCATCATGCGCGAGGAGCCCGGCACAGTGACCCTGGTCCCCACCGGGCCCCTGACCAACATCGCCATGGCTGTCCGCAAGGAGCCCCGCATTGTCGACCGCGTCCGCGAGGTCGTGCTCATGGGTGGCGGCTACCATGTTGGCAACTGGAGTGCTGTCGCCGAATTCAATATAAAGGTGGATCCCGAGGCCGCGCATATCGTCTTCAACGAGCCCTGGCCAGTCACCATGGTTGGGCTGGATCTGACCCATCAGGCCCTGTGCACCCCGGAGGTCCAGCAGCGCATCGAGGGCATCGGCACCGATCTGGCCCATTTCGTCAGCGGACTGATGGACTTCTTCCGCAAGTCCTACCAGGACAACCAGGACTTCGTGGATCCGCCGGTGCATGATCCCTGCACTGTGGCCTACCTGATCGACCCCTCTGTTGTGAGCACCCGTCGTTGTCCGGTCGATGTGGAGCTGCGCGGGGACCTGACCTGCGGGATGACCGTGGCCGATCTGCGCGGCCCGGAGCCCTCTGCCGAGGACTGCCACACCCAGGTGGCCGTCAAGCTGGACTTCCAGGGATTCTGGGACCTGGTGGTCAAGGCCATCACCGCGATTGGATGAGATCGATGAAGGCTTCGAACACAACCGCTTCCAAGACCGACAAGCCCGCTGCCACGACCGGTGGCGGCTCAGGCTCTTCCATCGTCGCCTTGATGACGGCCCTGATGGCTGCCGTCTTCGCCTTCCAGCTCAACGCCTCCATGCTGTCGCCGGCCCTGACGACCATGGGGACCGAGCTCAATGCCAGCAGCTCCAGCATCGGTCTGACCCAGACGGTGTTCTTCACCTCCTGTGCGGTCTTCTCCCTCTTCCTGCCTCGGCTGGGCGATCTGGCCGGCCGCAAGAAGGTGCTGTTGGGCATGCTGAGCCTCACTGCGCTGGGATGTGTGGTCTCCGCTCTGGCTCCCAATGTGACGATGCTCATGATTGGTCGCGTCATTCAGGGGGTGGCCGGTCCGGTCGTACCCATGACCCTGATCATGCTGCACGCCGAGGTGACCGATGAGGCCCGATACGCCAAGCTTATGGCCATTTTGACGGCGGTCAACGGCGGCATCGGCGGCGTGGATGCCATCCTGGGCGGTTGGCTGGCCGGCACCTTTGGCTTCCGCTCGGTCTTCTGGTTCATGGTGGCCATCGCCGTGATCGCCGTACTCCTGGTGGCCCTCTTCGCCCGTGAGAGCTATGCAGACGATCGTCCCCGCATGGACTGGGCCGGTGTGGTCTTCCTCTGCATCGCCTTCCTGGCGGCCTACTTGGCCATCAATGAGGTCGAGAAGTTGGCACAGGCGCGCTGGATCCTGGTGATCATCGAGATCCTGGTGGCTGCGGTCTTCTTCATGATTTTCTGGAAAGTCGAGAGCACCACGTCGGCACCCATGGTCACCACCACCTACCTCAAGCAGCGGCGCACCTGGGGGCTTCTGCTGACGACTCTCACCACCATGGTCGGTGTCTTCGCCATCATGAACGGGATTGTTCCGGCCCTGGCCCAGGACGGCGAGGTCGGCGTCGGTTTGAAGGCCAGCATCGTCTCCTTTGCCACACTGACCCCCTATGCCCTGGTCGGTCTGGTCTTCGGCCCGGTTGCCGGGACGCTGGCATCGCGCTTCGGCTACCTCAAGGTTCTGAGAGTCGGTCAGCTGGTGAGCGTGTTGGGACTGGTCTTCGGCATCTACGTATGCCTGGTGCCCAGCATCTGGAGTCTGGTGGCCCTCTCCCTGATCCTGGGCGTCTCCTATGCGGGGACGGCCAACATCATGCTCAACGGGCTGGGTGTGGTCCTGTCTCCTGCGGACAACACTGGTTATCTGCCGGGACTCAACGCCGGAGCCTTCAACCTGGGCTCAGGTCTGAGCTATGCGGTCCTCTACGCATTCATGAGCGGCCTGGCGGCGTCCGGGGGAGCCCGCACCGGCTATGTTGCCGCCATGATCGGCGGCGGAGTACTGGTGCTGATTGCCCTGGCCCTGTCCTACCTGATTCCCGATCCGGAACGAATGGATGACAAGTAATATTGCGATCTAATAGGGGTTCTGCGAACGCGCTGATTCGCAGGACCCCTTTCCATGCTTCAGCCGGCCGGTATCCGACTCTATGAACATTCGACAAGGGCCGAAAGTCGGGGCAAGATAGGCTAACAGCCAGTAAGTGCCGAGTGTCCCGACCATAGGCTCAGAAGCGGAAAATAGCGCCTGGCAAGGTCCTGTAAGCCGGGGGCGGGCGCGTAAACTAAGTGAGGAATTCGTTCGCCGGAGGTGACCATGCAACATCGGGTGATCGGACTGTTGAAAAACGAGACCGTCCTGGTCGTCGCGGCAGTCATCGCTCTCGTATCCTGCATCCTCATTCCTCCAGACCGGCAGTATCTGGGCTACATCCACGTCAATACCCTCACCCAGCTGGGATCCCTAATGATGGTGGTCTGCGGATTTCAGCGCATCGGGGTCTTCCATGCCATTGGCGCCGGCCTGTTGAGTCGAGTCCGCTCGGTGCGGGGCCTGGCCTTGGTCCTGGTTTCTCTGCCTTTCTTCTCCAGTATGTTCATCACGAATGATGTGGCCCTGGTTACTTTCGTGCCTTTTGCCATCGCTGTTCTCATCATGGCTGGTCTGGAAAACCATGCCCTGCTGATCGTCACCCTGATGACCCTGGGTGCCAATGTAGGCAGCATGCTGACCCCCATCGGCAACGCTCACAACTTATATCTCAAGGCCCGCTCCGAGATGCCTACTGGTGAATTCCTGCTCCTCATGGCCCCTTACGCTCTGGCTGCAGCCCTGATGCTCTTCCTGTGCTGCTGGTTCGCCTTCAGGAATCAGCATCTGAACAAGTTCGAGGGGATGGATCCGCAGCAGATTCGCCGCAGCATACTAGCACCCAGGGAGGAGGGGATACAGCCTCAGGTGAAGGAGATGCAGCGGTCCAGCGGATGGCGCATCACCCTCTATCTATTCCTTTTCCTTGTTTGCCTGCTGGGTGTGGCCAAGCTGATTCCCCAGTGGGCCATGGTCCTGGTGGTAGCGGTGACCTTTCTGATCTGCGACAGGCGGGTCTATCTTCATGTGGATTGGGGACTGCTGCTGACCTTCGTGGCTTTCTTCATTTTCATCGGCAATGCCAGAAGGATTCCCCAGTTTTATAATCTGGTCAGTGGTCTGGTCAATATCCGCCCTCTGATTACCTCGGTCCTGTGCAGCCAGGTCATCAGCAATGTGCCCACAGCCCTCCTGGTCTCAGGTTTTTCGACAGCCTGGCGCTCGATCATTCTGGGCACCAACCTGGGCGGGCTCGGAACCCTGGTCGCTTCAATGGCCTCGCTGATCTCCTACAAGGCTGTAGTCAAGCAGTATCCTGACAGGAAGGGCGATTATCTGAAGATCTATACATCACTTAATATGCTTTTCCTGGTTGTTTTGGTTGGCATGGCTCTGCTGCTGGAGTAGACTGCCCTCCATCAACCAAATGGTGCCGCTGATATTGAGAAGGAGGCAAGAACGATGGAACCGGCCCAAGGCACGTCTAAGTCCAAGGACACAGGGGTATTGGCCAGACGGAATCTTGGGGTTCTGGTCGGAATCATGGCCTTGGCCGTCATGTCGCGGTTTGACTCCATTATCTCCCCTTCCGTAGCGGCCATTCAGGCATCCTTTCCTCATGCTGATCCTTCCACCGTTGAGTCGGTGGTTTCCATCGGCTCTTCGGCTGCCATAGTTTCCGCCCTTTTATTCGGTCAGCTCTTGACCAGAATGAGTTTCAGAACCGCCGGCTGCATCAGCTGCCTGTGTGTCGCACTGGGTGGCTTGATGCCCCTTTTCGTGCACAGCAGCGTAAGCCAGCTGCTCCTGTTCGCTCTGGTCGTCGGGTTCGGCGTAGGTATCGCCACTACTGTTCTCCCCAGTCTGTCGGCCAGGTTCTTCCGCGGGAAGAAGTTGGCGGCGCTGATGGGGCTGGTCTTGGCTGTTCAGGATGGCTCTTCCATGCTGGTTCTTGCTCTGGGTGGTGTTCTGGCCAAGGGAGGATGGCTGCACAACTATTGGCTCTATTTCCTGGCCTTGCCTGCCCTGGTCTTGGTCATCTTCATGGTCCCCGGTGTCGGTGCCGTCGAGGAGGAGTCGGAAAAGGCCGTAGGTTCTAAGGCATCGTGCTCCCAGAAAAGAGGACAATGCTGGTGGGCTACAATTTCCTGTATTCTCATCGGGTTTCTGAGCATTTTCCTGGTCGCGGTCCTGTACAACAAGCTCGCGGTCTACATAGCCAAGTACGGTCTGGGCGGCACCAGCGCAGCCGGGGTGGCCCTGATGTTCAACACGGGTTCCTCGGTCGTCATCGGGCTTAGCATCAACGCCATCAAGCGGATTTGTCGACAATGGACCATTCCGGTCGCCTTCCTTCTGATGGCCCTGGGTGCCCTGCTCTTCCTGACCACCCGCTCCTTCCCGCTGGTTTGTTTATCGGCCTTTTTGGTTGGTTCGGGCAGTGCCATCAATATGGCTACCTGCCCCTTCCTCCTGTCCAATCTGACTCCACGCAAGCGCTATCCACTGGTAATGGGAATCTTTTCGGCCACCACCAGCCTCGGTTTTACGGCATCCACCTGGGCCTTCAAGGCTTTTTCATCAGTGTTTGGTCTGGATCCGGTAACAGGCAGTTTCATAGGCATGCTGATCATCGCTCTGCTGGCTGCTGTCATTCTCTCGCTTGTCCGCTTCCAGAGCTGTGTTGAATCCCGCTACATTGAGCAATAGCCACCTTTTAGGCTGTAGAAATCAGAAGTATAGGATTCCGTCCTTTCATCGCGACAGGTAGCGGTTACCGGTGATGACGAACCGTCGTAGGGTCTCTTTGGCATGGGAGATGCCTATTCGCGGGGTTGCCGTGATGGTCTCGTCCTGATTCAGCCCTGCGGCTGCCAGGCGTATGGGCGGTTTCCTGAGGTCATGGCCGTAGTTACGCTTGTCTATGTCCAATGCCTGGCAGAGCTTGGCGGGGCCGTTGGTTAGTTCCCGATCCGGGTGACTGCCGTGCCTGTGGCTGCGTAGAAGATCCAGACCCTGCACTGGCTGGCAGGCTCGAATCAGTACCCCGGCGCCGAATCCGTCCTCCTGACAGGAGACGTTCATGCAGTAGTGCATTCCATAGGTAAAGTAGACGTACATGTGTCCGCTGGGGCCGAAAAGGGCATCGTTGCGGGCCGATCGCCCGCGATAGGCATGGCTGGCCGGATCATTCTGATCGTAGGCCTCGGTTTCCACGATCCGAACCCTGGCCTGTTCACCTTCCGACTCGTAGTCCCGGATGATCAGGCAGCCCAGAAGCATCCGGGCGGCCTGATCCACAGGGCGGTCCAAAAAGTCAGGGAAGACCAGGTGACCGTCCTGGCTTGAACCGGCCTTCATTCCGTTTGGTCCTTGCGTACCCAGACCGCGCGCTGGCCGCGTGATTCCGCCTGGATGCAGACGAAGTTATCCTGGTGGGGCAGGGCGGCGACCTGTGGATGGTCGTGATCATAGGGTCCCCGGGCCTGGGCGCCGCCGGCATCACCGACCTGGGCAAAGAAGTCTTCGGAGGCATCCTTGAACCAGGTCCATTCCTCTGGCAGGTCCTCTTCATAGAAGATCGCCTCCACGGGGCAGACCGGCTCACAGGCGCCGCAGTCGATGCATTCGTTGGGGTTGATGTATAGATTCCTGGGGCCCTCGTAGATGCAATCCACCGGGCATTCGTCCACGCAGGCCTTGTCCTTGACGTCCACGCAGGGCTGGGCAATCACGTAGGTCATTGCTTTACTTTCCTCCTTGGTTTGTTGTCCACTTTCGCTACTTTCAAGAAGCATCCTTTTGGCGATGACAGGGGTTTCAGCAATACACGGGCCTTTTGATCCTTGGCCGCCTTGCTGCTGCCCTCCACGATTCCTTGGACCATACCCAGATGGATTGTGCAGATAATGGGATGGGCGTTGACGCTGTCCAAGAAGGGGCATGAGGTCAGATACAGACTCGCTGAATCCGGTTCTGCCGTAACCGGAGCAAACCCCAGGGTGGCCAAAGTGTTCAACAGTGTCTGCTTCATGCTCGATGACACACCCTTTTTTGCATTCCCCCTGCTTTGTCTGGCCAGGGCACGGCCCCAGGCCTGACCTGCTTTCAGTGCAGCCCTATCCCTACTGCCAGTATCGGGGCAGGCGGTTTCCAGAGCCATGCAGAGCGAGGAGATCATATCCTCCTGGGTGTGGTTTGTGGATGTGGGGGAGTAGATGACAGGCGGTCTGCCCCGTCCGGCTGATTGACCATCGCTGTCGTTTCTCCGGCGGACTGCTTCGCCCTGTTCGACCAGATGTTCAAGATGGAAACGAGCGGTCGTCGGATGGATGCCAAAGGCAGCTCCGATCTGCTGTGCGGTCAGACCTGTGCCGGTCTGTTCGGCCGCCATATGCAGATAATCCAAGATTGCGGAGCGGATCTCCTCACCGCTTCTGCGCTTGCCGTGGGCTTGGACCAGTTGTTTACGGGCTTGAATTTCCTGACTCATCGATTAAATTGTATAACTATCAAATTTATTATCAAACCAGGACAAGGCGGACAGACCCATGCACAATGACCCGAAGATGCGCAAGTCCGGCGGCAGGACGGCCTTGCCCAGGTCCAGGATGGTCCTCCTCATCGGCGCAGGCCTGGCTGCGATGCTTGGCCTTGTTGCTGCGCTGATCCGCGCGGATCTGATCCATCCCTCAGGCAAGGTACCCCTGGCTGATCTGCACGGCGGGCTCATGGTCTATGGGTTTTTGGGCGCTGCCATTGGTCTTGAAAGGGCAGTGGCCTACCGCAGCGGGGGATCCAGCAAACCTACATGGGGATTTCTCGCTCCTGCCTTGGGTCTGCTGGGGTCTTTGCTCTGCCTGCTGTCGCTGATGGTTTCGAGCCCCGCTGCTGCCCCGGCATGGGTCAGAGTGGAGTTTTTTGGCGGCATTCCGTGGACTTTGTCCATGTTGGTCCTGACAGCCATGTACTTGGCCATCTGGCGTCGGCAGCCTTCTGCGGAGGTGCTCATACAGGTCCTCGGATCCCTGGTGGGTCTGGTCGGGGCTGCTGCATGGGTTGCAGGATTGGACGCCTCGGTTCTGGCTCCAACCTGGCTCTTCTTTCTGATTCTGACCATCGTGGGGGAACGGGTGGAACTGGCCAGGGCGGTCTTTTCGGATGTCCGTCTTGAATCGGGGATTCTGGGGCTCAGCCTCCTGGCGGTCCTGATGCTGCCGGTCCAAGCCATGGCGCCTTCGGTCGGCTATCCGCTTCTGGGGCTGTCCCTGGGACTGCTCCTCCTGGTCATGGCCAGTCATGATGTGGCCAAGGGCACCTTCCGTCATGGAGGCCTGCCAGGATTCATGGGCACCTGCATGCTGTCGGCCTACGCCTGGGGGCTCCTGGCTGCCCTCATCTGGATGGCGGCACCTCTGGATTCCAGCACCTACTGGGGCGACATGGCACTGCATGCCTTGGCTGTGGGATTCATCATGACCATGGTCATTGCCCATGTCTGCATGATCGTCCCCTCCGTCATTCGCAGGCCTCTGCCATTTCATCCGCTCCTTTGGGGTGCCTGGGCGCTTATGCAGGTCGGTTTGCTGATCAGACTCCTCGGAGCCATCCGGCTCTACACGCCCTTGTGGAAGGCGGGGAACCTGCTGAATGTCCTGGGAATCCTCTCCATGATGCTGACCGTGGTCTACCTGGCTGCTCGTGGCAAGCAGGTCCTGGCATCCAAGCGCTACCGTCGGCGCCAGCCAGAGGGTTCACAAGCCGAACATGTTGGGACCCTGGCCCTGCGGATGGACCTGATTGCCACCTCGGCTACAGTGCTGGTCCTGGTGGCCGCCGTTGTTTTGATGGCCCTGCGGCCGACGCTGGCCGTCTCGGTCGGGGCTGCGCCCACCGGGGGCGTCCAGGAGGCTTCATCGAAGAGCGTCCAGCCGACGGGTCACATCAGCCGAGCTTCAATCAGAGTAAAGGGGATGGCCTTTGTGCCGGATACCATTACCATCGAGGCAGGCGACCGGCTGGTTGTAAATTTTCAGAACACCGGAGATCAGCGGCATGACCTGGTTTTCGCCAATGGCAAGAGCACGGGGTCAGTTCCGGTAGGCCAGAGCGTCTCGGTTGACGTAGGAATCCTGGGGGGCGACACACTGGGCTGGTGCTCCTTGGCAGGGCATCGTCAGATGGGCATGGAGCTCAAGATCAGGGCAAAGGGGGGAACCGTGGCCGAGCAAAGTCGGTCCTCTGCAGGGAAGGCAGTGCAAAGCCATGTCCCATCAGCCGCCAAGCTCAAGTCGCAGGCTGAGAAGAGCGACCCCGCCAAGGCCGCCCTTCCGCCACTGGACAATCATGGGAATGCTGGAACCAGAAAATACACGCTGGACGTCAAAGAGCGCAAGGAGCAGGTGGCAGCAGGGTTTGATCGCACGGTCTGGAGCTTCGACGATGCGGGCGATCCACGGGATAAGGGGTCGCGGCCCCTGGCTCAAGGTCCGGTGCTCAGAGGTCGGGTGGGGGACACCTTTGAAGTCACCATCAGAAACAAGGGCAGCATGAGTCATTCCATTGATTTTCATGCCGGACCGGCCGTCCCCCAGACCATGATGCGCAACATAGAGCCAGGCAAGGAGCTCCTGTACACCTTCACTGCTGATCGGGCAGGCATTTGGATGTACCACTGCAGCAGCGAACCCATGTCTAACCATATAGCCAACGGTATGTACGGGGCCGTGGTCGTCGATGACGGCACCCTGCCGCCGGTAAATGCGGAGTATGTTCTGGTCCAGTCCGAAATTTATCTGGGGTCCAATGGAGGGACCGCCGATGCTGAAAAGGTGGCGGGCATGAACCCGGATATCATGACCTTCAACGGACGGGCCTTTCAATATGACGCCCACCCCCTCAAGCTGGGGAAGGGGCAAAGGGTCCGCATTTGGGTTCTGGATGCGGGTCCCAACCAGCCGCTGTCCTTCCATATTGTGGGCACCCAGTTCGATACGGTCTGGACCGAGGGCCGCTATCTGATAGGCGGAGGTGCAGGCGTGAATTCTGCCGGCGCTTCATCGGCCGGAGCGCAGGTCCTGCCCCTGCTGCCGGCCCAAGGCGGATTTATCGAGCTCAAGGTCGATCAGCCAGGCGATTATTCCATAGTCAACCATGTCATGAGCCTGGCCGAGAAGGGTGCGCATGGCATCCTGCGGGTGTCGTGATGCTATCAAGCGGCGTCCGTCGCCTTCAATCCTGCAGCTGGAGTCCCTTGCCGTCCATGTGGTAAGGCGAGCCTGGATGTGAGCCAAGAATCTGCGCACCTTCGACGATGGCCCAGATTGATGAGATGAGAGGGCCGATGAAGAGGACGAAGATGGTGATCAGCAGCTGAGCTACCCCGCGCCCGGTCTTGCCCAGATAGAAGTTGTGTATGCCGAAGCCGCCCAGGAAGAAAGCCAGGATGGCCGCCGTGACCTTCGACTTGTTCGACATGCCCGGCCCGCTGATATATTGGGCCTGAAGCTGCCAAGGTTGAATTTGGGCCGGTCCGCTGGTGCTGTTGGATTGAGGCGTATATGCGGTTTGGCCATAGGGATTCTGCGGCCCTCCCTGGGCGTTTGAAGCCTGCCAGGACTGATCCGCATCAGGGTAGCCATCGGCAGCTGTCGAAGGATTCCCTTGTTGGGAAGCGGACTCGTAGTTGTTGTTGGCAGGCTCCTGACTGTATTCCTTGTGGCCAGAGTCATAATGGTTTTCCTGAGCCGGGTCTTGGTTGTCGCCTGCTTGCTGATCTGTTGGTTTATGCCAATCGTTCATGGTTGCCTTTCCTGTGGATGCCATCGTGGGAATGTTCCATTATATCTCCGGGAGGGCTTGATTAAGGGGAGGGGGGCCTGGCGAAAACTGCTCAGACAAGTCTTAGAAAATAGAGCTAAGGATTATTTGGCCATGGATATGCGCTCTACGCCGTTGCCGGCGGCTTGTTCTGTGTCTCGAATAGGACTTGCAAGAGCAGAGCGTGAGCTTGCAGACAGCAAAGAGGGTCAGTGAGCAAGGTTCTCGTTTATAGGTACGGGCATATTCAAGTTTCCGCTCATGTGCATATAACCTCCAAGGGAAGCGGCAACAGCGGCGTAGAATATTCCGGGTCTCAATGACCAACGCAATCGGTCCTTTTGACATTTTCTTTCATGACTAGTTGCTAGTACTGCTTTAAAGGGGGAATGTCCTGAACGAGCAGACAAACACGAGGTCTAGCATAAAGACATGAGTCAGAGCGTATGCCCATATGCCATCATGCTGACCAATTTCGATTCAGAGGAACAGCTGAACGATTGGAATCAGGTCAGGCTTCTATGCAACAACCAGGATAAGCAAAAGTGCGATCAAGAGCGCATTCCAGAGGTGAATTCGGACTTCTGGTCAGATGGTACTGACGGCGTGAGCATCTGCGAGAGAACCATTCAGCAGCATCCGCAGTTTCTCGAACGATTTGCAGGCATTCTCAGAACGGCATTCCTCTATAGTCCCCAAGTTCTTGTCACTGATGCTGAGCTCTTGGATGGCGTCTATTTTCTGGCGTTTGGTCCTGATGTCGTTCTTGATCTTCTCGGGCAGAATGGTTATGAAAAGCCTTTCCTCACCGTATCCGGCAGAGAGCCGACCTTGGAACAGTGCTTGCTGCGCTTCACTACAGTGCCACCTGATAATCAGCATCAACCTTCGACTGAAGAAGAGACGGTTAACCTGCTGGATATAGGCACGCTGCGTCCGCTTGAATATCAGGTTTTACAGAAGACCATCACCTCTGAAGAAAGTCAACGATTTGCTCTACAAGCCAAGGCTGTCTTGAATGAGCATGCAGGCGATCACTGGTCGATAGCTCGAAGAATTGCATACTTGTACGCTGCATACTGCCAGCAGGATCCGTCTGAGGGTACCTGCCAATTGCTGGCTCAGCGCTGGCAGGAATGGATAGATGCCGAACGGAAGGGTCTCATCAGGTATGAGCAACAACGTTCTCAAACCGAGTCGAATTCCGGCATCGTCCGTAGCTTTAATGATGCCTTTCTTCCTGTTGTCAGCGAAAACGCCGATTGCCTGCGTTCCTGGTGTTCCGCATCCAAGGCGGACGAGGCAGAAAAGACCGCATTTCGGGATGTCTTGGACAAGATATGTCGTGAGCCGCGGCGGTCCAAGGCCTTTGCGCTTATCAGGCATTCTACTTTGCCCTTGGGCACGACTGATTGCAATAGGACCATGGAATGCGACCAGCAAACGCTGGTGGACTGGTATCAGTTCGTCTACCGCTT
Source organism: Bifidobacterium sp. W8104 (assembly GCF_016100735.1). NCBI lineage: Bacteria > Bacillati > Actinomycetota > Actinomycetes > Bifidobacteriales > Bifidobacteriaceae > Bifidobacterium > Bifidobacterium sp. W8104. The sequence goes on from NZ_JACFRW010000001.1 coordinate 1,575,167, forward strand.
GGCAATGGCGGATTACCTGGGCTGCTGCCTTATGGCCGTGCAAAGCAAACCGAATTCGTATGAGCGCTATGCAGGCCGGGCAGGTGGACGTTCATTGATGCTGTCGGGCAAGGTCACAGAATTGTTGGGGCAGATGCCTTCCGGCTGTTTCGTGCAGTTCTGTTATCAGTCAAGAGATGCGATACAGCAGTGGCGTAATTGTCGACCGAACGCCCCTGACTCTGACCAGCAGCGGCATATTCGTAACATTGCCTATTGCGTTCAGAAGTTTGCATCGCAGCTTGATCGAAAGCTGGATAACTCAAAAATCATCAAGCAGTTCATTGCGACACTGATTCTCGCATCCATATCTGTTATCTGTGACAAGATTATTTTTTCAGGCTCAATGTCCATTGTCCTGATATTGGTTGCGGCCTGGTTCATTGAAGTATTTCCCGAGTTGCTGACAATGATGGAATGGATGCACGACCAGCATACGGCAACACAAACCATGGTATTCGCTCAACGGTAATCATCGACCAGGAAGGTGACTGTGAAAAACGCTGATGAGTTGAGGCCTAGGGTTCCTCTGCAGGAAATAAGGCGTAGGAAAGTCTTCGAGGAAGCCGGGGGAGCCGACTTTACCGTGACTGCTGTGGACGTCAAGGTGAGGGACACAGGTGCAAACATGACCTTGCACGTGGCATCTGTCAAACAGGGTCGACCGGGTGTGATCTGTGTGACGGTCGTAGAACGAGGGGGGGAGGACTTCTATCTGATAGCGCGCCACTGGCGGGTCGCTGTAGAAGACTGGCTGTGGGAATTTCCGCGAGGCATGGGGGAGCAAGGCGAGAATCCTCAGACCACAGCCATCCGTGAATTGCACGAAGAAACCGGATTGCGGGCTCAGCCTGACGCCGTCCGTCAGTTGCACAGGCTTCATGCCGATGCCGGAGTGCTTCAAGACGACGTGCGGGTGATGGAAATACGGCTTGATGACGTTTCATCCATTCCTGTACTCGATAGCGTCAAACAAGGCGGTGATTGGGAATTGGAGGATCTGCAATGGCTGCGGTCAGCTGATATTACCAATATGATCCGTGATGGACGACTGATTGATGGGCCTACCATTGCCGCATTCTCAATACGAGAGATTAATAAGCACAGGCAGTGAGTTCGTAGTGCAATTGGTGACCCCGGAGAGATTCGAACTCTCGACCTACAGATTAGAAGTCAGTTGCTCTATCCAGCTGAGCTACGGGGCCAAACCCTTTCATTGTACCCGCCTGGGTCCACCGGCGGGTCAGATCCATGAAGCCTGGTCGGTAAGGGCATCCGATATGGCTCGAGTCATTGCCGGAACGGTCATGCCATACCTTTCCAGCAGGGTGGTCTTGGGGACACGGTCGTTGAACTCCTTGGCCGCTCCGAAGGCCAGGGTGTGAACCTGACTAGGTCCGTAGTATGCAGCCACGGCTTGACCCCAGCCGCCGTCCAGCTGGCCGTCCTCGATGGTGACCACCAGGGAGTGGGTGCTGGCCAGGGCCTCCAGGGTCTGCTCATCCAAGCGGTCATAGCGATGGGGATCCACCAGTGTGGGTTTCAGCCCCAGGGACGACTTCAAGGAATCAGCCAGGTCACGACCCAGGGGCAGGGCATCGCCGAGAGCCAGCAGAGCCACTGTCCTGCCTTGTTGCAGGATGCGGTAACGATCCCAAGGCTCGCCTCCGGTCGTGGGATCGGAGGTTGCCGGCGCTATTGGCTTGCCTGCGCGTTCCGTTGCCAGCGTGCGCTCGCCGGGCACCCTGATGACCACGGGCTGCCGGGCCGGACCCGTGGCCCAGGCCAGCATGTCTAGGAATTCGGCCCCGCTGGTCGGAGCCAGGCAGATCAGTCCGGGGATGCCTCGCATCATGACCATGTCGGCCGTGCCTGAATGCGTGGCATCGGTTTTGGCAACGCCGGTTGAGAAAACCAACAGGGTCACCGCGCTGCCGTTCAAGGCCATCTCCTGCTCGATCTGGTCGTAGGCCCTCTGGAAAAAGGTGGCCGAAGTGGCGACCACGGGCGTGCCTCCGGCCTTGGCGATGCCCGCGGCATAGGCTATCGCGTGAGATTCGGCGATACCCACGTCCCGGTAATGGTTCCCGGCCCGCTGGCGGAAGTCGGGATCGATACCGTTGGACAGAGGCGTGGCGGGGGAGATGACTATCAGGCCCGGCTCTTGTGGGAACCTGGCCTCCAGGGCCTGCATGGCCATTCTTCCGTAAGTCTTTCGTGAGTTGGGCAGGCGACCCAGAGAGTCCAAGCCGTCCTGCCAGTGGTTGGCCTCCACCGGACCTTCGGCGGGCAAATCCGGCAGGGAAGTCATATGGGCTGTTTGCCCATCGCCCTGGGCCATGGAAATCGGGCCGATCTGCCCCTGACTGCCCTGCCCAAGCCCCAGGCCCTTGCGGGTGTGGATATGGACCACCACCGGATGATCGGTGTCCTTGACCTGACGGAAGGCCTCGATCAGGTCCTTAATGCGGTTGCCCTCCTCCACGTAGCGGTAGTCCAATCCAAGGGCGCGGAAGGGATTGTCTGAACTGCGTCCCCCACTGGCACGCAGGGCCGCCAGGCTCCTGTAGAGTCCTCCGTGGTTCTCGGCGATGGACATTTCGTTGTCATTGACCACGATAATCAGGTTGCCCCCCTGTTCTGCAGCCCAGTCCAGCCCCTCGAAGGCCGGCCCGCTGCTTAGGGAGCCGTCACCGATGAAGGCGATGATGTTGGCCTTGCCGCCGGTTGCATCCCGCTGGGCGGCCATTCCGCAGGCCAGGCCGATGGAGGTGCCGGTGTGCCCCAGCATGAAGTCGTCGTAGGGGCTCTCCTTGGGCGAGGTGAATCCAGACAGATCCTCCTGTGACCCAGGGTCCGTATAGGCCCGGCGCCGACCGGTCAGGATCTTGTGGGTGTAGGCCTGATGGGAGACGTCGAAGATCAGATGATCATGAGGCATATCGAAGACGTAGTGCAGGGCGATGATGGGCTCGATGGTGGCAAGGTTGGAGCCCAGGTGGCCGCCGTGACGTCGACAGAAGCGGATCAGCAGCTGACGGATCTCGCCGGCCAGTCGAGTCAGCTCTTCCGAAGAGAGAACCTTCAGATCCTGTGGGGAGTCGATGCTGTCCAGAAGCTTGCCCATAACCCTCCTGTCGGTTTCTGTAATGCAATCCAATGATTCTAGGTCTGGTACAGGGGTTTGGAACCGCTGAAAGCTCGATGTTCACCAGGCCCGGCCCTTACATCCATAGGACCGTCACGATTGGCTGGCTTCTCCCCGGTCTTGCGTAGTATCGAATGTGCATGAACATTGGAGGGCCAATGGCTGACAATACACATGAAGGGGCACGCGTCGCAGTGATCATGGGATCATCGAGCGACTGGGAGACGATGAAGGAAGCCTGTCGGATGCTGGACCGGTTCGCTATCGTCTACACCAAGGAGGTCATCTCCGCCCATCGCACACCCGGGCGCATGGCGGAGTTCGCGCATCAGGCCCGGAGCCAGGGCATAGGGGTCATCATTGCCGGGGCCGGTGGGGCAGCCCATCTGCCGGGCATGGTGGCGGCCCAGACCACGCTGCCGGTCATCGGGGTGCCCGTGAAGTCCCACGCCTTGAGCGGGGTTGATTCACTCCTGTCCATTGTGCAGATGCCTGCCGGTATTCCTGTGGCGACCACGGCCATAGGAGCATCCGGGGCTACCAACGCCGGTCTGCTGGCGGCTTCGATTCTCTCCATCAATGATCCGAGGCTGGCTCAGGCCCTGGATGACTACCGTGCCGAGCTGGCCCGATCCGTGGAGGCTTCCAATGCCAAGCTTGTCTGAGGAGACCAGGGGAAGAATCGACCACCTGGAGCCGGGGTCCGTCATCGGTATCGTGGGTGGCGGCCAGCTGGGACGGATGATGGCCCTGAGCGCCCGCTACCACGGATTCCGTATCGGTGTGCTGGACCCCACACCCGATGCTCCCGCGGCCCAGGTGGCCGACTTCCAGGAGACGGCCGACTATGACGACCTCGACGCTATCAAAAGGCTTGCCGACCGCAGCGATGTGCTCACCTACGAATTCGAAAATGTGGATGCCGACGCTCTGGATCAGGTGAGGGACCGTGTGGCCATTCCCCAGGGGACCGATCTGCTCAGGGTAACCCAGGACCGGGTCCACGAGAAGACCTTTATCAACCGCCATGGCATCGATACCGCCCCTTGGAGGCAGGTTGACAGTCTTGAACAGCTTGGCTCAGCCCTGAAAGAGCTGGGAATGCCCGCTGTGCTCAAGACGCGAACCGGCGGCTATGACGGCCACGGTCAGGCGGTCCTGCGCACGAAGGAGGATCTTCAGGCCCTGCAGGCGCGGATGAAGGGCCGGGACCTCCCGCCCTCCGTGCTGGAAGGGTTCGTGGACTTCGCCTTCGAGGCCTCCATACTGGTCTCAGGCAACGGGAAGGACTATGTCACCTTCCCCATGGTGCGCAACGAGCACCGTCACAACATCCTGCACATGACTCTGGCGCCGGCCCAGGTCGAGCCTGGGATGGCCGACCGGGCGCGTGACATGGCCCTGACCCTGGCTGACGGCTTCAAACTGGCCGGGACCTTGGCCCTTGAGCTCTTTGTCATGCCCGATGGCGGTCTGGTGGTCAACGAGTTGGCCCCACGCCCCCATAACTCCGGTCACTACACCATCGAGGCCTGTTCCATGGACCAGTTCGATGCCCATGTCCGGGGCATCGCCGGGTGGCCCCTGCCCAATCCCCGCCTGCTCAGCCCCGCGGTCATGGTCAATGTTCTGGGCCAGCATGTGGCACCGGTCAGAAGGTTGCTTGGTGAGCATCCCGAATGGTTCCTGCATGATTACGGCAAGGCTGAAGTGCGCACCGACCGCAAGATGGGGCATCTGACCGTGCTGACCGACGATCTCGAGCAGACAGCCAAGGATCTGGAGGCCACAGGCTGCTGGTCCGACCTGGACTGAACCGAATCCTCACATCTGTTACGGCAATCCGGATGTAGGCTTGGTGGAGCCCAAGGAGTGTGTCTAATCATGAACGCTGGCTCATCCGTCGGTCGCCGGACGCGGCAGAAGAACGCCATCTGGAGGGTTCTTCAGGCCCAGAACGACTTCGTCTCAGCCAAGGAGCTGCACAGGCTCCTTCGCGATTCAGGCCAGCGAATCGGCTTGGCCACGGTCTATCGTCAGCTGGGGTCCCTGCATATGTCCGGCAGCCTGGACTGCATTGAGCATGGAGGCATTCGCCTGTACAGGGTCTGCCTGGCCCAGCGGAGGCACCACCATCATCTGGTCTGTGAACGCTGCGGCAGGACTGTGGAGATCAGCCCGCCGGACGATGGCTGGCTGAAGGACGTGGCGGCTGAACATGGTTTTACGGTCTCCTCGCACACCTTGGAGGTCTACGGCCTGTGCAGCAGTTGTCGGGGCCGCTCCGGTCAGACAGACGTCAGCGATCCTCCCGGCCCTTGGGCATGATGGTCTTGATGGCATCCCAGGCCTGCGAAGCCTTGAGATTGGGCAGGTAGGCCTGGACCACGGCCAGTCCGATCTGGGCCAGCTGGGCCGGGTCGGGGTAGCAGATATAGACCGGGTGCTCACTGGGCTGGAACTTCTTCTTGAAGAAGAAGAGGGAACGGAAGCCGTAGGCCGGTTCCATCAGGTCGGCCACCAGATGCAGGGCATGCTGCAGGAAGGCGGTCCGATCCTCGCCGCCGTCCATGCCGGCCAAGGGAGCGGCCGACAGGCTCATGAATTCCGCCGTGCCCTGGTCGCGCAGCCGCTCAGCCATGCGTGCTATCAGGAACTCCATGATCCCATTGGGGCTGTCGGTCCTGTGCCTCATGAAGTCCAGGGTCCAGCCGATCACCTGGCCCTGGCGGTAGGTGGGCATCCAGCTGGTCACGGCCAGCACCTTGCCCTGGTCGTCCACGGCGTAGAGGATGGCCATGCGCGGGTCCCTCAGCTCATCCAGGCCGCCCAGGGTGAACTTCATCTCAGGCAGCGCCTTGAGTTCGGCCCACTGCTCGGAGATGTCCACGATCTGCGACTGGACGTCCCAAGACGCGTCGTTGAAGGTGGTCAGCACGTCGGTGATGTTGTCACGCTTGGCCTTGTTGATGGCTGTGCGAATGTCCTGCCACTTTTTGCCCTTGGTCTGCCAGAGGCTGGGGGTGACAACCATCTCCGTGCCGACCGTCAGGGTGGACCAGCCGCCTGCGGCCAGCAGATCGCGTTGGGGCTTGTGGACGCTGTAGAAGACCGGTGACCAGGAGTGGGCGGTGCAGAAGCGCGTGAATTCGTCCAGGTCGTCCGCATATTCATCAGGGTCGCCGAATGGGCCAGTGGTGGTCAGGGCTATGCCGTGCAAAAGCCGGTAGGCTATGCCGGAGTGGCCGCTGGGGGAGAACCAGTAGCTGTTGCCCTCCCAGGTGGTCATGAAGGACATGCTTTCACCGCCGTATTCGACCAGCTTGTCGGCCTCCTGGCGTTCGCTGCCGTTCTGGATGACCGAGCTGCGCATCCAGGAGAGTAGGACCACCAGGACCACCAGCCAGAAGATCAGTCCTATACCGTGGCTGACTAGTCTGCCTGTGGGAGTGCGCGGCACCAGTGTCGGAAGGAAACGTGAAGCCACTCCATTGGGCAGATAGAGCCCGGGCAGCTGGGAGAGTGCCCTGCTAGTGGTGGGCCGTGGATTGAAGGAGCCCGGACTAATGGCGGTGAAGGCCATGTAGCCCATGGCGGTGGCCAGGAAGGCCAGGACGATGGCCGCCCAGCCCAGTTGCAGACGTGAGGTCTTGGTCCGGACCAGGAAGATGCCCAGGTTGCGCACCAGGAACCAGCTGAGAATCAGCGGAGGCAGGGTGATGATCAGCAGGGAGGGCATGGCGCCGTGACGGATGGCCTGGTTCAGGCCTTCGCCGATGGTCAGTGGGAATACCAGGAAATAGAGCAGGGCCATGACGACGGTCAAAGCGTTGAGGACCACACCGGTGACAGCGGCGACCCGTCGGCCATGGTAGATGCCCCAAGCCGCAACCAGCATAACGAGGGTGGGCATGACCAGGGCGGAGATGCCAGTGGGGGCATGGCCGGCGACCAGGCCGTAGTGGGCGTAGCAGCTGACCTGGTTGTTTTCCTCAAGGCAGCGAGACAGTGCAGCGCTTCCGCCTGTATTGGAGCCCATGAATGTACCCAAGGGAGTCAGGAAGCCGGCGCGAATGCGGGAGGAAACGGTGACCAGGGGGCCGAGAGCGAGAACCGTGGCGACCGCTCCCAGCAGGTGGCGGGTCTCGTAGGATCCGCTATGGCCATGCGGGTTGGCATCCTGGACTGGCCCGTGCCAGAGGTGCCCGGTCAGGTGCCCGATCAGCGCGGCCGCCAGGGCGCAGTAGGAGCCCGGATTACCGGTGTAGAGCACCATAAGGATCAAGGCTGTGTAACCGATGGTGGCGATCCTGCGTCGCCAGAGGAAGTCGCTGAAGGGAATGGATGCCATCAGGGAACCGACCACCAGGATGATGGGGCTGAGCGACATGGGCACTCTGATGAACCAGGCCCAATGATTCTGGAGGGCGTTGATCAGCCAGCAGATGATCAGACCGACCGCCGCGCCGCCTATAGCGCTGATGACCGCTGCCAGCACGGTGCGCCTGCGCCCCAGCCTGGTTTCGGCGATGCATAGCATTACCAGCACCAGGGCAACGTCGATAGCCAGCGGCAGGGGACCGGGGGTGATGACCAAGGACACCAGTAGGCGTGCAAACTGGACCAAGAGCGGGGGGCGACCCTGTCCATGGAAGGGCCGGGAGGCCCGACGAATGATCAAATCGGACAGGGGCATGCCCAGCCGGTTTCTGCCGGGGATGCGCAGCAGCCAGATCAGCAGCCAGCTGATCAGGTTGAGCAGGATCAGTCCGAGGCTGAAGGCCAGTGCAAGGGCGTGGCGTCTGACCCATCGTGCCAGGTCTGTCAGCAAGACACTCTTGGCTGAAGGCTCCATCAGTCTGGATCGCTTATTCGTTGTCTGCATGATTGCGGCGGCTCTTTCTGCTGATGATCTCTATTGATCTGCTGTATCGGCGCTTCAGCTGATGTTCATCTCAACAATATCCGGAAAGTCCTGGACTGGTTGGGATATTGGCCCAAGACCCATGGCTTCGCCAAGCCATTCCAGTCCGGGCTTCCAGGCGGTCTTGACCGTGTGCCAGTCATGGCCCGAGCCCTGGGTTATGACGGCCTCCACGCTCATGCCTGCCTGGTCTGCGGCCTTGGCGATGACCATCATATTGTGTTGGGACTCCTTGTCGTTGGAACCAGCGGCAGTGAATAACCGTTGGCTCGATGGCGCCCGATCAGCGATGGCTTTGGCAGGAACCTGGGCCAGGAAGCGTTTCCGGTCGCCGCCGAAGTAGTCGTGGATCATCCGGTCCTGTCGACCCTGGGTCGGTTCCAGCTCCCCATCGGCGGGGAGCATGTTCCCGTAGACGTCGGGATGCCGTGCACCCAGCTGTGTGGAGCAGGTCCCTCCCTGGGAGAATCCTCCGATGGCCCAGAGCTGGGGTTTGCTGTCGACCGGCAGGTTGGCCCGGATCCACCTAGGCACGTCACGGCTCAAATAGGTTTCAGCCTTTCCATAGACGGGGGAGTCTACGCACAGGCTGTTGTGGAAGGAAGAACCGTTCTGGTCGGGGGAGACCACCACCGGAGCCAGTCCATCGTGTTCGGCGGCGTAAGCATCCATCATGGCGGGGATGGATCCGGCGGTGAAGAGCCGGTCGGGGCTGCCGGGCTGACCGGCCAGTAGGACGAAGACGGGCAGGGCCGGAGGCTTCTTGCTCAACGCAGCGGGAGGCAGGTAAATATCGGCCGGTCGGGCCAGGAAACGGGAGCTGTCATTGGGGATGTGCACGCTGTAGGAGCGACCGGTGCGGGGATGGGCCGGCAGGTCGCCCCGGGAGGCCCTGGCGCGCCACTGGGCCACGCTCATGGCCGGTCTGGCCGCCTGATGACTCCCATAGTCAGGATAGAGGGTGACGCTGAAAAGGGATCCCAGTGTGGTGAACTCCCCATAGATGATATCCACCCGCAGCCCGGTGGACAGCAGACAGAGCAGGACGCTCAGGGCTGCCAGGAGCCTTCGCCATCCATGTGCAGTAACGAGGATGCATACGGCGAACCCCACAGCTAGGAAGCCCAAGGCCACGGTGATGATGACCATCCAACCCAGGGAGACTCCGAAGAGCATGAAGACGTCGGAGACCAGCCAGGTGGCCAGCAGTCCCAGGGCTCCTATGCCTACGGCGATGGCGACCTGCCTCAACAGGGTCCGCCAGCGTCCATGGGTCAGTCCGGTCAACACCAGCAGGGCCAGGGCCAGGGCCGTCAGGGTGAACAGCGTCGTGGGCAGCCATCCCTGGGTCAGATGGACCTTTGCCAGCCATGTACCCATGCAGTTCCTTCCAGCAAAACGTATCCGCAGTTCAGTATAGGGAGTGTTCAGGCGGATGATTGCCATTTGCCTGGGCAACCTTTCTGGCCATTGGTTGTTCTATGGTAGATTTATTGATAATCAATCTCAGTAACGCTCGTAGGGTTTGTCAAATGACCCCCACGTTGTTGCCAGGAAGGAACCCATATCCATGCATGCCAGCAGCCCACGCCTTCGCCGGACCCGCACCTTGGTCGCCGCCCTTCTGGCCGGACTGACCCTGCTAACCAGTCTGACAGGCTGTGGGAATAGCGAAGCGTCCTCGTCGCCCACCGGGTCCGGCCCTTTGCAGGTGGTGGCCAGCATCAATCAGTGGCAATCCCTGGCCGAGGACCTGGGCGGCGACCAGGCCCAGGTGGACACCATTCTGAGCAACACTTCGACTGATGCCCATGACTACGAGCCGACGACGGCCGACATCGCCCGAATCAGCCGTGCCGATCTGGTCATAGTCAACGGGGCCGGCATCGACGACTGGGCTGCCAAGGCCGCTGAAACCGGGCAGGCCAAGTTGGTGGACATATCCAAGGCATCGGGGCGCAAGGCCGGCGACAACCCCCATCTCTGGTTCTCTTCCCAGGGCAGGAGCGCGGCTGCCAAGGCCGTGCATGAGGCCTATCGGCAGCTGCGTCCAGGCCGCGAGGCCGATTTTGACAAGGCCTACCAGGACTGGCAGGTTCGACAGACCCGGCTGGACAATCTGATAGCCGATGTGCGCAGGCAGACCCAGGGACGTCACTATGCGGCCACGGAATCGGCTGCCTATTATCTCTGTCATGACCTGGGCATGGAGGACCTGACCCCCGAGGGGTACCTGCGGGCGGCCGCCAACGAGAGCGAGCCTTCGCCCGAGGACCTGGTGGCCTTCCGTCATCTGCTGGCATCCGGGCAATTGGACATGCTGGTGCTCAACGTTCAGGAGGTCAATCGAACCTCCAAGGATCTGGCCATTGAGGCGCGCAAGGCCCATGTGCCGGTCTTCGAGGTCAGCGAGCAGCGCCCCAACAAGTACCGGAACCTGGAGGATTGGATCAGCGCCCTGGTCCAGCGGGTGCCGGGCGCCAAGGCCTGATGGGTCCGCTCGCTCTTCATGTTCGCTAAGGGGTGTTTTCATGGGGCTTGTCGTCCTTAATGGGAACAATGGCACAGGTATCGGTAAAAGGCCTATGGGGCCCAGTCACCAAAGTCAGGAGTAAGCGGTGAAGGATCGTAAGCGTCAGCCCGGCCGGTGGACATCCTGGATGCAGAACATGACCGGACGTCTTCGGGTGCGTGGGTGGGTCTACCTGCTCGCCTTCATCCTGATTGACTTCCTGTCGGTAGGCATCCTTCAGTGGGGGGTCTCCCTGAACAGTTCCCGCGTAGAGCTGTCCAACCCGCTGATCGGCTTCTGGGGCTTCATCTCGGCCATGTGGACCCAGCGTCGGTTCGTCCTGGTGCTCAACATGCTGGCTATAGGCCTGGTTTACCTGGCCCTGGCCTACCTGACCAATCGCTTCTGGGCGGCATCGGGCCTGATTCTGGCCATCTGTGCGGTCATTGCGATCATCGAGCGTTTCAAGGTGCGTGCACGGTATGAGGCCGTCCTGCCCTCCGATTTGGACTTTCTCCATGCCGATGCGGCCAACCTGGTCTCCTTCCTGCCGGCCCGGTCCCTGATCATGATCGGGCTGGGAGTTGTAGCTTTGATTATTCTCGGATTGCTCTGCTGGGTGGTGACACGGATGGATTCCCGTCGCGGTCGTCCGGTGTCCACCGGCAACAAACCCCTGGGCGCCGGGCTGCGTACGGCAGGGGTCCTGGTCCCTGTCCTGGTGGTGGCACTCTTCATGTCCACTGTGGGCACCTACGGCAGCCCCGCCTACCGCTTCTCGCAGTTCATGGGCGACATACCCTCCATGTGGGACTCGGTCTATGATGCCCAGCGCAACGGGGTCTTCGTGTCCTTCTCCCGGCAGCTGCGGCCCAAGGTCATGGACCAGCCCTCAGGATACAGCCGTGCCACCATGCAGTCTCTGGCCCACCGCTACCAGCTTTCGGCGGACCGCATCAACCGTGACCGCAAGTCATATATGAATGAGTCGAGCCTGGTCTATATCCTCTCCGAGTCCTTCTCGGACCCCACACGGGTGCCGGGCATCGCACTCAACCAGGACCCCATGCCCCATATCAGATCCATCAAGGAGGGCACCACCAGCGGGCTCATGCTCTCCTCCGGCTATGGCGGGGGTACGGCCAATCTGGAGTTCCAGGCCATGACCGGCCTGTCCATGGCCAACTTCGATCCCTCGCTGACCTCTCCCTATCAGCAGGTCATCCCTCACCTGAGCTGGATACCCACGGTCAATCAGGCCTGGGGGTCCCCATCCAGGTCCCTGGCCTTCCACCCCTATGAGTCCTCCATGTACTCCAGGGCCGAGAACTACAAGAAGTTCGGCTTCTCGCACTTCTACTCGCTGACGGGCCCCGACCAGATAGCCCACCAGGACCGTATCGACCGCAGCCAGTATGTGGGGGACCGGTCCGCCTACGATTCCGCCCTGGAGCAGATGGGCGACGACAAGGGCAACCAGTTCGTCGAGGTCATCACCATGCAGAACCACATGCCCTACAACGACTGGTATGACGACAACAACTTCTCGGTCAGCTCATCTGACCCCAACATGCCCCTGGGCGACGATGAGATGCAATCCATCCGCACCTACGCCAAGGGGGTCAGTCTGACCGATCAGGCCACTGCCGATTTCCTGAACAGCCTGGACTCCCAGAGCAAACCGGTCACCGTGGTCTTCTACGGGGATCATCTGCCCGGCATCTATGGCACGGCCGGTTCGGACCAGCGCAACTCCCTGGCCCTGCATCTGACCGACTACTTCATCTGGTCAAACAAGGCCTCGGATGCATCGGGGACACAGGTCAGCAACAGCGCCTATTCCTCTCCCAACTTCTTCCAGGCCCAGGTGGCCGAACACATGGATACCAAGGTCTCTCCCTTCACGGCCTTCCTGACCGAGCTGCACGACAAGATCAGTGCCATCGAGCCCCCGGTGGCCAACCAGATCCAGGACTGGAACAGGATCCCTGCAGGGCAGACCAACTATCTGGATGCCCAGGGTCAGCCCATGAACGCCCGTGACTTCGATCCGGCCACCCGGCAGCTCCTGAACGACTACAAGCTGATCCAGTACGACATCATGGCCGGCAAGCACTACCTTCAGGGGACCGGCTTCAACACCACGCCCACCCGCCATTCGGATGCCGCCCGGCAGAAGGCCAAGGAACAAGCCCGCCAGGAGGAGCAAAGCCAGGATAAGGACAGCGGGGACTCGACCAGCTCGGCCAATTAGGCTTCCAGGCCGCGGTGGCCGATGTCGTGCCGATAGAACAGGCCGGGCATCGACAAGCCGTCCAGCCGGGCATAGACCCGGTGGGCTGCCTGGGCCAGGTCGTCGCCTTGGGCCACCACCAGGGCGGTCCTGCCCGAGGACGATGTCAGACCGGTTGAAGCCGAGCCGGACACTCCGGCGTAGTAGGCTCTGAGGTCCTGCTCCGGAGCAATCAAGGGCACGGGCACCCCGGTCTTGGGGTTGCCGGGATAGCCCTGTGCTGCCAGGACCACTCCAAGGCGGCTGTGGGAGTCGTCCCAGGTGAATTGCGGCTCTCCGCCCTCCATCAGTGTGCGGATGGCCGTGCCCAAGTCGCTGGTCAGTGCAGGCAGCACCACCTCGGTCTCCGGGTCACCCAATCGCGCATTGAATTCGATGACCTGAGGGCCTTGATCGGTGACCATCAACCCCGTGTACAGGACCCCGGTGAAGGGACTGCCTTCCCGGGCCAGGGCACGGACGGTGGGTGCGACGATGGTGTCCAGGGCCTTTTGGGTCAGTTCCGGGCCGAACTGCGGAAGAGGGGAGTAGGCCCCCATGCCGCCGGTGTTGGGACCCCGGTCCCCGTCATAGGCTGGCTTGTGGTCCTGCGACAGTGGCATGGGCCAGAACTGCTCACCCCGGACGAAGCACATGAGCGAGCACTCCTGGCCCACCAGCTGATCCTCGATGACCACCTGGGCTCCGGCCTGCCCGAACTTATGATCGATGAAGATGGCATCCAGGGTCTGCATGGCCTGGTCAAGGTCGGTGGCCACCGTCACACCCTTGCCCGCAGCCAGCCCGTCAGCCTTGATGACCACTGGTGCTCCGTGCGAGCGCACATAGGACTTGGCACCGTCCAAGTCATGAAAGACCGCATAGTCGGCGGTCGGGATTCCATGCCTGCGCATCAGGTCCTTGGCAAAGCCCTTGGATCCCTCTATGCGGGCCGCAGCCTTGCTGGGCCCAAAGGCGGGGATGCCGGCAGCCTGCAGTTCGTCGACCAATCCAGCCGTCAAAGGAGCCTCGGGCCCGACGAAGACCCAGTCGATTCCCAACTCGCGTATGGCAGCGATCAATTTTTCGGGTTGTGTGGGATCCTCTCGAAGCAGGCTGATGCCGTCCGATTCCATGCCCGGGTTGCCCGGGGCGCACCAGACCCGATCCACTCCTGGCCCGGACAGCAGGGTGGTGGCGATAACGTGCTCCCTGGCTCCCGATCCGATGACCAGTACCTTGTCCGCCATGATGGGCTCCTCTCGCTATTGCTGACGACCGTCTTCGTTAAGAATGACCTGCTGGCCGTTTTGGGCACCTGTCACCCGACCGATCAGGGCGTAGGGCTCCTGCTCCTCATCCAGGACTGCGCGGGTCTGGTCCAGCCGGTCAGGGGAGACGACCAGGACCATCCCAATGCCCATGTTGAAGATGTTGTACATCTCCAGATGGTCGACCCTGCCCATCTCCTCGATCATCGTGAAGATGGGCGGCACCTTCCAGGAATCGAGGTCGAAGCTGGCAGCCAGACCCTCGGGCAGAATCCGGGGTACCTTCTCCACGAAGCCGCCCCCGGTGATGTGCGCCGCACCCCTGAGCAGGCCAGAGGCGAAGAGCGGGCGCAGCGCCTTGACGTAGATGCGGGTGGGCGTCAGCAGTTCCTCACCCAGGGTCCGTCCGCCAAGCTGGTAGGGCCGGTCCTCCAGCTTCATGCCCCCCTGGTCAAGCAGGACCTGACGAATCAGGGAGAATCCGTTGGAGTGGACTCCCGAGGAGGGCAGGCCGATCAGCTGGTCGCCTTCTGTGATGGCCGAACCATCCACCAGGGACTCCCGTTCGACCACGCCCACGGTGAATCCGGCCAGGTCGTACTCGTCGGGCTGGTACATGTCGGGCATCTCGGCGGTCTCCCCGCCTACCAGGGCGGCCCCGGCCTGGACGCAGCCGTCGGCGACGCCCTTGACCACCTGCTCCAGCAGAGCCGGGTCGTTGTGCCCGCAGGCGATGTAGTCCAGGAAGATCAGTGGCTCGGCCCCCTGGGCGATGATGTCATTGACGCACATGGCCACGCAGTCCTGGCCGATGGTGTCATGGCGGCCGGCCTCCCGGGCCACCATCAACTTGGTGCCTACGCCGTCGGTGCCTGAGACCAGGACCGGGTGGCGGTAGTTGAGTGCAGACAGGTCGAAGTCGCCGCCGAAGCCGCCGATGTCACCGGCGCCCGGCCTATGGGTTCTGGCCGTGTGGGAGCGGATCCTGTCGATCAGTTCGTATCCGGCCTCCACCGATACCCCAGCCTGTTCATATGC
The DNA here is from genome assembly GCF_016100735.1 of Bifidobacterium sp. W8104. Classification (NCBI taxonomy): domain Bacteria; kingdom Bacillati; phylum Actinomycetota; class Actinomycetes; order Bifidobacteriales; family Bifidobacteriaceae; genus Bifidobacterium; species Bifidobacterium sp. W8104. The sequence goes on from NZ_JACFRW010000001.1 coordinate 1,590,371, forward strand.
CTTCGGCATGGTTGCCCCTTTCTCTGCCCTGTCTGTCCTGCTCTTCGCTGGTGCTCATTGGTCTGTTCTCCGGCTCGACCCTGCAGGCATGTCAAGCCCATAGGATCCCTTGGAGGCTTCCAGCCGGGCCCGGTCCTCCGGAGTCAGCGAGGCCAGGAAACCCTGCTCGTAGTCGTCAAGCCGCGTTGGGTAGTCTCCGTTGAAATAGGCCACGCAGAGCCCTTGGTAGGGTGCATCACGGCCCAGACCGATGGATTCCACCAGACCGTCCAGACTCAGGTAGGCCAGGGAATCGGCCTCGATGGCTTCCCTGATCTGCTCCACGGACTTCTTGGCGGCGATCAGTTCGGATGTCCGTTGAATGTCGATGCCGTAGTAGCAGGGGTAGCGCAGGGGCGGGGAGGCGATGCGCATGTGCACTTCGCTCGCCCCGGCCTCCCGCAGCAGACGGACGATTCTACGCGAGGTGGTGCCTCGGACGATGGAATCGTCGATGACCACCACCCGCTTGCCGGCCACGACACCGTGCACTGCTGCCAGTTTCATCCTGACTCCCTGTTCGCGCATGGCCTGGCTGGGTTGGATGAAGGTGCGTGCCACATACTGGTTCTTGATCAGTCCCATCTCGTTGGGCAGCCCGGCCGCCTCGGCATAGCCTGAGGCTGCGGAAAGGGAGGAGTTGGGCACCCCGATGACCATGTCGGCGTCCACCGGGGCCTCGCGGGCCAGCCTGGCTCCCATCCTCTTGCGGGCCGAGTGGACGTTGACCCCGTAAATATTGGAATCGGGCCTGGCGAAGTAGATGAATTCCATGGAGCAGATGGATAGGCAGGTCTGATCGGTATAGCGCTCGATGCTGTAACCCGAGTCATCCACACGGACGATTTCGCCGGGGCCGATGTCACGCACCAGCGTGGCGCCGACCAGGTCCAAGGCGCAGGTCTCGGAGGCCAGGACATAGGCCCCACCTGGCAGCCGACCCAGCGAGAGGGGACGGAAGCCGTTGGGGTCCATGGCTCCGATCATGGCGTCCTCCGTCATGAGCAGGTAGGCGAAGCCGCCATGGACCTGGCGCAGGGCCTGTTTGAGCGCCGCCATGAAGTCCTTTTCGGGGCTGCGGCGGATCAGGTGCATGAGCACCTCGGTGTCGGAGTTGGAGTGGAAGATGGCTCCCTGATCCTCCAGCTGTGCCTTGAGGCTGTTGCAGTTGGTCAGGTTGCCATTGTGTGCCAGGGCTATATCCCCGTCGTGGAAGCGGAAGACGAAGGGCTGGATGTTCTCGATGGACCCCGATCCGGTCGTGGCGTAGCGCACATGGCCGATGGCGCGGTCCCCGGTCAGCGGTGTCAGGCTGGACTCGTCCGGGAAGACCTGAGTGAGCAGACCCAGACCGCGCCTTCCGATCAGCTGCCCTTGGTCGTTGGAAACGATGCCGGCACCCTCCTGGCCGCGGTGCTGCAGGGCGTGCAGGCCGAAGTAGGTCAGCCGGGCGGCGTCGGGATGTCCCCAGACCCCGAAGATCCCACACTCCTCGTGGATGCCTTCAAGCTCCAACGACATGGTTTATGTCCTTTCCCCTAGGCGGCAAAGTAATCCACTCCAGACTGGAAGAGCGGCTGCATGCGGTTTCCGGGAACGTTGAGATACAGGTCGTGACCGCTGCGTTCCGTGTGGCCCATCTTGCCCAGCACCCGGCCGTCCGGGCTGGTGATGGCCTCGACGGCCATGTCGGATCCATTGGGGTTGACCAGCGGATCCATGGAGGGACGACCCTGCTCATCTACATACTGGGCAGCCACCTGGCCTCGGTCGATCAGGGTACGCAGGAGGCCAGGCTGCGCCACGAACCGCCCCTCGCCATGGCTGATGGGCATGGTGTGTATGTCACCCACCCGGCAGGCGCTCAGCCAAGGGGAGCGGGTGGAGCTGATCCGGGTATGGACCAGACGGCTCTGGTGGCGACCGATGGTATTGACGGCCAAGGTGGGATCCTCGGGCGAGCCGGTGACGATTTTGCCATAGGGAACCAGACCCAGCTTGATCAACGCCTGGAAGCCGTTGCAGACGCCCAGAACCAGCCCGTCCCGGTCCTGTAAAAGCTCCTGAAGGGCATCGGCAACCTGGTTCGAACGCAGGAAGGATGCCACCAGTTTGGCCGAACCGTCGGGTTCATCGCCGCCGGAGAAGCCTCCGGGCAGCATCAGTATCTGGCTGTTGCGGATGGCCCTGGCCAGGCGGCGGGAACTCTCGGTCACGTCCTCGGCATTCAGGTTGCGGATGACCACGGTATCCACCTGGGCTCCAGCGTCCCGGAAGGCCCGTGCGGAGTCGAATTCGCAATTGGTGCCGGGGAAGACGGGCATGACCACCCTGGGTCGGGCGGTCTTGGAAGTCCCTTCGGCTCTGCGCGCGGCAGGCCTGCGGGGCTCACGGTCGGTGCGGCCGATGGTCGGCACCGGGTCGCCTTGGCCCCGGTACGGGAAGATGGATTCCAGACCTTCGGCACGGATTTCCTCGAGCTCGGCCAGGTCCAGATCCTCGCTGCCGCAGCGAAGGTGATAATCCTCGCGAGTGTGCCCTAGCAGGCGCAAATGCAGGCCGGAATCCTGAATGAACAGGGACTCCGGACCCGAGGCCTCCAGGATGAAGCTTCCATAGGCGGGGCGGAAGAGCGCCGATACAGCAGTGTCTGATGCCAGATCCAGCCCGATTCTGTTGCCCAGGCACATCTCCATCAGGGACTGGGCGATGCATCCGTAGCCCGGAGTGGCTGCAGCATCCACCAGGCCCTGGCTGATCAGCGCCTCCACCTGGTCCATGACGGTCCGCAGGCTCTCCGGATCGGGCAGCAATCCGTCCTCCCGGTATTCGGGGGTCAAGAGGTAGACCTGGCGGTCGGCTGCCTTGAATTCTGGGGAGACTGCCTCCTTGGCCCGTCCCAGGGCCACAGCAAAGCTGATCAGGGTGGGCGGCACATCCAGGTCCTCGAAGCTGCCGGACATGGAGTCCTTGCCGCCTATGGCACCCACGGAAAGATCCAGCTGGGCCTGGAGGGCTCCCAGGACGCCGGCCACAGGCAGCCCCCAGCGCCGGGGGTCATCACCGGGCTTGGGGTAGTACTCCTGCAGGCTCAGGTGGGCCCGGGAACGGCTGAAGCCAGAGGCCACCAGCTTGGCCAGGCTCTCGACCACGGCCAGGTAGGCGCCTGTGTAAGGGTCCTGGCTGCTGATCCAGGGGTTGAATCCCCAGGCCATGGCCGAAGCGGAGGTGGTGTGCCCATCCACCGGCAGCTTGGCCACCATGGCCTGGGCCGGAGTCAGCTGTCGGGCTCCGCCGAAAGGCATGAGGACGGTGCCTGCGCCGATGGTGGAGTCGAACTGTTCGGCCAGACCCTGCTGGGAGCAGACGTTGATGTCCGTAAGCAGGGCCCTCATGCGCGCATCCAGACTGCTTTGGACCTCAAAGGGGGCATGGTAGGGAGCGGGAACGGCCACCTGGGCATCGGCCTTATGAGGTGCGCCATTGGAGGCCAGGAATGATCGGGGGATGTCCACGATGGTCTCAGACCGCCAGGTCATCCGCAGTCGGGGTTCTGCCGTCACTTCGGCGATGACGGTGGCCTCGAGGTCCTCCTGCCGGGCGTATTCGATGAAGGTGGGTGCGTCTTCGGCAGCCAGGGCCACGGCCATGCGCTCCTGGCTCTCGGAAATGGCGATTTCGGTCCCGTCCAGCCCCCGGTACTTGAGTGGCACCCGGTCCAGGTCCACGCTCAGTCCGTCCGCCAGCTCGCCTACGGCCACGGCAACGCCGCCGGCTCCGAAATCGTTGCAGCGCTCAATCAGCCTGGCTGCCTCCGGGCGGCGGAAGAGGCGCTGGAGCTTGCGCTCCTCAGGCGCGTCGCCCTTCTGCACCTCGGCCCCGCAACGTTCCAGACTCTGCTCGTCCTGGGACTTGGAAGCCCCTGTGGCGCCGCCGATTCCATCGCGGCCGGTCCTCCCGCCGACCAGGATAATCAGATCACCGGGGGCGGGTCGGCGACGAATCACGTGGTCGGCCGGGGTGGCGGCCACCACAGCGCCCACTTCCATCCGCTTGGCCGCATAGCCGGGGTGGTAGATCTCCCGAACCTGACCGGTGGCCAACCCGATCTGGTTGCCATAGGAGGAGTAGCCATCGGCCGCCTGACGGACGATCCGGCGCTGGGGCAGCTTGCCGGGCAGGGTCTGATCCAGGGGCTGGCGGGGGTCTGCTGCCCCGCTGACCCTCATGGCCTGGTAGACGTAGCCTCTTCCGGACAGAGGATCGCGGATGGCTCCACCGATGCAGGTGGCGGCACCGCCGAAGGGTTCGATCTCGGTGGGATGGTTATGGGTTTCGTTTTTGAAGAGGAAGAGCCAGTCCTGATCCTGGCCATCCACGTCGACCTTGGTTCGGATAGTGCAGGCGTTGACTTCCTCGGACTGGTCCACATCGTTCAGGATGCCGCGCTTCTGCAGGTACTTGGCTCCGATGGTGGCCATGTCCATCAGGCATTCCGGCCGGTCCTGGCGGCCCAGCTCTTCGCGGATGGTCCGATACCGTTCCAGCGTGTCACGGGCCTGGGGGTTGTCCGCATCGATCCGCTCTAGCCTGGTGTTGAAGGTGGTGTGCCGACAGTGGTCGGACCAGTAGGTGTCGATCACCTTGAGCTCGGTCAGGGTGGGGTCGCGCTTCTCCTGACGGTAGTGGTCACGGCAGAATCGGACATCCGGCAGATCCATGGCCAGGTCCAGCTTGTCGATCAGCGCTTCCAGTCCAGAATCATCCAGATCGCGGAACCCGTCCAACACCGGCACTGGATTCGGTTCGTCATCAGGCAAGGCCAGGGTCTTGGGCTGCTCCAGCCCTACCACCCGTGAGTCGACCGGATTGACCAGGTAATTGCGGATGGCCTCGATCTGCCCGGCATTCAGGTCGCCCTGGAGCAGATAGACGGTGGCCGTGGCCACCAAGGGGCGGGCGCCCTGACCGATCAGCTGGACGCACTGGGCTGCGGAGTCGGCTCGCTGATCGAACTGACCGGGCAGGGGGGCCACGGCGAAGAGCATGGGGGAGTCCAGCGGTGGCAGATCCTCATCGCCCTTCATGCGCAGGGCCTGCTCCAGCTGGGTGGCCACCAGGTCGGTCTGGGGCTGGGCGAAGACCGTGGGCAGGCAACGTTCGAAGAGGTCTTCGTCGATTCCTTCCAGATCGTAGCGGTTGATCATGCGCAAGCCGGTCAGCCCTTGCACGCCAGGCAGGGTGCGGAGCTGTTCGGCAAGCCTTTCGGCGGCCTGGTCGAAGCCCTGCTTTTTCTCGGTATAGACACGGAAGAGCACAATGGATCCTTTCGCGATGGACTGGTTGGGGACCAATGAAAAACCCGGAGGCGATATGCTCGCTTCCGGGTCCACCGATTCAGCTGTTCGATTGGCTTTCGCGTTCCTCCAATTCGGTCAGCCCATCCAGAATGGTTTGATAAGCCGGAATGATGCTGCCCAGATCCCTGCGGAAGATGTCCTTGTCCAAGTGGGTGACCTGGCCGTCATTATTGTTGCCAATCGCCCAGAGCCGACAGGTGTCGGGGGTGATTTCGTCGCCGAGAAGGATGATGCCCGATCCGGTCTTGCCCATTTCGATCTTGAAATCCACCAGCTCCACGTTGATGGCGCGGAAGATGCCGGTCAGCGCCCCGTTGATCTCCCGGGTCTTGGCGGCGATGATGTCCAGATCCTGCTCGGTGGCCAGTCCCAGGGCCAGAATGTCATCCCGGTTGATAAACGGATCATCCAGGGGGTCGGACTTGTAGAAGAATTCCAGCACCGGCTGCTTCAGGGTGGTGCCCTCCGCAACCCCGTACCGTTGGGCGAAGGAGCCTGCAGCCCGGTTGCGCATGACGATCTCCAGGGGGAACATGTCCAGCCGACGGTTGAGCTGTTCGGTATCCGAGATGCTGCGTACGAAGTGGCTGGGGATGCCCCGGCGGGCCAGCAGGGAGAATATCACCGTGGTGATCCTGTTGTTCAGTCTGGCCTTGCCTTCGATATTGGCCTTCTTGGCCCCGTTCCCCGCGGTGGCCTGGTCTGTGTACTCGACCCAGAGTATGTCCGGGTCATCCGTCTCGTACAGTTTCTTGGCCTTGCCTTGATAGCGCATTCCCAACTTTTCCACTGTTCGCCTTCCTCGAGTTTGTTGCGAATTGGAAACTTCTGCACTGCTTGGGACACGACCACCATAGCAAGCCCGGGTTACATCCCCGTTCCCACCCGGGGTTTCAGATCGCGGACCACGGCTTCGGCACGTTCGGTGGCAGTCTGCAGGTCGGGTCCCAGGGCAAGGGCCACGCCCATGCGGCGCAGGCCATGCACTTCGGGTTTGGAGAAGATGCGCAGATCAGTGCCTGGGTGGTCCAGGGCATGCGGCAGGCCTTGGAAGCTGACCGGTCCCTGGCCCCTGATCAGGATCGGCCGGCTGACCGCGCATGTGCCTTCCGGCAGATTCAGGGCAAGATCCTCCTGGTGGACGGGAATGCCAAGGATGGCCCGGGCATGAAGGTCGAACTCGCTCAGCCGCTGGGAGATCATGGTCACCATGCCGGTGTCATGCGGGCGGGGGGCCACCTCGTTGAAGAGGAGCGACCCGTCGCGTAGGACGAAGATCTCCACACCGTAGATCCCCCAACCAGTCTCGCCACTCTGGCGGGCCAGGGAGGTCATGGCACCAACCAGCCGGGTGGCCATACTCCGGGCCTGCTGTAAGATGTCGGGATTGAGCTCCGCCGGTTGCCAGGAGAGCCGATAGTCCCCGTCCTCCTGACGCTGGCCGATGGGTGTGCAGGTGGCCACGCCGGCAGAGGAGGCCACGGTCAGAACAGTCAGCTCATGGGCCAGGGGGGCCAGGGCTTCCACGATGACCTCGGCCTTGCCCTGGTGCCTGGTGGCTGCCCGGCCCTGGGTCAGTGCCGAATTCCAGGCTTGCGACAAGCCCTCCTTGCTCCCTACCAGGGTCTGTCCATGGCCGGAGGAGCTCATCAGGGGTTTGACCATGCAGGGGTAGCCCACCTGGTCCGCCGCGCTGGCCAGCTCTTCGGGGGAGTCGGCGAATCGGTAGGGGGTGGTGGGCAGGCCCACCTGCTCGTGGGCGAAGACGCGCAGGGCCCGGCGGTCCATACACATGGCCGCCAGTGGGGCGGCAGGCACCACCTGGATGCCCAGGGCCGCGGCGCCGACCAGGCGGTCTGTGGCGATGGCCTCCACTTCAGGCACGATCAAATCAGGCTGGACCTTGTCGATCAGGTCCTCAAGAGCCTGGGGGTCACTCATCTTCACCTGGTAGCCGGCATGGGCCACCTGGGTGGCCGGTGCGCCAGGGTAGGAGTCCGCCGCACCTACCCAGGCACCCAGTCGCATCAGGCTGATGGCAATCTCGCGGCCGAGTTCGCCGGCTCCCAGGAGAAGGACTCGTGTAGGTCTTGGCCCCAGAGGAGAGCCGAACGGTCGCTCCCCGGGATTGATGGTGTTGATAATCCGCTGCTGACCGGATGCGCTCATACCCACATTCTGCCACCGACCCGTAGACCAAGCAGGCCAAGTATCGATACATGCCTATAAACGACATCTATAGAGGCCTTCTTGTCCACTGGCCGCCGGGACGATTACCATGTCATGCAGTCGACCAGGGAAGGCGGGAACGTGAGCGAGCGGACACCGGCGGTGCGGATGGAGCACCTGACCAAGACCTATCACAGCGACGACGAAGACAAGACGGCACTGGCCGACATCGATCTGACCGTCGAGGCTGGGGATATTTTTGGCATCATCGGTCTGAGCGGAGCGGGCAAGTCCACCTTGGTCCGCTGCATCAACGGGCTGGAGGATTATGACTCGGGCAGCGTCAAGGTCCGCGGCCGCGAGGTCAAGGATCTGGCTCCGGCCGAGTTGAGGGACCTGAGACGTCGTACGGGTATGATCTTCCAGCACTTCAACCTGATGCCCTCCAGGACGGTGGCCGACAATGTGGGTCTTCCCCTGCGGGGGGGCGGCCGCGACCGTGCATCCCGACGGGCCCGGGTGGCGGAGCTTCTGGAACTGGTAGGGCTGACCGAGCTGGCCGATCACTACCCAGCCGAGCTCTCCGGCGGCCAGCAGCAGCGCGTGGCCATCGCCCGAGCCCTTGCCAACGAACCTGATATCCTGCTCAGCGATGAGGCCACCAGTGCGCTGGATCCGACCACCACGCGCTCCATTCTTCAACTTCTGCGTGATCTGCACGACCAGCTGGGCATCACCGTGGTCATGATCACCCATGAGATGTCGGTCATCAGGCAGATCTGCAACCGGGTGGCGGTCATCGATAAGGGCGTCATCGTGGAGCAGGGCAGGGTCTTCGACGTCTTTGCGGACCCCAAGGCCCGGCTGACCAAATCCTTCGTGGCCACAACCTCCAACCTGGACAAGGTCAAGGATCTGATGGCCGCCGATTCGCCCCTGGTGGCCCTGGACCCTGGGCAGATCCTCATGCGCATGTCCTATGTCTCCAAGGAGGTCTCCGAGGCCCTGGTCTCCACCATCAGCCGTCGCTACAACCTGGACGTCAACATCATCTTCGGCGACATCGATGTGGTGGAGGGGGCGCCCCTGGGTGGACTGGTGGTCAGGATGGGCGGCGACGCTGAAAATATCCGCCAGGCCATGGAATACCTGCGCTCGCGCAACATCGGAATCGAGGTTCTCAAGTCATGACGTCCCTGCTTACCACCTGGTTCCCCAACGTCATGAGCCGGCTGCCGGAGTTCTTCAGCAGTATGGTTCAGACCCTGGTCATGGTCGGCGTCTCCGGGGTGATCTCCTTCCTGCTAGCTCTGGTCATCGGGGTGGGACTGATCATCAGCCGACACGACGGCATCCGTCGCAACGGCCTGGTCTTCACCGTCCTGGACAAGCTGATCGACCTCTTCCGCTCCATCCCTTTCATCATTCTGGCGGCGGCCCTGGTGCCGGTGACCAGGATGCTCATGGGCACGGCCATCGGGCCCAAGGGGGCGATCTTTCCGCTGGTCGTGGGCATTACCCCCTTCTTCTCCCGGCAGATCGAGTCGGCTCTTGCCGGTCTGGATCCTGGGTACGTCGAGGCGGCGGAGTCCATGGGCATGACCACTTGGCAGATCATCTGGCATGTCTACCTGCGTGAAGGCATCCCCTCCATCATCCGGGTGACCACCATCACCATCGTCAGCCTGGTGGGCGAGACCGCCACCGTGGGCATCGTGGGCGGCGGCGGGCTGGGTGACTTCGCCATCCGTCTGGGCTACCAGCGGTCCATGAATGACGTGACCATCGCCACCATCATCGTTCTGGTAATCTTCATCGCCCTGATCGAACTGTTCGGCCGGCTTCTGGCCGAGGTCGTCGAACACTGAGCACCCCGGGAAAGGTCAGATTATCGTGGTCGGTCGTAGTCGCGTTGGCAAAAAGAACAGAGCCAAGGTCCAGCTGGCGGCGCTCAGCCTGGTCATCGTCCTCCTGCTGGCGCTGGTGGTAGGTACCGATGTCCGTCTGAACCAGGTGGGTGCCGATGTCAAGGTCGTCAGGGTCGGCGTCATCGGCAGTTCGGACGATCAGATCTGGAAGGCTGTCCAGGCAGAGCTGGATAGGCGGGGCGAAAACATCAGGATTGAGCTCAAGCCATTCCAGGACGCCATCTATGTCAACCAGGCCACGGCCAACCGCGAGGTGGACTTCAACGCCGCCCAGCATTACGCCTACCTGCAGGACGATGTGAAAACCAACCACTATCAGCTGGCAGTGCTTGGCAATACCTATATCTCGCCCATGAACCTCTATTCACAGCGCTATGCCAAGCCCTCGCAGTTCCAGGACGGCGACCGGGTGGCCATCCCCAACAACGCCACCAATATGGGCCGGGCCTTGAAGGTCCTGGCCGATGCCGAGCTGATCGGGCTGCGCGACCCCAAGGCCACCAATCCGCTGCCCGAGGATGTGGTGGATAACCCCAAGCATCTGCACATCGAGCAGGTGGATCCGGCCGGCATCCTCAACCTGCTGCCCGACTATGCGGGAGGGGTCACCAATGCCAACTTCGTGGTCGACGCAGGTCGCAGCGTGCACGATGCCATCCACGAGGTTCCCTACGATCTGCAGAACCCGGCCAACAAGCCTTACATCAACATCATCGTCACCACCAGGGATCAGCGGGACAACCCCACCTACGCCGCGGTGGTGCGCGCCTACCATTCCAAGCCCGTGGCCGACACCATCGTCCGTGTCTACAAGGGCGCCTGCCTGCCGGCCTTCAAGGTTTCCTGATGCGATAGGTTCCAGCAATGAAGGAGGACGGATATGAGCACCAGAAGAACCAAGGCCAAACGAGAGCTGGCGGCTGTCTCGGTCGTCATCCTGGTGGTAGCCGTCCTGATGGGAGTGGCCTATGTCAAGGTCAACCAGCCCGAACGCGGCCAGCGGGAGATCAGCATCGGCCTGGTAGGCGATGCCGATGAGGAAATCTGGAAGGCCGTTCAGCACGAACTGGACCAGCGCCGGGCCGGCATAAAAATCAAGCTCCGGTCCTTCCAATATGGGCGTTACGCCAATCAGGCGCTGGCCAATGGGGAGATCGACCTGAATGCCTTCCAGCACTACGCCTTTCTGGAGCAGGAGTCCAAGCAGCACGGGTACCGGTTCGCAGCCATCGGCGACACCTACATCTCACCCCTCAACCTCTACTCAAAGAAGTACCGGAGCGTTGACCAGATTGGCTATGGCGAGCGTCTGGCCATACCCAGTGATCCCATCGATCTGGGCCGCTCCCTGAAGGTGCTTGCCAGCGCCGGGCTGATCGGGTTGCGCGACCCCAAGGCCACCACGCCGGTTCCTGAAGACATCGTCGACAATCCGCGCGGGCTGATCCTGGACCAGGTCGATCCGCCGGGAATCGTCAAGGTCCTGCCCGACTATGCGGCCGGCATCACCAACACCAATTTCATCCTGGATGCCGGCATGAAGATCCAGGATGCCATCTACCAGGTGCCCGGCGATCTCAAATCGCCAGCCAATCACCCCTATGTCAACATCATCGTGGCCAGGCAGGCCGACAAAAACGACCCCGCCTATACGGCCCTGGTCTCCGCCTACCACAGCCGCTATGTGGCTGATGCCATCAACCGCTACTACCGCGGTGCGGCCGTCCCGGCCTTCTCCTACTAATAGTGGGTGCAATCGGGTGGTCGCCTTGTCCTGGCCTGGCCCAAGTCTGCAACTGTTGAACAGCGGAGGGAACGTTGATGAGGGATCATGATCGCCTGACGCTGGCCCTGGTCCTGGACTCCTTCGGCAACAGGGGTAATGGGACTTCAAACTCCGCCATCCAATACGCCCAGGGTCTGGAGGCGCTGGGGCACAGGGTCCGTCTGGTGGGGGTGGGCTCGACAGGCTATCCGGCACGGGTGCATCGAATCCCTCTGGTCTCCCGTGTGGCGGCCAGGCAGCAGATGAGCTTCGCTCGTCCCGATCCGGAACTCTTCCGACGGGCCTTTGCCGGTGTGGACCTGGTCCATATCTACGAACCCTTCGCCTTCGGGCGCGCCGCCTTGGCCCAGGCCAGGTCCATGGGTATACCGGTGACCGCAGGGTTTCACATCCAGCCTGAGAACATCACTTATTCCGCAGGTCCATTGCGCTGGTGGCCCGGGGTGGACGCGGCTATCTACCGGCTCTTTCGGTTCTGGCTTTACGATCATGTCGGGCACATCCACGTCCCCACCCAGCTGACGGCCGACCTGCTGCGCTCGCATGGGTACAAGGCCCACCTGCATGTCATATCCAACGGGTACCAGCCCAGATTCAATCCCGGTAGCCGATATGAGCTGGACCGACACGAGCAGCAGCGATCCGGCCGGCTGATCCAAGTGGTGGCCTCCGGCAGGTTGGCCCGGGAAAAGGACCATCTGACTTTGATCCGTGCCCTGGCCTTGTGCAGGAACAAATACAGAATCCGCTTGACCATAGCAGGCACAGGGCCCATGGAGCGCCGACTGAGGGCGGAAGTCGCCAGGCAGCTGGACGGCATGCCAGTCTCGATTGGATTCCATCAGAATGCGACCATGCCCGACCTGCTCAGGCGGGCCGATCTACTTATTCACCCCTCAATCGCGGATTTGGAATCGGTCAGCGTTCTGGAGGGGATGGCCTGCGGCGCAGTCCCGATCATCGCCCGATCCGAGCTGAGTGCCGCCGGCCATTTCGCCCTGACACAGCACTCGCTCTTCCCGGTCGGCAAGGCTCGGTTCCTGGCTGAGCAAATCGACTGGTGGGTAGACCATCCCGATGCCCTTGCAGTCTGGTCCAGACGCTACGCCGAACATGCCAAGGAACATTACTCACTGGATGCCTCCGTCAGGGCCTTTGCCCATATGGCCGTCCAGGCCGTCAGCGATCAAGAGTCGGGCCAGGCATAGCCCTGACCGGGCTTAGATCTCCTGCTTGGATATGATCAGAGCCGACCCGATGATGGCCACCAGGACCACGCCCACGGATACTCCGGCATAGACCCAGACCTGATTGGCCTGCAAAGTGCCAAGGATCATCTGGTCGCCGAACCCGACAAAGTCGAAGTATTTCAGCCAGTTCAACTTAAAGGCATACTCCACGAGGGAGATCAGAATAGGCCATATCACGATCACCACCGCTGGAATGACCAGGGATTTGGTAATGATCAAGAGGATAATGCCCAGACTGATGATGACGGAGATACAGAAGCCGACCGTTAAGGTCATGACGGCCACATCCTTGCACAAAATGCCCCAACTGGCTCCGGGTTTCCTTCCCAAAGCAAGTCCGGTCAGCAGGATGGTGATGTAGTAGCACAGGGTCAAAAGGATGATGTCAGTCAGGATGGTCACATACTTGCCCAGGATGAACTGTATGCGCGAGATGCCCGATGTCAGTGTGTTCTTCAGAGTGTGCTGGCTGTATTCTGCGCCAATGATGATAACGAAGACCGCGATGTAAAAGTAGATTAGAGACGAGGCGGAGGCGACACCTGCTTGCAGGCCTGTCCTAATGGTCCAGCTTTGCCCTTCGATTTCCGACAGTTTATGAGCGTATTCTTCGCCCCCAGTGCTCATTCCTATGGTCGTCTTGCCCCATGTGGTCACTATGCCGAGTGCCACAGTGGCAATCAGCAGAATCAGCATGCCGATGGATCGCCGCTGCCTGTAAAAGTCGGCCCTGATCTGGTTAATCATTGTTGTCTCCTAAGCTCTTGAGGGTCCTTGTTCAGCAGATCCGCGAAATATTCCTCCAGCGATCCCTTCTGCTGGCCGATCTGATTGACCAGGATGCCTTCCTGAACCAGAAGACTGTTGATGGGTCCCGGTTCCAGATTCCCTTGCTTGATCAGAATCTGATGGTCGTCAAGGACTTGGAAGGGGCCGATTCCCTTGCGATCCAGGAGCATAGCGGCCTTGGAGCTCTGGTCCACGTCGATCAACAGTCCATTCTGATTGATCCGATCCAGTTCATCCTTGTCTACCTCCTTGATCAGGCGACCGTGGCTGATGAATCCGAACCGGGAGGAGACCAGGTAGAGTTCGCTCAGAATGTGACTGGAGATGAGAATGGTCGTCTGGCGCTCCTTGTTGAGCTTGTCCAGGAGTGTTCTGAATTCCATGATTCCTGCCGGGTCCAGGCCGTTGATGGGTTCGTCCAGAATCAGGAAATCGGGTCGGGTGAGGATGGCCATGGCCAACCCCAGGCGCTGACGCTGGCCCAGAGAGAGGTGACCGGCCCGAGTCTTGGCCTTTTCGCTCAGGCCGACGAAGTCGATGGTCTGATTGATGGCCTTGTCGTCGGCCAGCCCGTGCTGGATGGCTGTCAGCTTCATATTCTGGCTGACGGTCAGTTTTTTGAAGGCGGCTGGTGCCTCAATGACCGAGCCTATTCTGCTCAGTATCCGGCTGTCCTTGCCAATTGTGTGCCCCATCAGCCTTATGGTTCCCTTCTGTATGGGGGACAGTCCGGTGATCAGACGCATCAGGGTGGTTTTGCCAGCGCCGTTCTCGCCGATCAGCCCGTAGATCTCGCCCTTGTTTATGGAGAGGCTGAGATCGTCCAGTGCCTGGAAGCGGCCGAACCGTTTGCTGACATGGTTAATATCCAGAATGGTATCGTCCATGGAATTCCTTTCCCTGTGTCGCTACCTTAAAATCTAAAGTGCCTTTCTTAAGTGCTTGGCTAAGAAATCATTAAGAATTGCATAAATCCGATTGGGCGAGATCGGCATCGTTAGGCGGCTTCAGTAACATGAGAGTGACCTGCGAAAGGAAGACAGTATGCCGACGATTCTGGTCGTGGAGGATCAGGAGGACATCCAGTCCTTGCTCAAGGATGTGTTGGGAGGGACCTACCGAATCATCCAAGCGACGACTGGCGCCCAGGCCTTGGCCCGCTTCCAGCAGGAGGAACCCGACCTGATTCTTCTGGATCTGATGCTCCCCGTAGTCACCGGGGACAGCGTTCTCAAGTCCATTCGGCATATGTCGTCAGTGCCAGTCATCATCCTCACGGCCGTCCAGGACAAGACCAGGACCGTCAGCCTCCTGGAGCAGGGCGCCAATGATTATGTGACCAAGCCTTTCGACATTGACGAGCTCCGCGCTCGTGTCCAGGTCCAGCTGCGCCAATCCGGGGCACTGAAAGCCGATGCGGATGCAGCAGGTGAATCCGACGCCAAGATTTGTTTTCAGGGGATCGAGCTGGACCGGATGGAGCACACGGTCAGCGTTGATGGGCACAGGGTCGAACTGGCACGCAAGGAATTCGCCATCCTTGAGCTTCTGATGGACCATCCACATCGGGTCTTCGAGAAGGAGGATCTCTATCGGCAGGTTTGGAACCAGCCATACATCAATGCCGAGAATACTCTCAATGTGCACCTGAGCACCTTGCGGACCAGTCTGAACAGATACGCCGGCAGTCAGCGCTACATCGTGTCGGTCTGGGGCATCGGCGTTCGCCTGGTCTGAATTCGGATGGAAGAAAGAACGATGAATAAGGGTCGTCGGAGGTGAATCCGTGAAGGTGGCCGCACTTGTTTTGGGTCTTGTCGCCCTCGCCCTGGCGATTGGCCTGATGATGCTGATTACCGACTTCAAACGGATCAGTGATGATCTGGACTTCATCAACCATGCCGACACTAATGCCTTGGTAACCACTGGGTCCAATATCGGGCTCATTCGCACTCTGGCGGATAGGATCAACGCCGTTCTGAACAAGACCAGACGGCTGCAGATCACCCAGGCTGAGCAGAACAAGCAAGTCCGGCAGATGCTGACCAACCTAACCCATGACATCAAGACCCCGCTGACCGTGGCCAGGGGATACGCCCAGCTGCTCAAGGAGGGATCGGCTGATCAGGAGCAATTGGGTAAGATCCTCAACAACCTGCAATCGGTGGATCACTATCTGCATTACCTGATGGATTTCAATCTGATACAGGAGAAGAGCGTGAGCCTGGATCTGACCAGGGTGAACCTATCGGCATTGGTTCAGCAGGAGCTCTTCAATGCCTTCGATTCTCTGACCGCGCGGTCCGTCACGGTGGAGCCCAGAATTCAAACTGGTGTGGAAATTACGACGGATCAGATCATGATGAGTCGAATAATTCAGAACCTGATTGGCAACTGGCTCAAGTATGCGGAGGAATCAGCCTGGGTGGACCTGCACAAGAGTGAAGATGGACGAATTCATTTGGACTTCGGCAACAAAACTACGGGCGAAGCAGTCGATGTGGACAGGCTCATGGAACGGTTCCAGACCGATGACCAATCACGGACCAAGATCAGAAGCACAGGCCTGGGTCTCAGTATTGTCGATTCCCTGGTGGATTCGCTGGGCGGCTCCATGCGGCTGGAATCCGCCAACGGTATTTTCTTGGTCCACTTGCTGCTGAGCGATGCTCCCCAATCGAGTGAAGGATAAATACTGTGGGTTCAAGATCCCTTGGTGAGATGCTGTGGCCTGTCACGGCCTTCATGACAAGGCCGTGACAGGCCACAGTGTATGTAGACGAAGAATGGTATCAGCTCATCGATCTGATTGTGCTCAAATCCGATTGTGCTTAACCCCAATCGATAGATGAGCTGCTTCTCCGTCTAGGATCAAGGGAAAATCAAGCCTTGGTGTGGGGGACTATGACGGCCCTGGCTGAGAGCTTGTTGTCGACCAGCTTGTGGTAGGCATCCAGAGCATTGTCCAGCGAGTAGGTTTCAATCTCGGTCTGGATCTGGCCGTGGCGATACATGTTGGCCACATCGTAGAGCTCAGGAATGGAGCCCCAGTACACGCCCAGCAGCTCCTGCTCCCAGGGCTTGGAATACCAGTCGTATTCCGCCTTGCCGCCGGCGATGCCGACCACGGTCACCCGGGATCCCGGGCCGCCCGAGGCCTGTGCGGCAGCAATGGTCGGGGCCACACCCACGAAATCGAAGGCGGCATCCACGCCCTCGCCATGGGTGATCTTCCTGATGTTCTCCACCTGGTGCTCGTCGCTCATAACGGGAATGGCACCCTTGGCCTCAGCCTTAGCCAGAGCCTCCGGCTTGGTGTCAGTGGCGATCACGGTGGCGCCGGTCAGAGCGTGCAGAATCTGAATGGCAATCTGGCCCAGCCCGCCCAGGCCAATGACCAGAGCGTACTTTCCGCCGCCGTTCAGGTGGGGCATGGCAGCCCGGATGGCGTGGTAGGGAGTCAGAGCCGCATCAGCCAGGGGTGCTGCGCCGATTGGATCCGCATCGCCCAGCGGCACCAGATTGCGGGCTGGGACAGTCATGTACTCAGCCATGCCGCCGTCGCGACCCAAACCCAGGGCCAGTGACTTATTGGTCGCGGCGCTGGAGCAGTAGTTCTCCTGGCCGGCCACGCAGTGAGGGCAGTGACCGCATCCGGTGGGCCCGTAGACGATGTAGGCATCACCCTTCTTGAAGCCCGTGACATCGGGTCCTACCTCTTCCACCCAGCCAGTGGTCTCATGCCCCAGAATGAATGGCGGCTTGGTGTGGCTCCCGGTTTCTGGGGTGTAGTCCTGGAAGACGGAGACGTCGGAATGGCAGCAACCTGCTCCGGCCACCTTGAGCAGCACCTCGCCGCTCCCGGGAGTCGGCTCCGGCACTTCCTTGAGGGTGGGGAAGGTATTGAATTGTTCGAAAACAACGGCTTTCATAAGCTTCCTTTCATCGTTGAAACATTCCTGCCCTTGTGCTCAGGGCGTGGTATCCGCATCTACATCGGTGCAATAAAAATCTTAACGAAAGATAAGTATGTACTCACCTTGAAAGGGTGTGATATGTCCGACAATGTGGGATTGGCAGTGTTCACGGGGCGGGTGAAATGTTCATATACATAAATGCCCCTCCCCTAAGGATGACCGGCAGAGGAGGGGTGGCAGGATGACTTTGGTCTTGTCTTGATTAAGCGTGAGCGACTTTTACAGCAGACTTATTAGAGCCTGGGTGTCCTCGACTGTCGTTGCCCATGAGGTGGCCAGCCGTATAACAGTGTGGGTGGCATCGCTGCGTTCCCAGAAGTCGAAGGCGACCTGCTTGGACAGTTCCTCCATGCGCTCATTGTCCAGGCGGACGAAGGTCTGATTGGTGGGGGAGTCCATGACAATCTGATACCCCTTCTCATGCAGGGCCTTCTTGATCATCGCTGCTGTCTGGATGGCGTTTCGGCTGATTCGTGAATAGAGGTCATCGGTGAAAAGAGCGTCGAACTGCACGCCCAAGAGTCTTCCCTTGGCCAGGAGTGCTCCCCTTCTTTTGATCATGGTGCTGAAATGCTCGGGGGCATTCCCCCTGGGGAAGACCACCGCTTCCCCACAGAGTGCGCCGACCTTGGTCCCGCCGATGTAGAAGACGTCGCAAAGACGGGCTATGTCCGTCAGGCCGACGTCGGTTCCGGGGGCCACCAGTCCGTACCCGAGCCTGGCCCCATCCAGGTAGAGCGGAATCTTGTGTTCCCGACAGATTTGTGAGAGGTCCTCCAGCTCCTGGCGGGTGTAGAGGGTTCCATACTCGGTGGGGTGGGAAATGTAGACCATACCTGGGAAGACCATTTGCTCATGGTTTCCGTCGGCGTAGAAGCCATCAATGAAGGTGTTGAGATCTTCTGCACGAATCTTGCCCTGTTCGCCGGGGATGGTCAGGACCTTGTGGCCAACGGCTTCGATGGCGCCGGCCTCGTGAACGTTGACGTGGCCCGTGTCCGCGGCGACAACTCCCTGGTAGGACTTCAGCAGGCAGGAGGTGACGACCTGGTTGGTCTGGGTCCCACCTGCCAGGAAATAGACCTGCGCTTGCGGGCAGCCACAGGCTTGGGTGATCTTCCGAGCGGCGGAGGAGCAGTACTGATCCTTGCCATAGCCGGGAAGGTGCTCCATGTTGGTGTCGATCAGCCGCTGCAGGACTTCGGGGTGGGCGCCCTCGGAATAGTCGTTGACGAATGACAGCATGTGGGTCCTTCCTGTTCGATGATGATTGGCTCCGGACTAGCAAAGCCGATCCGGAGCCATGACTCTTATTACAGCATATGCTCAGGCGATGAGTTCCTTGACGGATGCAATGATCGCTTGCAGGCTGACTTTGGCGTCGTTGAAGAGCATTTGCGTGTTCGGGTTGAAGTAGAGCTCGTTCTCGATGCCTGCATATCCCTTGCCTCTGCCTCGTTTGAGGACGACAACATGCTGGGCCTTGTCAACGTTCAGTATGGGCATGCCGGATACCGCGGTACCTGGCCGGCGGGCTGCGGGGTTGGTCACGTCATTGGCGCCGACCACCAAGGCGACGTTGGCTGATGGGAACTGGGGATTGATGTCGTCTAGGTCGATCAATTCCTCATAGGGGACGTTGGCCTCGGCCAAGAGGACATTCATGTGTCCGGGCATACGGCCGGCCACCGGATGGATGGCATAGGATACATCCACGCCACGGCCCTTGAGCAGTTCGCCCAGGTCGGCCAGTTCGCGCTGGGCCTGGGCCTGCGCCAGACCGAAGCCGGGGACGAAGATGACCTTGTCGGCGTAGACCAGCTGGACGGCCACATCGTCGGATGTGGTCTCCTTCATGGTCCCCTGGGCACCCTGATCCTCGCTGGAGCTGACAGAGGAGCTGCCGAACCCGCCGGCCAGAACGCTCAGGAGCGGCCTGTTCATGGCCTGGGCCATCAGGACGGATAGAGTGGCACCTGCTGCGCCTACCAAAGCGCCTGCCACGATCAGAGCGACGTTGTCGATGGCCAGGCCATTCATGGCCACAGCTGTGCCGGTGCAGGCGTTCAAGACGGAGATGACCACGGGCATGTCGGCGCCGCCGATGGGGATGACGAACACCAGTCCGTAGCCCAGGGCGAATATGGCCGTGAGAATGGCCCATAGGGTCCGATTGCCAGGATTCAGGCAGAGCATGACCAAGCTGAGGACCGTCAGCAGGGCGAAGAGCACATTCCAGACGGCCTTGGCCGGCAGCTTCAGGTTTTTAACCAGGCTGATGCCCTGGAGCTTGCCGGCAGCTATCAGGGAGCCGGTGAAGGTGATGGAACCGATGACCACGCCCAGGCCGGCGGTGATCAGCACCACCAGAGTCGGGGTGCCCTCGGAAGTCAATATGTCGTTCAGGGCGACCAGGGCCGCAGCCCCGCCGCCGACCGTGTTGAAGACGGAAACCAGCTGAGGCATGTCCGTCATTTTGACCTTCCTGGCCGAGTAGACCCCTGCTGCGGACCCGATCAGGACGCCGAGCACGAGCAGAATGATGGCCAGGGAGGAGGTGAAACCGGTGGCGAACAGATGGATGAAGGCCATGGCCACGGCGATGACCATGCCTGCTGCTGAAATCCGATTGCCCGTACGGGCCGTTTTGGGTGAGTTCATGTAGTGCAGACCCATGACGAACATGACTGAGGAAAGGAGATAGACGAACCAGGTAATGATGTCGAGGGTGTTCACTTGTCGGCCCCCTCGTCTTTAGCGGTATCGGTCGTGACGGTCGAAGCCTGTTCCTCCCGGCTGGCCTTTTCCTTACTCTTGTCGGGTTTGGAGGACTTGAACATCTCCAGCATCCTGTCGGTCACCACGTAGCCGCCAACGACATTCATGGCGCCAAGGACGGCAGCCAGGAATATGAGTACGTAGGAAAGCGGGGAGTGGGCCTCCGCCGCGATGATGACTACCCCGACAATCACAATGCCATGAATGGAGTTGGCGCCAGACATGAGCGGTGTGTGCAGCGTGGCCGGAACCTTGCCGATCACCTCCACGCCGATCAGCAGGGCCAGAATGAAGAGCGTAATTGCTATGACCACAGAATTCATTGCTCCTGACCTTTCTCTTCGGTCTCTTCGGCATCTGGAGCTTCTGTGCTTCCATGCGTGCCGGATTCGCCTGCTCCTGATACAACCAATGCTTGATCAATCTCGTCGTCCGCTTTGATGCTGAGCGCGCCATCACGAAGGAAATGCACCAGCACGTCCGCCACATTTCTGGACAGCAGGTTGGAGGCCGTCGTGGCTACGCCGCTGGCCAGGTACGGAGCCCCGATCATAGTGACTCCGTTATCGGTGGTTTTGGTTCCCACCTGTGACCCCTCGACGTTGCCGCCCAGCTCGCTGGCAGCGCAGTCCACGACCACAGCTCCGGGATGCAGGTTGGCCACACCTTTGGCGCTAAGGAGGCGGGGAGGCTTTCCGCCTGGAACCTTGGCTGTGGTGATGACCACATCGAAGCCAGCCGCTTTCGCATCCACCGCAGCCTGCTGCTGGGCCTGTTCCTGATCGGTCAGCTGGCGCGCATAGCCGCCCTGGCCCTGTCCCTTGGAGAAGTCCAGTCCCAGGTCGAGGAACTTGGCTCCCAAGGATTCCACCTCCTGTCTGGAAGCGGGTCTGACATCGTAGGCGGTGACCACGGCTCCCAAACGTTTTGCAGTCCCGATGGCCTGCAAGCCTGCGATGCCAGCGCCCAGAACCAGGACCTTGGCTGGCCGGATGGTTCCTGCCGCAGTGGTCATCATCGGAAAGAAGGATCCATAGGCATCGGCAGCCACCAGAGCCGCCTTGTATCCCATGACCGAGTTCTGCGAGGTCATCTCATCCATGGACTGGGCCGAGCTGAGCTGTCGGGGGAGTCGCTCCATGGCGATTCCGGTAAGCCCTGACGCCTCTAGGGACTTGATGTAATCCTTGTCGCTCAATGACCCCAGCATGCCGATGATCCATGTGCCGGCTGGAATCCGCTTCAGCAAGGAGCTATCCGGTCTGCCGACGAAACCCAGGACTGTCGACTTCGATAGGACAGCATCCCTATCGGTGACTGTGGCTCCCTTCTGCTGGTAGTCCTCATCCAGGAAGCCGGCTCGAGCCCCGGCTCCGGACTCCAATAGGCAGGTAATGCCTTGTCTGGTCAGCCGGGTCACGATATCGGGCGTCAGGGCAACACGGTACTCCTCATCGTCTGTCTCTTTGAGGACCCCGAAGGTTACGCGGGATTTTTCTGGTCCACTCATGTCTTTCCTTCTTCAAGCACAACTATGTGTGAGCAATTTCATCAATGATTGTAGTTGCTGCACGTTGCTGTTGGGAGGTTAAATGAAGCCTGTGCGTGATTGTGTTTTATAAGTATCAGTCGATTCGAGAAGCTATCAAGCTCAAGGTATCTTCAGAAGGTGGACGAGAAAAGAGCGAAAGCCGCGCTCGCGTAGTCGCACCCGTCCGGCTTATGTGATGTCTGAAGAGCCGTAAGGCCCGAGGAGCGGATTGACGGTTTTGACACCGAATCTTTCGGAAGCCGGCCGGCTTAGTGCGTGGCATCGTAGCCCGTGTTCAGCTGACACTTACTATCTACGACCAGCTACAGCAGAGGGGGATGATTGTGTAAAGGTGCCGCGCGTCTTCAAGAAGAAGGATGAGCGACACCTTGAGATGCAAGACCTGGGCGAACACAAGACATAGGCGAGCAGAACGTTCCGCGAACCAATTTATTCGTCTCCTTCTAGCATTTCACGTAGATGACCCGTCCGCCTTTGTGGACTTGTGTGTCGTTTCGGATTTATATGCGCTGCAGTTCCTTATTCCTTCCCCTCGTGCTTATCGTTCGCCGCAGGATCCTTGGGCTTGGACTGCAGAGGATTGTGATGGTAGATAAGAGCGAAAGCAGCCAGGGTCTCGATCATGCTGGCGATAATCCAGGCGATGACGATGGCGTTCTGGTGTTTGCCGACTGTTCCCATTCGGGTGAAGATGAAGACATCCATGATGAAGGTCTGCAGCACCAGAAGGACCGTCGCCACAACTACGGTCCTGGTATGCCTGTCCGTTTCCGTTCCCTCTCCCTCCGGTTTGCCGGGCGACTTGAAGCTGGCATAGGAGAGGAGCCAGATACCGATTCCAAAGAGGACGGCGGCAAGAGGCAGGGAGAAGAAGATCGGCATGGTGCTCAGGCTGAGGCCCAGAGCTGCGACCAGGACTGCCGAAGCCAGACCTAGATAGAAGGAATCATGGTTTTTCGCCTTCCGCGGTTTGGGCACACTGGCGACGCTCGGTTGAGATGGTTTGTCGACAGGCGCGGGCGCAGCCTTTGTTGCAGGCTTACTGGCCTGGTTCGGCTTGTCGTCGGGGGAGGATTCATGCTCTTTCTCTGGGCGGTCGACCTGCGTATGGCTGGCTCTTAGAGCTTGTTCCTGCTTATTTTGCGTTTCAGATCTACCATGGTCAGCAGCGTCCTTGTTGGATGAATCCCTGCCTTCCTTCTCGCCTGT
Organism: Bifidobacterium sp. W8104; assembly: GCF_016100735.1. NCBI lineage: Bacteria > Bacillati > Actinomycetota > Actinomycetes > Bifidobacteriales > Bifidobacteriaceae > Bifidobacterium > Bifidobacterium sp. W8104. The sequence goes on from NZ_JACFRW010000001.1 coordinate 1,613,208, forward strand.
TTGTTCAGGTGCTGGGTTCGGCTTGGGGGCACTTTCTGCTTTGCCCTCTTTTCCGCTGTTCGCATTCTCCACTGGCTTCGGCATGCGGCTCTTTTCATTCATCGCTGCTTGCTGGGAACTTTCCTGGGTGTTGTTGCTCTGTGAGGAGTTGCCCTCATGCCGCTTCTGCTGGTTGTCGGGCACTCGCGGTTCCTCATGCCTGCCTTGGTTCTTATTTGCTCGTTCGTTTCGATTGTTACTCATCTGACCCTCCAAGCTTGTTCTTCCCCGTAACTTCTGGCAGGTCACCTGGCGGCCTGCTCATTTTCAGGAAGCAACCTCCGTTGAGGCCAGTGTATGTGCCATTTTCTCGTGAAGGTGGCATTGACCAGCGCCAGGTCGGCATCATTTCGGTATTGACCAAGTGCAGGTGAAGCTCAAAGATTTAGTTGGGAGGAAGGGCCTGTAAAAACGCTGAATTCGTTGCAACATATTTGACGACGAAAGGTGTTTGTGTATTCATGGGCAGCATTAGCGGTCATGATCTGAACTTTCAACTCTTGGACAATGCTGCTTGTGTGCTCTCACGGACTTTCATTCCTCTGCTCATTCTTTATGCAGAAGATGTATCGTGTGCCGCTGTGTTGCTGTAGGTCAATCAGATGATTGTATACTCAGACTTGTCGAGGGTATCCAAGTCCGCAAGGAAGTCACCGGCTTGAGGAGGTTATAATCCGAGTTGTGGGTCGAAACCTCGATATGTATCTAATCCATATGCCTTTTGGGGAATTATCAGGGGTCGTTGAGAGCTATGGAAGACCTGTATGACCAAGGCCGAATTCGTGCCATCAGAGTCTGTAATTTCCTGCCTGACCGGCTGATCGATTTGATTCTTTCCATCCGAATTGCGCCATGGCCAATCAGATTGGGCTGCATTCTTTCACCCAGCAGATTGCACTTCAAAGGGTCATGGTCGAGCAGGGGGTTGCATCCACGGTTGGGCGCCGCTGGCTGAAAGCTGTCTGAGTATTTTCCGCAATCCTATGCTCAGGCGTATTATCCAGCGTTATGGCAAGAACCCAGCCCAGATAGTATTGCGCTGGCTGACCCAGCAAGGGATATGTGCAATCCCGAAACCCGTGCATGAGGATCGGATTCCCGAAATCCACAATATTGCAGATTTCAGTTTTGATGATATGCATGACATCAGGGTCATGATACGGGAGGGCCGCTCATTCTTGATGTGGATACGCCTGAGGAGACTACACATTCGCATGGGATATCTTATGTACAGTGACTGAGGTCCGCTGAGTCGATAAGACGAGAGCGTTTGCACATAAAGATTCCATTGTGGACGCCATCGTCTTAATATCAGGGATTGCCGCTGAGGCTTTTATGCACCTGCGCCTCGACTAGCTTATTGTGCTGGTCAGTCGCCTTGCAGGCAGTTCAAGTAATCTTTGGCTGCCTTTTTCAGGCTCTGATTGCTCATGCCTGAGCTAACGCCCGTGAGAGTAAAGGGCTTCCGATAGGTTGTTCCGATGAGATTGCTGGTAGCTTTGAACGGAGGCAGGAGCTCGTCCAGCGTATAGCCGAATTCACTTTCATGGTGATAGTTCTCTCGGGCAGAGACGACCGAAACGGGAGGCATGAGTTCCTTGCTTTTCAGGGCATCACCGTGGGTACCGTAGATCCATCCGTAGGTAAGCACCAGGTCCTCCAGTCCTTTAGCAGCGGAGGGCAGCTGTACCAATACATGGGAAACAGCCATACCAGACAGTCACAGCCTTTGACGAAAGCTTGCTCGTCGGGAATGTCGATGTGGCCTTAGCGCTAGGCAGCATATTCCTCCCGGACCAGGATGTCCTCGTCCTCAGCACTATGGCTTCCCGCATCAGGCGGGTGTTAATCCGTGAGGCTTCCATATGGGCGTAGAAGACTAGGACTGCCGTCTTCGCGCTTGGTTTCATTTCCTATTCTCCTTTAATCGTCATTTTGCCAGATTCGCTTGGCGAGGTTGAAAGCCGACCAGGCTTTCGGTCAGCCTGCGTAGAAGGCCAGATGGGTAATTTCCGCTGCTATCTCGTCCTTGGTGATGCCGTTCTTTTTTCCGATGTTCAGATGAGCGTCGAGCTGTTCTGTGCTACCCATGGCCATCAATGCGGCTATGGTGATCATGCTTCTGTCGTGCGCAGACAGTGCTTGTTCATCAGCCCAGACTTCGCCGAATAGAACATCGTCATTCAGAGCTTCGAACTGAGGCGCAAATTTTTCCAACTGCTCTCTTCCTGCTGTTTGCTTTGTGGCCATGATGCTCCCTTTCTTGCTGACTGTATGATCGCCTAAGACGCAGGTTCGCTGCTGTCTTGGATATGAACGGCAACAGTTTATGGCCCTCTAAACGGTTTGTATAATGTCGATTGCTAATATGTTGGTATCCGGTTTTTACGTTGCTATATTGTCGAGCTTTCATCCCATTGGTTTTTTCTTGACTCTGGCAGGAGTCTTGTCTGTTGTGACTATGGGTCGCCTTCTCTGCTGGTCCCAATGCCAGTTTTTCGAATGCGTCCGCTTAGGCTGTCTTTTGGGTTACTAGGCGATGGGAGCTGAGCTCATGAGAATCACTGGTTTGGATCATCTGGTCATCACAGTGCGGGATGTCGATGCGACCTGCGCGTTTTACCATGATGTGCTGGGCATGCATGTACAGACGTTCGGCGATGGGCGGTTGGCGTTGAAATTCGGCCAGCAGAAGATCAACATTCATCAGGTCGGCCATGAGATTGATCCCAAGGCAGATAGGCCTACGCCCGGTTCGGCTGACTTGTGTCTGCTCGTGGAGGATTCGCTGGATGATGTGGTTTCCGCGCTTCATGAGCATCATGTCGACTATATGGGTCCGGTCAATCGGACTGGCGCTCATGGGGCCATCGCCTCGGTGTACCTCAGGGACCCCGATAGGAACCTGATCGAGCTTTCCAGATACGACCAGGTCTGATTGTGAAAATAAGCCGAAAATAAATAATGGACAGTATGGCGTGACCAGCATAAAGCTAGAAATGAGGTATGATAATGATGGCTATCAATTGAAAAATTAGCTTGCTGATCAAAACCAATACTATTGGGTTTTACGTATGTCACAGACTGGGCATCGTTTCACATGCAACATCTTAATGAAATAATTTTACGATTTCTTTATTTCTTCTATATAATGTTGCGTTAATTTCTCTGCATCATTTTTGGTAATTGATTTTGGAACTCTCCGCGGATGATTAGGCTGCTGCCGATTTGTAACACCAAGAACAAGCAGTTTCTCCTTACTGATTCTCTGTATGGTGTTGAGAGACCTCTTGTCAAAATCATCTATATGAGAATGATTCTTTTGAGGATGATTGCCCCACGCGCATATTATCTTGTCATATTTGTCGGATTGAATCATTCTATCAAGTGTGATTTGATTCTTAGGTCCGACCATCTCGGCTATTTTGTGTTTGTCGTTAGTTTGGAGCTGACCTTCTACAAAACTTGCCTGAGAAGTACGGAAGGCATAAAGATTGTAAAGTGCGATTCCGTCATAGCCCCAGTTTTTCGCTATGGTACTGCATTGATTTGTTGTTTTATCGATAATTACATTGTCGGTAATTGATGGATTAAACATAATAAAACATAGTAGGTTATTGTTTCGTCCCCAAATCCTTGTGAATTCATACCTATATTTATATGTTTCATTTTCTTTATCTTCAGCTTTACTATTTAATACTGAGCTATTTGGTTTTGTACTGAATACCGCACGATCTATGGTCTTTAATACCTCTAAACCATTGTAGTCTTCAACGTCCATGATCATATCTCTCCTTGTGCTGAGAACTTGCGTTATTAAAGTTCCCTCTCTGGCTTAATTGTATAGTAGTTCAGCTTAATGAAATGAAGAATGAACAGTCAAAAAATTTGAAAATCTCTTAGTTATGGTAGTGTTCCAAATAGGTTCCTCTCAAGCTGGCTGTTAGGTATGGGCTGTGTTTTGCTCATTACGCATGTGTAGTTAGGAATCCAGCTGGAGCAACGCTTTTGGTTATTTAGCCCATAATTCGATTGCTCTCTTTGGCCTGTAAGAGTGACATTAAAAAAGACATTGCACAGACAATCTCAATGGCTTCTGGGATTGATCGATATTAATAGAAGCCAGATGTGCTAACTTGTATGAACCACAAATGAGGCTATCGCAATGCTGATCATGTTTTGAGACATTGCTAAGTGAAATCGATTGGCTATTTACCCTTTCCTGAGCAATGATAAGCACTATACGGAAGAGATTCTGAAAAGAATAAAAAAATAGTTGCTGCTCCATGGCGCTCATTCGACCCAAGCTTGGTCAACGACATCGTCTTTCTCTATAGAACCACCATGATTGGAAGCCCTATGCCAGCACAAAGAACCCTAAACATATCTAGATGCTGTGGTCCCATTCCCCTAGATTTGAAGCCACATTTATCACGAAGAATGATGCCGATGACTTTCGTGATCTTATGTGTCAAGCTAGCCTATATTCCGAAGCCTACACTTTGGCAAGAGACATATGTTACTTTGCTGTCATCCTTCTCGCGTCCAAAAGTGTTAACCACGCCAGTAAGGCTGGGACCATGGACTTATCGACTGCCGGGCTCGACTAGTGCGAGCAAGCGATGTTTAATCTAGACCCAGCACTCAATATCAAATATCTGTGAAATTACATGAATAAAACCGAGTACACAGATCGTGCGACCAGTATGTATTATTCATATTCACAGTTGACCAGTAAGCGTCTGAAAGAGTATGAAAATATCATGAGTGTGGAAAAGCGTAAACAAGGCTACGGAAACAACGACGGTTTCGGCTAATAATTGAATAAAGGCTGACCATCTATTGATATAATACATAATCGGATGTTGCTCGTCTGTTGGCATTTCATCGAAAAAGAATGTTTTTATTTGATTGGGCATAGCACTTAAAGACATGATAGAGAACATCAGAAGTAGCGTTGGGAACACTGTGGCTTTTACAATATCAGCATAGGAGGGATGAGGGCCTACATTAGACAACTTTAAGAGCTGCGTGGCTGGCAAGTAGCTGAGTACGATTATTGTGGCCAGAAATACTAGAACTATAGCTAGTGCGAAAGGCATATCTAAATCAGAGTGACCAGGTAGCCATCCTTCTGTGTGCTTGTGTATCCTTTTTTTGTGTTTTGCTTTCTTTGAACGACTCTTAGAACATGACATGTTAAACATGCTTCTTCTTGCGAATACTGATAGTGGGACTGTATCAAATTGTTATAAAAACATTAACACATTGATTCCAAAATATGAAATATGAAGAAAAATAAAAAAGGGTCGATCACTGCCACAAATAGTAAATGTTGGACGTATCAGCAGATGCAATCCGTGGTATCGGGCTAGTCGTTTTGTGCATTGTTAATGTTTAAAAAGAAATCGTCCAGACGGGTAAGGCCAGATTGGCAGTTAGAGGCGAGTTTTATAGAATCCGTTTGTCACTTGAATAAAATCCTGAGCTCCTGTCTGAGTCCTAGGTGTCTCCGCAATCTCCCTTCTGGATTTCCGCAAGATCAGTACTTTAAATACGATCTTGAGTAGCTCATGTACTGTAGTATTATTTCCCGTTGTCTCTAGTGTGAAAGCTCTAGCACTTTCACGAGTGGTCGGTTTTCCGTCCACGGTTAATGAATAATATATTTGCTGTCTACTCTTTAGAGCGCGTTTATTTAATTGCGGTTTCGCTCGGGTAGTTTGACTTGCACAACTAGCTAGTCCAACGAGTGAATTTTTATAAAGTGGCGAAGATATTGAATTTAGTTTACTTCGCGTATTGATATTGAAGGCGGTTGCTGTATAGTTACTCGTCTTCTTTGATTTGAAAAGTTGGATCTGTGGCAAAACGGCTAGGGTTGGTTTACTTAAAGTTCTGTAACACCATGCCTTTCCAAACGAGACAAATCATCTGATTGGTGGAAAGAACCATGAAGTGTGGTGAGTTTGCTGGTCTAAACATTCCAGTTTGTATTTGTGTCTTGAATACTGGATTACCTTATTCTGATAGAAAATTTCAATAAACATATATTGTTGATTCTTTGAATTAATGATTTTAATTTCAACTAGATCAATGCAAGTAATGTTTATAGGCGTTTGCTCAGTATTAGTAATGTCAACTTACGCTACCAAATATTTGCTATTCGGTTCAGGTTGTATAGGAGCATATGCATTGTTGCTGAATCCATGGCCACAAGTGATGTAGTTGATGATTGACTGTTCGCTAGCACTTATTAAATTCATTTTATACCTTTGTCTCCCGCACGATCGCCCACACCTGGTACAGGTTTATATTGTGTTGCCGGTTTTCTTGGTACTGAGTTTAATGATTCTTGATGGATGCCACAGACTTTGATGTTTGTCAGCAGACAGAGATTCCTGTTAGCAACGTAAGTTGGTTATTGCGATTGGGTGCTTTTTACCGTCTTCTCCTATAGCCAATAGTCTATAATAGCAGGTTACTATAGGGTGCGATCAGCCCATTATTCATAATTATTCATAGGCGTTTCCCTATTGTGAGCAAAGTAAACACAAACTCAGAATTACTCATGTTGGAGAATACCTTTTGCACTATTTGTCCGTCTCTTCGTCAGCAACGTAGCAGTTGAATGTTGGTATATTCTTTATGGTTTCCTTTCCAAAAATTATTTTCTTGTAAAGTGCCTGCGCTTGCCATGGGTGAGGGAAGCGTACTAGGTTTTGGGAGTTTGTGAGCATTTAGAGGGTGGCATCGAGTTATTTGCTATTTAGTTTTTCTATCCGTTTCCTTGCTCCAATGCTGTTTTGGCATGATCTTTGGGCAGGATGAGATTAGAGGCTTGCTTTATCTTTCCTGGTGAGTGTTTCGGTAGCGTTATATTAAGACACTGCCGATTGATAATCTATGTGAATCCAGTATGTGGGTTGTGGATGATGCTTACCGCTTTATCGGTATGTGAGGCGCCTGTGTATCTGGATTGTACAAAGTTCCTTATCTTAGCCTTCGTGCATTCATCTGGTACAAGAACGCTAAAACTGTCATTTGGAAAATACCTGCTAGCGGCATATCTACCAGTATTTGATTTGCCGTATACAAGCGACTTTAATTGATTTTGTCTTGTGCCCTACCAATACATGCTTGTACGTAATATTGTTATTTGAGCTCATGTACATTGCCTTATTTTTTGCATTATCTAGACAATGTTCCTTGTTTTTAGGAGGATGCTGCGGATTGAAGGTGGTAGGAGGCCAAAGGGTAAGATCATCAACACTTGTTGCTTCGCAACGTTTACGGATTCTTCCGAGTTTTGTCTGAGAACTCACATTTTTTTTTAAAAAAAAGATCTTTGAATGGAAGACGCTCTTGCTGATTTGGCTTTGCGAAGTATGGGTAGACACGTGCGAAAAGACGCATTTTATTTTTGGTTTGTGATCTAGGAAACGAGGAACAATAGCTTATTGATGAATAATGGGTTTTACATCGGGGTGGCTAACGCGGCTCGAACGCGCGACCTCCTGAACCACAATCAGGTGCTCTACCGACTGAGCTATAGCCACCATGGTGAATCAACCCGTATCACGGATCAATGCAACAGATGAAACTATACACGATGGCATGACATGGCACGCCGGTGAAATATGACCCATGCCTAAAGACAGTGCTTTGTCTTTGGACCTTCAGTTCACGACCATGGCCTCTACATAAAAAGTCTCCAGCACCACCAGGGTCTGGTCGTTGACGGTGAAGTTCGGATTATCCAGGGCCTGTCGCATGTTCTCTGAGGTCCAGAAGGACTTATGAGCCTGGCGCCACTCAGGAAGGCTTTTATAGTCTTCTCCTTCATTCAGAACATGCTGCGGCTTGACCAGGCCGAGTCGGGTCACGCTCACCGAGGCATATCTGAGGACGGCAACTGGCTGGTCATCTGAGTTCAACAGAAGCGTTCGTCGGCCGGCGGCGGGGAGTGGCTCATGATTATGAATGAACTCTGCCATCAGGCTGGTCGTTGTAGTTTTGCGCCCCTCCAGGATCGCTTCCACCAGGCAATCACGTTCTGGACCGGGGAAGGCGAATTCATCCTTGGGAAGGTTCGCAACATCTTGGGCTTTGACCGTTGGTATTTGCCTATTTGTCATAGTCGTTGTGGTTGTCTTGCCTATCAAGCTTAGGCTTTTTGTCGTCGAGCACTTTTCTTATGGGTTGGTAGGCCTTGATCAGATCGGCCAGGCTCATAGCGGCGTTGGCGGGACTGGTGGATGGCAGATTGATCATCGTCGGTCGATACCCATTCTTCTCCAGATTCGGCAGGCAGTAGCGACGGTAAAGCTGACCGGCTTTGCGTCCTGTAGTGAATATGGTTTCTATGGGCGCACGGTCCAGCAAGCCGGCGATGTCAGTCGGCACGACATTGGTTATTGAAGCGTCGGAGGCACCGTGGATGTCACATTCCTGGATGACATCCCAGAGTGCTATGCAATGATTGAGGGCAAACCTAGCGCGGACAGCCGGATCAGGCCCTGGAACAGGCTGGTGGAAGAGTGCAGCCAGCACGGGCCAGAAGCGGTTGCGCGGAAACATGTAGTAGAAGCCAGCTTCGCGCGAACTCGGGCTGGGAATGGATCCTAGGATCAGCACACGAGACCGGTCATCCCAGATGGGCCCGAACTCGTGGGTGACGTGTGTGACGGAACCTGCAGTCATGCGCCAAGCAGGCCTGTCAGAGACGCGGTCATCACGTCAGCCTGTGCAATTACCAGAATGAAGACCAGGAGGCTGGTTGCGCATTCAACCAGGCCCACATACAAAATGGGAATGCGGCGCCGACGGGAGATGGTAGGCAGCAGGGCCGCGCGCACCAACAGAACCAGAGCGGTCAACAGAGGCCACCATCCTGCGGTGTGCACCATGGCGACCCCGATCAGGCAGAGTGCCAGGTTCCAAGCCAGCGAAAGCAGGTAGCACCAGGTCTTGCCGCGCTCGCGGATCATGGTCTTGACGAAGATGACCGAACCGAACTGGGTCACAGCGAATACAGCTGCACTGACGACTCCGATCGATGGCAGGGCGGCGCTTGGCAGGAATCCGCTGGCGAAGCAGTCCACAGCAGGATTCGGCTGGCACCCGAAGTAGCCGGCGTTGGCACCTTCCAGTCCTGGTCCGGGCTTCTGGAATCGTGACCCCAGGGAGACAGCGATCAGACAGAGCGTGCAGGCCGCAATCACGACTACCGTATCGTTCCACCAGGAGCGCTCTGCACGCATCCAGGCGGCGGCAAAGTTCAGCACGCCCAGCACCAGGTAGAGCGGGGCCCATCGCAGAAGCCCAGGGGTGCCGACCAATAGGATCAGTCCGGTCACGGCCGTGAGCAGGGCGTAACCCAGAGCTGGTGGTGCGAATCTGGCAGCCCGGTGCGAGACCATCCATCGCGAGCCGGTGAACTCAAAGCAGTAGCAGAAGGCCCAGGCGACCATGAGCAGCAGACCCCTCCAGGTCGGGCCTCCGATCAGCAGACCGGCTAGGCCCGGCATCAAGGCCATGGCCCAGCCGCCTATCTGGTCGGGTATCCATAGCCGCCGCCACTGTCGTCCCTTGGATCCTGATCCGGTCGATTCTGCCGATCTGCGGGCTTGAGGGTTTGGTCTGCTGCCGTTCGACCCGGCGGCCTTGCCCTTGTCTGCGTCTGTAAGCATACTCATCAGCCTACGCCCCGGTATGGCTGTCACTGCCTCTTCCGTAATGCCGATTCGGTCAATATCATGGTCCAAGGAGATATGAATCACTCGGGTTCCTGGTTTCAGGAGGCAGATGATGGGTCAGGTGGATATCAAGCGCGTATACGAGCAGGCCGCCGACGAGGACGGGGTCCGCATCCTGGTCGACAGGCTTTGGCCACGTGGCGTCAGCAAGGAGCGGGCAGCCCTGTCCGGCTGGCTCAAGGATGTCGCACCCAGTCCGGACCTGCGACGCTGGTGGCACCATGATCCTGAGCGCTTCGAGGACTTCGCCCGCCGGTACCGTACTGAGCTGGATGACAATCCTGCCTTGGAGGATCTGTTGAGCATTGTGCGCGAACACGACCGGACGACACTGGTCTATGCGGCCAAGGATCCAGCCGTCAACCATGCCCTGATTCTGCGCGACTACATTCGGCAGGCTCTTGAGAAGGAAGACAGGTAGACGGCTGGCCATCCACAAATTCCAGATCACAACCGGACAATGACATTTGTGTCACCGGATGCCGACACTTACGTCCCCGGACACCGGCAGCTATGTTTCCGGCATCGATATTTACTGATTGAGTTATGCATTTTCCGACACCTATATAGACACCTATATATTAGGGAGCTGTTATAGGCGGATACCCGATTATTAATCTATGGATACAAGTATGCAACTCCATGAATACGGGTATGCGTAAGGATTTGTTACAGATCTCTTCCAAGCCTTTCCTATTGACGGTTCCGGTGCGGTACCACAGTGAGCAAAGCCCAGAGCATACTTCCGAGTGCAAAACGTGGCCATGTCCGTCCGGGTGATATACTTTTCATCGTGTGTGCCGACAGCACGCCTTATGTCACAGGTGAGCTTGTCGGGATATCCCCGAATCCGAAGAGTGCAGGCAGCAATGCCCGGCAGGAGGATTAGGGGCCATCGGGCCGGTGGACAGTGGCTGATCTCTCCTCGTTGGAGCGACTGCGGCTGCGGTGCGGCGGTCTCGCAGTGCAAACGAAGACAAGTTCATCGAAGGAATCGGAGAGAGTCAGTTGCCAACAATTGAACAGCTCGTCCGCAAAGGGCGCAAGGCCAAGCCTCGCAAGTCGAAGACTTTGGCACTCAAGGGCAGCCCGCTGCGTCGCGGTGTGTGCACCCGTGTCTACACCACCACCCCCAGGAAGCCGAATTCGGCTCTGCGGAAGGTTGCCCGTGTCCGTCTGAGCTCCGGCATTGAGGTTTCAGCCTACATCCCCGGCGAGGGCCACAACCTGCAGGAGCACTCCATCGTGCTGGTACGCGGCGGACGTGTCAAGGATCTGCCCGGCGTGCGCTACCACATCGTGCGCGGTGCACTGGATACCCAGGGAGTCAAGGATCGCAAGCAGGGCCGTTCCCTGTATGGAGCAAAGAAGGCCAAGTAACACATGTCACGCAAAGGACCAGCTAAAAAGCACCAGCTCCTGCCCGATCCCATCTACGGTTCCACCGTGGTGGCCCAGCTGATCAACAAGATCCTGCTGGACGGCAAGAAGTCCATCGCTGAGAACATCGTCTACACCGCTCTGGAGCAGGTCAAGGAGAAGACCGACCAGGAGCCCGTGGCCGTGCTCAAGCGCGCCCTGGACAACATTCGTCCCAGCCTGGAGGTCCGCAGCCGTCGTGTCGGCGGTGCCACCTACCAGGTCCCTGTCGAGGTCAAGCCTAACCGCGCCAATACGCTCTCTTTGCGGTGGCTGACCGATTACAGCCGCGCCCGTCGTGAGAAGACCATGTCGGAGCGGCTGGCCAACGAGATCCTTGATGCCTCCAACGGCCTGGGTGCAGCGGTCAAGCGCCGCGAGGACACCCACAAGATGGCCGAGGCCAACAAGGCGTTCGCCCACTATCGCTGGTAATCCCAAGAGAGCGAGAACAAGGAATTATGGCACAAGACGTGCTCACGGACCTGACCAAGGTCCGCAACATCGGCATCATGGCCCACATCGATGCCGGCAAGACAACGACGACCGAGCGTATCCTCTACTACACCGGCGTCAACTACAAGATCGGCGAGACCCACGATGGCGCCTCCACCATGGACTGGATGGACCAGGAGAAGGAACGTGGTATCACGATCACCTCCGCCGCCATTACAGCCTTCTGGAACCGCCAGTCCCACGATCCTGAGGACCGCTACCAGATCAACATCATCGACACCCCCGGCCACGTGGACTTCACCGCCGAGGTGGAGCGCTCCCTGCGTGTGCTCGATGGCGCTGTGGCGGTGTTCGACGGCAAGGAGGGCGTGGAGCCCCAGTCCGAGACCGTCTGGCGTCAGGCCGACAAGTATGGCGTGCCCCGTATCTGCTTCATCAACAAGATGGACAAGCTGGGCGCCGACTTCTACTATTCGGTGGACACCATCAAGGACAAGCTGGGCGTCAAGCCGCTGGTCATGCAGCTGCCTATCGGCGCTGAGAGCGACTTCCACGGCGTGGTCGACCTGGTGCGCATGGTGGCCTACTACTGGAAGGACGAAGCCGACCTGGGCGCCAAGTACGACACCATCGAGATCCCCGACGACCTCAAGGACAAGGCCGAGCAGTACCACACCGAGCTGCTCGAAGCCGTGGCCGAGTCGGACGAGGACCTGTTGGAGAAGTACCTGGGCGGCGAGGAGATCTCCCAGCAGGAGATTCGCACCGCTGTGCGCAAGATGACCATCGAGCAGTCGGCCTTCCCGGTCTTCTGCGGATCCGCCTTCAAGGACAAGGGCGTGCAGCCCATGCTGGATGCGGTCGTGGACTACCTGCCCAGCCCCGAGGACGTGCCGGCCATCAAGGGTTACAAGATCGGCGACGAGTCCGTCGAAATCGATCGCAAGCCCACCGTGGACGAGCCCTTCTCGGCCCTGGCCTTCAAGGTGGCCACCCACCCCTTCTATGGCAAGCTGATCTATGTGCGTGTCTACTCCGGCAAGGTGGCCCAGGGCGATACCGTCCTGGACTCCACCAAGGACAAGAAGGAGCGCGTAGGCAAGCTCTTCCAGATGCACTCCAACAAGGAGAATCCGGTCGACGAGGCCATCGCAGGCAACATATACGCCTTCGTCGGACTCAAGAACGTCACCACCGGTGACACCCTGTGCGACGAGAAGGCGCCGCTGGTGCTGGAATCCATGACCTTCCCCGATCCTGTGATCGAGGTGGCCGTGGAGCCCAAGACCAAGGCCGACCAGGAGAAGATGGGCATCGCCCTGCAGAAGCTCTCCGAGGAGGATCCCACCTTCCAGGTCAAGACGGACGAGGAGTCCGGCCAGACCCTGATCTCCGGCATGGGCGAGCTCCAGCTGGACATCCTGGTGGACCGCATGCGCCGCGAGTTCCATGTGGAGTGCAACGTGGGCAAGCCCCAGGTGGCTTACCGCGAGACCATCCGTAAGCCCGTCATGAACCAGGAGTACACCCACAAGAAGCAGACTGGTGGTTCCGGCCAGTTCGCCAAGGTGCTCATGAACTTCGAGCCCTTGGACACTTCCGAGGGCGAATCCTACATCTTCGAGAACAAGGTCACCGGCGGCCACATCACCAAGGAGTTCATTCCCTCGGTCGATGCTGGTGTGCAGGAGGCCATGGAGTCCGGTGTGCTGGCAGGCTTCCCGGTCGTGGGTGTCAAGGCGACCCTGACCGATGGCCAGATCCACGAGGTCGACTCTTCGGAGATGGCCTTCAAGATCGCCGGCTCCATGTGCTTCAAGGAGGCTGCTCCCAAGGCCAAGCCCGTCATCCTCGAGCCCATCATGGCTGTCGAGGTCCGTACTCCCGAGGAGTACATGGGCGACGTCATGGGTGACATCAACTCCCGTCGTGGCTCCATCCAGTCAATGACAGACGCCACCGGCGTCAAGGTCATCGACGCCAAGGTGCCCCTGTCGGAGATGTTCGGCTACATTGGCGACCTCAGGTCCAAGACCCAGGGACGCGCCATGTTCACCATGCAGATGGACTCCTACGCTGAGGTTCCCAAGACCGTCAGCGACGAGATCATCAAGGCCCAGCGAGGCGAGTAAGGCTGGTTCGGCCCGCCGCCACGGCGGGCCCCTGCAAAAAGGCTCTTCTGTCACAAGTCGGCGTTACACTCTTGTAGCGCTGACTGGGCGGAGGGCAAAAGTGGCAAAGAACCCGATAACCCAGTAATATGTAGCGAGTGCTCTGTGCGTGGTTCGCGCAGGCAACCTACGAGACGTCCAGGAGGACAAAACACAATGGCAAAGGAAAAGTACGAGCGGACCAAGCCGCACGTTAACATTGGCACCATCGGCCACGTCGATCACGGCAAGACCACCCTGACCGCGGCCATCTCCAAGGTGCTGCATGAGGAGTACCCGGACGTCAACCCCGAGTACGATTTCGCTCAGATCGATGCTGCTCCTGAGGAGAAGGAGCGCGGCATCACCATCAACATCGCGCACATCGAGTACCAGACCGCCAAGCGCCATTACGCCCACGTGGACTGCCCCGGGCACGCCGACTTCGTCAAGAACATGATTACCGGCGCTGCTCAGATGGATGGCGCCATCCTGGTGGTCGCCGCCACTGACGGCCCCATGGCCCAGACTCGTGAGCACGTGCTGCTGGCCCGCCAGGTCGGCGTGCCGAAGATCCTGGTCGCCCTGAACAAGTGCGACATGGTCGACGATGAAGAGCTGATCGAGCTGGTCGAGGAGGAAGTCCGCGATCTGCTGGACGAGAACGGCTTCGACCGCGACTGCCCCGTCATTCGCACCTCCGCCTATGGCGCCCTGCATGACGATGCCCCTGACCACGACAAGTGGGTTCAGACCATCAAGGACCTCATGGATGCCGTCGACGACTACATCCCCACCCCTGTCCACGACCTGGACAAGCCCTTCCTGATGCCCATCGAGGATGTCTTCACCATCTCCGGTCGTGGCACTGTGGTGACCGGTCGTGTCGAGCGTGGCAAGCTGCCCGTGAACACCAATGTGGAGATTATCGGCCTGCGGGACACCCAGTCCACCACCGTCACCTCCATCGAGACCTTCCACAAGCAGATGGACGAGGCCGAGGCTGGCGACAACACCGGTCTGCTGCTGCGCGGTATCGGCCGTGAGGACGTCGAGCGTGGCCAGGTCGTGGCCGCTCCCGGCACCGTGACCCCTCACCACAAGTTCGAGGGCGAGGTCTACGTGCTGACCAAAGACGAGGGTGGACGCCACTCGCCGTTCTTCTCCAACTACCGTCCGCAGTTCTACTTCCGGACCACCGACGTTACCGGCGTCATCACCCTGCCCGAGGGCGTGGAGATGGTTCAGCCCGGCGATCACGCCACCTTCTCCGTCGAGCTGATTCAGCCCGTCGCCATGGAGGAGGGCCTGACCTTCGCTGTTCGTGAAGGCGGCCACACGGTCGGCTCAGGTCGAGTCACCAAGATCATCGAGTAGGATTGCCTGTCGCTTGTCGACACGATCCAATGACGGGGCCCGGAATCCTTTCTGTGATTCCGGGCCCCGCCCATATCCGGCAGGCTTCGCCGCCGGACCAGCCCCGGTGTTCATGCGCCGTGGCATAATAGGCAAGGATTTATCGCGAGCGGGCCGGATCCTGTGTGGCCCGGTGCTTTCGGCAGATGGCCAGGAGCCCTCCGAAGGAACGTTCATCAGAATGAGGTGGTATCAAGGTGGCACAGACTTCCAACGACATCAAGAACGGATCGGTCATCAACCTGGACGGCAAGCTTTGGACCGTCATCAAGTTCCAGCACGTCAAGCCGGGCAAGGGGCCGGCCTTTGTGCGCACGACTATCAAGGACGTCCTTTCAGGCAAGATCGTGGACCGCACCTTCAATGCGGGCATGAAGATGGACTTCGAGACCGTCGACAACCGGACCATGCAGTACTCCTACCGTGACGGCGACTCCTTCGTCTTCATGGACATGAACACCTACGAGCAGGTCAACATCCCCGAGGCCCTGGTCGGCGACCAGGAGCGCTTCCTGCTTGAGGGCACAGATTGCATCATCAGCTTCCATGACGGCAACCCACTGTCCGTGGAGCTGCCTGCATCCGTGGTGCTGACCGTGACTGCAACCGAGCCTGGCGTGCAGGGCAACCGCTCCAACGCCGGCACCAAGCCTGCGACTGTGGAGACCGGGGCCGAGATTCAGGTGCCCCTCTTCGTAGGCGAGGGCGAGAAGGTCAAGGTGGACACCCGCGACGGCTCTTACCTGGGCCGCGAGAACTGAGTCAGGCGGAAACCACACATCCATGGCACGTTCCACAGCCCGCAAGCGGGCCTTGAATACCCTGTATGAGGCCGATGAGAAGAGCCAGGATTTCCTTTCCCTGTTGGAAGAGCGCAAGGTTCGGCCTGGGGCTCAGACACCTCTGCCTGCTTATGCGGTGACCATCGTCGAGGGTGTGGCAGAGCATCGTCGAGATATCGATGAGGCTTTGCAAACCCATTCCACCCGATGGCCGCTGAGCCGGATGCATGCCATTGACCGCAACATTCTGCGTATCGCTGCCTGGGAGATGCTCTACAACCCTGAGGTTCCTGACAAGGTGGCCATCGATGAGGCCCTGTCCTTGGCCAAGACACTTTCGGATGCCGATGCTCCCTCCTTCATCCACGGCGTTCTCAGCGCCCTGGAGCAGGAGAAGGATGAGCATCAGGCTCGTCGTGAGCAAGCCGATCGGATCGCTGCCCTGGCTGATGCCGAGGCCGATGCAGATGTTTCAGATGATGAATCGGATAAAGCAAAAGGAGAGGTCGTAACCTCCGAGCCCGTTTCCTCCGAGGACGCCCATGCTGACAGCGAGGCGGAATCGGCAGCGAGTGGATCTGAAGGAGGGGAATCCGGTCAGGTTCCTGACCATACTGTTGATCAGTCGGCCCCCAGCTTGGACCAGCTGAAACTGACCCTGCCGGAGGAACTGACCTCCGATGTAGATCGTCCTTCAGGCAACTGAGCAATGATTCGGATAAAGGCCGACCGATGCCCGCTAACTATTAGGGCATCAGGTCGGCCTTTTGCCCTATTCGGACTGGTTGACCTGCAGTCTATCCAGGAAGATTTGACCAACCATTTTTTGGCTGGGTCTGCCGGCATAATCCATGGGGGTCATTAATATGGGTGCGAATATCCGCGGTAATCAAGGGGGTTCGGTGAACCTGAAAGACACCAACACCATCACCTCCGATAGCCGTTTCTCCAATCGTGCCTTGCTCATCCTTGAGGATGGGGAAGTGTATGTGGGGAGAGCCTTCGGAGCGGTGGGCACTACCATAGGTGAAATTGTTTTCTCGACCGGAATGACTGGGTATCAAGAAACCCTGACGGATCCTAGCTATGCTCGGCAGATCGTTGTGCAGACCTTCCCCCACATCGGTAATACCGGCGTCAATGACCAGGACGGGGAGTCAGACAGGATCTGGGTGGCAGGGTATGTAGTCCGGGAACCCAGCCCCAACGTCAGCAACTGGCGGGCCCGGGGCAGTCTCCATGACCAGCTGGTCGATCAGGGCATCGTCGGTATCAGTCACATAGACACCCGCCGGCTCGTGCGACACTTGCGTTCTGCAGGTGTCATGCGGGCCGGTATTTTTTCAGGCCCGGACCCAATGCTCAACGACGGCGGCAGGCCCAGGACCATGCAGGAACTCCTTGACCAGGTCCGTTCGGCCCCCAAGATGAGCGGATCCCATCTGACCGGCGAGGTCAGCACGCACAGGTCCTATATCGTCGAACCAGTCGGAGACCGTCAGGCGAAAGAGCCTGTCTGCACGGTGGCGGCGGTGGATTTGGGAATCAAGTCCATGACCCCTCACAGGCTGGCTGAGCGCGGGTGCAGGGTCCACGTACTTCCCGTCGACACCACCATCGAGCAGATACAGGCCCTGCGGCCTGACGGGGTTTTCTTCTCCAACGGTCCAGGCGACCCATCGACTGCAGACGAGGAGGTGTCGCTCCTCAGGCAGGTTCTGGATGCCGGACTGCCATTCTTCGGCATCTGCCTGGGCAACCAGCTTCTGGGCCGTGCCCTGGGCTTCGAGACCTACAAGCTGAAATTCGGTCATCGCGGCATCAATCAGCCGGTCATGGATCTCAGCACTGGCAAGGTTGAGATCACCGCCCATAATCACGGATTCGCAGTCAAGGCACCCAAGGGAGACCCAGTGCCCTCGCCCTATGGTGAAGGCCGATATGGCCGTGTCCGAGTCTCCCATGTCGATCTCAACGACGGCGTGGTCGAGGGTCTGGAGTGTCTGGACATTCCGGCCTTTTCCGTTCAATACCATCCGGAGGCGGCGGCTGGTCCGCATGATGCCTCCTATCTGTTTGACAGGTTCGTCACTTTGATGCAGGACGCCAGGGAAGGGAAGGCACATGCCTAAGCGGCAGGACATCCATTCGGTCATGGTTATCGGCTCGGGGCCCATCGTCATCGGGCAAGCGGCCGAGTTCGACTATTCGGGGACCCAGGCCTGCCGGGTGTTGCGCGAAGAGGGGATTCGTGTCATCCTGGTCAATTCCAATCCCGCCACCATCATGACGGACCCCGAGATGGCTGATGCCACCTACATAGAACCCATCGCCCTGCCCTTCCTGGAGCGGATCATTGCCAAGGAGCGGCCTGATGCGCTGCTGCCTACCCTGGGCGGCCAGACCGCTCTGAACGCTGCCGTGGAGCTGGGCAAGGCTGGCGTGCTGGAGCGCTACGGGGTTGAGCTGATCGGCGCTTCGCTGGAGGCCATCGACAGGGGAGAGGACCGCGAGCTCTTCAAGCAGGTGGTGGACCAGGCCGGCGCCGAGTCGGCCAAGTCCCGCATTGCCCACAGCCTGGATGAGGCCGAAGCAGTAGCCGCCGAACTGGGCTACCCCCTGGTTGTTCGTCCCTCCTTCACCATGGGCGGCTTGGGCTCGGGCATCGCCCATGATCGCGAGGAGCTGAGGCGGATCGCCGGCGCCGGCATCCATTATTCGCCCACCGATGAGATCCTCCTGGAGGAAGGCATCGAGGGGTGGAAGGAGTATGAGCTTGAGCTCATGCGCGACCGCCTGGACAATGTGGTCGTGGTCTGCCCCATTGAGAATGTAGACCCGGTCGGCGTGCACACCGGCGACTCCATCACCGTGGCCCCGGTCTTCACCCTGACCGACCGGGAGTATCAGCGCATGCGCGACATCGGCATCGCCATCATCCGCGGTGTGGGGGTGGATACGGGCGGCTGCAACATCCAGTTCGCCGTCAATCCCAAGAACGGCCGGATCATCGTCATCGAAATGAACCCGCGTGTTTCGCGCTCCTCGGCTCTGGCTTCCAAGGCCACCGGTTTCCCCATTGCCAAGATTGCGGTCAAGCTGGCCCTGGGATACACCCTGGATGAGATTGAGAACGACATCACCCGCTCAACCCCTGCCTCCTTCGAACCGACCATCGATTACGTGGTCACCAAGATCCCGCGCTTCACCTTCGAAAAGTTCCCCGGGGCCGACCCGACCCTGACCACCTCGATGAAGTCCGTAGGCGAGGCCATGGCCCTGGCCGGCAACTTCCGCGAGTCCCTGGGCAAGGCCATGCGCTCCATCGACAAGCGGCACATGACCTTCTCCTGGGATGGCCCCCGGCCCGACCAGGCCGAGACGAACCAGCTGCTGGAGGCCATGCACACTCCCACCGAGCACCGCTACCTGCAGATCCAGCGGGCCTTCTGGGGCGGAGCCACCGTGGAGCAGGTCCATCAGTCCACCAGGATCGACCCCTGGTTCCTGGAGCAGATCAGCATGATCAACGAGTTGGCCCTTCAGGTGCGCCAGTCCGAGGTCCTGGACGAGGACCTGCTGCGCCGGGCCAAGCAATCGGGACTAAGCGATCTGCAAATCGCTCACCTGCGCGGTATGGGCGACCAGGGTGAGGCGGTCGTCAGGGAGCTGCGCTGGGCCTTCGGTCTTCATCCTGTCTACAAGACTGTGGACACCTGCGCAGCCGAGTTTGATGCAGTAACGCCCTACTACTACTCCTGCTACGCCGACGAGTCCGAGCTACGACCCCGTCAACGCGAGGCGGTCATCATCCTGGGCTCGGGCCCCAACCGGATCGGCCAGGGGGTCGAGTTCGATTACACCTGCGTGCACGCCGTCCAGGAGCTGGGCAAGGACTATGACACCATCATGGTCAACTGCAATCCCGAGACGGTCTCCACCGACTATGACATGTCGGACAGGCTCTATTTCGAGCCGCTGACCTTCGAGGACGTTCTGGAGATCTACCGGGCCGAAAAGGCCATGGGACCGGTCAAGGGGGTCATTGTTCAGCTGGGCGGTCAGACGCCCCTGTCCCTAGCGGCCAGGCTTAAGGCGGCCGGGGTGCCCATCCTTGGCACCAGTCCCGAGTCCATCGACCTGGCCGAGAACCGCGAGCTCTTCGGTCAGGTGCTCAGCAAGGAGCACTTGAACGCTCCACGGTACGGCACCGCCCTTTCTCTGGATGAGGCCAAGAAGGCAGCCCATGCCATCGGTTACCCGGTTCTGGTCAGGCCCTCCTACGTGCTTGGCGGACGAGGTATGGAGATCGTCTACGACGACCAGCAGCTGGCCACCTACGTGGATCGCGCCCTGGATGAGGCCAAGGCTGATACGGTGGTCTCTGGCCGCCTGCCCTCGCCCCTGCTGATTGACAAGTTCCTCCAGGACGCCATCGAAATAGACGTGGATGCCCTCTATGACGGGCAGGAGCTCTACATCGGCGGAATCATGGAGCATGTGGAGGAGGCCGGGGTCCACTCCGGTGATGCGGCCTGCACCCTGCCGCCTTCGACCCTCTCCGACGACCAGATCAATCGGCTGCGGCAGGCCACCCTGGCTATAGCCCAAGGCTGCGGGGTCCAGGGACTGATCAATGTTCAGTATGCCTTCATGGCCAACACCCTCTATGTGATCGAGGCCAATCCCCGCGCATCCCGGACCGTCCCCTTCGCCTCCAAGGCCACGGGTACGGCACTGGCCAAGGCCGCGGCACGGATCATGGTGGGGGAGTCCATCGCCCAACAACGAGCCAATGGTCTGCTCCTGCCTGTCGGCGACGGTGGCATGGTCCGCGTCGGCCAGCCTGTGGCGGTCAAGGAGTCGGTTCTGCCCTTCAAGCGCTTCCGCACACCGGTTGGTCGGACCGTGGATATCCTGTTGGGCCCGGAGATGCGCTCCACCGGAGAGGTCATGGGCTTCGATCGGGACTTTCCGCACGCCTTCGCCAAGAGCCAGCTGGCCGCCTACCAGGGAGGATTGCCCACCGGTGGGGTCGCTTTCCTGTCGGTCAATGACACGGACAAGCGCCAGCTGCCCATGCTAGCCGCCCGTCTGCTGGAGCAGGGCTTCAGCATCTGCGCCACCAGTGGCACGGCCTCTGTCCTGCGTCGGTACGGCTTCGACGTGGCCGTTGTAGACAAGATCAGCGATGGCGAAGAGCAGGGTCGGGCTTTCACGGATTCGGACGGGGTCAAACACATGGGCCGCAATCCTGTCCAGCTTATTGAGGAAGGGGCCATCGACATGATCCTCAACACACCCAGCTCCAGGGGTTCGCGCTCCGATGGCTATCTGATCCGGGTGGCCGCCATAGCCGCTGATCTGCCGCAGTTCACCACCATCACCGAATTCTCAGCCGCCCTGATGGCCATTGACGTGGTCAAAAAGGACGACTACGAGGTCATGAGCATCCAGGAACACGCGGCCCGACTGCTGGAGCTGGAGAAGGCCAGGTAGGTACTGGCTATATGATTGACCCATATTCCGGTCCGGATATGCCGGAGGATGACCTTTAGGAAAGGAAGTGGCCGTGTCAGCGATCAACGGTGCCGACATGTCGAGTCAGGACTCTTCGGAGGAACAGACCGGAGATCCAGGGAAGGCGGGCGGCCGGCTGATCGTGCTGACGGGGCCCACGGCCGTAGGCAAGGGCACTGTGGAGGCGGCCCTGCGCCATGCCCATCCGGAGGTCTGGGTCTCCGTCTCGGCCACCACTCGGGCACCGCGTCCGGGCGAAAAGGACGGCATCACCTACTGGTTCATGGATGAGCAGGAGTTTGCCCGCAGGGAGGCCGCCGGAGACTTTCTGGAGACTGCCCTGGTCCACGGCATGTCCCACTACGGCACCCCGCTGCAGCCGGTTCTGAATCATTTGGCGGCAGGGGTGCCCACGATTCTGGAGATTGATCTGCAGGGGGCGCATCGTGTCCGCCAACGGGCGGGGGAGCTGGGCCTGGAAGTGTTCTACGTCTTCCTGGCACCGCCATCATTCCAGGACCTGGTCACCAGGCTGAACATGCGGGGAACCGAAAATGAGGAGCAGCGGGCCCGCAGGCTGGAGACCGCCAAGGTGGAACTGGCCTCAGAGGATCAGTTCGACCAGGTCATAGTCAACGACAGCGTGGATAAGGCAGCCCAGGCGCTCTGGGAGGTAATCGCCAAGGAATACGGTCTCTGAGCACCTGGCCTTTATTTCAGAAGAGGCAAAAAATCCCCCAATCGAGTGAGAGCCCGATTGGGGGATTTTGGTCTATCAGTCCAGACCCGAAAGTTGGTTGATCAGATCCGGGTCGCGGGTTGCGCCCTTGTCTGCCGAGCGGGCGAAGGCGGCGTAGGCCTTCAGCGCCAGGGAGACCTTGCGGTCCCTGTGGGCCACATAACCTTCACCGGCCTCCAGCTCTGCGCGGCGCTGGGCGAGTTCCTCATCGCTCAGCTCGACGTCTACACGCCGGTTGGGGATATCGATGCGGATCATGTCGCCGTTGCGGATCAGGGCGATTGGGCCCTTGTTGGCTGCTTCGGGAGCGATATGGCCGATGGCCAGACCAGATGAGCCGCCGGAGTAGCGGCCGTCGGTCAGCAGGGCCACGTCCTTGCCGATGCCCTTGCCCTTGACGAATGAAGTGGGGTAGAGCATCTCCTGCATGCCTGGTCCGCCCTTGGGTCCCTCGTAACGGATGACCAGGGCCTGACCCTTGTGCAGGGTGCCGTTGAGTATGACCTCCACGGCCTGTTCCTGCGATTCGACCACCAGGGCCGGTCCGCGGAAGTTCCAGATTTCCTTGGGCACGCCTGCGGTCTTGACCACGCAGCCATCGGGGGCCAGATTGCCTCGCAGTATGGCCAGGCCGCCTTCGGAGACGGCCGGGTGATCCAGGTCGTGAATGGCGCCGTTGACACGGTCGGTGTCCAGGTCCTCCCACTCCTTGGACTGGTTGAAGGGCTCGGGGGAGGTGATGTGTCCAGGAGCTGCGTGATAGAGTTCCTTAGCTTCGTCCAGGCAGGTGGGTCGCATGATGTCCCAGTCGTTGAGCTTGGACTCCAGGTCCGGGTAGTCGATGGAATGCGTGTCCTGGTGAAGGACCCCGCCACGGTCCAGCTCGCCCAGGATGCCGCAGATGCCGCCGGCCCGGTGGACGTCGGATATCTCCCAGTCTCCGGAGGGAGAAGCCTTGCAGATGCAGGGGACCGTGTGGGAGATGCGCTCGATGTCGTCCAGGGTGAAGTCCACATCCGCCGACTGTGCGGCGGCCAGGATGTGCAGGACGGTGTTGGTCGATCCGCCCATGGCCACATCCATGGTCATGGCGTTTTCGAAGGCCTTCTTGGTGGCGATGGAACGTGGCAGGACCGAGTCGTCGTCATCCTGGTAGTACCGGTTGGCGATCTCGACAACCAGCTTGCCGGCCCGCTCGAAGAGCATCTTCCGCGCTGTGTGCGAGGCCAGGGTGGTGCCGTTTCCGGGCAGGGCCAGACCCATGGCCTCGGTCAGGCAGTTCATGGAATTGGCGGTGAACATGCCAGCGCAGGAACCACAGGTTGGGCAGACCGTCTTCTCCAGGGCCAGCAGACCCGCATCATCGATGCTGTCATCCGCCGAGGCGTACATGACGTCGATCAGATCGGTGCTCTCTTGAACCGTCCCGTCGGGCATGACGGTACGTCCGGCCTCCATGGGGCCGCCGGAGACGAAGACCGTGGGGATGTTCAGACGCAGAGCGGCCATGAGCATGCCGGGGGTGATCTTGTCACAGTTGGAAATGCAGATCAGGGCATCGGCGCAGTGGGCGTTGACCGAGTACTCCACGGCATCAGCTATCAGGTCACGGCTGGGCAGAGAGTAGAGCATGCCGGTATGACCCATGGCGATGCCGTCGTCCACGGCGATGGTGTTGAACTCGCGGGGGATGCCTCCCGCTTCCTTGACGGCTTTGGAGACCAGACGCCCCACCTTGTTCAGGTGGACGTGGCCGGGCACGAATTCGGAGAAGGAATTGGCGATGGCCACGATGGGCTTGCCGAAGTCCTCACCCTTGACGCCAGCGGCACGATAGAGAGCACGGGCGCCCGCGAACTCTCGTTCCTTCATCAACTTGGCTGATCGCATCTGCATAGTTTTATTCAAGTGATCGTGGGCATCAACGGGTTGATCATGACCACATGTTGGAACTTTCGGTCTTTTCACCCTGCTTTTTCCGGCAGAGAAGCATCCGAGGCTAAAATCGAGCCCGGGCGGTAAAATCATTCAGATTGAATGAATGGTTCATCCAGTTGAATTGGAGAAACATCTTATGGCATTCGGTACCGAGCCCCATCCGCAGGGATTTGCGAATCCTCCCATCGACGATCTCATGAAGCACGCCGATTCGAAGTATGCGCTCTCTATCTTCGCGGCCAAGCGGGCCCGTCAGATCAATTCCTATTTCACACAGCTCAACGAGGGCCTGCTGCAGAACGTCGGCCCACTGGTCGAGTACCAGAACCAGGAGAAGCCCCTGTCCATCGCCTTCCGCGAAATCAACGAGGGACTGCTTGAGGAGACCCTGGGCGAGGACGATCTGAGCGAAGGCAACTGAACCTTCGACTCTCAGTGCGGGGTTCTCGGGCGGTGACGGTTTCTAGACAAAGGTGAATGAAATGACAGAGCGACGGCTGATTTCGGCTGAATCAGTGACCGAGGGCCATCCAGACAAGGTCTGCGACCAGATTTCCGATGCCATCCTGGACGATCTGATCGCCCAGGATCCGCACTCGCATGTGGCTGTGGAGACCTCGGCGGCCACGGGCCTCTTCTTCGTCTTCGGAGAGGTCTCATCCCAGGGCTATACGGACATTCAGTCCCAGGTCCGGTCGGTGCTGCGCAGGATCGGCTACACATCGTCGGAAATTGGTCTGGACGCGGATTCCTGCGGCGTGACCGTGGCTCTGAGCGAGCAGAGCAAGGAAATCAACCAGGGTGTGGAACGGCTGTCGGCCAGTCAGGAAAGTGCTGCCACCCGTGAGGAACGTTACCAGTCCCAGGGGGCCGGCGACCAGGGCGTCATGTTCGGGTACGCCTGTGATGAGACCGACACGCTCATGCCCCTGCCCATCTATCTGGCCCATCAGCTGGCCTTCCGGCTGGCACAGGTTCGCAAGGAGGGGATCATCCCCCATCTGCGGCCCGACGGCAAGACCCAGGTCACCATCGAATACGATCAGGATGACCGTCCCCGCCGGGTGGACACGGTCCTCATCTCCACTCAGCACGATCCCGAGGTGGGTCATGACTGGCTGCAGGAGCAGTTGATGGAGCATGTCATCACGCCCGTGCTGGATCGCGTCTGCGGCAAGGCCGTCGAGCACCAGGGCTACCGGGTGCTGGTCAATCCGACCGGTTCCTTTATTCTGGGCGGCCCTGCGGCTGACGCAGGACTGACCGGTCGCAAGATCATCGTGGACACCTATGGCGGTGCGGCCCATCATGGAGGCGGCGCTTTCTCCGGCAAGGATCCCAGCAAGGTCGACCGGTCCGCTGCCTACGCCGCGCGTTGGGTGGCCAAGAACATCGTGGCCGCTGGACTGGCGCACAGGGTCGAGGTCCAGGTGGCCTATGCCATTGGCGTAGCCGATCCGGTCAGCGTCAACGTGGAGACCTATGGCACCGAGCAGGGGGTCAGCCGGGAGCGGATCCAGGAGGCTGTACGCGAGGTCTTCGACCTGCGGCCTGCTGCCATCATCGACGAGCTGAATCTGTTGAGACCCATCTATGCCAAGACTGCAGCCTATGGGCACTTCGGCCGGGAGGACCCCGACTTCACCTGGGAGCAGGTGGACAAGGTGGGCGAGCTCAAGGCCGCCATCGGCATGACCAGGTAGTAGCTGTTCGTCAAGAGCCACGGTGGGTTTCCAGGTCGTCGACCGGGGAATCCGCCGTGGTTCTCTTAATTGTGAAAGCGAGGGGAGCAGCCATGGATTCGCAGGCCGTCAGTCAGCCCGCCCTGGATGGTCTTGCCCCACGCCGTCGTTCGAGCAGCAGTCGAAGGAAGCCTCCCCGCCGCCCGGCCGATGAACTTCCTGTGGCACGGGTGGTGCTGGACGTGCAGGCCACTCATCTGGGCGGGACCTTCGATTATCTGGTGGATGCCGACCAGGACGATCATGCACAGCCAGGATGCCTGGTTCGCGTCCGGTTCGGAGCGCGCAGGGTCAACGGCATCATCTGGGAACGCGTGGCAGACAGCCAGGTTCCCCGCGCCTCCCTGCGTTTCCTGGAGCGGGTGGTGCTGGATCGCAGCCTGATCTCACCTTCCCTGCGCGCGGACATCACTGCCATCGCCAGAGCCTATGGGGGCACCGAGGCCAACATTCTGCGGCTGGCCCTTCCCCCTCGTGTGGCGCGTATCGACAAGGAGCAGCAGCTGGTTCCCGGTCAGCCCCGATTGGCGTCCGACCCCGCCTGGGTGGCCGGGCTGGCCCAGCGACACAAGGATATGAAACAGCGGATTGATCCGGGCTATCAGGGGCTGGAGCATCTGGATCAATCACTGGAGGATGATGTCTTCGCCGCCTTTTTGGCTGACATTCTGCCTGGCATGGACCAGGCCGCCCTGCTGGCTGCCAGGGTGCTGATAGCCGCCCTGCTGGCCGGCCGATCGGCGGTTATGGTGTTGCCGGGCACCCGTCAGGTGGTCCACCTGTCTGCAGTCCTCCAGCAACTTGGGTTGCGCCCCTTTGGCCCTTCTGTCACCGCAGGTCCTGGCCAACAGGAGGCGCGCGGCTGGTCCGGGGATTTCGCCATTCTGGACAGCGGCATGGCTCCTGCCGAGCGCTACAGGGCCTACCTTGCCCTGGCTTCCGGTCAGGTCCGCTGCGCCATCGGGCTGCGGGCTACGATGTACGCCCCGGTGGAGGGTCCAGCCCTCTTCGCTCTGATGGACGATGCCAGCTACCAGTATGCCGACGGGATGATGCCATACGCCAACGCCCGTGGGGTGTTGAGGCTGCGGGCGCGTGCCCATGGCGGCGTCTTCCTGGCCATGGCCCGTGCCAGAAGTGTGCGTTCCCACTGGGAGAGTCTGCCCGAGGCTGCCGAAGCAGACTCTGGCGTGACCGGTCCAGGCACCGCTTTGACGCTTGACCGGCCTGCGGTGACGACCCTACAGCCTTGGATTCGCTGGCTGAACCGGGAGGAACTGAGCCATCTGGCCGACCCGACCATGGGCGCCCGGGTTCCTCATACCGCTGTCGCTGTTATCAACAAAGCCTTGGAGCGTGGCCCGGTTTTGCTGTCCATTCCTCAGGACGGCATTTTCGAGAGCCTGAGTTGCGCTCGCTGCCATCATCAGGCTCGTTGCCCGCGTTGCACCGGACCCCTGCGGGCCAGGCGGCCTGGCGCGCCGCGATGCGCCTGGTGCGGGGCTGCGGCTACGGACTGGTCCTGCCCGGATTGCGGGAGCTCACGGCTTCGGGTGGTCAGGGTAGGTGCCGCCGGGACGGCCCAGGAGCTGCGCATGCTCTTCAGAAACGTGCCCATCGTCATCTCTTCGCCCAGCCAACCCCGTGGGGTGGTCGAGCGTGTACAGGATCGTCCCTGTCTGGTCATCGCCACCCCGGGCGCCGAGCCCAGGGTGGTTGGTTCGGGCGTCGATGGCAACAATACAGACACTGGCGATTCGCATCTGCCTCGGTTGTCGCGAGGATACCGTGCCGTGGCCATTCTTGACGCTTGGACCAGCCTGTATGCCCCTGGCGTCGATGCTCGTATGGACACCCTGGGAGCCTGGATGCGCGTGGCCTCCTTCTGCCGCTCCCGGGCACAGGGAGGTCAGGTGCTCCTGCTGGGGGAGTGCGATCCTCAGCTGGCCCAGGCGCTGATGACCTGGCAGGGGCCGGTGTTGGCCGCCGCCGATTTGGAGGACCGTCGGCTGACCGCCATGCCCCCTGCGGTCGGCATGGCTGCAATCTGGGGCGAAAGGGAGGCCGTCGTCTGGATGTTGGACGCCGTCGGGATTGCGCCAGGTCAGGAGGCTGTGACGGATGCTGGTCCTGAGCCTGTTCCTGCCCTGCTTGGGCCTGTGCCCATACCGGCACCATCCACGCTGAAAGCCGGCTATCTGGAGGGAACCCAGGACAGGGTCCGAGCCCTGGTTCGGGTGCCCACCAGCCGCCGGGACAAGCTGGCTGATGATCTCAAGCAGGCTCAGGCCAAGTACGTGGCCGGCCGTGGGCGAGGAGAGCTGCGCTTCCGGATGGATCCCAAGGATCTGACCTGATTGGGGCTCCAGGCGGATATGCAGGGGGTCTATGCGACGTGGTTTCATGAGGGAACGCAGTCAAAGGTGTATAAGAACGAACTCAGGAAAGGCGGAGAGCCATGAAGGGATGGCCGGGCGAGATCCGGGTTGAGGCAGATGTGATCCAGGCTGGGCAGGAAGCAGCTCAGGCCCAGGGTCAGCCCATTGAGCAGGTCATCTTCGACTTCGGCAACGTCCTGATTCGTTGGCAGCCCGAGATGGCCATGGTGGCCCGATACGGGCGCGGGAGCATCGAAGCCCTGCTGGACGACAACCGTTCCGGCTTCTACCGGGCCAACAACATGATGGACGGCGGAGCCACCTGCGCCCAGGCCCGTGACTGGGTGGCCGCCGAATGCGGGTCACCCTGGGATGACATGTTCGCCTACTACTGTGACCACTTCGTCGATTCGCTGACCGGCCCGGTGCCCGGTGCCCGCATGCTGGTGGATGATCTGAAGGCGGCAGGCTTGGGTGTATGGGGGTTGACCAACTGGGGCACAGAGCTCTTCCATTACGCCTGGGACGGCGACTCCTTCCTGCATAGGCTGGACGGGGTGGTGGTCTCCGGGCCCATCCACATGCGCAAACCCGACCCGGCCATTTACCGCTATGCCCTGGATCAGTTCGGAATCCAGGCTGACAGGACCCTCTTTGTGGATGACAAGGGTATGAATGTAGTCGGTGCCAACAAGGCCGGCATCCGCAGCCTGCGATTCAGTGACCCCTATGGACTGCGCACCGCTCTGATCGAGGCAGGGGTGAACATTCCTCAGGTTCGGTGAAGGCGCGGAGGTCCGAAGTCGTCGGATGAAAAGGAGATTGCCTATATGGTCATGACATTGCTGTTCGCGGGCACGCCTCAGGTCGCCTTGCCATCTCTGAGATTGTTGGCGGCCGATCAGGAGCATTTCCGGGTTGCTGCCGTGCTCACCAGACCCGACGCTCCCCAGGGGCGTGGAAGGCATCTGCATCCCAGTCCGGTCAAGGCTGAGGCACTGAAGCTGGGGATTCCCGTTCTTGAAAACAACCCATCCGATCCGGATTTTCCGGCACGGCTGCAGGATACTGGTGCCAGCTGTGCAGCCGTCGTGGCCTACGGGCGGATCCTGCGTCAGCCGGTCCTGGATGCCTTTGAGGGGGGCTGGTACAACCTGCACTTTTCCCTGCTGCCGCAGTGGCGGGGGGCGGCTCCGGTACAGCGGGCCATCTGGGCCGGGGATGCCATTACCGGCGCCACGGTCTTTCGGCTGACGGCCGGTATGGATGAAGGGCCAATCCTGGCCCAATCCACCGTGGAGATCGGGCCGCACGAGACCTCGGGCGAGCTGCTGGACCGCCTGTCTGAGGACGGATCCCACCTGCTGGCTGCAAGCCTGGAGGCCCTTGCGGAAGGTCGGATTCAACCCAAGAAGCAGACCCAAGGTGCTTACCAGGTGGCTGCCAAAATCACCCACCAGGATGCCCACATGCGTTTCGATGTGCCCGTCTTCGCCCTGGACCGACAGGTCCGGGCCTGCAGCCCGGAACCGGGAGCCTGGTGTCTGTATCGGCAAGGCGATGACCCGCAGGACAGGCAGACAGGGCTGACCGTGCTCAGGGCGGCACCGGCCCGAGGGGATGAGCCCGGTCTTCCCTTGCATCTGGAGCCGGGTCGGCTGGCCATGGACCGTCGTCACCTCTGGGTAGGCACCAAGACCCTGCCCCTGGAACTTCAGATTGTCAAGGCTGCCGGCAAGCGCGCCATGAAGGCCATGGACTGGGCCCGTGGAGCTCGTTTGGAAGACGGAGCCCGCTGCAGCTGAGTCTTCCCGCCCGGCTGGCTGTCCAGGCCGAGCGGGGCTCCCAGGGCGGACGAAGGAGGGAAGTCATGCAGTCCGATGATGTTGAGCAGGCTGAATCTGCCAATGACCAGGACCAGGCCGCTGATCGGCGCAACCGGGCCCTGGCTGCGGCGCTGACCAGGGCTGCCAAGGAACTGTCCAAGGCCAAGAGCCAGTTGGCCCAGCTGGGCCAACCGCCCTTGACGGTCGCCCTT
Organism: Bifidobacterium sp. W8104; assembly: GCF_016100735.1. Classification (NCBI taxonomy): domain Bacteria; kingdom Bacillati; phylum Actinomycetota; class Actinomycetes; order Bifidobacteriales; family Bifidobacteriaceae; genus Bifidobacterium; species Bifidobacterium sp. W8104. The sequence goes on from NZ_JACFRW010000001.1 coordinate 1,643,583, forward strand.
GCCCTGGGCGTGGATTCCGTCGCCTATGACAGCCAGGGGGTGCAGCAGGCCCGCCTGCTGATCCTGAACGGATCCAGACGGATGGTGGTGCCCCTGGCGCCCGATATCCACGCCGAGCGGATCAGGGCCGGCCAGGAGGTTCTGCTCAATGCCGATATGGTGGTGGTGCGTGTGGACGATCAGCCGGTGACCGGGCAGGTTCGCACGCTGCGGGAGACCTTGGAATCCGGAGCCTTGCTGGTGGAAGACCCCTCCGGGCAGACCCGCGTCGCTGCTCGTGCGGGCTCTCTGCAGGACCAGCCCATTGAGGCGGGCAGCGCCTTGCTCATGGACGAAAGCTGTTCGATGGCCCTGGCTGTTCTGCCTGAGTCGGATCGGTCCGACATGCTGCTGGAGGAGGCTCCCGACATGGACTTCTCGGATATTGGGGGTCTGGACAGGCAGATTGAGCGGATTCGTGATGCGGTCCAGCTGCCCTTCCAACATGCCGATCTGATGCGTCGTTATGGGCTTCAGGCCCCCAAGGGTGTCCTGCTCTACGGGCCGCCCGGCAACGGCAAGACCATGATCGCCAAGGCCCTGGCTCGTGCCCTGGCCCAGGAGAGCGACGGCCACGGGATCTTCCTGTCGGTAAAGGGCCCCGAGGTGCTCAACAAGTTCGTGGGGGAGTCGGAACGGCTGGTCCGCCGCCTGTTCGCCAGGGCCCGCAGCCTGGCAGGCCAGGGTGGACCGGTGGTGGTCTTCATCGACGAGATGGATGCCCTGCTGCGAACCCGGGGATCGGGCATCTCGTCGGATGTTGAGACCACTATCGTCCCCCAGTTCCTGACCGAGCTTGACGGTGTCGAGTCCCTGGACCAGGTCATGGTCATCGGTGCCTCCAACCGCATCGACATGATCGACCCGGCGGTTCTGCGCCCAGGACGGCTGGATGTCAAGATCCGCATCGACCGGCCCGACAGGACCAGGTCCGCCGCCATTCTGGGCAAATATCTGGGTTCCGATATGCCCATGGAGGATGATGCCAGTCCGGAGGAGCTGATCCAAGTATTGGTCGATGGACTCTTCGCACGGGATGGTGACCATCTGCTGGGCAAGGTCATGGATGCCACCGGCCGCTGGCAGCCCCTCTACCTGGAGTCTGCGGTCTCCGGCGCCATGCTGCACAACCTGGTTGATCGGGTCAAGACCATGGCGGTCAAGGCCTCCATCGAGCAGGGTCGACAGGTGGGTCTTGACCGTGGGTTCTGCACGAGGGCGGTCCGCGGGCAGTATGAGGACACTCTTGAGGAGCTGCGTGGCCAGGATCCGGACCGTTGGGCTGATCTGGCCGGACTGCGCCCGGGACAGGTCCAGGAGGTTCGCCCAGTCGACGGGCCAGGAGAGCGGTCATGAATGCCGGGCGGGTTATGGGCACCGAAACGGAGTATGCCATTGCCGACCCCCAGGATCCCGGCGCTGATCCGCGTACTTTGGCCCTGCGTCTGGTAAGGGCCGCTGCCCAGCCGGACTTGGCGCACATCCGCTGGGACTACGGGAATGAGGATCCGGTCAATGATGCCAGGGGAGGTCGGCTACCACGTTCAGCTGCCGCTCCGAGCATGCTCACCGATGCGCCTGGTGCCCGGCTGATCGATGTGGCAGCTCCCAATGGCGCTCGGATTTATGTGGATCATGCCCATCCCGAGTATGCCTCGGCGGAAACGGTGAATGCCTTCGATGCGCTGGTCCAGGACCGCGCGGGGGACCGGATGATGGCCCTGGCCGCAGAAAGGGCCGGAGGCCTGGCTCTTTATAAGAACAATGTGGACGGCAAGGGTGCCGCCTGGGGATCGCATGAGAACTACCTGATGGATAGGGCGGTGCCCTTCGCCAGGGTGGCGGCCCTGATGACTATTCATTTCGTCACCCGACAGATCTACACCGGTTCGGGCAGGGTGGGCCTGGGGCCCAGGAGCGAGGGGGCTGGCTTCCAGCTCAGCCAGCGCGCCGACTATCTGACCAGCCGGATTGGACTGCAGACCACCTTCGGACGACCGATCATCAATACCCGGGACGAGTCCCATGCGGGGCCGGGCAGCCGCCGTCTCCATGTGATTGTGGGCGATGCCAACCGGCTGGATGCGCCCCTTGTCCTCAAGCTGGGGACCACCGATCTGCTGCTGGCGCTCCTGGAGTCCGAGGGAGATTCGACCCGTCTGGTCGATGAACTGCTGGATCGCTGGACGCTGGATGATCCGGTGTCGGCCCTGCACACGGTTTCCCGTGATGTCACCCTGACCAAGCCTTTGGCCTTGGCAAACGGAGGATTCGCCGATGCGCTGACCATTCAAGGGGCCTTGCTGGATGCGGTCCGACAGGTCAGAAGGGATGCCGACCGGCCAGGTTGTGCCGACGACCGGGTTCTGAACCTCTGGGGCCAGGCGCTCGAGGATCTGGCTCTGGTTCGTTCGTGCGACGACGAGGGCCGTCTGGCCATGCATGACCAGGCAGGCAGGTTGGAATGGCTGCTCAAGTGGCAGCTCTTGGAGCGTCTGCGTCGCCGTCGGTCCCTATCCGACTGGTCGGATCCCCATCTGGCGGCCCTGGATCTGGCCTGGGCACGGGTGGATCCCGGCCGTGACCTGCCCTGGCGACTCAGAGGATCCGTTCTGCAACTGGCCAATCGCGACCAGATCACCAGGGCCATGGACCAGGGTCCGGAGCAGACCCGGGCCTGGTGCCGTTCCCAGCTGCTCCACCGTTGCCCTGATGTGGTCAGGGCAGTCTCCTGGAGTCGTGTCATTCTTGACGAGCAGGGACCGGAGGGGGAGTCTAGGACCAGGGTCGTGGACCTGTCCGATCCGTTGGGTCACACACGGTCTTCCTGCCGGGATGGCCGCGACATATACTGCTCATAGCGCAGAAAATAGTCCGATATCAGACCGGACGACCACCGGTGGACCACGGTCGGCAATGCCTCGACCACCCGTTTGAAAGAGAAGAGAAGTATGGAATTGCGCGATTTGGCCATGCAGGCCGCCACCATCGCTGTGGAGGCCGGCCGTCATGCCCTCCAGGACCAGATCAATCCCCACGATCCCCGCTCCACATCAGCCATTGGCCAGGGCACCCAGTTCTCTCCGGGCATTGACACGCGTCTGATCCGTTACTGCCGGACCAAGATCGCCGCCCTGGACCCCATGGATGGCTTCTGGGAGGAGGAGGCCGGCAACCGCCGTCCGGGCGGCCGCTACTGGTGCCTGGGCCACATCGACGGTCCGGTCAACTACGTACGCAACATGGCCGAATGGACGCTGACCATCTCCCTGTTCGCCGTGGATGAGAAGGGCCACGCCTCACCGGTCCTGGGTATCGTGCATGCCCCGGTCCTGGGCCTGACCTATCTGGCAGCCAAGGGCCAGGGCGCCATCAGGATCCGACGAACCATCGTGGGCGACAAGCGGGAGAAGATCATCCCCTCCACTATGACCACCCTGACCGGATCAGTGATCAGCTTCGGCATGTCGTACTTCCCCAACGAGTCCGAAAAGGTCCTGCAGATCGTCTCGCGCATGGCCGGCAAGCCTGCCGACATCAAGCGCGTCGGTCCTGTCTCGCTGGATCTGTGCCGGGTGGCGGACGGAAGCTACGACGCCTATTTCGAGCCGGCCCTGCACTCCTGGGACATCCCTGCTGTCTCTGCGGCGGCTGTCGTGGTCCGGGAGGCCAAGGGCACTCTCTGGCGCTGGGACGGCGGACATGTGCGCTGGGAGGGCAGCAACGACGTGGTGGCCACCAACGGACTCATCGCGGAGGATTTGAACACGTATCTGAGCGGGCGCTGATACGCGCCGGGAAGGAGAGTGACCATGGCTGAGGCATCCCAGCAGGGGCGGCGCATGGCAGCCGGGCAGCAGCAGGAGCAGGAAGAGGATCTGCCGCAGACCGGTGCACAGGAACAGGGCCAGACGGCTGGATCCGACCTGGATGCCGTCCTGGATGACATCGAGACCACCCTGGAGACCAACGCCAAGGAGTATGTGCAGGGCTTCGTCCAGAAGGGCGGTCAGTGATCCATGGCGGAAGGGCAGGGGCAGGGGACTGACTCGGACTTTCACAGGATATTCGGCATCGAGACCGAGTATGGACTGAGCCTGACCGGTGCCAGTGCCCCCTACGCCGCCGGCAGGGTGGCTATGGCCATGTTCCGCCCTCTCATTGATAAGCACGGATCAACCAACATCTATCTACCCAATGGTGCCCGGCTCTACCTGGACGTGGGCTCCCACCCGGAGTATGCCACAGCGGAGGCCCGTGATCCGCTGACAGCCCTGACCCAGGTGCTGGCCGGGGAGCGGATCATGGCCGACCTTGCAGATCGCGCCCGGAATCGTCTGGCGGAGGACCTGCGCAGGCCCGTCAAGGTTCACGTCTTCGCCAACAATGTGGATGCCCAAGGCCATGCCTTCGGCTGCCATGAGAATTACCTGCTGGACCGGCGAGTCCCCTTGGACATGGTCGGAGCCTGCCTGGTCCCTTTCTTGGTCACCCGGCAGCTGATCACCGGGGCGGGTCGTCTGAGTCCCGATGGGTTCCAGCTCAGCCAGCGGGCCGACTTTCTGGATGAGGCGGTCTCCTCGGCCACCACCCGTGCCCGTCCCATGGTCAACACCCGTGACGAGCCTCTGGCTGATCCCGAGCGATGGCGTCGTCTGCATGTGATCGTAGGGGATACCAACCGGTCGCCGCTGGCCACTTGGTTCAAGATGGCTAGCACCCACCTTGTCCTCAATCTGATCGAGCAAGCCTGCCGTCGGGGCAGACGGCCAGACCTGGTCGACTGCGCCCTGGCTGACCCCGGTGCAGCCGTCCGAGTCGTCAGTCGGGATCGGACCGGCCGGGTCACTCTGGAACTGCAGGATTCCACAAAGACCGGTGGCATCAGTGCTCTGGGTCTGCAAGAGGCCTATTGGTCGGCCTGCAAGGCCTTGGTCGACCAACAGGAGGATATAGGTATCGACCGGTCCCAGGCTCTGCGTGCCCTGCGACTTTGGAGGTCGGCCTTGGATGCGCTGGACGAGGGACGTTGGCAGGATCTGGCTGACTGGGTGGACTGGGCTGCCAAGCTGCGCCTTCTCCAGGGCCTGAGTCGACGAGGCGCCGGAAGGGTTCTGGAAGAGGCGCTGGACCTGGACTATCACGATCTGAGCGCGGGAAGGTCCTTCCCCGGCCTGGTCAGGTATGGGCTCATGCGCTCGCCGGTCGACGACTCCGAGGTGCAGCGCGCCATGGACCAGCCTCCGGAGGATACCCGGGCCCGTCTGCGTGGCGACTTCGTCCGTATGGCGGACCGGGGAACGCGCGCATGGTCATGTGATTGGAGCCACCTGGTCCTGGGCGGTTCTCACCGAGTCGAGGTGGCCTTGCCCGATCCCTTCGACCATCTGGGGCCACCCCGATACCACTCCCTGATGGACTTCCTGAGGGGTGCCGGAAAGCCGAGTGCCTAGGGTCCGGTTTGCACTGCTGATCATCCGTCAGATCTTACTGTAAAAGGAAGGGCCCCGACATCCTTGGATGGATGCCGGGGCCCTTGCAGAAAGGCTGGTTTCACTTCTTGTTGGTGACGGCCTTCTTCAGCAGCGAGCCGGCAGAGATGCGCACGCCATAGCTGGCCGGAATCTTGATGGTCTCACCGGTGCGGGGGTTGCGTCCGGTACGGGCGGCACGCTTGACACGCTCGGCCGAGAACAGACCGGTCAGCTTCAGACCCTCACCGGACTTCATGGCCTCGACGAAGACATCCTGGAAGGCGTTGACAGCAGCTTCCGCCTGAGCCTTGGTCAGGTTGGACTTCTGTGCAATCTTCGAAACGAGATCAGACTTGTTGTATGCCATAGAACATCCTTCTTTCGGGGGCCTCCCACTGCTTGATTTGGGGAAAGCCCAACGGTCAATGACTGATATTAGCGCAGATTAGGCCCAAACACCGCATTTTCCGGGGGTTTTCGACATTTCACCACGCGTTTTTTGAGGCCGTCGGGATTGGGACTGCCCGAAGGTTCCTCAGATGCGATTATGGCTGCTCAGCCAACGCATGGCCAGGGCTCCCAGGGGGATGCGTAGCCAGTAGGTGGCCACCCGGAAGACCAGAGTGGCCGATATGGCCACGCCCGAGGGAACACCTGCCAGGCGGAAGGCGGAGAAGAGCACTGCCTCTATGGCCCCCAGACCGCCGGGGGTGGGGACGGCCGAGCCTAGCGTGTTGGCCAGGAGGAAGACGAAGGTGGTCTCGAACACGTTGGTCCTGCATCCGAAGGCCATCAGGGCGGCCCAGAAACTCATGCCCAGGGCGGCTGACTGCAGCACGGCCCCAAGCACGGCCACCACCAGCTGCCTGGGCTGGGTCAGAATCTCCACAAGGTGGCGGGCGTAGGAGGCCACGATGGGCATCAGCCGTTCCATGACCAGCCGCCGCGTGTATGGGATGGCCATGATCAGGGCCGCGATGATGGCCACCGTCCCGATGACGATGACCAGGGTGTTGGTGGGGATCATCCCGGATAGGGTGTTGCGCCCTGTGAACAGCCCGATGACGATCAGCAGACAGAAGGTGGTTGCGAACTGGACCGCCACCACGGCGCTCATGATGGCCGTGGCCATGGTGTTGTCGTAACCGTCCCGCCGCAGGAACTGCAGGTTGACGAAGGCCGGCCCCACCCCGGCGGGCATGGAGACCGAGGTGAACGAGGAGGCGACCTGGGACAGGAAGATGCCCTTGAAGTCGCGTTTGGCCGGGTCGATGAAGACTCCCAGGGTGATGGCGCAGCCCACCCAGGACAGTGACCCCAGCAGGAAGGAGAGTCCGGCCATCCAAGGGTTGGCGTTGCGGACGGCGCTGATGACCTGGGGCAGGTTGAACTGGGTGATGATGACCGCCACAGCCACCACCAAGAGGGCCAGTGCCACGAAGCTACGCAGGCTGAAGCGGGAAAGGGTCACCTGGCCGGTCTCCGCCACCGACTCAGGTGGAGCCAGGGCCCGCAGCTGTTTGCGAAGGTCTGTCAGAATCTGCCGATCCCAGCCGGGCAGGGACTGGGTCTGTGAGGGAATGGCCACCATCTGGCAGAAGGGCGACAGTCCGGCCAGGGTCTTGACCCCCCAGGAGGCACGGGCGGCCTCGATGGCTTGGTCCACGCCGATCATCGTGGCAACCAGGGCCAGAAGCTGGATGCGGTCCAGGGCGATGTTGGCTTGGGAGCTGGCGCTGTCGCCGTTCTCCCAGCCGGCGATGACCATGGAGCCCGACTGGTCCATGGCCAGAGTCTCCGGGCGGATGCGGCGGTGTGTAAAGCCGCGATCGTTGGCCCGGCGGAGGTAGTCCATCAGCTGCTTGGCCCTGTCCGTGTCCAGGCTTCCAGGCTCCAGGAGCCGAAGGTGGACGTCATCCTCCAGGACCAGAATTGAGGATTCCGCGCTCTCCGCCAGGCCATAGGGGTGCAGGGAGGTCAGCCCCAGGTCCCGCAGTTCAGTCAGCATGGCCATGTGGTGCTGCATGGAGTTTCTGACCGACCGGTCCCGGCGCATGGAGACTCCGGACAGTTTGATCCACTGCCAGAGCTGCATCAGATAGCCCATGGTGTGCAACTGGCCGTCCATGACCGACACCGTGTAGGTGTGGCCATCCCTGTCCTGGGCTCTGTAGATGCGGGAGGCCTCGATAAGGTCGTCGGCGAGGGCAGGCAGGGGCTGGCCATCGGCATCCAGACTTGGATCCTGACGTTCCAGACTGGCGGTTTGGATGCCGATGGATGCTATGGCCTGTACCACTCCCTGTCCCCAGGCACCCTTGTTCTGCGTGCCCGCCAGGTATCGGACGACCATGCCCATGATCCGTCCCAGAATCAGCGAAACCAGAACCCCGCTGGCCGAGTTGGAGGATATGGCGACCATGATGACGGCCACAATATATAGGGCGTTCCATCCCCACTTGACCGAGCTGCGCAAGCGACGGGGTCCTGCTGCGCTCAGGAAGGCAGCCAGACCGGCATAGAAGTCGGGAAGCAGGACGGGTGACCCTATGGCGTTCTGGGAGCTGAATGAGGCAATCAAGGTCGGGTTGCCCGCCTTCAGGATCAGGTTGGAGGTCAGCATGACCAGCCCGAACCCTAGGAACATGGCCAGGGGGGCGGTGATGGCCTGGATCCATTCCCTGTTGACCAGCAGGTGGACAATCACGGTCAGGACCACGGTCACGGTCACTGCCTGCTGGAGGAAGGCGGTAGGTACGTCCATGAGCCAGTCCATGGCATTGCCGGCCTGGCGCATGTCCGATTCGACCCCGGCCGCTATGCCCTTCAGATAGACAGCCGCCAGGGTGACCAGGATTCCCAGGATCAGAGCAGCCAGGGCTCGCAGCAGATCCTCGGCATCGTGGACCCGTTGGGGCGGGGTGTCCCGGATGACGACCTGATCCGCCTTGACGGGATCGGCGGAATCGGTGTCCTCGGGGGTTATGGTCGACTGGGACGGGGTCATGGTCAGTCGCGATCGAAGTCCACCAAGGTTCCGGCTGCGCCTGTGTAGGTTGCCGGCGTCAAGGCCTTGAGCCGACTGGCCGTGTCCCGGTCCAAATCCAAGCCATCGATGAAGTGCTCGACATCCTCCCGTCCGATTCTCTTGCCCCGCATCAGCTCCTTGACCTGCTCATAGGGATGATCCATGCCTGAACGTCCCGCCAGTCCAGCGGCCCGCATGGCCGTCTGTATAGGCTCGCCCAGGACCTCCCAGTTGCTGTCCAGCTCGCGGGCCATCAGTGCCTTGTCCGGGTGGATGGTCTGCAGTCCACCGTCCAGGTTGTCCAGAGCCAGCAGGCTGTATCCCAGGGCCGAACCGATGTTGCGCTGGGTGGTGGAGTCGGTCAGGTCCCGCTGCCAACGGGTTTCGGTCAGGGTGGTGGCCAGGGTGTCCAGCAGGGCTCCTGAGATCTCCAGATTGGCTTCGGCGTTCTCGAATCGTATGGGGTTGACCTTGTGGGGCATGGTGCTGGATCCTGTCGCGCCTTTGACGGGTTCCTGGGCAAAGACGCCGCGGGATATGTACATCCAGACATCCACGGACAGGTTGTGCAGGATCCGGCCCAGGTGGGCGATGTTGCTGAAGAGCTCGGCCTGCCAGTCGTGCGACTCGATCTGGGTCGTCAGCGGGTTCCAGACCAGACCCATCCGCTCCACGATGAAGGTCCGCGTCAGATCAATCCAATCCACCTGCGGCAGGGCGGCAAGATGGGCGCCAAAGGTTCCGGTGGCGCCATTCATCTTGCCCATGTAGTCCTGATTGTGGATTCGGTCCAGCTGCCGGTGCAGCCGATGGACGTAGACCGCCATCTCCTTGCCCAGGGTGGTGGGTGTGGCCGGCTGGCCGTGGGTCAGAGCGAGCATGGGCAGATCCCGGTACTGCTCCGCCATGGTTGCCAGATGCTTCTCGATCCGGGTGGCCTTGGGGAGCCAGACCTGCTCGACCCCGCCTCGGATGCAGCGGGCATAGGCCAGGTTGTTGATGTCCTCGCTGGTACAGGCGAAGTGGACCAGGGGTGTCAGCCTAGGGAGTTGGGACTCGGGGCCAAGGGCTGTGGCTGCAGCCTCCAGGCGGCGGTCGATGTAATATTCCACAGCTTTGACATCGTGGTGGGTCTGGGCTTCGATGCCTGCCAGTTCGGTGATGCCGTCGGCGTCGAAATCCTCGGGTATGGCGCGCAGGTAGGCCTGTTCTGCCTCGGTCAGAGGCTCTACGCCCGGCAGGACCGGTTGCTGGCCGTTGCCCTGGTAGCCGTTGGCCAGCATGATCATCCACTCGACCTCGACCAGCATGCGCTCGCGGTTCAGGGCAGGCTCGCTCAGATAATCCACCAGATCGGCGGTCTGTCTGCGGTAACGTCCGTCCAGGGGATTGAGGGGGATGACTGGGGTGATTCGGCTCAGGTTCATGCTTCCAGCCTAGACGACCGGGTCAACCAGCAGGAAGCGGCATGGGTGCTCCTGGGGGGCCGCGTGTCCCGCTCACCGTCGTAGCCTGCCACGGTAGTAGCGGGTCTCCTGCAGATCGCCCTCGATGGCATGGGCGAAGTGGTCGTCCTGACGTCGTACTGCTGGTGAGTTCTGATCTCGGGCATCAGCCCAGGCCGCCTGCTGGTAGGCCATGCCGTGGGTGGATTCCTTGCCGGGTCCGGCAGTGGTCACTGTCCGACCGGTCTGTGTCCCGCCTGGAGGAGGAGGCCCGCCCGCTCGTCCCCTGACTGTCAGCTGATTGGGTCGGGAGGGGTTGTCAGCCCCATCAAGGCTGGAGACCAGCTCTTCGCGCATCTCCACGCTGGTCACCCAGGTGTCGGACTTTATTTTGCGATGGGCGATGGGCGAGCCGACGGTCACGATGTGATCGAAGCTGTAGCGGTCCGAAAGATCCGAAGCCATGGTGGCGGCCACAATCCCACCCTGGGAATGGCCCACCAGGCTGACCGGATCGTCCGGGCGCACCCCTGCATCCTGCATGGCCTGGTCCACTAGACGCAGGGAGGCCGCCCTGTCGCGCACTGATGCCTTGTCACTCATGAGCTGGATGTTCTGGGCCCAACCGATCGGGGAGTCCAGATGGGAGCTGGTGCCGGGTATGTAGACCAGCCAGTGGTCTTTGCCGTCGACCTCCCGATAACGCTGTACGGCGACTGTGGCGTAGGGAATGCCGTCCCGACAGGATCCCAGGGTCTCCAGGTTGTGCAGAGCACCGGCGATGTTATGGGCCTCGCCCAATCCTTCGCCTTGCGGATGAACGGGCTCCATAGCTATTCGGTCACCCTGGAAATGAGCGAGTATCAATGGCATCAGCAGGCCGGGGCCGGTGACCAATCCGCCAATGGGATCATGACGGTCCGAGGACGGGCCAGATGCGACCGCGGTCAGCAGGGGCTGTTGGATGCTGGCCGTGGTTTCCAGAATTTCCTGGAATTGCGATGCATCCAGGTGGCCGGTCAGTTTGGCTACTCCCAGGCCCAAACCGATGGATCCCAGCATGAACGGGGCAATAGGCTGAAAGACGGTCAGGGCCTTGGAGGTCAGGGAGCTCATCAGCCGGTCCATGAACGATTCAGCTTGCGAGTAGAGCCCATAGGCCTTGGTCAGTCGGTCGGCCACAGACTGGAGCCGGGTGCGCAGATCTTCGCATGCCTGGGCCTGGTCACTGCAGAAGGACACCATCCGATCCATTGGCAGATGGGCATGACCCGGCGGCGGCACGGCAGCCTGGGTGCAGGGGAGGGCAGGCAGCCCCGGCATGATTCTGCAGATGGCCTGATTAGTCAGAACCCACTGGGACTGCATGGTGGCCAAGGCACCACATGCTTGGTTGAGCCTGTCCGCCATGCCGGTCAGGTGGTCCAGCTCGGTGCGCGTATAGCCGTTGGCGTCGGGGGCGGCGGTGATGGTTCGCTTCATGGCCGGATCTCTTGATCGATCAGGTTCAGGGTGCGGCCTGCCTGGATGCGCTGATCCTGGCAGACGGCATCCATGGCCCGCACCTGGGCCTTATAGGCCTCAGCAGCCCGGCCTTCCCAGTCGACCCTCAGAGCTTGGTCGGCTAATTCACTCAGATGGACCAGAGTGGTTCGCGACTGCCGTGCCATATCGAACAGCATGGCCCGGCAGCGGGCCGCTCTCGCATGACAGGGGCAGGTTTGGGCCTCTTCCGGATCAGTCAGGAAGGATTGCTGTTCGAGGAAGGGACCCAGGGTGGGTAGTGACGAGGATGACCTATACATGTCTCTACTACAACATTGCAATCATCTTGAAATGATCCCCGTAGGGCCATGTGGTCGAATGAGGTCCGGTTCATCTGGCTGTGGACGGATTTACCGCTAATTCTGTCGGTCTGATAGTCATGGGACGTTCGTCTGCATGGGAATCGATTTGTTGGGAAAGAGGGTGGTGGAATGACTCACGCGAAAGGTTGTGCGCGGTCGGTCACCAAGGCTTGACATTCTTCCCCTGACTCTTGTTGTCGTCCGGCTTGCCTGTCGGCGTGGGGGAGGCGGACGGTTCGCTCTGCTGCTGGTTGCGCTTGAGCAGGTCCTCCACCTCGGCCTTCTGCTGCTTGGTCAGTCCTGAAGAGGACCCTTTTCCGGATTCGTTCTTTCCGTCCTGGGCCTTATCGGCCTTCTGCTTCTTGAGCAGACGCTCCGTGCGGCTGGTCAGCGCAGCGTTGGCAGCACGGTTGGCCTGGGCAGCCTGTCTGGTCTGTGGCAGAATCAGGGGTCCCGGCCGTTCGACTTGGGCGAAGAGATGTTCGGCCTGGTCCTGCAGGGCCTTGATGGATGCTGGATCGGCCTGGGGGTTTTGGGCCTGTCGAACGTTGGTGCTCAACGTGTGCGTGCCTTCGTTATAGGTGGCGATGGCTTTGACGTTGATCAGGCCCCAGGCCCCGGTCAGGGCTGCAATCAAGGCCAAGCCAGCCAAAATCAGGCGCACTCGCAGGCGGCCTGCGTCTCTTGCTCCTTGCCGGGACTTCCTATTCATAGCAGTCTCCTCGAAGTGCGGATCCAGAGCCCCGCCTCAATCAGGATCAGGACCAGCTCCACCAGGGCCAGCGGCCAGACCAGCGGGGTGACATGTTGGCGGACCTGGTCGACCTTGGTCACCCGGTAGCGCTTGGAAGCCGCAGCCGTGGCTCCTTCATCTACCGCGGTTCCCTTGGCCAGGGACTGGTAGTGGCCGCTCATCTCGTCCGCAATGGCCTTGAGGGTTTTCGGGTCCATGGCGGAGATGCCCGGCTGCCCGGTCTTGGGGTCCGTCACCCAACCGTCGCCGTCGCTTCCGCCGACATCGGAGCTCAAGGGCACCATACCGCCCTTGGCCGAGCCGGTTCCCAGCACAAAGGCATCGTCTAATCCCTCCCTGAGAACGCTGAAGGATCGTCGTTCATCGGGTCCGGTCTGTTCGCCGTCGCTGATCAGGTAGAGCAGGATTCGGTCGTCGGGATGCCGGTCCTTGGTCTGTTTCAAGACCAGGCTCAGGCGATCCAGTGGAGCATCCAGGCTGGAGCCGGAGGATTGGGAGGTGGGCTCTGTAACCAGCCCCCTGGCCCAGTTGTCCACAGCCCGCACGTCGGGGGTCAGGGGCAGATCGACGCTGGCCGAGGCGCCGAAGCTCAAGGCCGAGAAGGAGGCATCGGGGTAGATGCGTGTCAGATCGTGGACGGCCGTCCGGGCCGCCTCCAGTCGGCTGATTCCTTCCTGGTCGCCATATCCGGCATCCTTGACCGCCATGGATCCGGTCACGTCAACCGCAATGAAGACATCGGTGGCGTTGACGGCTTTATTGGTGGTCTTGCTGACCGTGCTGGGGGTCATGACCATGAGGGCCAGGATCAGGACCATGGCAGTGCGTCGGGTCAGGGCCCAGCGGTCGGCATCCGTATCCCGACCCTCGCGCAGTCCATGGATGACCAACGCAATGGCCAGGAGCAGCAGCAGACCCGCCAGTAGGCCGCCGGCCAACCAGCCCAGGAAAGGCTCAAAGGTCACGGACTTGAGTATGTTCATCGCTTCAGCCTCCAGGCCAGGAGCAGATATCCCGACAGCGCCAGGGTCAGGGCCAGGGTCCACCAGCCGGGTGCATCCACCAGGCTGGACTGCTCCTGCTGGTGGGGGTCGGCTCCGTGTCGATGCTCTATCCGGCGGACCAAGGCGTTGATGGAGTTTCCATCCTGACGTCGCAGGAAAATACCGCCACGGGCTTCGATCAGTCTCTTCATCTGCCGGGTGGTCTCATCCTCGCTGCCCTGGTCCGGTCCCGAATAGAGCCCGTCCACCGCGATTCCTGCGGCCGAGGTCAGCTTGAGTGCCTCCTCCAGGGTGTATGTGGGTTTGCCGGAGACGACGTTATCGGTGGCCAGGACCAGTGAGCTGGACCGTTGGTCGGCCTTTGCCGATCCGCTCTGGTCCTTGGGGGCGAATTGTGGGAGGAGTGCAGCGCAGCCCACCAGCCCGTCGCCGATCAGCGAGGTGGTGTCCCGGCGGTTCTGCGTGCCCTCCAGCCAGTCGCTGATGTCCTGGTACTGTCGTCCGCTCATGGCATCGATGCGGTCCTGGGACTGCACCCCGTCCAGGATCCGTCGTGCCTTGCCCAATTCCGCGGTGATCATCTCGTAGTCGTCGGTCAGGGGGAAGACGGTGCGCGAGGTGGAGTTGAATATGCTCAGGGCCATGCGTTCGCCCCGGAAGTTGTGGACAAGATCGAGGTAGGAGGCGATCACCTGCCGGTCGTAGGGCAGGGTGGAGCCGGACACATCCAGGCATAGGACAATATCGCGGTTATGGCCCTGCTCCAATGTCCGATCGACCCGGGCGGGCCTTGCCGCCAGGCTCAAAACCATCAGCAGGGCCAGAGCGAGCAGGATTGCGGCGCAGCGGTTCAGTCGCCGCCAGTGCCGCAGCGCCTCATGGCCCTCCTCGGTGTCCATGTCGCTGTCCAAGGTCCAGACCCGTGCTCCCGGTTCCTGATCCAGCTTGCCGCGACGTGCCATACGGTAGGCCAGCAGGCCGAACGCCAGGGCCAGGACCAAGGCCAGAACCGGCAGCCAGGGCCACCTCCAGGACAGATTGCCTATGCTCATTGCGGCCACCGTTCAATCAAATCCCGTACCCAGTCGGCAGCCTGATCCACTGTGGCGTCGGTTCCTGCGCTGTCCCGGGGAAGGGCGAATTCAGGCGGGTATAAAGCATCTATGGTCTGCCGAAGCAGGTCCAGGCCCTTCCGTGTACTGGGCGTACGGGGCTGGGCCTGGATTTCGGCCAAAGTCTTGGACTTCATGTCGCTGTTCCAGGAGCGGGAGGCAAATCCACGCGCTATGGTGGCCAGTGCCGTCATGGCCTGGTCGCGGTCCAGCTGGCCCTTGTCGTACCGGGCCACCACCTTATCGATTTGCTGACGCCACGCATCGCGGGTGTCGGAGCTCGCTTGGATCGGACGCTCTTCCTGGTGACGGCGGAACCTGGGCAAAAGAAGGGCCGCGGCAGCCAGGGCCAGGGTCAGTATGATGGCGGCCGTCGTCAGAGCCAGTAGCCAGATGGGCTGGGTCATGGTGGGCATGACCTTGATTCGGCCATGACCGGATGCCAGACGAATCAGGACGACAGCACTCATGCCGCCATCACCGTCCGTCGCATGGGGATGCCTGGTCTTCCGGCTGAAAGCAGGTGGATGAACCTGTTGAACATGGCTGTGCTGGAGTCGGCCCGGATCAGCGAGGCTCCGATTCTGGACAGTTCTCGGCTGAAGGCCTCTATCTGATAGCGTCTGTGCAGATCCACCGCCCGCGTCCCGTTCACAGTGCGCAGGAAGGCCGGGATCTTGCGTCCGCTGGGCGCATCCGTTACCGAGCCCGTAGCAGGCTGCAGGCGCAGGGGATTCATGGTCTCCACTCCGATGAGGTTCAGGGGGTGGGTGGTGGCCAACCGTCTGATGGTCGGAATCAGGTCGACCTTCAATGCCGACTGGTCGGTGGCGATGACCAGCATGGCCTGCCGGTCCTGGATGCCTGCGGCGTAGCCCAGCAGGGCCTCAAGGTTGCGCGGCTGATCCAGCCGTGACTCCAGAGCCCGGTCCAGGGTCTGCTCGAATCGAGCGAAACCGCCCTGGCAGGGTACGCGTCGGATGGCGGACGAATCGACCAGGACCAGATCCACCTCATCGCTGCGGCGCAGGCAGAGGGAGGCGAACATGCACAGGGCGTTGGCAGCCACCTGGATGGCCTGTTCCCCGTCAGGGCATGTTCCTGACATCTCGCGGCCGACATCCAGCAGCAGCCAGACCCTACTGGTGACCAGGCGCTCGCGCTCCACCACCATGGGCCGACCCATCCGGGCGCTGGCGTGCCAGTCGATCATGCGGGTTTCGTCCCCGAACTCGTATGCGCGCAGGTCGGCTCGTTCGTCCCCGCCGCCACGACGGCCGGAGGAGTGCTCGCCCTCCAGCAGGCCCAGGGCCCTGCGCACCGTGGGAAGGCGCAGGCTGGTGTCCAAGGACTCGATCCGCCTGCGGACCGGGTCATGATCCGGACGTCGACGGCTCATGGCACCGGTACCGTGTCGACGATCTGGTCGATGATGTCGTCGCTGCTGACACCGTCGGCCTGGGCCTCGAAGGTCAGCAGAATCCGGTGGCGGAGCACCGAATGGGCCCAGTCCTTCAAATCCTCGGGAATGACGTAATCCCTGCCTGTCAGCAGGGCTCTGGCCTGGCCGATGCGAACCAGGGCGATGGAGGCGCGCGGGCTGGCCCCCAGCCTCACCTGCTCTGCAAGCCCTTGGATGGGTCGCGATCCAGCCCCCCTGCTGGTGGCTGCCAGATCGACCGCATATCGCATGATGGGCTGTGCTACGTGGACCTGCCGGGCCTTCTGCCTGAGGAAGTCCACATCGGCGATGGTCAGCGCATCCCGATCGTCCTTGCCGGGCATATCGGTGCCTCGGCTGGTCAGCATCTGCAACATCCGTGTCTCCTGGTCGGCATTGGGATAGGTCATGACGGCCTTGAGCATGAACCGGTCCATCTGGGCCTCGGGCAGGTTGTAGGTGCCCTCCTCCTCGATGGGGTTCTGGGTGGCGATCACCATGAAGGGCCGGGGCAGGGCTATACGCTCGCCGCCGATTGTGGTGGCACCCTCGGCCATGGCCTCCAGCATGGCTGACTGGGTTTTGGCGTTGGATCGGTTGATCTCGTCCAGAAGGACGAAGTTGGCGTGGATGGGGCCCAGCTGTGTGGAGAAGCGCTGTGTGGAGAAGTCATAGACCTGGGTGCCTACCAGATCCGAGGGCATCAGGTCGGGAGTGCACTGGATCCGCTTGAAGCTGCCGGAGACCGAGGTGGCCAGGGTCTGGGCGGCCGTGGTCTTGGCCAGGCCGGGCACGGATTCGATCAGGATGTGTCCTGAGGCCACCAAAGTCAGGATCAGGGCCTCCCGCAGGTTCTCCTGGCCTACCAGAGTCCTCGAAAAGCGGGTCCGGATCCGGTCGGCCAACTGGCGGCAACGTTGCAGGTCGTCCTGGCTGATTGGCGGAACCTGGCGGTCCTGACCGGGCTGAACAGATGGGGACTGACTGGGTCGAGGTGGGAATAATGCCATAGCAGACATGGTAACGGCATTTCCTGACGACTCAGCCGGCAGGACTCAGGTCAGTGACCAGTCCACCGGTTCGGCGCCCATGGCCTCCAGCGCTTGGTTGGCCTTGGAGAACGGATGGGAGCCGAAGAAGCCGTACCGGGCCGACAAGGGGCTGGGATGCGGGGATTTGATGATGGCCGCGTTGGTCAAGAGGGGCTCAAGGCTCTGGGCCTGCCTTCCCCAAAGAATTGCCACCAGGGGCCGGACCTTGCCCTCCTGGTCGCGTCTGTCGTTCAGAGCTCGGATGGCGGCGTCGGTGATCTCCTCCCAGCCCTTGTTCCGGTGGCTGGCCGGTTTGCCCACCCGCACAGTCAGGCAGCGGTTGAGCAGCATGACCCCTCGCCTGGTCCAAGGTGTCAGATCGCCGTTGGAAGGTGTGGGCAGGCCCAGGTCGGAGTTCAGCTCGGCATAGATATTGCGCAGGGAGCCGGGAATGGGGCTGACTGCAGGGTCTACGCAGAAGCTCAGGCCCACCGGATGGCCGGGCGTCGGGTAGGGATCCTGGCCCACGATCAGGACCTTGATGGAGTCGAAGGGGATGGTAAAGGCGCGCAGAATGTTCTTGCTGGCAGGCAGGTAGCGGTGACCCTGTGCCAGCTCGGATCTGAGGAAGTCGCCCATCCGATGAATGTTGGGCTCGACGGGTGCCAGAGCGCGGGCCCAGCCGGGGTCCACCAAAGCGCTCAAAGGTTTGCGCTGGGTTCGGCCCTGGCCTCCTGCTATGGTCGGAGGGTTGGTACCGGTTCGGTTCGTCGGCTCAGGGGGGGTTGCGGCAATTGGCTGGCTGCTGTTCATAAGGTCACTATATCGCTTGGCAATATGGGCCGGTCAGGACTGCCTCGGCCATTCCAGGGTTGGCGGAGGACGTCGAATGGTCAGTTGAATGTTGACCCGGCGACGCATTACTTATAATGGTTCAGGATCCGGTGGAGCAGAGGAGAGTTCATGGCTAGCACGCGCGACAATGGGACGCAGGCGCGCCCTCAGGTTCATGATGCGTTCGATAACCCTCCCAAGGGCCCGGTCGGCGTGCATCGCGGGCCGCGTTCCCTGTCGGTCAGGGTCCTGCCCTACCTGCTGGTGGTTGTCTTGGCGGTGCTGTGCGGTCTGGGCGTATGGGCTGCGGTCAGCGGCTCCCTGCCCTGGCAGCAGACGCACACTGAAGCCTCCCGGGTCATCAGCAGCCATCTGCCCAAGCGTTCAGCCTCCTCTTCGGCTTCAAGTAGCGCGACCGCTACCGATCAAGCCTCCCAGGAACAAACTTCTGAGCCGTCCACCCAGTCGCCTTCGGCCAGTGCCTCCAGCAGCAGCCCGGCTCCGGTGGTCAACCGGGGCACGCGGGTCACCGTCATCAACGGAACCAGGGTCACCGGGTATGCCGGCAAGAAGCGCCAGGTTCTGGTCAATGCCGGTTACACTGCGGTCACGGCATCCAACCCGCAAGGTGCCCTGCCTGGCGTGAGCATGGTCCGCTACCGTGACGAGGCGGATAAGGCCACTGCCCAAGAGGTGGCCAACGTGCTGGGCATCGCACAGGTGGAGCAATCCTCTGTGGCCTCCACTCCGGTGGAAGCCATCCTCATGCAGTGAGGCTCGGCCAACCTGTCAGCGGAAGAAAACGACGGCAAAACATTCAGAGTTTCGGCTCGGCGTTTTGCAATTGCCCCATAAATGGGCCTAAACTGACCTTGCCGACCAGGCAGATGCGGTCAGTCTCGTATCTGTTGTGACGCGGCACCTATGTTAAGGAAGTTAGTTATGGCACAAGGCACTGTGAAATTCTTCAGCGCTGGCAAGGGTTACGGATTCATCAATCCCGACGATGGCGGCGAGGACGTGTTCGTGCACTACTCGGCCATTCAGTCAGATGGCTTCAAGACCCTTGATGAGGGAGATAAGGTCGAATATCAGGTGGAGCAGGGCCCCAAGGGTCTGCAGGCAACCAAGGTCACCAAGCTCTGATTGTCATCTTCTGTATTCGTCATGGGGGCCCCGGTCATTCCGGGGTCCTTTTTTATGGCACCTTGCCTACATCCGGATCCTGAGCCAGGACTGTGCAGTGTGCGGATTATCCGTCGCCGCTACCGACATGTCAGGGCAAACATGACATACAGCCTGCAGCGTATTTTCCCTTCGGGTTGGCACTCGGCCCCATCGAGTGCTAATCTGCTGAATTAGCACTCGAGGTGCGGGAGTGATAACACGACAGCTGACGGTCGGGTTCCGTTCCACGCCGACGGTGGGTCATGAAACCTCAAGCCATGACGGAGGAAGCAACAATGGCAAAAATCATCGAGTATGACGAGGAAGCTCGTCAGGGCATGCTTGCCGGCCTGGACAAGCTGGCCGACACAGTCAAGGTCACGCTGGGCCCCAAGGGTCGCAATGTCGTGCTGGACAAGTCCTACGGCGCACCGACCATCACCAACGACGGCGTCTCCATCGCCAAGGAGATCGATCTGGAGGATCCCTACGAGCGCATTGGCGCCGAGCTGGTCAAGGAAGTCGCCAAGAAGACTGACGACGTCGCCGGAGACGGCACCACCACCGCCACCGTGCTGGCCCAGTCCCTGGTGCATGAGGGACTGAAGAACGTGGCCGCCGGTTCCAACCCCATCGCCCTGCGCCGCGGCATCGAGAAGGCTGCTGACGCCATCGTCAAGGAGCTTGTGGCCCAGTCCAAGGAAGTCGAGACCAAGGATCAGATCGCAGCCACCGCCACCATTTCTGCAGGCGACCCCGAGATCGGCAATGAGATCGCCGAGGCTCTGGACAAGGTCGGCCAGGACGGTGTGGTCACCGTCGAGGACAACAACCGCTTCGGACTGGACCTGGAGTTCACCGAGGGCATGCGCTTCGACAAGGGCTACATCGCTCCCTACTTCGTCACCAACAATGATGACCAGACCGCGGTTCTGGATGATCCTTACATTCTGCTGACCTCGGGCAAGGTCTCCAGCCAGCAGGACGTGGTCCACATCGCCGAACTGGTCATGAAGACCGGCAAGCCCCTGCTGATCGTGGCCGAGGATGTGGACGGCGAGGCGCTGCCCACCCTGATCCTCAACAAGATCCGCGGCACCTTCAACTCCTGCGCCGTCAAGGCTCCTGGCTTTGGTGACCGCCGCAAGGCCATGCTGCAGGATATGGCCATTCTGACCGGTGCACAGGTGGTCTCCGATGAGCTCGGTCTCAAGCTGGACTCCATCGACATGAGCGTGCTGGGCACCGCCAAGAAGGTCATCGTCTCCAAGGATGAGACCACCATCGTCTCCGGTGGCGGTTCCAAGGATGAGGTCTCCGCCCGCGTGGGCCAGATCCGCACCGAGATCGAGAACACCGACTCCGACTACGACCGCGAGAAGCTGCAGGAGCGGCTGGCCAAGCTGGCCGGTGGCGTGGCCGTCATCAAGGTCGGCGCAGCCACCGAGGTCGAGGCCAAGGAGCGCAAGCACCGTATCGAGGATGCTGTCCGTAACGCCAAGGCCGCCATTGAGGAGGGTCTGCTGCCCGGAGGCGGCGTGGCCCTGGTTCAGGCCGCTGCCAAGGCCGAGAAGGATGTCAAGCTGGATGGCGACGAGTCCACCGGTGCCTCCATTGTCTTCCGCGCCATCGAGGCCCCCATCAAGCAGATCGCCGAGAACAGCGGCGTCTCCGGTGACGTGGTCATCAACAAGGTCCGTTCGCTGCCTGCCGGCCAGGGCTTCAACGCCGCCAACAACGAGTACCAGGACCTGCTGGAGGCCGGCGTGGCCGACCCCGTCAAGGTGACCCGTTCCGCCCTGCAGAACGCTGCCTCCATCGCCGGGCTCTTCCTGACCACCGAGGCCGTCGTGGCCAACAAGCCCGAGCCGCCGGCACCTGCCGCAGCTCAGCCTCAGGGCGACATGGGCTACTGATCCCTTGAGGTTCGGCCGCATTCTCGGCTGAACCGGGTGATCGCCAAAGGCGGGGGCCTGCGCATCGGACAATGGTGCGCAGGCCCCTGCCTTTGTTATGTTCGGTCTTTCCATATGCCTGTCAGGTCTGGATCCGATAAGCAATGGACATGCCTTGGTCGAACGGATTCGAGCTGCCTGCATGTATCAGCCAGGCGTTCAGGCTCCGGCGAAGAGGCGGGTGGCCTGGGCCTCGGTGTCCGCGTAGAGAGCCGAGGCCTGGGTCAGGGCTGCCTGGATGCCTTCAAGCGCCTGCTCCATCTGGGCCTGCGAAGCGCGCCACTGCTGGGCCACCGTGGCGAATTGGCTGGCTGCCGAGCCCTGCCAGACGCTTTGGAGATTGTCCAGGTTGGTGTACATCCCCGCCACGGCATCTCTGATGGCCCCTATCGAGCCGCTGACCGCGCCGGAGGCCGTCTGTATCTGATCCGAATCAACTTGGAACCTTGTCATGGTTGTCCTTTCCGTGAATGGCGGTGATGGTGGGGGAGTCCGATGCCGTCAACCGCTACTGTGGACACTATGACAGTGTTCACGCAGTTGCCCCGTCCGCGGACCCATGTGGTCGAACGAGTTCCCCTCCACAGGACGAGTCGGTTCAGCTTTCCTGCCATGCAGCGGGTTCTGGCTCTCCTGCTCTTGATGGTTTTGGCGATCAGCGGCCTTGGATCGACCAGGGCTTTTGCCGATGAACCTCAAAACGGGGCAGGAACCATGACAGATACGATCACCGATCCGCAGAATCTGCTGGGTTCTGATGTGGGCTCCGTCAAGGATGCAATCAAGGAGACTGCAGAGCAAACCGGAGTATCGGTCCGACTGCTCTACCTGCCGCATTTCTATGAGGGCGTCAAGCCGGAGACCTGGGCATCCCGGGTGCTCGAATCGATGAAGCCCGCCCACGACACGGTCATGCTGGCCGTGGCCTCTCAGGACGGCAAATTGGTTGTGGCGGTCTCCAGCAACTCGCAGTCCTGGCTCAAGGACCAGTCCAGCGTGGATCAGCTCTCGCAGGCCGCTCTGGAGCCGGTCACCAAGGGCCGCAATCCCGACTGGGTGGGCTCGGCCAGGGCCATGATGGCCCAAGTGGAGACCCTGAAACAAAACCAGCGACATCATCGGATCATGATTGTCGCTCTTTCGGTGACGGTTGTGGTCCTGGTCATTCTGGTCGTGGTCGTGGCGATCTGGTGGCGTCGCAGCAGCCGAACAGGGGCTCATCATCGCAAGTCCAGCGCAGCGAAGAAGGAACCAAAGCAGACAGAGACGGTCAGCGAACTTTCAGACAATACCCAGAAAGAGGCGGCAAGCTGAAGCCATGAGCAAACCGACGCAAGCACAACTGGTCGTGGTCGACGACGAACCGTCCATCAGGGATCTGCTGGTGGCCTCCCTGCACTTCGCGGGCTTTGCTGTCGAGACTGCGGCATCCGGCTCCGAGGCCATTCAGGTCATCGAACGCATCCAGCCGGATCTGATTGTCTTGGATGTCATGTTGCCTGACATCGATGGGTTCACGGTCACCTCCCGCATCCGTCAGGAGGGAATCGATGCGCCGGTGCTCTTCCTGACGGCCAGGGATGATACCCAGGACAAGGTCATGGGGCTGACTGTGGGCGGCGACGATTATGTGACCAAGCCCTTCAGCCTGGAAGAGGTCGTGGCCAGAATCAAGGCCATACTGCGCAGGACCCGCGAGCACCAGGAGGATGACCCGATCATCCGCGTGGGCGATCTGGAGATCAACGAGGATTCCCATGACGTCACCAGGGCCGGCCGACCCATCGACCTGAGCCCGACCGAATACAAGCTGCTGCGCTACCTGATGGACAATGAGGGTCGCGTGCTCAGCAAAGCCCAGATCCTGGACCACGTCTGGCAGTACGACTGGGGCGGCGATGCGGCCATTGTGGAATCCTACATCTCCTACCTGCGCAAGAAGGTGGATGGCATCACCGTCAGCGACGGACACGGTGGGGAGCGCAAGGTCACCCCGCTGATCGAGACCAAGCGGGGCATCGGCTACATGATCAGGGCTCCCAGGCAGAACGCATCGGATGGCGGCGATGGCGACTAGTCCCCAGGGTCCGGCCCCCAAGACGGAGCCGTCGGCCGCTCCCGACCCGAGGGCGGCTGACGGGTCCAGGTTCTTCATGGGATCGGACTCCGGCAAGACAGCCGGCTCCGGTAAGCCGAGGGGTCGCTCTATGCCTAGGTCGCCTCTGGCTGCCATCCCCCTAAGCACCAAACTTGTGGCCAGCATGCTCATCCTGCTCATCGTGGGCACGGTGGGCGTCTCTGTAGCCATCTGCCAGATGGCCGACGACTATCTGATGAAGCGCACGGACACGCAATTAATCCGCCAGGCCAACCTGGGAATTCGCAACGCCACCCTTCTTCGCCAGGAGGACCTGAGCAAGAACGGCCTGGGTCCAACCGATTACTTCCTGCAGATCCGCGACAACGACCTGCACATCATTTCGGACGATCTGAATCCCATGCAGGTCAACGGGGTCATCTCCCGCCCGCGCCTGCCCGCCGATGGCAGCCTGGGATCGATACCCCTGGGCCAGCCGACCACGGTACCAGCCTACGTGCGCATCTCCAAGCAGGCCTCGCCCGATCGCGACACCATGAAGCGGGCCCGGGCCTCCTGGCGGGTGGTGGCCATGCAGTGGAAGCTGCGCAACGAGCTGGACGATTCCGAAATCAGCGGCGTACTCTTCATCGGCCTGTCCATGAGCGATCAGGACGAGGCTGTGCATGATCTGACGGCTTTCTGCATGATTATCTCCGTCGTGGTGGTCCTTCTGGGAGGAGTCATCTCGGTCCTGCTGATCCAGTCCACCCTGGTTCCACTCAAACGCATCGAGAAGACTGCTGCAAAGATAGCGGCCGGCGACCTTTCCCAACGCATTCCCAGCTTCCCGGAGAATACCGAGGTGGGTTCCCTGGCAGCATCCCTGAATGCCATGCTGACGCGAATCGAGCATTCCTTCGAAGAGCAGCGCCAGACCACCGAGAAGATGAAACAGTTCGTTTCGGATGCCAGTCATGAGCTGCGCACACCGCTGGCCGCCATCCATGGCTATGCAGAGCTCTACAGGATGCAGCGCGACTATCCAGGGGCTCTGGAGCGGGCCGACAAATCCATTCAGCACATCGAGGACTCTTCCACCAGGATGACGGCCTTGGTCACGGATCTGCTCTCGCTTGCACGCCTGGATGAGGGCAGGGGAATCGACACGACCCTGCCGGTCGATCTGACCGGACTGGTGGGTGACGGGGTGGACGACTTGCATGCCCTGGATCCGGGAAGGGATGTGGCTACAGGAAAGGTTTGCCTGGACACCGAGGATCAGCCAGCCCCCCAGGAGGTCCCGGTCGCAGCCAACAAGGGTCTGCCGGGCCTCAAGGCACGCAGCAAGGAGAAAATCACGGTAGGCGGGCACCTGGGTCCATCCGTCAGCCTGGACATTCAGGAGGGCCCCCTGCCCCCGGTACAGGTGACTGGCGACCCCAGCCGCCTGCGTCAGGTGATCACCAATATCGTGGGCAATATCCACCGCTACACTCCGTCTGATTCGCCGGTTCAGGTGGGATTGGGCCTGGTCAAGGCGACCATTGCTCCAGCGGATCTGACCAGGCTGGAGGCCACCGAATCCTCTCTGGGACACCTGACCGAGGCGATCCAGGTGGCTGAGAACAGCCATGTGGGCACCGACTACGCCATCATCCGGGTGGTCGACCACGGGCCAGGCGTCCCGGAGGAGTCCAGGTCCAGGCTCTTCGAGCGCTTCTATACGGCCGACCCGTCCAGGGCTCGGGAGAAGGGCGGCACGGGGCTGGGCTTAGCTATCGTCCAGTCCATTGTCAAGGCTCATCAGGGGTTCATCTGCGCCTCGCAGACCCCGGGAGGCGGTTTGACCTTCACCATCGTCATACCCCAGGGCGTCAGGCGGGATCAGGGGGGAGCTGAGGGTTAGGCCAATCCTGCCACCAACCGCTCCGTACGCCTATGACAAGATGGGTCGTCCTGCCCGTCCTGTTCAGGTAAACTGATTTCGGATATACCTGTTCAAGAAGCAACGTAAGGAAGTGGCAGAGCATGCCCAGCGGGAGAGTACGGTGGTACGACGCCAAGCGGGGGTTCGGGTTCATCACGGATGAACAAGGTGGGGATGTCTTCCTGCCCTCATCAGCCCTGCCTGCCGGGGTATCCACCATACGCAAGGGATCCCGGGTGGAGTTCTCGGTGGCTGAGGGCCGCAAGGGCCCCCAGGCCCTTGATCTGAAGCTGGTGGGGCCGACCCCCTCCATTCTGCGTGCCAAGCGACCCGATCCGGACGATATGGCCGCCATCGTGGAGGATCTGATCAAGCTGTTGGATTCGGCTGGCAATGGCCTGCGTCGGCACCACTATCCGGGGCGGGCCGAATCCGCCAAGCTGGCCACCCTCCTGAGGGCTGTGGCCGATGACTTTGACGTGCCGGACTGAATGGACGGCGAGAAGAATCCGACGTGGATCGGTTGATCCGGTCCCATTGATGATGAAGGTGTGATAGATGGTTCAAGAGGACCTGGATCCTGAGGAACTGGCCAGGCAGGTGGCTCTGAGCGTGGCTGCCGACAGCGATGAGGTCGGTGCGCTGGTGGGCCGCACCCTGATCGGGGATGGAGTCTGGGACTACCGGTTTGCCTCGGCCATCAAGGGCTACGAGGGCTGGCAGTGGTCGGTCACCCTCTACCGTGATGAGGATGCCGATACCTGGACTGTGGATGAATCGTCTCTGGTGCCCACCGATGCGGCCCTGCAACCCCCGGCATGGGTTCCCTGGAAGGATCGCCTGCTGCCCTCGGATCTGAGCGTGACCGATGCCATGGGCACCGACCCCGACGACCCCAGGCTGACGGCCGGATACAGGCCTGCGCAGGCTGAGCCTAGGAATCCTGAAGTACAGCAGACCCCGGAGGACAATGAAGAGGGCCGGAAAGCATCAGCCTCGGTTGATGCTGACGGTACTGATGGCACTGATGCGGAGACCGACGGTGCGATCTTCCGACTGGTGGACCGCTCAGGTGACGAAAAAGACGTTCACGGGCAGGAATCGAACGAACAGGTCTCCTTCGGTGCCCAGACCTCGTCCGACGATCTGGATGAGGCCGTCGACCGCTTCGCACTGACTCGTCGGCACCTGATGACTGCCGAGGCCAGGTCCGCCACTGCCAAGCGCTGGTACGAGGGGCAGCACGGCCCCAAGTCCCTGTCGACCCGGACGGCCAAGGGCAAGGCCTGCGAGACCTGCGGCTTCATGATTCCCCTGGCAGGTGATCTGGGGACCATGTTCGGTGTCTGTGCCAATCGTTGGAGCCCTGACGACGGGCGTGTGGTCTCCCTGGATCATGGCTGCGGTGAGCATTCCGAGATCGAGCCCCAGGAGGAGTCACATCTCTGGGTCCAGTCGCAGCCGGCCTATGACGATCTTCATATCGATGTGGTCAGGCAGAAGCCCCGCGAGGAGCGCCCTGAGGTGGAACTCATGGAGCAGATGCAGTCGGAAGACGGCTCAGAGGACTGATTCCAAGGCCCTGTTGCGTTCAGAGCGCAATCCCCGGTGGGCCGAGAATAAACGTCACCGTAAATCTGTAGAGTGAATTACGGATCAAAGGGAAGGACAAGTATGTTCGAACGGTTTACCGACCGTGCGCGGCGGGTGATTGTGCTGGCGCAGGAAGAGGCCCGCACTCTGCAGCACAATTACATCGGCACCGAGCACCTCCTCCTGGGCCTGATCAGGGAAGGTGACGGTGTCGCCGCCAAGGCCCTGGCCTCCAAGGGCGTGGAACTGGATGCCACCCGCAAACAGGTCGAGGAGATGATCGGTAAGGGCAATGCGGTTCCCAATGGGCACATCCCATTTACGCCGCACGCCCGTCAGGTCCTGGAGCTGTCGCTGCGCGAGGCGCTTCAGCTGGGCCACTCTTACATTGGCACTGAGCACATTCTGCTGGGACTCATCCGCGAGGGTGAAGGCGTTGGCACCCAGGTGCTGATCAAGATGGGCGTGGATCTGGGCGATCTGCGGACCGCCACTATTGACATGATTCGCGGCAACCACGAGGGGGGCGATGCTGGCAAGGGTGATTTGGCCAATGCCGGTGGCGTTTCCAACAAGGGCGGACAGACCGGTTCGGCCATTCTGGACCAGTTCGGCAGGAACCTGACCCAGGAAGCTGCTGAAGGCAAGCTGGACCCCGTCATCGGTCGGGCCAACGAGATCGAGCGGGTTATGGTCGTCCTGTCCAGGAGGACCAAGAACAACCCGGTGTTGATCGGCGAGCCCGGTGTAGGCAAGACCGCCGTGGTCGAGGGCCTGGCGCAGAAGATCCACGAAGGCGACGTGCCCGAGACCCTCAAGGGCAAGCAGGTCTACTCGCTGGATCTGGGCTCCATGGTGGCCGGTTCACGCTACCGGGGCGACTTCGAGGAGCGTCTGAAGAAGGTGCTCAAGGAGATCAAGACCCGGGGCGACATCATCCTCTTCATCGACGAGATCCACACCATTGTGGGCGCAGGTTCTGCCGACGGGGCCTTGGGAGCCTCTGACATGCTCAAGCCTCTGCTGGCCCGTGGCGAACTGCAGACCATCGGAGCGACCACCACCGACGAGTACCGCAAGTACATCGAGAAGGACGCAGCCCTGGAGCGGCGCTTCCAGCCCATCCAGGTCTCCGAGCCCACCATCGCCCAGACCATCGAGATCCTCAAGGGTCTGCGCGGCCGCTACGAGCATCACCACCACGTCACGATCACCGACAAGGCCCTGCAGTCGGCGGCCGAGCTCTCTGCGCGTTACATTCAGGACAGGAACCTGCCTGATAAGGCTATCGACCTGATTGATGAGGCCGGCGCACGTCTGCGCATCAAGCGGCTGACCGCCCCGCCGGAGCTCAAGGAGCTGGATGCCAAGGTGGATCGCATCTCCGCCCAGAAGGACCAGGCCATCAAGGACCAGGACTTCGAGAAGGCCGCTCAGCTGCGCGACAGCCAGGAGAAGCTGGAGGCCGAGCGCAAGGAGAAGGAACAGGCCTGGCACGAGGGCGAATCCGACGTCAAGATGGTTGTCGACGAGGATGTGATCGCCGAGGTGGTCTCTTCGACCACCGGAATCCCGGTCTTCAAGCTGACCCAGGCCGAGTCCAAGAAGCTCCTGGGCATGGAGAAGGAGCTGCACAAGCGGATCATCGGCCAGGATGAGGCTGTCTCCGCCCTGTCCCGCTCCATCCGCCGTACCCGTGTGGGCCTCAAGGATCCCAAGCGTCCCGCAGGTTCATTCATCTTCGCCGGTCCCACCGGCGTGGGCAAGACCGAGCTGGCCAAGGCTCTGGCCCAGTTCCTCTTTGACGACGAGAATGCCCTGATTCGGGTGGATATGTCCGAGTTCTCGGAAAAGTACTCCACCTCTCGTCTCTTCGGTGCCCCTCCGGGGTACGTGGGATACGAAGAGGGCGGCGAGCTCACCGAGAAGGTCAGGCGCAAGCCGTTCTCCGTGGTCCTTTTCGATGAGATCGAGAAGGCTCATCCGGACATCTTCAACACCCTTCTGCAGGTGCTGGACGACGGCCACCTGACCGATGGGCAGGGTCGCATGGTGGACTTCAAGAACACCATCATCATCCTGACAACCAACCTGGGAACCCGTGACATCGCCAAGGCGGCCAACACCGGCTTCAACGTGAGCGGCAACACCGAAACCTCCTATCAGCGGATGAAGGACCAGGTGACCAGTGAGCTCAAGCAGCAGTTCAGGCCCGAGTTCCTGAACCGCCTGGATGACATCATCGTCTTCCAGCAGCTGACCGAGCCCCAGGTCCGGCAGATCGTCGATCTGGACATCGCTCAGCTCAACGACCGTCTCTTCGAGCGCCACATGTCCCTGGATCTGACCGACAAGGCCAAGGATCTGCTGGCCGAGAAGGGCTTCGATCCGCTCCTGGGTGCCCGGCCCCTGCGCCGTGTCATCCAGCGGGATATCGAGGATGCCGTCTCCGAGAAGATCCTCATGGGCGACCTTACGGACAATGAGTCCGTCCAGGTCGATGCCGAAGGCGAGGGCATCCTGGGTGAGTTCACCTTCACTGGAAAGCCCTTCGAGGGACCCCGGCATGCGGCCAGCTCCGCTGATAAACAGGACCAGAAGTCTGAACTGGTCGGAGCTTCGGTGAGCTCTTCCGACGCTGATGTTCCGCCAGCAGGCGAGGCCGACAGCCAGAGCCAGGATGGTCAAGGTTCTGAGCAGTCCGCTCAGAGTTCGCCTGCCAGTGACTGAGATAAGGGTTGAGGCCTGACGCAGCTGACTGAAGAGGGGTTGGAGCACATTACAGTGCTCCAACCCCTCTTCTTCTGTACTGCCGGGGATTTGCGTCGATCTCTGTACTGCAGTTTCTGAAACGTCACTTGGTATCCATGGCTTCTATTGGCAGTGTGAGCTCGGCATTTGCTTTTGCTTGCGAGTCCATCGAATGGTTCGATCATTCTCTTATATCAGGCTTAAGGCAGCGATGGAATTGGCAGGTAATTGACATCAGTGTTTGCCAGGTCAGCATTCCATGCATAACGGTTCGTTTACCCCAAACGGCCGGCGACTCAGGCAGTTGCGTGGTGAAGAACTCAGGCCAGGCGTGGAAGAAGGCCTTGTTGACCTTGAAGGAACAAGGAACCTAAATGCTTGACGTAGCCGGACCCCTCAGAACAGGGGATGCAGCAGCAGGGCCAACAGATAAAGGGCCATGAGAGCAATGAACAGGATGTCCATCCTGCCCAGTTGCAGCAATCGGTAGTGGGTGCGCTGTTGACGGCTGCCCTCGTAGCATCGGGCATCCAAGGCCCGGCTCAGATTGTCAGCGTGGCGCAGAGCTCCGGCGAAGACGGGAACCGTGATGGCTATGGCCGCATGCAGGCGTTGCGAGAGTGAGCCGGACTCGATGGATCCGCCACGGGCTGACTGGGCTTCCACGATGGCCTGAACCTCACGTCCCAGTGTGGGGATGAAGCGCAGAGCCAGTGAGAGGACCAGGGCTATCTCATTGGTGTGGATGCCCAGCCTGGACAGTGGACTCAGCAGCGATTCACAGGCATCGGTCATCTGCGTTGGGGTGGTGGTCTCCACCAGGAGCGCGCCCAGAAAGATGATCAGCATGAAGCGGCAGGCATAGAGCACAGCCACCCAGATGCCACCGGTGGTCAGCACGAATGGACCCCAGGCAGCCAGTCTACGGCCGGTCTGGGTGACCAGTAGATTGAATACGGCCAGTAGAAGCATGAGGATCAGAAAGCCCTTGACTGATTTCATAATGGAACGAAGTGGGGCTCGGGCGGCGGTAAAGAGGCCGATAGTAACCACCAGCGCCAGAACAAGCTGCGCAGGCGTGGAAATGGCGAAAGCGGTGAACATGGCTAGGAGGAAGGTCACCAGCTTGGCTCGCGGGTCCAGCCTTGCCAGCAAGGATAAGGGTTTCTGGTCGGCTTGGGTGCGATCCGCTTTCCTGCCTGAAGTTTCTTTGCCAGCGGCCTCCTTCTCCGCTGCGTCTGTGGCGAGCAGCTGGTGGTAACGTTCCACGACTTCGGCAGTCGGCCCATAGTCCAGCGTTTCCCCATGCTCCAGGAGTAGCGTCTGATCGGCAAGATCCAGGGCCTCGCGATCGGCGTGGGTGCTCATGACGATGGTGACGCCGCGCTGATGGAGCACACGAAGCAGCCTCATGATGCGTGCGCAGGCCTGGGGGTCGAGGCTGGCGGTGGTCTCGTCCAAAACGAGCAGTTGCGGGCTGCAGGCCACGACTCCGGCGATGGCCACCAGCCGCCGCTGACCCCCTGACAGGTCGAAGGGGGAGCGATCAGCCAGATCACTGATGTCCAGCAGCTTCATGGCCTCATCCACCCGTTGTTGCACCTGCTCGGGCCCATAGCCCAGGTTGTGCGGACCATAGGCGATGTCCTGGGCAACGGTATCCGCAAAAAGCTGATGTTCCGGGTATTGCATGACATAGCCGACCCTTTGGCGCAGAAGCCTCAGGTTCTGGCGCCGCAGATGCTTGGCCTTGGGCCGGTCGGGCCCGGCCAGTGGGAGGCCGGCCACCTGGATGGATCCGCTGTCGGGGGCGGCCAGGGCACAGATGAGCCTGGCCAGTGTGGACTTGCCGGATCCGTTGCGCCCGATGATGGCCAGGGTCTGTCCTGCCGCCAGCTCCAGATTCACCTGGCTGAGGGCTTTGCTTCCAGCATCCGGAAAACTGTAAGAGACATCCGACAACTTGACCATGGGACTAGCGTGGTTGCCGACTGCGGTTTTGGCGTCCGTATCTGATGTCCTGCTTTGTGTCAGTGGATTTTGGTCAGGTTCGCCAACAAGGGCAGGTAGATCCTGACTGTTCAGGATCTGATCAGGTCTTCCGGAGGCCACGATGCGTCCATGGTCAAGTACGAGGACCCGATCGGCCTGTCTGGCCTGCTCGAGCAGGTGGGTGATATGGACGACAGTCGTGCCCTGGGCTGTCAGCCGGCAGAGGATTGATTGGATCTCCTGTCGGCCGGCCGCATCGAGCATGGCACCAGGTTCGTCCAGCACCATCATGCCTGGATTCATGGCCAGGCTGCCGGCCAGGGCCAGTCGTTGCTGCTGTCCGCCGGACATGCGGGTGGGATCATCATTCATCCGCGTCTGCAGATCCACCTGCTTCAGGGCCGCTGGTACGCAGGAGAGCATTCTCTGACGGGGCAGTCCCAGATTCTCGGGTCCGAAGGCCACGTCGTCCTGGACGACAGTGGTCACGATTTGGTCCTCGGGGTTCTGAAAGACCATGCCGATGCTCCGTCGCGCCTGCCGGTAGGCTTCAGTGTCGATCCGGCGGCCCTGGTCCGAGGTATCGGAGCAGACCACCCGGCCCATAAGCTCGACCTGGCCTCGGTCAGGTGCCGTCGCACCCGAGAGTATGCTTCCCAGGGTGGATTTGCCGGAACCATTTGCTCCCAGGATGCACAGGTGCTCGCCTGCATGCACCTCCATGGTCAAGTTGTCCAAGGCCCAGGTCTGGCCTCCGTCATAGGAGAAGGAGACCTGATTCAGGCGGGCGACCGTTGTCTTCGAAACCGCAGAATCCGAGCCTGCGGATTGGGTCATGGATGCTGCCATGACGTTCCGAACCGCCGAGGCTTACTTGTTGATCAGCGTGGAGATGGGCTTGTAGATCAGGAAGGTGACCACGCCGTGGATGGCGAACTTCATCAGGTTGAAGGGCAGGAGGATGGGCACGATCATGGCGACCACCTTGGCCATGGACATGTGCGCATAGAAGGGGGTGATCACCACGTTGCACAGGATGGCTGCGATCACGCCCAGAATGGCGCCGGTGAGGATTCCGATGACCGCTCCCTTGCGGCTGTGCATCCTGCGGTAGACCAAGGCTGCCGGCACACTCAGGGCCAGGGCCACGATCATCGAGATCAGAGCACCGAAGGGGTTGGTGAACAGGTGCGGTACGAATCCCAGGATGGAGATGATGGCTGCAGCCGCCGGTCCGAAGGCGAAGCCGCAAACCAGCACGACGATGCCTGAGGGGTCGTATTTGAGCCAAGGGGCGGCAGGGAAGATCGGGAAGGAGAAGAAGCTCAGAACCATGGCCAGGGCTACGAAAAGCGCGTAGACCGCGATTCGCTTGGTCGACCAGCGTCCTGAACCGCCTGCACCTGTGGAGTGGACATCGTTGAAGCGCGTGTCCTTGTTTGCAGTGGTGTGTGAATGAGAATTTGGCATGCTCATAGAGGGCCTCGTTTCTTCCATCCGGACTGTAACCGTTGGCTTCGGACTTTGACCGATATCCACCGCTTGCGCGGGTCGCGGGCTCCCGGCATTCAGCCGGATACCGCCAGTAAGGACTTTCACCTTCCCTGAAACTGACGCTTTCAATATAGCTGCGCTCCTTGGAATGGTCAATTCTCTCTTGCTGCCGGTGCATTTGCAGACACGCCAGGAAGAAAGTAAAACCATTAAAAATCTAATGGCCGAAGAAGTGCAGCGCGCTTGAAAGTTCCGCCCGCTACTTGTCCTGACTCCCTGCCTGGAAATACTCCATCGAGCTGACCGGGCCCGCCAAGCGGAAGCCGTCATCCCCATAAATCACCTTGGTGACTGCGGTGTTGTCCATGTCAGGGATGGGACAGTGGTCATCGATGGCCACCAGGAACTGTTGCAGGCACATGCCCGAGGAGACCACCAGGACGGGCCCGCCGCCCTCTTCGAGGGCAGACTGGGCGATGCGCGTCAGTGCGCCGATCATTCTGCTACGGACCTGGGCCGTGGTCTCAGCCCGATCCTCTTCCTCCAGTCCTGCGGACAGGACGTCCTGGGCATCCAGCCGATGGAAGGTATCCTGCATATGGACGGGAATGTCCCTGCCGTAGGTTGCCTTGGCTGCGGCGAAGTCCTTGAACCCCATGGCGGCGCAGACCTGGTCCAGAGTGGTGCGCTCGTCCCGGCCCTCGAAACTGCCGAAGTTGTCCTCGCGCAGGTCAGGGTCCACGCCCACACGCAGATCTCCATTGCCGGACATGTCAAGGGCCAGGCGGGCCGTTTCATACTGTCGGCTCAGATTGCCGCTCCAGGCCGCACGGAAACGAATGGGGCGCAGTCCCCGGCCGAACTGGCATACATCCTCACGACCTCGCCTGGTCAGGGGGAAATCGGACCAGCCCTGCATCAGATGCATGACGTTGGCCGTCGTCCTGCCGTGCCGGGTCAGGTAAAGGGTTGTCGAACCTGCTTCAGCGCCCGGTTCGGCGACGGATTGTGATGAAGATGCTCCATTGTTCATAGTTCATCACCCTACACGGCCCCCTTGCCGGGTCACCGGGGTACAGCTATGGTCAGGACCTGATGAAACGGCCCCCGTCGCCCCAGGTCCAGGTGCCGCCGCCGGCTCCGATCTGGAAGTTCATTTTGGCTATGCCCAGGTCGACTGCGGACCCGTAGGAGACCGAGGGGTCCAGGGTGGCGATCGCATCGCCTGAATCCTTGTCCAAGGCGAAAACCACCGGCTGTCCGTTCATGGCCGAAGGAGCCTTGGCGGCGGCAGCCACGCCGGCCTTGAACCATTCCGGAGCATCCCGGCGGTCCTGCGCGCTCATGGCTGAGGTCAACTCCTCATAGCTCTTGGAGGGTCGATGCTCGCTCTGTCGTTGGCAAAGCTTGTCGAAGTCCTGGTTGCCGTAGCCGATCTGGTCAGCCGGATAGCCGATGGTGACCACCAGATAGAGCGACTGGCTGGGGGTTATCCGACAGTGGCGCTCGGCCGCCTTACGATCCCAGCTGCCCGACACCCATCCTGTCCCCAGTCCGTACAGGGTGGCGGCCAGAACCATGCGCTCGCCATAGAAGCCGGCTTTTTCCAGGCTTTCCCCTTCATCTTTGGGTCCGACCAGGGCCAGGTAGTTGGCCGCATTGGCCAGGTGACCGGAAGCGTTGTCGGCCGCAAAGGCGTCGGGTTTGCCCAGGACCAGCTGCATGTCCAGGCCACTCAGCGTATTCAGGGCGTTCAGGGTGCTGCCCAGCTGTCTGGCCAGGTCGGGATCGATGGGTTTGGGGTCGTATTCTCTGGTGGTGATGCGCACGTTGACTGCGTCAATAAGCTGTGTATGTTCGGTCATAACCTCATTATCCCACCCAATTCCGCTTCCTGCAGGTGGTGGCACAAGGCCGGCGGAAGAGTCCACGCCTGGTCCGGTTTGTGCCGCTGCCAGGGGTCGCAGAGGCATGGCTTGGGGTACAATCGCTACCGTGCCGGTTCGGACCCTCATCTTTGATCAGCTAAGGAGCAGCAATGATTGAAACAGCGCAGGCTTTCGGAGTGGATATCGGTGGATCCGGTATCAAGGCTGCCCCTGTTGACCTGACGATCGGCGATTTTGCAGAGCCTCGCAAGAAAATTCTGACTCCCGAGCACTCCACGCCAGAGGCTGTGGGGGTTGTGGTCAAGGAGCTCTTGGATCGATTCGAGGTTTCCTCGGATGTGCCTGTAGGCATCGCTTTCCCGGCTCCTGTCAAGCCTGACAAGCCGCTCGATTTCATGGCCAACCTGGACCAGGCCTGGGTGGGTACCAATGTTCAGGAGGTCCTTTCCAAGGCCTGCGGCAGGCCCGTCAGTGTCGTCAACGACGCGGACGCAGCTGGTCTGGCCGAGGTGCAGTATGGGGCGGCCAAGGGACAGAAGGGTCTGGTCATCGCCACGACACTGGGCACCGGCATCGGCACGGCTCTGATATACAACGGCGTGCTGATTCCCAACAGTGAGCTGGGCCACCTGACGCTGGACGGCAAGGATGCGGAAAAGTACGCAGCCTCTTCGGTGCGCGACCGCAAGAAGCTGAGTTATAAGAAGTGGGCCAACCGTCTGACCAAGTACTACCGACTGCTTGAGCACTACTTCAATCCCGATTTCTTCGTCGTCGGCGGCGGTGTCAGTCGGATGAGCGAGAAGTTCCTGCCTCACATCGACATCAAGACTCCCATCGTTGCTGCCAAGTTGCGCAATCAGGCCGGCATCGTTGGCGCCGCCTATCTTGCTGATCTACGGCAAAAGCATCTGGGGTGAGGCAGGGCTTTTTCTGCGACTGTCCTGTATTGGGCGTTCTGGCGACTGCCGGATCGGAGGAGGAGCTGAAGAATCGTGCATTTTTCTCACCGTACCGGGTCCGACCACCCCAATCGCATTGCTCTGGCCGAGTCGGAGGCACGTTCCCAGGGTCTCAAGCTGGGCAGGTTGAATGATTCCAACCCCACGCACTTCGGGCTGGCCCCCTCATTCCTGTCCCAGGTATATGAGGCGGAACCGAGAGGACCTCGTAAGGCCCGACAGGCCCTAGCCGAGTTTCTGACCGGGCGTCAGGAATTGAGCCAGAGCGAGGACGGTGCGGCGGTCGATCCTGATGACCTCTACCTGCTCTCATCCACATCACAGGCTTATTCATGGCTGATGAAGCTCCTCTGCGACCCGGATGACGCCATTCTGGAGCCCAGGCCCGGATATCCCTTGATCGAATCCATTGCCGGCCTGGAATGCGTCCGAACAATCCCATACCGCCTGGCCTACGACGGGTCCTGGGTCCTTGACCTGGCCACGGTCAGGCAGGCCCTGGAGGGACCCGGAGGCGATCGCATCCGTGCTCTGGTCCTTATCAACCCCAACAACCCTACCGGTTCCTACATTCATCCGGAAGAACGCCAGTCACTGATGGAACTCTGTCGACGGCAGGGGGTGGCCATCATAGCGGATGAGGTCTTTTTCGATTACCCTCTGGATCCTCTGCCGGGTCGTGCCCGGTTGGCTGGTGAGGATCGGGTGCTGACTTTTGCCCTGGACGGGTTCTCGAAGAGCCTGGCAGCTCCTCACGCCAAGGTGGGCTGGATCCAGGTTTCCGGGCCGGCCAACCAGGTTGCCGCCGCCAAGCGCCATCTTGACCTGATAGCCGACGATTACCTGCCCATGAGCCTTCTGATCACCAAGGATATGGAAGCCATGCTCTCGGATATCCCTGGCCAGACCAGTCGGGTGGGGGAGCGTGTCAGGGGCAATCTCGAAATCCTCAGACAGACACTGGACCAAAAGCAGTCCTGCGTCTCCCTGCTCAGGCCTGAGGGCGGCTGGAACGTTCTGCTGCGTTTTCCCGAGGTCATCGACGAGGAGGATCTGGTCCTTCGCCTGATTGGGTCATACGGGTTGACCGGCCAGCCGGGATACTTTTTCGACATGCCAGGCAACGGATATCTGGCCCTGTCGCTCCTGCCGGAATCCTCGGAATTCCGCCGAAATGTGAACTCAGTTGTCTCAGCTATAGAAAAAATATTGTGATTATAACCCTCCTCTTGCCTGGTTTGCTCCGATAATAAGTTCTGAACAATTGTCGGTTATGGAAGGGGGAGATTGGCACGGCTCAATGATGAGCCACTGATTGCAAGGCTGCACACGAAGGAGTGATAACGATGATAGACGAGAATAAGGATCGAAGGGGAAATCCAGCCGAGGGGGTTGGTGCTCGAGTCGGGGAAGACATCAAGACCATGGCCTCTGTAGATGAGACCGGAGGTGCTGTGGCGAATCAAGGCGTGGATCCAAGCCTGGCTCCGGATACGGGCAAAAGGCTCAACAATGTGGAGAAGGTCCGCTTTGCCATTGGCTTCGTCCTGGTATCCCTGCTCTGGGCCGCGCCCTTTACCATGGGGTCCGGGGTCCTCCTGCCTCAGATTTTCAATTCCCTGCATGGAGTCAGCGCTGAAGCGGCTCTGGGGACAATGAATTCGATTGGCTGTGTGTTCGCCCTGGTGGCCAATGTTGTTTTCGGTGCTCTCTCGGATATGTCCAGGTTCCGGGTCGGCAAGCGCACCCCCTGGATCGTGCTGGGCGGCATCATCGGCGCCCTTGGCTTCCTGCTGGTCATTCAGTCCCATACACTTCCCATGATCATCTTCGGCTGGTGCATTGTTCAGGTGGGCATCAACTGCCTGATAGCCCCGGCCGTGGCGGTCCTCTCCGACAGGATTCCCGAGTCGACCAGGGGAACCTATTCGGCACTCTATGGGGCCAGCCAGGTCATCGGCCAGCAACTGGGAACCATCATCGGCAGCTCGTTCATGGCCAACATCCACACAGGCCTGGTGGTCGCCATGATCATCTTCCTCTTTTCTGGTATTCTCACCGTGTTGATCTGGCCCCGGGAGAAATCGGCTGCCAACACGGTCGTGGAACGAACCTGGGCGGATGTCGGCCGGTCCTTCATACCGCCCACCAAACACTGCCGCGACTTCTACCTGGCGCTTCTGGGCAGGTTCACGTTCGTCGTCGGCTGCTTCATGATTCAGGGCTACCAGCTTTACATACTGCAGAAGTACTGCCACCTGAGCGATGCCCAGGCCGCATCCACACTCAAGGTCATGGCCTTGATTTCGGTGGTGACAACCATCCTGGCGTCCGTGGTCTCGGGTCCCCTCTCGGACTTCCTGCACAGGCGGAAGGTGATCGTAGCCACTAGCTGTCTGATTCTCGCCGTCGGCATACTCTTCCCCTTCCTGATGCCAACCGCCACGGGCATGTACTTCTATGCCGCCCTGGCCGGAATCGGCAACGGCTGCTACATGTCAGTCGACCAGGCGCTGAACGTCGATGTGCTGCCGAACGCCAAGGAGGCCGGCAAGGACCTGGGCATCCTCAACCTGGCCAATACGATCGGCCAGGTGATCGCCCCCGGGTGCACCACGCTGGTTATTGGCCTCTTCGGCGGCTACAGGATGATCTTCCCAGTCGCCATCGCCTGCCTGCTGGTGGGAACCGTCTTCATCATGATGATTCGCAAGGTCAAGTGAGTCTGAAAACCTGTAATCCGGACCTGTGCTGAGCAGTGGCCCGGCTAATCGAACCCGAAAGGAAAAAGACATGACAGAAGAATCGCATACCAAAGCCAAGGATCTGAATCTGCAAGAGGAGGCCTCGCTGACCTCGGGATCCGACTCCTGGCACCTGCAGGGGCTGCCCGACAAGGGCTATGAAGGCTATATGATCACCGACGGCCCCTACGGACTGCGCAAGGCCACTGGCTCCGATGTCTATGGCTCGGTCCCGGCTACCTGCTTCCCCCCGACCGCTGGACTGGCCTCTTCATGGAACCCAGATCTGACCTACCAGGTGGGCCAGGCCATGGGCGAGGAGTGCATCCAGGAGAAGGTGGCCGTCATTCTGGGCCCCGGCATCAACATCAAGCGTAGCCCGCTGGGCGGCCGAAACTTCGAGTTTTACTCGGAGGATCCTGTACTGGCCGGGCATGAAGCTGCAGGTCTGGTCGAGGGGGTTCAGTCCAAGGGGGTGGGCACCTCTCTGAAGCACTTTGCAGCCAACAATCAGGAGACCGACCGGCTCAGGGTCAGCTCTGACGTGGACGCGCGCACCCTGCGCGAGATCTACCTGCCGGCCTTCGAATATGTGGTCAGGAATGCCAAGCCCTGGACCATCATGTGCGCCTACAACAAGATCAACGGGGTCTTCAGCTCGGAAAACCGCTGGCTGCTGACAGACGTTCTGCGCGGGGAGTGGGGCTACCAGGGCATGGTCATGTCCGACTGGGGTGCCGTCCACAACAGGGTCCATGCCCTGCAGGCCGGGCTCAACCTGGAGATGCCGCCCTCCCGCACTGACGACCAGGTGGTCCAGGCTGTACAGGCTGGCAAGCTGGACAAGGAACAGCTGGACCGGATGGCCCAGGGGATCCTGGACCTGATCGACAAGGCCCGTCCGGCTATGTCCCAGCAGGGTTATCGCTACGACGTCCAGGAACACAACAACATGGCCCGTCGCGCGGCCCAGGAGTCCATCGTCCTCTTGCGCAACGAGGACCGGATCCTGCCTCTTGATCCGAAGCGGAAAGTCGCCGTCATCGGCGAATTCGCCCGGACTCCCCGCTACCAAGGTGGCGGTTCTTCGCACATCACGCCCACTGAGGTCTCCTCGGCCTTGGATGGCTTCAAAGAGGCTGGCATGAATGTGGACTTCGCTCCCGGGTTCACACTGGACGAGAAGGAGCAGGATCCCGCCCTGACCCAGCAGGCGCTTGATGTTGCGCGTGGAGCCGACACCGTGGTGCTCTTCCTGGGTCTGCCTGAATACGCCGAGTCCGAGGGTTTCGACCGCACCAGCATGGATCTTCCCGACAAGCAGGTGGCTTTGCTCAAGGCCGTGTCCGAGGTCAATGACCGGGTGGTCGCCGTCCTCTCCAATGGAGCCGTGGTGACTGTTGCCGACTGGATGGAGAAGACCAGGGGTCTACTGGAGACCTGGCTGCTGGGCCAGGAGGGAGGACGTGCCGTGGTGGATGTGCTGACCGGTGCCGCAAACCCCTCGGGCCATCTGCCTGAAACCATTCCTGTTCGGTTGGAGGACAACCCCACCATCACCTCCTTCCCCGGCGAGGAGGGTCACTCCCGTTACGGTGAGGGCGTCTACGTGGGCTACCGCTACTACGACACCTTCCAGCGTCCGGTGGCCTTCCCCTTCGGATTCGGCCTGTCCTATGCCGACTTCGACTTGGATCAGGTCGTGGTGACCAAGACCGGAGCCAACTCGGCTCGGGTGGAGGTGACCGTGACCAACACCTCGCAGGTGGATGGCGCTCAGACCGTGCAGGTCTATGTGGCCCCCTGCGCCAGCCGGGTGAATCGGCCCAGCCATGAGCTCAAGGCCTTCACCAAGGTCTTCCTGAAGGCGGGACAGTCCAGCCGGGTGAGCATGGACCTGACCGAGCGCGACTTCGCTTACTGGTCGACGGCCATGGATGCCTGGCATGTAGAGGCGGGCACCTACCGCATCCAGGTGGGTACTTCCAGCCGCGATCTGGTTGCAGAAGAGAACCTGCAGGTGGATGGCGACGGCCGGTTCATTCCACTGAATGCCGAATCGACCATGGCTGAGTGGCGCGAGAATTCGATTGGCGGACCTATCCTGCGCGATCGTATCGATCAGGATGGCATACCGCTGCCCGACGATCCCAACACAGCTCAGCTTTTCGACACCATGCCACTGGCCTCGGTCATCACCTTGTCGGGTGGCGATGGCAATGGCATTGTGGCTGACATGGTCGACCGATATCACCAGGCCCTCAAGCAACAGGGTCTGGATTCCTGACATCACTGTCGGCTGGGCTCAGGGTGCTATAAACCAGACGGCTACGTTCATGGCCTGACTGAGGTCGAAGTGCTCCAGCAGGACCATGGCGTTGATAAATGTCAGGACCAGCCCAGCCAGACAGGCCAGTGTTAGCAGGCTCAAGACGGCCGCTCCCGCTGCGGAGCGGCCGTCTTCATATGTTGAGGATGCGGTGGCCATAACCACAACAGCTGCCAGGCAGATCAGCCAGGCGAAATCGATGGTGTAGCGTACCGAGAATCCACCCAGATATGAGTCTGCAACCATGACCAGGACTGCCAGGGCCAGGGCCATGATCAAGGCGGGCATCCATCCCCGACGATGCAGTTCTTTTCGCACCCGAGGCAGAGCAAGAAGAGCAAGGGCCAGTACAAGTACCGGGGTGGTGACCAGAAGCCCGCCCAGGCCGGGTTCGGTGAAGTGCCAGACCCGCATGGGAGCGGGGGAGAATTGCAGGTAGGGGAAGACCGGCAGGGCGGTCAGGGGCTGCAGCAGGTAGTAGCCAAAGATCTGCAGCAGGCCCTGGGTGCCAGGATGATAGTTGGTCAGGTCCAGGACGGTCATCTGATACCGGTTGCCGAAGTCCAGCAGGGATCCGAAGCGCCAGCGGTTGTACCAGAGCAGGGGGGCGGCGACCAGGAGGACCGGCAAGAGGCCGCAGACCAGCAGGGACAGCGCCCGCCTCCGAGACAGGTTGGCCGGCTGGTTCCCGCGCGTGAACAGGGCGTTGATGACTGCCCTTATCTCCTTGGCAAACAGGGGCAGCGCCAGCAGTCCGGCAGCCAGGAAGGTTGGTCGGCAGCCCAGGGTGGCAGCCACTGACAGCGATCCCAGGAAGAGCCGTGATCCGGACAGATGCCAGGGTCGGTTCTCATCCTCCACGGTCCACATCCGTGTTGATCCACGACCCGAATGCTCACTGGCGTCCGCAGAATGTCGCTGGACCCGTCTGGCCCCCATCCAGAGCCAGAGTCCTGTCATGACCGCCAGCAGGGAGGCATCGAAGGGAATCGTATAGAAGTTGCGGCGGCACCAGAGGTAAGCCATGCCGGATCCTCCCAGCATGGTTATAAGGGCCATGCCGACAACGGCCAGGTTGACCCGGGGGAACCAGCGGGCCAGCAGGCGGATGGTGGCCAGGACGGTCATGATGGTGGCCGCCGCAACCAGCAGGGCTGCGGCCGAGCTGGTGGGCAGGGCATAGCCGCCCGGATGCACCAGGCTGGTTATCACTCGGTAGGGCAGGAAGAGCAGCAGCACCGGCAGGACACCGAAGTAGGAGTACCAGTGGCCGTTCCGGTAGACGTAGTCCCAATATATGGGTTGCTGGTCCTGGGCCAGCAGCGCGTTGCGGGTGGCTATGTCGAAGGGGTTGGCTGCCTTGGCCAGACCCGGTGCCTGGCCAAGGTCCAGCCAGGGA
The DNA here is from genome assembly GCF_016100735.1 of Bifidobacterium sp. W8104. Taxonomy (NCBI): domain Bacteria; kingdom Bacillati; phylum Actinomycetota; class Actinomycetes; order Bifidobacteriales; family Bifidobacteriaceae; genus Bifidobacterium; species Bifidobacterium sp. W8104. The sequence continues at coordinate 1,685,874 of NZ_JACFRW010000001.1, forward strand.
CGTCCATGCAGCAGGGCCTGGGCCACATGATCGTACTGGTTGAAGTCGTAGACATAGGCATGCGGCTGGTGGTAGGCCATGGGAGTGAAGGTGGACAGATCGTGCTGGATGTTCCAGCAGGACCAGGCTGCCAGCGGAGCCAGAATCAGTGCCAGGGCCAGACGCTGGCTCACCGAGCCGGTGTCCAGCTGGGTCCGCCAGAGGACCGAGCCGGGCAGGTAGCCCAGGATCAGCGCCACCAGACAGGCCAGCATCAGTATCCGCGCCGGGTTGAGGTCCAGGGGGACCACCTTTGCCGGGGTCATTCCGGTCAGCTGCATCCGGGCTCCGATGGGCTCCTGTATCCACAGTCGCATGGCCTGGATCCGGGCTCCGCTGGGTTTGCCTCTGATGCGCAGGTAGTGGCTGCGGGACTGACCGGGGCAGATCAGTCCTCGGGTGCCCTGGGTCCAGCCCTTGTCGCCGGCCAAGCGCAGATCCAGACGTACATGGATCTGCGACAGGAATGAACCCTCGATGTCCTCTGCAAAGTGGGCCTGGACGAAGGATGCCTTTCCATCTGCGACGGGGACATCCACCCAGGCACCAGCCGGATCGGTGATCTTTAATCCTCCGCCGTGCAGCGGGGACAGCCCTGGGCCCAGCCTGTCCGGTCGGGGCTGGATACTGCCCGCAGTCCCTGCCGAAGAGCCCGAGGCGGAACCCGCCAGCGACTGCCAATGAGCCAGGTTGAATACCCCCAGTTCGAGGATAAGCACAACAATAAGTGCTACCAGCAGTCGGATGGTCGTGCCCCTGGCCGGGGTGGGGCGTCGCAGGGCTGGCAGAGTCATCACGGTTTTATTCTAACGGCGACATGTCGGGCTGGATTGGGACAATCAAAGGTATGTCCAAGAACGCGAAGAAGTCCCGGGGGTTCGGGAATCTGTCCGGCCTGGGCCGTTCCATTCTTTCCGCACTGGAAGGACTGGTAGGCTCCTCTCGGCCGACCACAGGGGGTCGCGGGGATCGTCCCCTGGATTCTTCGGTGGCCGACATGGTCGATCTGATCAACCGCACGGGGCGCCATCCTGATGATCGGCAGATGCACGAATTTCTGGCCTCCCACAGCCGTATTCTGGGTGTCGCCGTCAAGCGCCGGCTTTTTCCCCGCCTGCAGGGCGTGCCCGAGGGGCTGACGCTGGGCTGGGTTCAGTGGCCTGATGCGCCCGGCCGCGGCTTCGCGCTGGGGATCTTCACCGATCGTCGTCACTTTGCTCAGATCGCTCTGGCCGACGACCATGGCAGGGTCTTCATCGGCGAGCAGAGTCGGATGGACCTGCAGAACATGGAGCCTGCCTTCTTGCTGGGCCGGGAGGAGGAGGTGACCCTGGCCGACGGTCGTCGGCTGGGCCGCGATCCGGGTCAGGATTCGGGACCGGTCCGTGCCTTGCAGGGTGCTGTGGCTGGCCGTGACGATGCCGGCCATATGCGTTGGTTGGCCTCCTGGCTGCGAGCCGATGGCCGCTATTCCCTGGAGCAGTTGCGTCCACTCCTGCCTCCGGAGATGCGCCTGGACCTGGAGTACCGGGATGCCGTGGCCATCGCCTTTTTCGCCGCCTACCTGCTGCCGCGCATCCAGGGAACCTTCACCGGGTTCGGCTCGGGCAACATCTTCTACCGGCTCAACCGGGAGGCGCCAATGGGTGCCATCCGACGCAGTGTGGGCGACATGATCCAGGCGCGCTCCCACGGACAACGGGTCTCCGGCTTGGAGGATCTGTTCGCCGACCTGATGCGCGAGGCCGGGGCCTTATCGCCCGTCTCCGGTCTTGAGGCTGTTCACGGGGCCGAGCCCCTGCATCTGTATGCTTCCTCGTATTCCGGCGCCTACTTCCTGAGCTGGGACAACGGACTGGAGTTCACCGCCGCCCTTGCGGCCCTGCGTATCGAGGGCAATCTCAATAGGTTCGCCGCAGTCAGCGCCTGGCTGGAGCGCAATGCCCGCCTGGGGACGCTGCCCACCGAGGACTCGATCAACCGCGTCCAGGCAACCCGGCTGGACCAGGCTCTGTTGGACGATCCTGCCATTGTCGCCCTGATGCGCCCGGGGGACTATCCGATTCGCTTCGATCCCCTGGAGGACGACAGGCGGACTGCCATCAACGCTATGGTTGACAAGGCTGCGGCTACCGCCGTCATGGTCCGTCAACAGGCTCCCCAGGCTCTGCCGGTGCGAGCGGACGGCCAGGGTCAGGAGCCGGTGCGTTCTGAGTGGGTCTACCGGCAGACGCTGTCCATGCTCATGCGATCCCTTCGGCTGCCCTTCCGTTTCGATGTGGAGTTCAGATCCGACCTCGCCCAGGGGAAGGTGGCCCTGGCCTTCACTGCGGCAGGACGCACCATGATGCCCTCCAGCCGCTATGAGGATCAGTCACGGGCCTGGCGGGACCTGGACGACGGCGAGCGTTCCGCCATGAGCGCTGACTACAACCTGCGCGTCGGACTGATGATGGCTGCCCTGGCATTCGGGGTGGATCCGGCCGTGCGCGAGGTCAGCCTGCAGATCGACTCCATCGGTCTGGAGGAGGCTGTCGACCAGCAGAACTCGGCCATCAGGACCATGATGGGACAGGCCCTGGAGGCCTTTGAGCGCATGCGTTCCGGCGAGGTGGCCCCCACTGGGTCCAAGGCTGATCCCAAGGATGGCGACGTGCATGGCGATCCCACCAAGCCCATCGCCTCCCGTATGGCTCCTGAGCAGCAAGAGGGCAATGAGGAGGACAGGGCCGAGAATCAGGGTGAAAAGGAATCCGTGGACAGAGAGTTCAAGGATCTCATGCAGGGTGTGGACCTTGACTCTGCCGCCTTTGCGCCGCCGTCGTCAGCCAATGATGATGCATCCAAGGAGGATGCTTCGGATGAGGATGTCTCTGCGGATCAGACTGGCGACGATGCATCCCGGAATCCGCTCAGCGCCTTGCAGAGCAATCCGACCATCCGCACCCTGGTCTCGGTGGTCTTCAGCAGGGAACTCTTCCTCTCCCGCATCCGTTCGCAGGGTCTGAAAGAACCACGTGGCATATACCGCTTCTTCGATGCGGCCATGCAGGTGGATTCCCAGGGTGGGCTCAAGCCCACTGAGGCCGTGTTCGACATGCGTGATGACCGCTTCAGCCCCCACGGCAGCCAGGAGGAGCCCGAGTTTTCCGAGGTGACCTTTGCCGACAAGTCTGCCAAGGCCCTGGGCGCACATAAGGCCGTGGACCTTTCCATCCAACGGGCCGACCTGCTTCAGAGGGCTGTAGGAGGTTTCCACCAACTGGCCTCGGACCGGACCATGACTTCAGCAGCCAAAGCCCAGGAGGCTACAAGCATCATCGAAAGCATCGGCGACCCGGAGCTGGAACAGTTGGCCCCGCAGGTTGCCAGCGCCATGATCGACGGCAGCTCTGTTCCAGACTTTGACTTCTCCCTATCCTCCCAACTGGAGAAGGAGCGTGTCAGGGCCCGCGATCTGCTCTTTTCCGGCGGAGCGGCCCAGGGCATACAGGTGGAGCAAGACGCCATTGCCCATCTGGATGCCGTCTTTGCGGCTGAGGGCCAGGTGCCCCGCTACTTCAATTCATACGCCGAGCGTGTGGTCTATAACCGCCTCTTCGCCACACCGGGGGAGCGGACCCTGCTCATTCCTGACAACCTCTTCTACGCCCACCTGGAAATTGCCGACCTGCTGGCCCAGCTCAAGGAGGATCAGGCTGCCCTCAAGCATCTGAACGCCATGGTGGCCTATGCGCCCGCCTACCCGCTCTCCCACCTGAAGCTGGCGGTCATGCTGGCCAACCGGGAGGACTGGGATTCGGCCCGGGCTGCCACTCTGAACGCCCTGCGGGTGGCCCTGGACCGTGACGATGCCTCCTTCGCTTACTACCGTCTGGCCTATGCCTCATGGATGCGCGATGAGTTCGACGTGGCTGCAGCGGCTTATTTGATGAGCGAGCACATCAGTCCCGACCGGATACCGGCCCTTAAGAGTGAGCTGGCCGAGCTGCAGGCCAGGGCCCGCTCCCAGTGCGTGGTCCTGCCCGAAGACCACCGGCAGGCCCGTCGGGTGCTGGCCGAACATGGCCTGCCGGTCTGGCCTCACACCGAGGTGGCCTCCATAGTGCGCCAGGCCGCGCGCATCTGTGTGGACGGCGGGCTCTTTGTCCCCGCCCGAACACTGTCAATGGCGGCCGCCAGGATGAACGACGACGATAATGAAGGTGTTGATGTGGTACAGGCACAGTTCATGAGGTCGCTCAATGCATGACAAAACAGCTCAGGAAGATAATCGGCAAACCAGTGATGAGGGCGGGAATGCCGAATCCAGGCCCAGGCCGGGCACTGACCGATGGATAGCCTCCCTCCAGCCCGACGATTCTGATGCCATGCGACTGGGGGAGCTTGACCTTGACTCCTTGGGAGCCCAACAGGCCCAGCGCCTCTGGTCCAGGCTGGCCGCCTGGGTCGAGTCCGACCAGGTCGCCTACTATATAGACGATGCGCCGGTCTCCTCCGACGCGGCCTATGACGCCAGGATGCGTTGCCTGCAGGAGCTGGAGTCCCGCTTCCCCAGCCTGGATACCCCCCAGTCGCCGACGCACCGGGTCGGGGGGACCTTCTCCAACGACTTCGCCTCCGTTCGTCACCCCTCCCGGATGCTCAGCCTGGATGACGTTTTCAGTGTCGCCGAGCTGCGCCAATGGTATGACGGGCTTCGCAACGAGCTCGATTGGCCGCAGGACAAGGCCCTGCCCATGACCAGCGAGGTCAAGATAGACGGCCTGGCCCTCAACCTCCTCTACCGCAACGGGGTCCTGGAGCAGGGCCTGACCAGGGGGGACGGGGTGACCGGCGAGGACATCACCCTCAACGTCAGGACCATTCCAAGCATTCCCCAGAACCTGTCGGGCCCGGCCCGCGACATCCCCGAATTCGTGGAGGTCCGCGGCGAGGTCTTCATGCGGTTCGATGACTTCAACGCCTTGAACGGGCAGCAGGAGCAGGAGGGCAAGGCGCCCTTCGCCAACCCCCGCAACGCCGCAGCCGGATCCCTGAGGCAGAAGGATCCACGCATCACGGCCAGCCGTCGTCTGAGCTTCTACGCCCATGGCCTGGGCTCCCTGAGGTGGGGCCCGGCCCATCCCAAGGGGACCCATGACGAGGTCATCGACCAGTCCCAGGCCTACGACCTCTACAAGCAGTGGGGGATTCCGGTCTCACCCCACAACCGGGTCGTCACCTCCTTCGACCAGATTCTGGACATGATCGACTATTACGGCCAGCACCGCAATGACATCGAGCACGCCCTGGACGGCATCGTGGTCAAGCTTCAGGACCGGGATCTTCAGCGCAGGCTGGGTGCCACCTCCCGTGCCCCCCGCTGGGCCGTGGCCTACAAGTACCCTCCGGAGGAGGTCAATACCCGGCTTCTGGACATCACCGTCCAGGTGGGCCGGACCGGGCGGATCACCCCGGTGGCGGTTCTCACCCCGGTCACCGTGGCCGGGTCCACGGTCTCCAGGACCACTCTTCACAACGCCTCCGAGGTCAAGCGCAAGGGCATTCTGATCGGGGACACGGTGGTGGTCCGCAAGGCGGGCGATGTGATCCCCGAGCTGGTCGGACCGGTCGTCGAAGCTAGGAAGGGGCGCGAGAAGGACCTGAGACCCTTCGTCATGCCCGATACCTGCCCCAGCTGCGGCGCTCGGCTGGCTCCGGCCAAGGAGGGCGACGTGGACATCCGCTGCCCCAATGTGGAGTCCTGCCCGGCCCAGCTGACCGAGCGGATCATCCACATGGCCTCGCGGAAGGCCCTGGACATCGAGCATCTGGGGGAGCAGAGCGCCATAGCCCTGACCAATCCGGATGAGAACCGGCCTGATTCTGTTGAAGTCTATGCCCCCGGCCTGCGTGAGGTCCTGGTTGACCAGGGCGGCCAGGCTGCTGCCTACCAGCCGGACCCGGATCTGAAGCTTCCCCCGCGTCAGGATCCGGTCCTGACCAGCGAGGCCGGCCTGTTCGACCTGAAGGTTGAGGACCTGCGTCAAGTCTATGTCTGGCGTGAGGTTCCCCTGATGGAGCAGGTGGAGGTGGAAGGTCGGCAGGGTCGCACCACGACCAAGCGTCGGACTGGCGGCAGCGGTCTTTGGTACCGGGTGCCTGCCTTCTATAACCAGGGCGAACGGGCCATGAACAGTCATGAGACCCAGGCCCAGGAGGCCGCCCTGGGCACTGCCGATGCCCAACCCTCCAGGAACACCCTGCAGATGCTCGAAGAGATCGACAAGGCCAGGCATGCCGACCTGTGGAGGGTCCTGGTGGCCCTGTCCATCCGGCACCTGGGACCGACCTCGGCCCGGGCCATAGCCACCCGTTTCCCGTCGCTCAAGGCCGTGGAGGAGGCCAGCGTGGCGGACCTGTCCGAGCTGGACGGGGTGGGCCCGGAAATCGCGCACTCCATTCATGATTGGTTCCAGGGTGCGCGACAGCCCGGCGACTGGCGCGGGCGCATCCTGGATGCCTGGCAGGCCGCCGGGGTGGGTGCTCACGTCGAACGCAGCACCAAGCCGCAGACGCTGAAGGGCATGACCGTTGTGGTCACCGGCAGTCTGGAGGACTTCTCCAGGGACTCCGCCAAGGAGGCCATCGTGGAGCGCGGCGGCAAGGCCTCGGGGTCCGTCAGCAAAAAGACCACCTATGTGGTGGTCGGCGCCAACCCGGGATCCAAGGCCGACAAGGCTGAGAGCCTGGGCCTGCCCATCCTGGACGAGGCGGGCTTCCACCGCCTGCTTGACACCGGCGACCCCAAACCGGCCCAAGGCTGATTGTGACATTCGCAATATCCGACCAGCCGCGCCCTGGCAGCCGATGGCTGGGCGCGATATGGTGACGGCATGGAACAAGTAGAGCATCGCAAGGAAGGGACCCGGGATCTGGAGGAGCTGCCTCGAAGAATCAAGGGGGAGGTCTATGAGCGGCTCAGCCGGGTCATCGATCCGGAACTGGGGCGGTCCATCACCGATCTGGGCATGATCACCGACATCATTGTCGAGCCAGCCAGGGATGCCCAGGCCGATTATGAGGTGACCGTGCGGGTGGAGCTGACCATCAAGGGATGTCCGCTGTCGACCACCATCACCAACCAGATCAACGGGACCGTGACCTCCTACCCGCGAGCCCGGCTGCGCCCGCATATCGATGTCTCCTCCATGAGTCGGGAGAAGCTGGACAACCTGGTGGCCGACCTCAAGGCGGCCCGGCGCAGCAATCCTTTCTCCAAGCCTGGCGTGGGCACCCGCATCTTCGCCATCGCCTCGGGCAAGGGAGGCGTGGGCAAGTCCTCGGTGACCGTCAATCTAGCGGCCACGCTGGCAGCACTGGGCTACGACACGGCCGCCATCGACGCTGACATCTACGGATTCTCCCTGCCTGGGCTCTTCGGCGTGCACAGCAGGCCCACCAATCTGCACGGCATGCTGATGCCGGTCACTGCCTGGGGGGTCAAGCTGATCTCCATCGGCATGTTCGCCGGTTCGGACCGGGCCATCCTCTGGAGGGGTCCGCGCCTGCAGCGCTCGCTGGAGCAGTTCCTCTCCGATGTCTGGTGGGGCGACCCCGACGTGCTCCTGCTGGATCTGGCCCCAGGCACCGGAGACATGGCCCTGTCCGTGGCCCAGGCCCTGCCCAACAGCCGACTGATCGTGGTCACGACCCCCCAACCTTCGGCCTCGCAGGTTGCCGTGCGTTCAGGGCTGGTGGCCCTCCAGCTGCCCACCAAGGTCCAGGGTGTGATCGAAAACATGTCCTGGTACGAGCACAATGGTGAGCGGCTGCGCATCTTTGGTCAGGGAGGCGGCCAGCGTGTGGCCGACCAGCTGACCCGGGATCTGGGGTATCAGGTGCCCCTGCTGGAGCAGCTGCCCCTGCAGACCGATCTGCGCGAGTCGGGGGAGTCCGGACGTCCGGCTGTACTCAGACCAGACGGCTCCCTGGATGATTCGCCGCTGACCAGACGGTTTGTGGACCTGGCCAAGACCCTGATGGCGGGTTCTGAGCCTGGTGATGCCCGTCGGGCAGCCGGCGAGGACTGACTTTACAAGAGAACTGCCGCCAAAGAGACAACTCAGTATGCTGCACTGGCCACTATAGGTATGTCTTCTTGGTCATCCTTTGGATTAGCTAACCTCGAAGTCTTTAATTCGGTGCCAAGCCTTGTCCCAGACTAGATGGCAGCCGGGCTCTTCTGGCTGGTGATCTGCCGCGAGGGAATGGCCAGGAACCAGGGGACGGCCAGCACGACCAGACCGATGGCGCACATGGCCAGGAAGGGAATGACCTCATGCCCGGCCAGGATGTAGGAGGCGAACATGGGTCCCACGATATAGCCCAGGGAGGCGGCCGTGTTGAGCAGCCCGAACATGCGACCGCTGAACGAGGGTCCCGCCAGCTCGGCGGCCACCACCGGCTGGGAGATGCCCATCATGACCTCGCCCAACCCGAAGATGGTGATGCCCAGGGAGGCCACGCTCAGGGCACCAGGGGTGGAATCCAGGCGCAGGCCCAGGACGATAATCACCCAGGCCGCAGCCCAGAAGATCGGCACGGTGCGCAGCATTCGCACATGGTTGGCATCCTTGAGGCGGGGCAGCAGCACGATGTTCATGATGACCACCGAGAAGGTGTTGACCACGTCCACCACCGACAGGGACCAGCGGGGGATGTGCGGATCCGAAATCAAGGTGGTGACCAGACCGGCGTCGAACTGGGAGTAGCCGAACAGGTCCATGAAGAAGGTGCCCAGGGTCAGCAGGGCCATGGATGCCAGCACCCTGGTCAGTGAGCTGGTCCGCCCTCCGAAGGTGCCGTTGATGGTTGTGTTTTTCTTGCTGTTGGGCTGGCTGGTCTGAAGAGGGTGGGTTGCCCCGGCGGATTCTTTGATGGCCTCCCGCTCCGCCTTGGCCTTGAGCTCAGCCGTCAATCGACGCAGCCTCCAGTGGCGTTCGATGACCAGCAGGGACAGGCTGAGCAGGGCGAATCCCAGGGCCCTGCCGCCGAAGCCGATGCGATAGAGGAAGTCCTGACCGCCCGCGGCCAGCAGTCCGCCAACGGCCGCCCCAAGGCCGATGCCCAGGTTGAGCTCGGCCTGGTTGATTCCATAGACGATCCGGTGTTGCTCCCTGGTGGAGATCTGCGTCAGAATGCTGGCCCAGGAGGTCTGCATGCCCATCCCCAGGCCCGAGACGAAGGCTCCCGCCACTGCTGCCCGATAATCGTGGGCCACGGTGAAGATCAGGGGGCCGATGACCGAAAAGATCATGGCCGTATGCATGGCCAGCCAGGAGGATCGACGGTCCGAGACCCATCCGATGATGGGGTTGGAGATCAGGGACCCCACCGAGCTGATGGTCACCAGAAGGGCGGCCTCGCTCATGGTGGCACCCAGGGAATGGGTGGCGAAGAGCAGCTCGATGGGCATGACCAGGCCGATGCCGAAGTTGCACATGAGGTCCACGATGAGCATGGCTCGCAGATATACGGGCAACTCCATGAACTCACGCAGCCAGCGCATCGATCTCCACCTCCATCAAATCCGGTTTTGTGCCTTTCCTCATTCTGGCCTGACCGCCTGCCGGGATGCCGGGGCTGGCGTGTTGCCATCAATGGGCGGATGCCGACGGCCGTGACAATGTAAAAGGCCCGACCCTTCAGCAGGAAGGATCGGACCCTATGCGACCTGGCTGATCAGCCGGCCTCGGTCGTCATGCGAACTCAGATGTGGAAGTAGAGCTCGTACTCCAGGGGGGTGGGGGCCAGGCGGGTCTGGTCCAGCTCGCCGCGTTTCAAATCCAGCCAGGTCTGGATCAGGTCGTCGGTGAAGACGTCGCCCTCGCTGAGGAAATCATGGTCCTCCTCCAGGGCGTTCAGGGCCTCCTCCAGGGAGCCGGGCACCTGCTTGATCTGGGCGTGCTCCTCCGGAGGCAGCTCGTAGAGGTCCTTGTCGATGGGGGCCGGAGGCTCGGTGTGGTTGAGGATGCCGTCCAGTCCTGCCATAAGCTGGGCCGAGAAGGCCAGGAAGGGGTTGCAGGAGGGGTCGGGGGCGCGGAACTCGATCCGCTTGGCAGCCGGTGAGGTTCCGGCCAGGGGGATGCGGATGGCCGCCGAACGGTTCCGGGCAGAGTAGACCAGGTTGACCGGGGCCTCATACCCGGGCACCAACCGCTTGTAGGAGTTGGTGGAGGGGTTGGTGAAGGCCAGGACGGACGAGGCATGCTCGATCAGGCCGCCCACATACCAGCGGGCGATGTCGGAGAGCCCGCCGTAGCCATTCTCGTCGTAGAAGAGGGGTTTGCCATCCTTCCAGAGGGACTGGTGGCAGTGCATGCCGGTTCCGTTGTCCCCGGCGATGGGCTTGGGCATGAAGGTGGCCGCCTTGCCGGCCAGGGCAGCGGTCTCGTGGACCACGTACTTGTACTTCATCAGGTCGTCGCCAGCGTGCAGCAGGGTGTTGTAGCGGTAGTTGATCTCCTGCTGGCCGGCGCCGCCCACCTCGTGATGGGAGCGCTCCAGAATCAGGCCCACCTTCTGCAGGTTGGCCACCATGTCGTCGCGCAGATCCTGATAGTGGTCAATTGGCGGTACTGGGAAGTAGCCCTTCTTGACCCGGTTCTTGAAACCTATGTTGTCGGAGCCGTCCTCCTCGACATCCACGCCCGAGTTCCAGGGGGCCTCGATGGAGTCCACCTCGTAGAAGGAGCGTTGCATGCTGTTCTCGAAGCGGACCTTGTCGAAGATGAAGAACTCAGCCTCAGGAGCGAAGGAAGCCGTGTCGGCGATGCCGGTGGAGCGCAGGTAGGCCTCGGCCTTGGAGGCGATCTGCCGGGGGTCGCGGGAGTAGGGCTCGTCGGTCACCGGGTCCACGATGGAGAAGGCTACATTCAAAGTGCGGTGGCGGCGGAAGGGATCCAGATAGGCTGTTTCAGGATCCGGAATCAGCTTCATGTCGGACTCGTTGATGGCTTGGAAGCCTTGGACGGAGGAGCCGTCGAAGGCCATGCCGTCCGTGAAAGCCTCTTTGAGGAATTCGCTGGCGGGGACGGTGAAGTGCTGCTGGACCCCAATCAGGTCCGTGAACCTGACTGAGACATATTCCACGCCCTCCTGGTTTATCAGAGCTTCGCAATCGGCCTTTGACTTAAGTTCGCTCACTGAACTGCTCCTTTCGTGGAAACCGTAACGGTCACCCAGTCTAGGGGACCGGTTTTTTCGGCAATTCGCCACTGAGGTTACGGGGGTGTTTCATGCGAAGGTCCCGGCGCCTCCCTGCTGGAAGATGCCGGGACCTTCAAAACATCAGCGCCCGCGCATGGCCTTGCGGCTGACGTGTATCTTGGTCGGATCGATGCCCTTGGGCATTCCCAGGGCGCTCTGCCGCTTTTGCAGGGTGACCAGCCGGTCGTTCAGGGTCTCCAGCTCGGTGGCGGTCAGCTTGATCTTCTTTTTGACCACGGTGCGCTGGAGCTTGTTCAGCGGAACCTGGTCGGGACCGTGGCCCACGCTGATCCGGTATATGGGTATGGCAGACCCGCGGGTGATGCGGCGGATTTTCTCCTCCTCGCGGTTCATGGCCTTGTTGACGCGGTTGTAATCGCCCTCGGCTATCAGGTAGACCCCGGTGCGACCGGTGCCCCTCCAGACGGCATCCTTGGTCTTGGCGTCGATCCAGACGGGTTCCTGGGGGAAGGAGAAGCCTGCCTTGGAGATGCTGCTCAGCACGGCGGCGGCAGCGCCTGGACGACCCTCCATCTTGGCGTAGCCGACCCGGTCGGAACGTCTGGTCAGGGTCATGGTGGCCAGGAGCAGGCCGACCATGATGCCCAGAAGCACGGTCAGAATCCAGGACAGCCAGCCGAAGTGGGCCAGCAGGCAGATCACCACCGCTATCAGTGTGGGTACCAGAATGGCCGCGGCCAGCAGCCAGGGAAGGGCTTTGTCCTCTGCGTAAGTGAATTGATAGATCTTGACGATCTGGCTGATCGTGCTGGTCTTCTTTTTTGCTTTTTTGCCCTTGGTGTCCTCTGTAGCCATGCCATCCTCACTCGGAAACGTTCACTGGTTGACCAGTCTACCGCATGCCTATCGCATGTTCAGGGGTCTGCCGTCAGCCTTGAGCAGGGCCTCTCCAATGGCTTCCGAGAAGGTGGGATGGGGGTGGATGAGCCCGGCCGCCCGGTGCAGGGGGATCTGGTTGCCAACCAGCTGCTGGGCCTCGGCGATGTTCTCGGAGGCCTGGGGGGATACCATCTCCAGACCGACAACCATCTGCTTCTCCATGTCGGTGGCCGGGCAGGCGGTGATCAGACTGAGGGTGCCCTGCATGCCGCTCATGCGCATGCGCGAGTTGGACATCATGGGGTAGATGGTCTCCTTGACCTGGTTCAGCGATGGATCGTCCTCGGCCTCCTGACGGCTGAAGCCCACAGCTGCGGCCTGGGGGGAGGAGAAGACCACGCGGGGGATGGTGGCCTCGTTGACCGGCTCGGGGTCCAGGCCGGAGGCGGCATCGGCCAGGGTGATGCCCTGCTGGAAGGCCCTGTGGGCCAGATGGTGACCCGGGGTGATGTCGCCCAGGGCCCAGACCCGGTCACGGCTGGTGCGCCCCTGGGAGTCGGTCAGGACCTGGCCATGGTCGTCCAGATCGATGCCCAGCTCCTTCATGTGCTCGGGATCGGTATTGGGGTCCCTGCCGATGGCCACCAGGACCAGATCAGTCTCGATCGTTCCCGCCTGGCCCTTGTCGTCCGTTGGCTGGTAGTCGACCTGAATGCCTCCATCAGCGGGTAGACGGTGTCCGCCCGAACAGCGGGCATGGGTAATGATTTGAATTCCCTGACGCTCCAACTCCCGGGTCAGAATCTGACCGGTCCGCCGACCCCAGTGGGAGAGCACTCGGTCCCGTCTGACCATCAGGGTCACCTGGCAACCGGCTTGATTCCAAATGGTGGCGAATTCCAGGGCCACAGCCCCTGATCCGATAATCAGAGCCCGGTGGGGGAAAGGCTTGAGGGTCAGGGCCCGGTCGGTGTCGATGACCAGATCATCGAAGGGGAGTTCTTCCAGGGCCCTGGCATGAGAACCGGTGGCCAGGATGGTGTCGCAGGTTGTCAGGCGGGTTCGATTGCTGTCATCGTCGGTCACCTCCACCAGGCCGTCACCGACGATGGTGCCGTGGCCGTGCACCACGGTGATGCCGCGTTGCTTCAGCAGGCTCGACAGGCCGCCGGTCATGGCGTCCACCATTCGGTCCTGATAATCCTGGAGCTTCTGGTAGTCGATGTCGGCCGACTCGATATTAATGCCCATGGCGGCCCCAAGGTCAGCCTGTTCGAGAACCTGGGTGGCGGTCAGCAGGGCCTTGGTGGGGATGCATCCGCGGTTCAGGCAGACGCCGCCGACCACAGGGTCCTGCTCGACCAGGGCTACGCGTCCGCCCAGCTCTGCCGTGCGCAGGGCCGTGGCATAGCCGCCCGGACCGGATCCGATGATGATGGTGTCGTACTGGCGGCTGTCGGCATCCCAGGGGTCAAGAGACTCTGTGCCGGGTTGGTTGATCGATTGCTGCATAGCAATCCATGCTAGCCGTAGAGGCTGGGAGAATGAAGACCATCAGCAGAATGTGGAGTGAATACGAAGAACGCCCGGAACCTCAAATGGAACCGGGCGGCGCGGCTAATCGATGGGTCGGTAAGTCAGGACAACCGGCTGTCATTTGGGCCAGTGCCCACGCTTGCTCTGGCTGGGCTTGGGGACCCGCCAGCGCCGGACCATCATGGCCCGTTGCCAGGCGTAGGAGGCCGAGCGGGAACCCTTGGCCACCGAGCGCTCGCCGAACTTGTCGATCAGCAGCCGCTTGAGCTTGCGCCACATCAGCCAGGTGTCGATCAGGGCCACGATCAGGTAGCCATAGAGAAGGATGGTCACCACCATGGTGAAGGTGGCATAATGCTGCGGACCCACGAACATACCCATCAGGGTGGCCACGAACATGAGGATGATGGCCGGGAAGATCCATTCCAGCAGGTTGAAGCGGGCATCCACATAGTCGCGGATGTAGATCCTCCAGGGCAGGCGCTCCGACTTGGGCATGTGGTCGATGTCGCCGGTCCTCATGGCCTCGTACTGGGCATCCTCACGGGCTCGGATCCTGGCCTTGGCGGCCTTGCGTGAGGCCTTGCGGTCCTTGGGGACCAGAGGGCGCAGGTTCCGGGCCTCGGCCTGCTTGCGCTTAGGGGTGGGGCGTCCCTTGCCTCGTGCCTCTTCAGTGGAGGCCTTCTGGTCCGCCTCCGCCTCTTTGTCCCGTCGATCCTTGCGTGAGAAGGGGTTCCATGTCATGCGAACAGGTTACGGTGACGCCTAGACTCGCAAGCATTGATACGCAAGCAATTATAGGAGGTAGCGATGGCGGGACTGGGCCTGGAGACGATCCGCACCCGTGTGCAGGACGATAGGAGCCGGATCGTCGATCTGCTCAAGGACAAGATCGCCCTGGCCTCGGTCTCGGCCAAGGGGATCACCGGGGATCACATGCGCCGCTCGGCCGACTATGTGGCCGGGCAGCTTAGACAGGTGGGCGTGGATGCCCGGGTGGTCCAGGCCACCAATCCTGACGGCACCCCGGGCGCCTTCGAGGTGATCGGATCCCGGCAGGTGGATCCCGATGCCCCGACTGTCCTTCTCTATGCCCATCACGATGTGCAGCCGGTGCCCGATTCCTCCCAGTGGTCCACTGATCCCTTTACCGGTGTCGAGAAGGATGGACGGCTCTACGGACGCGGATCGGCCGACGACGGCGGCGGCATCGCCATCCACTCGGGGGCCCTGCACGCCTTGGACAAGGACCTGCGCGTCAACGTCAAGGTCTTCATCGAGGGGGAGGAGGAGATGGGCTCGCGCAGCTTCATCCCCTTCCTCCAGGCTCATCGGGACGACTTCGCATCGGACCTGATCATCGTGGCCGACTCGGGCAACTGGTCGGCGGATACCCCAAGCCTGACCACCTCCCTACGAGGGAATGCTGACCTGGATGTCACGGTCACAGCCCTGGAGCACCCGGTCCATTCCGGGCAGTTCGGCGGGCCCATCCTGGATGCCAACACCCTGGCCGCCATGCTGATCGCCTCCATGTATGACGACCAGGGCCAGCTTGCCGTGCCCGGCCTGGAGGGCGGCCAACCCATCGGCGGCCTGCAGCGTGACCTGGACCAGGCCCAGCTGCGTGCCGATGCCGGGGTGGTGGACTCCTACCGGCTGGCCGGAACCGACTCCCTGGCCTCCCGGCTCTGGACCAAACCTGCGGCGGCGGTGATCGGCTTCGATGCCCACCCGGTGGAGGGGTCCTTCAACGTGCTGGCCGATAAGACCCGCTTCCGCATTTCCCTGCGCACCGCCCCCACCCAGCGGCCCGAGCAGGCCGCGCAGGCACTGGCCGATTTCCTGATTGCCCATGCCCCTCGTGGGGCCAGGGTGGAGGTCACGCCCGGCGACATGGGCATGGGATGGGCCATGGACGCCGGCAGTCCGGTGGTCCGGCAGGCCGAGGAGGCCATGCGGCAGGCCTTCGGACGCGACCCGGTCAACAAGGGCGAGGGCGGATCCATCCCCTTCATTCCCGAACTCAAGCGGCTCTTCCCCGAGGCCCAGGTCCTGGTGACCGGTCCCGAGGATCCCCAGTCCAATGCCCACAGTCCGAACGAGTCCATCTCCCTGCAGGGCCTGGTCGACAACATCATCACCGAGGCCCTCCTGCTGGATTCCCTTGACCATCGTATGTTCTAGGATGGCAGGTGACACGGGGGCCGTATGCCTGAGGGCGTGCGGCTGAGAGGAGGCTCAGCCTCAACCGGACGAACGTTTACCGGGCAATGCCGGCGCACGGATGTCACTGGACCCGTGCCTGAACGGGATGGCGCTCATAGGGAGCGCCCCGAGGAAAGGCACAAGATCATGACCGACGGTCATTTCATAAACAACACTGCTTCCGGATCAGAGCCGGAGTCCGGGGGGACTCCCTCCCAGGTCAGGACCCCCTCCCGACGGTGGAGGGTGGTGGACATCGCCGTCGCCTCGGTCATCGGGGTGGCTTCCGCCGTCATCTACTGGGTGGTCGCCATGGTGACCACCATTCCCTGGTCCTTCCTGGACGGGGTTGTGCCCGGTCTGGGAGGTATCCTCAACGGTCTCTACCTATTTGCCGGGCCCTTGGCCCTGGTCATCGTGCGCAAGCCGGGGGCCGCCGTCTATGCCGAGTTGGTCGCAGCCATCCTGGAGTCGCTGCTGGGCAGCCTCTGGGTGCCTGTGGAGACCATACTGATCGGTCTGCTTCAGGGCTTCATGGCCGAGCTGGTCTTCATACTGCTGCGTTACCGGCGCTGGAACATGTCCACGGTGGCACTGTCGGGCGCTGCCGCTGGATTCGGCTGCTGGCTGTATTCCTTCTGCACGCATCTGCAGGCCATCAACCTGACCGGTCCCTATGGGGTGATCTATCTGATAGCCACCCTGATTTCGGGTGCTCTGATCGCCGGAGTGCTGGTTTGGTACCTCTACAAGGCCATCGCCGCGACCGGGGCTCTGGACCGCTTCGCCTCCGGCCGCGATATTCGTACGGCCGGGAAGTAGAGGCCCGGGCGTGGACCAGAGCATCCAGGACAACCCCTACCGACCAGCGGCCTTGGAACTGCGCGGCTGGGGTTATCGGCATGCCTATCGGAACCACTTCGCCGTCAGGGATCTGTCCCTGAGCATTCCTGCAGGTCAGCGGGTGCTTCTGCTGGGAGCTTCCGGCATTGGCAAATCGACAATCCTTGAGGGTGTGGCCGGGTTGCTGGGCGATCATGCCCCGCAGAGCAGCCAGGACCAGGTAGAGGATGACGAGGGCGGGGTGACACAGGGCCAGGTCCTGATTGACGGCAATCCCGCTGTCTCCAGCCGGGGGCGTGTGGGCCTGGTCCTGCAGGATCCGGATGCTCAGGCCATCTTTCAACGGTTGGGTGACAATGTGGCCTTCGGGCCCGAGAACATGGGGCTGCCCCGCCAGGAGATTTGGCCACGGGTGCGGAAGGCCATGGCCGAGGTGGGTTTGGCTGACCTGCAACTGACCCGGTCCACCATGCACCTGAGCGGAGGGCAGATGCAGCGTCTGGCCCTGGCCGGTGCCCTGGCCATGCAGCCTGGGCTGCTCTTATTGGACGAGCCTACGGCCAACCTGGACCCGGTCGGCGTCGAGCAGATAGTCGATGCCGTCAGGAAGGTCCTGGACCGGCAAGGCTCCACCATGGTTCTGGTCGAGCACCGGGCAGGGCCTTGGATGGACATGATCGACCGGGTCATCGTGCTTGGGCTGGGCGAGGTTGAAGATGGCACCGGCGGTCCGGGTGCTGTGGCCTATCGCAAGACTGTGATCATGGCCGACGGCAGCCCCCAGGAGGTCTTCACTGATTCCGGGTTGGACCTGGCATCCCTGGGTGTCTGGGTTCCAGAAGCCTACAGGAGCGCCGGGGATTCGCTCCCTGAGCTTGGACGGGTCCAGGCCAGGTCAAGGCAATCCTGCTCCGGCCAGGATGATCATCCCGTCCTGCTGGCTGCTCAGGATCTGGCGGTGGGTCGTCAGGGCAAGGCAGTGGCCGAGCACATCAATCTGGAATTCAGGGCCGGTCAGGTCACCGCCCTGGTGGGGGCCAACGGGGCCGGCAAGTCCACTTTGGCCATGACCCTGGCTGGTCTGCTGGAGCCGGTGACCGGTTCGGTCCTTGCCCGGGATCGCCTGCTTCGGGGACCCCAGGGGCAGATGCCTGCGGAGTCCGAGCCCATCCGGTGGACCTCATCCCAGCTGGCCGCGCGCATCGCCTACGTCTTTCAGAATCCTGAGCATCAGTTCGCCCGGGGTACGGTCCTGGATGAGGTCAAACTGGCCCCTATCCGCACCGGCATGAGCGAGGAGCAGGCCCAGGTTCGCGCCCAGGAACTGTTGGGCCGCTTCAGGCTGAGGCAGTATGCCCGCGCCAACCCTTACACGCTCTCGGGCGGCGAAAAGAGGCGGCTCACCGTGGCCTCGGCTCTGGCTGCTGCACCCCAGGTGCTGATTCTTGACGAGCCCACCTTCGGCCAGGACAGGAACACCTGGGTCAGCATGGCCCGGCTGATTGCAGACCTGCGCGACCAGGGAGCCTGCATCATCCTGGTCACCCACGACCGGGAGCTGGTGCAGGCCCTGGATGCCCGCCTGGTGGAAATGACGCCTCCGGGAGCCCAGAAGACCGTCTGGCCTGCAGCCGGGTCAGATTTGCACACTCTTCAGAAGACCGTTGCCGCCAGGCTGACCGTCACACCAATGGACCAGCGGTACGAGCCGGTCAAGCCGGCCAGCCGGTCGCCATACATAGCCTCCATCAATCCGGCCTTCCGTCTGATCGGGGCCTTTCTGGCCGCGCTGCCCCTGCTGATCAGCTTGGACCCGGTCTCGGCCACGACGGCCCTGATCCTGGAGTTCCTGCTATTGGGCGCGGCAGGCTTCACGCCCCTGCGCGTGGTCAGATCCACCTGGCCCATCTTCCTGGGGGCGCCAGGTTCGGCCCTGGCGATCATCCTCTATGGCAAGAGCGGCGGCGCCACCTTCTGGCAGTGGGGAATGATCCACATCACCCAGCGCTCGCTGGATCTGGCCCTGGCCACTGCCTTGCGAATCCTGGCCATCGGGATCCCCGCCATCATCACCGTACTGGGAATAGACGCCACCGACCTGGCCGATGCCTTCAGCCAGGTGCTCCACCTGCCTGATCGCTTCGTCTACGGGGGGCTGGCCGGCATGCGGCTCTTTACAGTTCTCAAGGACGATTGGTCGGCCCTGACCGCCTCGCGCCGCAGTCGTGGACTGGGCGATGAGAACCGTTTCAAGGCCTTTATGCCACAGGCCTTCGCCCTGTTGGTCCTGTCCATCAGGCGTTCGACGACCTTGGCCACGGCCATGGAGGCCAGGGGCTTCGGCGGCAGCACACCGCGCACCCATGCCCGGGTCTCCCAGATCAGACCACGTGATGCGGGCTTCCTGCTCATATGCCTGGCCGTGCCCGCGATTTCCCTAACCGTGGCTGCGCTGACCGGCTCCATCGCCTTCTTCGGCAACTGACTGTCGGGGATTTCTGCAGCAGACTCCGGATATGGAGGGACCCCGGTCCTTTCCGCCTCCCGCAGAGAGGGGAAAGGACCGGGGTCCGCCTGTGGGTGGAAGCGCTGGTCTTTTACCTGGCCAGTGTGGTGTTGATGTTGCGCACCTCGTCAAAGCGCTTGGAGGCATCCTCCCAGTTGACGATGTGCCACCAGGCCTTGACGTAGCTGGCCCGGTCGTTCAGGTACTCCAGGTAGTAGGCGTGCTCCCAGAGGTCCAGCAGAACCAGCGGGAAGATGGTGACGGGCAGGTTGCCCTGGTGGTCGTACATCTGCAGGGTGACCAGGCGCTCGCCCAGGGTATCCCAGGCAAGGACGGCCCAGCCGGAGCCCTGGATGCCTGCGCACATGGACTCAAAGTAGGTCTGGAAGCCCTGGAAGGACCCGAACTGGTCCTCGATGGCGGCCTTGAGCTCGCCAGTGGGCTCCTGGCCGATGGCCGGGGCCATGTTCTTCCAGAAGATGGAGTGGTTCTTGTGCCCGGCCAGGTTGAAGGCCAGGTTCTTCTCCAGCAGGTTGGACTGAGCCACGTTGCCGGACTCGGCCGCGTCGTGGATCTGCTCCAGGGCCTTGTTGGCACCGTTCACATAAGCCTGATGGTGCTTGTCATGGTGCAGCTCCATGATCTTGCCGGACACGTACGGCTCCAGCGCCGAGTAGTCGTAGGGCAGATCGGGAAGTGTGTATACGGGCATATCGTCTCCTCACAATGATTCTGGCCAAGCCAGATGAGTGATGGTCGGTCTGCGCCATACCAACGACGGACGTGGTCGACCCGACCGGTTCTTTCACACTAGCCCCTTGTTCGCCAAGCACAAGGGGCGCAGACCTTTCTTTCAGTGAACTTTCCCACAGATGTAGATTCACCGAGGTGAAGCCGCAGGCTTCTGGACTGCGGGGCTCTCGACTGGCGGGGCTAGAGTGGTGCCCATGCCCTTTGATGACACCCTTCTTGACAATCCCCGTGCCCAACGCGTTCATCGCTTGGCTGAACTACAGGATCGGCGGGCCCGGCAGCGTCATGGCCGCTTCCTGATAGAGGGGCCGCAGAGCGTGCGCGAGGCGGTCCGCTGGCGTCCCGACCTGCTGACTGACCTTTATATTCAGGCGGATGAGTCCTCTCCTGCAGCCCAGGGAAGCCATCTGCGCCCGCTCAACGAGACTGTAGGCGCCATCATGGAGCAGGCTCGGGAGCTTCCTGACTGCTATGGGCACTTTGTCTCCGCCCGGGTCATGCGTGCCATCAGCGGCAATGCCCAGGGGATTCTGGCTCAGGCGCGCACGCACGGATTCCTGGCCCAGCCTACGGACCTTGACGATTCCCGGAGCCTGACGGGGGAGGGGTCCGACCTGGTGGCAGCCTTCTGGCAGATTCGTGATCCAGGCAACGCCGGAACCGTCATTCGCACCGCCGACGCTGCCGGTTGCAGGGCGGTCATCCTTGTGGACCAGTGCGTGGAACCCGCCAATCCCAAGGTCATTCGCTCCACAGCTGGATCGGCCTTTCATATACCCCTGATAACTATGGGCACCGAGGACTTCCTGGCCCTGTGCAGACGGCAGGGACGGATCATGGTGGCGGCCGATGTCTATGGCACGCCGGACAAACCGGTCCGCTCTCTGACTGAATGGATGGCGGGCGCTGCCTTGGCCAAGCCAGACTCGGCCGGTCAGCCCATGGCCCTGCTCTTCGGCAATGAGGCACGTGGACTGCCCAATGACCTGTTGCAGTCCATGGATCAGATCGTCCGCATACCCATATACGGGCGGGCTGAATCACTCAACTTGGCCACCTCGGCGGCGGTGCTGCTCTACGCCATGGCCATGTCGAGTCGTATTGAAAGAATGTGAAGGCGTCAACGACCGGGATTTCCGCTGATTCGCGGCCCGGACACGGCATTGGCAACAGTGGAAAGGTCCATGGTGGCACAGGAAGAATTCGACCCCGCGGCGATGACCGACGAGGTCAACGAGGGCATCGGCAGGATTCGCGAAGCCTCCGATCTGGAAGAACTCAAGGCGATCAAGGCCAAGTATGCAGGGACAGGTTCAGCCCTGGCCGGATCAGGCCGGATCATCGGACGGCTGCCAGCGGATCAGAAGAAGACCGCCGGGCGTCTGGCAGGCAAGCTCAAGGCTGATTTCGGCCGTGCCTACGGGCTCAAGGAGCGGCAGCTGCGCCAGGAGGAGGAGTCCCGCCGCCTGGCCGCCGAACAGGTGGATATGACCCTGCCGGTCAACCGCCGCCCCCAGGGCGCCCGCCACCCGTTGTCCAAACTCATGGAGGATGTGGAGGATTTCTTCGTCTCCATGGGTTGGAGCATCGCGCAGGGCCCCGAGCTGGAAGCCGAGTGGTACAACTTCGATGCCCTCAACTTCGGCCCTGACCATCCTGCCCGCCAGATGCAGGACACCTTCTACGTCAAGGGCAGTCAGGCCAGGGACGCCGCCGGCTTCGTCGGGTCCAACATGGTCATGCGCACCCATACCTCACCCGACCAGGCCCGTTCCCTGATAACCCGTGGTGTGCCGCTCTACGTGGCCTGCACGGGAAGGGTCTTCCGCACCGACGAGCTGGATGCCACCCACACCCCTGTATTCCACCAGTGCGAGGCCATCGCCGTCGATGAGCACCTGACCATGGCCGACCTCAAGGGCACCCTGGACAAGCTCGCCGTAGCCATGTTCGGTCCCGAGGCCCGGACCAGACTGCGGCCCTCATACTTCCCCTTCACCGAGCCCAGCGCCGAGATGGACCTCTGGTTCCCCGACAAGAAGGGCGGTCCCGGATGGATCGAATGGGGAGGCTGCGGCATGGTCAACCCCAACGTTCTGAGGTCGGCCGGCGTGGACCCGCAGCGGTACTCAGGCTTCGCCTTCGGCGTGGGCATGGAACGGACCCTGCTCCTGCGCCACGACATCAACGACATGCACGACCTGGTCGAGGGCGACGTGCGGTTCAGCCAGCAGTTCGAGATGGGGGAGTGACCGTCAGATGCCAATGGTAGATATCGACTGGCTCAAGGAGCATGTGCAGGTCCCCGAGGATCTGACCTATGAACAGCTGGCCAAGGACCTGGTCCGGGTCGGTCTGGAGGAAGAGGACATTCACCAGTCCACGGTGACCGGCCCCATCGTGGTCGGCTATGTGGTGGATGCCGAGCCTGAGCCTCAGAAGAACGGCAAGACCATCAACTGGTGCCATGTGGATGTGGGCGAGCAGTACAGCGCTGTGGACGACCAGGGCCGCAAGGTGCCCAGGGGCATCGTCTGCGGGGCCCCGAACATGGCTGCGGGCGAGAAGGTGGTGGTGACCCTGCCGGGGGCCGTCCTGCCTGGTGACTTCCGCATCGAACCGCGCAAGACCTATGGCCACATCTCGGACGGCATGTGCGCCTCCGAGCGTGAGCTGGGGCTGGGTTCGGACCATCAGGGCATCATCCTGCTGCGCAACTACGGATTCACCCCCGAGCAGTACGAGCAGCTCAAACCGGGGGACGATGCCATGGCCCTGTTGCATATGAACAGGCCCGTCCTTGAAATCAACATCACCCCCGACCGTGGTTACGCCTTCTCCTACCGAGGGGTTGCCCGCGAATACCACCACTCCACGGGCGCCGAGTACACGGATCCGGTGATTGAGCTGAACAAGACGGTGCCGGTCTCGGCAGCTCAGGAGGATCAGGCTCCGCTGGCCGTGCGCGTTCAGGATGAGAACCCTATTCACGGTCAGCCAGGTTGTGATCGGTACTACCTGCGTGCCTTGACCGGGTGCGACCCCAAGGCCGCCACTCCCAGCTGGATGCGTCGTCGGCTGGTTCGGGCCGGCATGCGCTCCATCAGCCTGCCGGTGGACATAACCAACTACGTCATGTTGGACCTGGGTCAGCCCCTGCACGCCTATGATCTGGACAAGCTCAGCGGGCCCATCGTCGTCCGCAGGGCCAGGCAGGGCGAGCACCTGACCACCCTTGACGGCAAGGATCGCGAGCTCAGCACCGAAGATCTGCTCATCACCGACTCACCCGAGGGACAAGAGGGCTCCCGCATCCTGGGTCTGGCCGGGGTCATGGGCGGTCTGTATGGGGAGGTGACCGATCAGACGAAGAACATCCTGATCGAGTCCGCCCACTTCGACCAGGTGACCATCGCCCGGACCGCCCGTCGCCACAAGCTGCCCTCGGAGGCCTCCAAGCGTTTTGAGCGCGGGGTCGACCCGCAGATGCAGCCGGCCGCCGCGGCCATGGCCGCCGACCTGCTGCATCGCCTTGCCGGTGGTAAGGACCTGGATGCCCCGCTGGATATGGACCAGACCAAGCCCATGCCGGTCATCGACTTCGCGGTCAGCGAGGTGGCACGTCTGACCGGACTGGAGGTGGAGCCCCAGCGCATCGTGGCCATCCTGCGTGACATCGGCTGCACGGTCCAGGGTGATCCTCAGGACCGGCTGTCGGTGACCCCGCCAACCTGGAGGCCCGACCTGGGCGAGGGTTGCGACCTGGTCGAGGAGGTGGCCCGCCTGGTGGGCTATGACCGCATCCCCGTCACCGTGCCATCACCCAAGGTGTCCGGTGCGGTTGGTCTGACCGATCGCCAGCAGCGTCGCCGTTGGGTGGCTGACACCCTGGCCGAGTATGGGCTGACCGAGGTCCTGGACTACCCGTTCGTCGGTGACAATGATTTCAAGGCCTTCGGCATGGATCCTGACGAGGTCCATGTCAACAGCGTGGAGCTGGCCAACCCCATGGCCGCTGACAGGCCCTACCTGCGGCAGAGCCTGCTGCTGCCGCTGGCCAACACCGTGGAGCGCAACCTGCGACGTGGCAACACGGATGTGCGCCTCTTCGAGATCGGCTATGTCTTCCGTCGCGATCCCAAGGCTCCTGCGGTACCCACCCTTCCGGGCGGCGTGCGGCCCAGTGATGAGGATCTGGCCCGCCTGGACCAGGGTCTGCCGGAGCAGCGGCTGCATGTGGCGGCCTTGCTGACCGGCCGCGCCCAGGAGGACGGCTGGCTCAAGGACAGCAGGGATGTGGACTGGACCGATGCAGTCGAATCGTCTCGTCGGGTCCTGGACAGGCTGGGTGCACGCTATCGGTTGGAGCAGCCCTCGGCCGAGCAGGTGCCCGATCAGTGGCATCCGGGCCGTACCGCCAGACTGCTCCTCGATGATGGCACGCTTGCCGGTATGGTGGGCGAGCTGCATCCCCGGGTTGATCAGGCTCTGGGCCTTCCTGCCCATTCGGCCGCCTTCGAGCTGAGTCTGGACACGGTGCTGGACCACCTGGACTACACGCCCCTGCAGGCCAAGCCGGTCTCGACCTTCCCGCCGGTCCGCCAGGATCTGGCTTTCACCGTGCCGGACACGGTCTCGGCAGCGGACCTGACTTCCGCCATCAGAGAAGCGGCTGGGTCTAGTCTTGAATCCATCGAGCTGTTCGACGTTTTCACTGGCGATCAGATCGGTGAGCATGCAAAATCGCTGGCCTTCGCAGTCACTTTCCGCGCCCCGGACCGTACATTGACGTCCGAGGACAGCGAATTCCTGCGCCAGGCCATCGTTGACAAGACTGCGGGTCTGGGTGCCGTATTGCGCGCCTGACCGGGCATCAAGGGGACCGAGGGACATGACGGATTCTCAAGAACAGGGCACAGCTGGAGGACCTGACCGCCAGGATCATGATGGGGGCGACCAGCCCTTGTACGGCGCGCGCGCCGATCGTTATCCAGGATGGAATCCGTACATATACGGTCGCCCGGATCCCGAACCCAAGGCCAAGGAATCCGACTCGTCCCAGGGTAGCCCCACCAACCGGCCCATGCCCATGGCGGGGCAGCCGGGCCCCGGTGGCGGCGGGAATCCTGGCAATCCCCAAACAGCCCGTCCTGGCACTCCGGGATGGCCTCCCCAGGGCATGCCCAATTTGAACGATCCCTCCCAAAATCCTGTCTACGGTCACTGGGATCCCTGTGCCATCATCGCCTTTTTCATGGCCCTCTTTCTTCCAATACCTGTGGTTCCAGCTCTGCTCGGCGGCATTTCCATGTATCGGACACGTCACCTGCATATGAAGGGCTACGGGCTGGCCATGGCTGCCCTGATCATCAACCTGCTCTTCACTCTGGCTTGGCTCTGGCTGCTGGCCAACGGCATTTCCCTGAACGACTTCTACCAGCAGATGATGCCGTCGCCCTCAACGGGTGGCGGCGGCTCTGGCGGGGATGGCGTCAGCGCCTGAACTCTCAAGGTACAGGTGCCGCCAGTGTCAGCAGAAGTTTGCGCACCTGTGCAAGCTCATACCCCGTGGGCTGAGAGCAAGAAGCTGTGAAAGAGTGCCAGGAAGGACCTGGCAGTTATGGGCCTGGCGGTACCATCGATTGAGGCGGTGATGTCACTTCCCGGAAGTGAGCATTGGCGCCAATGAGTATTCATGCCTGTGCGACTGATGTCAGCCTTGAGACTGATGAGTTGCAGGTCTGCCAGTGGGGAGAGGTTCATTCGAATGGTGCCGGATGTCAATATTGTCGTATTCGACGGATTCGAACCCCTGGATGTCTTCGGGCCCTTTGAGGTTTTCATCAACACAGATGGCGCCTGCGTGCGGATATTCTCCTTGGATGGTCCTGGCGTGAAAGTCAGCGAGGGCGGTGCCAGGGTCGAGGCCCTGGGACCAGAGGAGATCGATCCCAGGGGGATTCTGCTTATACCGGGCGGGTCGGGCACGCGCGCCCTGGTTGACGATGACCGCTGGCTAAACAATCTGCGGAGCCTGGTTGCGCAGTCTTCGCAGGTGCTGACTGTCTGCACGGGTTCGGCTCTGCTGGCTGCTGCCGGTGCTCTGGATGGTCGGCGGGCCACCTCCAACGATCTGGCCTTTGACTGGGTGGTCAGCACGGGTGAGAGGGTGGATTGGATCAAAGAGGCCCGTTGGGTGGTCGATGGAAAGTTCCGCACCTCCTCGGGCATCTCGGCTGGCATCGATATGGCCTTGGATTATGTTGAAGATACTTGCGGGCCCGAGGCTGCGGACAAGGCCAGCACCCAGATGGAATACATCCGCAACCGTGAGTCCGGTTATGACCCTTTTGCACGGACGAAAGCGTAACGACACGCCAGATTGCATAATTATGCATTTTGTCGCATGACTATTTATGATGGTGCCCGGTGAAAGGAGCGTTCATGCACCAATATACAGTGGCCGTGGTGGGAGCCTCCGGGTATGCCGGTTCTGAAATGATCCGGCTCATGGCCGCTCACCCCGCATTCCGGGTATGCACGGTCACTGGGCGCGATTCAGCGGGTCGACAGCTGGGGGAGTTCTCGCCCAATCTTCCCAATTCACTGGCCTCGCTACAGATTCAGACCACGGATCCGAAGGTCCTGGCTGGCCATGATCTGGTGGTGCTGGCCCTGCCCCATGGTGCCTCCGGTCCCCTGGCAGAGCAGCTGGATCCACAATCCTTGCTGGTCGATCTGGGTGCCGACCATCGGTTGGAGGATCCGGTCGATTGGCAGGACTACTACGGCGGCCACTTTTTCTCTCCCTGGACCTACGGGATGCCGGAGCTATTGACGGCAAAGGGCGTCCGTCAGCGTGAACTGCTCAAACACGCCCGCCGGATAGCAGGTCCGGGTTGTAACGTAACCGCAGTCACCCTGGCTTTCCAACCGGCCCTGGCTGCCGGATTGGTGCAGGCCGACGACCTGGTGGCCGATCTTGCCGTGGCTTACTCGGGTGCCGGTCGCTCCAGCAGCAGGATGGATCTGCTCGCGGCCGAGGCCATCAACTCAGCCCATCCCTATTCGGTCGGCGGCACCCACAGGCACATCCCTGAAATCCTGCAGAACCTGCGCAAGGCAGAATCTGCCGATCCGGACCTCGGTGGAGATCGTCAGCCGATTCGCTTGGGGCTGACCCCCATCCTGGTGCCCATGTCACGTGGAATCCTGGCCGTGGTTTCGGCCAGGCTGAACGCGCGTGGACGTGCATTGGGGGCGGAGGGCATTCGCGCTGTATGGGAAAAGGTCTATGCCAAGGAGCCGTTCGTTGATTTGCTGCCCCAAGGCAGACTCCCCTCCACGGCCGACGTGTACGGTTCGAACCTGGCGCAGGTTCAGGTCCTTGCAGACGAACGCGCCGACCGTCTCTATGCTTTCGCAGCCATCGACAACCTGACCCGGGGCACCGCCGGCCAGGCCCTTCAGGCCGTCAACCTGGCCCTGGGTCTGCCCGAGGAAACCGGTCTGACAACCATAGGAGTGGCACCATGAGCATCACCTACGCCGCGGGCTTCCAGACAGGCACCGCCATCGCCCACCGCCCGGGAGGCTCACGCCGCCGCAACCTGGCCCTGGTTGTCAACAAGGGGCCCATGGACACTGCCGTTGGCGTCTTCACTCCCAACCGCTTCCGGGCCGCTCCGGTCATCTGGACCAGCAGGATTCTGGAAGAGGGTCGGGCAGGAGCCGTGGTCATCAACTCGGGCAATGCCAACGCCTGCACGGGTTCAGAGGGTCTGGACCAGGCCAAGGCCATGGCTGAGCGGACAGGCAGGAATCTGGGCCTGCCAGCCGAGCGGGTTGCCGTCTGTTCCACAGGGATCATCGGCCACCTGCTGCACCTGGACCCCATACTGGCCGGCATCGACCAGGCGGCCCAGGAGCTGTCGACCAGCCAGGAGGCCGGCGAGGCGGCAGCCAAGGCCATATTGACCACCGACACCTGCACCAAGACCGTGGCCCTGGACGGCTCCGGCTGGCGGCTGGGCGGCATGGTCAAGGGCTCGGGGATGATCGCCCCGCAGCTGGCCACCATGATCTGCCTGATCACCACTGATGCCATTGTGGAGCCTGATCAGGCCCGCCGCGCTCTGTCCGAGGCCTGCCGGCTCAGCTTCAACCGGATCGATGTGGACGGTTGCATGTCCACCAATGACACGGTCCTGCTCATGGCCTCCGGCGCTTCCGGCGTTCGTCCTGACCCCGATCAGTTCCAGGAGTTGCTCAGCCAGGCCTGCGGTGAGCTGTCCCGCCGCATTGTGGCCGATGGTGAGGGCAGCCGCCACCGTATCCGCATCCAGGTGGAAGGGGCCGAAAGTGAGGACGCGGCCCTGGCCTGTGCCCGCGCTGTCTCCGGCTCCACCCTGCTCAAGTGCGCCGTGGCTGGTGAGGATCCCAACTGGGGTCGCGTAGTGGCCTCCCTGGGCACCGTGCCGGTTTCGACGGCGGCCTATGATCCGGACCATGTGGATGTCAGCTTCAATGGAGTCAAAGTCTGCCAAGGGGGCCGCCCCGGACAGGATCCCTCCCTGGTCGACATGCACGTGCCCGAGGTCCATATCGATATCGATCTCGGGCAGGGCGACAGCCAGGCCACGGTTTGGACTGACGATCTGACCCACGAATATGTGACCATCAACGCCGACTACCACACCTGATCCGGCACATGCGCACGAGCGTGAGGCACCGGAGGCAGAAGCGGCAATGAGGAAAGGGAAAAGGATGGCAGATGGCGAGCAGGAGGCAGAAGCCGAACGGGCCCTGGACGATGTCAGCAAGGCCCAGGTGCTGATTGAGGCCCTACCCTGGCTGGAGGAGTTTGCAGGTCAGCGGATCGTGGTCAAGTACGGCGGCCATGCCATGGTTGATGACCACCTGCGCCGGTGCTTTGCCCAGGACATGGTCTTCCTGCGGCAGGTCGGCATGCACCCGGTGGTTGTCCATGGGGGAGGCCCCCAGATCTCTGCCATGCTTCAGGCCCTGGGCATCCCCTCGGTGTTCCGCGGTGGTCTTCGGGTGACCACGCCGGAAATCATGAAGGTGGTCCGCATGGTCCTGACCGGTCAGGTGGGCAGGGATTTGGTCGGTGCCATCAATGCCCATGGTCCCATGGCCGTCGGTCTGTCTGGAGAAGATGCCGGTCTGTTCAGCGCTGCCCGTCGTACCGCTATGGTGGACGGTCACCCGGTGGACTTGGGCCTGGTGGGCGAAGTCGTGGCTGTGGATGCTTCGGCCGTGGAGGATCTGATTGATGCCGGGCGGATTCCTGTGGTTTCTTCGGTGGCTCCGGACGAGCAGGACGCCACCCAGGTGCTCAACGTGAATGCCGACGCCGCCGCCTCTGCCCTGGCTGCGGCCTTGGGCGCCAGAAAGCTGGTCATTCTCACCGATGTGGAGGGACTCTATGCCAACTGGCCTCAGACCGATTCCCTGATTTCCAGCATTGGAGTGGATCGTTTGGATGGTCTGCTTGGAGACATGAAGGCGGGGATGCGTCCCAAGATGGAGGCCTGCCTGCAGGCTGTGCGTGCCGGGGTCAGTCAGGCCCACATCATTGACGGGCGGCAGCCGCACTCCATGCTCACCGAAATCTTCACCCAAAACGGGATCGGCACCGTGGTTGTGCCGGGTCATGAAATGGTCATGAGGAGGAGCCATGAACAAGGCTGATCAAGATTGCGCCAACGTCGCGGAGCCAGCCGAAACGGTTGAGGGTCCCCGGAGTCGCCAATGGGCCGATCGCTATGACCATGTCCACATGCAGGTCTTCGGAAGGCCGGGCAGGGTCATGGACCACGGCCAAGGCGCATGGATATGGGACATCGACGGCAATCGTTATCTGGACATGTTGGCCGGGATCGCGGTCAATGCCCTGGGCTACGCCCATCCTGCCTGGAACAAGGCCCTGGCCGAGCAGGCCGGCAAGATGGCCCATATCAGCAACTTTTTCGCCTCCCGGCCTCAGATTGAACTGGCCGAGCGGCTGCTGGAGCTGGCCCAGGCCCCGGATGGTTCACGCGTCTTCTTCTGCAACTCCGGAACCGAGGCCAATGAGGCGGCCATCAAGCTGGCCCGGCTGCATGGCACTCGCATGGGCGGCCATCCCGGGCGGATCCTGGCTCTGACGCATAGTTTTCACGGTCGCAGCATGGGCTCCCTGAGCCTGACCTGGAAGCCTGCCATCCGTGTGCCCTTCCAGCCCCTGGTGCCGGGGATGGGCTTCCTGCCCTCCGGCGACCCCAAAGCCCTGGAGGAGGCCTTCACAGGAGAAGAGGCTTCCGACCAGCCAGTGGCCGCTGTCATACTGGAGCTCATCCAGGGTGAGGCTGGCGTGCTGCCGCTGGAGCCCGACTATGTGGAAAAAGTGCGTGAGCTCTGCAGTCGGCATGGTGCATTGATGATTCTTGACGAGGTGCAGACCGGCATGGGCAGAACCGGCCACTGGTTCGCCTTCCAGGATCAAAGCCTGTCCGGCGGTGCCTGCCCTGATGTGCTCACCTTCGCCAAGGGGGTGGCCGGCGGCTTCCCCATGGGCGGGATGATCACCTTCGGCTCCGGGCCTTCCGGTCTGCTGACCCCTGGCACGCACGGTTCCACCTTCGGTGGCAACCCCCTGGGATCGGCCCTGGCGCTGACCACCCTGGAGACCATCCAGCGGGAGGGTCTGCTGGAACGGGCAGAGCGGATGGGGAAGAGGCTGCGCGATGGCATAGCCGCCTGCGGCAACCCCCTCTTCACTTCGGTCAGAGGCAGGGGTCTGCTGGATGCCATCCAGCTGAGGTCCCCCTGTGCCAGCAAGGTGGCCGCCTGGTGCCTGGACCACGGGCTGATAGTCAATCCCGTGGCCCCTGATGCCCTGCGTCTGGCGCCGCCGCTGATCATCCAGGCCGATCAGATCGACCTGGCCGTTGACATTCTCTCCAAGATCCCGATCCGTCTCGGGGACGTGGATTCGCCGCAGGGTGATCGGTGATTTACAGCATTCAGAGACAATCGTGACGACACCGTAAGGGAGGCAGAGATGAACAGCGGTTTGCGGCACATGCTTCGTGACGACGACCTCAACCACGAGGAGCAGCTGGAGGTGCTTCGGTTGGGCATGGCCTTCAGGGCCAATCCCTATTTGTCCAGGCCGTTCCAGGGTCCTCAAGCCGTGGCGATAATCTTTGACAAGCCCAGCACGCGCACCAGAACCAGTTTCTGCGTAGGCGTGGCCCAACTGGGCGGCTACCCCATGGTCATCGACAGTCCTGGTTCGCAGCTGGGCCGTGGCGAGCCCGTGGCGGACACCGCCAACGTGCTGACGCGGATGACATCCGCCATAGTCTGGCGCACCTTCGGACAGGATCGGGTGGAGACCATGGCCGCCCATGCCAATGTGCCCGTCATCAACGCGCTGACAGACTCCTTCCACCCCTGCCAGGTCCTGGCCGACTTCCTGACCCTGGCCCAGCACCGGGGCGGGGTCGACGCCCTGGCTGGCATGACCATAGCCTACCTGGGCGACGCAGCCAACAACATGGCCAACTCCTATCTGCTGGGCGGGGCGGTGGCCGGCATGAACGTGCGGATTGCCGGCCCCCACGGCTTCCTGCCAGATCCGAGCCTGGTTGACCAGGCGCGGACCCTGGCCGCTGAAAACGGAGGATCCATTCTGGTCACCACGGATCCGGTCCAGGCCGTCGAGGACGCCGACTGCATCTTCACCGACACCTGGGTCTCCATGGGCGAGGAGGACCAGTACGACGTTCGCTCCCATCCCTTCCTGCCCTATCAGGTCAACGCCCGACTTATGGCCCATGCCCGCCCGGATGCCCTCTTCCAGCACTGCCTGCCCGCCTACAGGGGCCGGGAGGTGACGGCCGAGGTCATCGACGGCCCCCAGTCCGTGGTCTGGGACGAGGCTGAAAACCGGTTGCATGCCCAGAAGGCACTGATGACCTGGTTGGTGGCACGCTCCCGGGGTGACGAATCCCTCCTGCAGGGGGTGTGCTGATGCGTCCGACGACCAAGGTGGCCCGGTTGGATGCCATCCGCCAGGCCCTGAACCGACATCGGGTCAACTCCCAGCAGCAGCTGTCCTCCCTCCTGGCTGAGCAGGGCATCGAGGTGACCCAGGCCACCCTGAGCCGGGACCTGGACGACCTGCATGCCACCAAGCTGCGGTATGCAGACGGGAGCATGGCCTACTGGATTCCCGCCACCACCGATCAGCAGGCCATGGAGGCCGCTGCCGCCGAAGGGCCCGAGGTCGAGGGGGAGAACAAGACCGACGCCTACCTGGCCAAGATCCTGACCGGGCTGATCACCTCGGTGGCCCGGGCCCGCAACCTGTTGGTGGTAAGAACCCCGGCCGGCGCCGCCCAGTATGCGGCTTCCGCCCTGGACCGTCAGCCCATCAAGGGCATCCTGGGCACCATAGCCGGGGACGACACGATTCTGATCATCGCAGCCGACGATGAAGCGGCATCATCCCGGGCCGACTGGCTCATGACCATCGTCTCCGGCCAGGAGGACTCCCGGGCCCGATGATCGGTGAAAGCGCGAACTGAATATCTGCAAGTGTGAAATTAGAAGGAAAGAGGATCGCCATGACCGAAAACAATCGCATCGTGCTGGCCTACTCGGGCGGCCTGGACACCTCGGTGTCCATTCCCTACCTCAAGGAGCGCACCGGCAAGGATGTGGTGGCCGTCTCCCTGGATGTGGGCCAGGGCGGCGAGCGTCTGCAGACCATCCGCCAGCGGGCCCTGGACTGCGGGGCCGTCGAATCCGTCGTGGTGGATGCCCGGGACGAGTTCGCCAGGGATTACTGCATGCTGACACTCAAGGCCAATGCCATGTACGAGGGCGTCTACCCGCTGGTATCGGCCATCTCCAGGCCGCTGATCACCAAGCATCTGGTCCAGGCGGCCCACCAGTACGGTGCCGACACCATTGCCCACGGCTGCACCGGCAAGGGCAACGACCAAGTCCGTTTCGAGGTCTCCATCATGTCCATCGACCCCTCGCTGAAGGCCATCAGCCCCATCCGCGACCTGGGATTGATGAGGGATGTGGAGATCGCCTACGCCAAGGAGCACCACCTGCCCATCGAGCAGACCGAGGAGAGCCCCTATTCCATCGACCAGAATGTCTGGGGACGGGCCATCGAGACCGGCTACCTGGAGGATCCCTGGAACGGGCCCACCAAGGACGTCTATTCCTACACCGACGACCCGGCTTTCCCGCCGGTCGAGGATGAGGTGACCATCGACTTCGAGCAGGGCATCCCTGTGCGCATCGACGGCAGGGCCGTCACCCCCCTGGAGGCCATCGAGGAGATGAACCGCCGGGCCGGAGCCCAGGGGATCGGACGCGTGGATCTGATCGAGGACCGGCTGGTGGGCATCAAGTCCCGTGAGCTCTATGAGGCACCCGGGGCCGTGGCCCTGATCACCGCCCACCAGGAGCTGGAGAACTGCTGCCTGGAGCGCGAACAGCACCGGATCAAGCGCGACATCGACAAGCGCTGGGGCGAGCTGGTCTACGACGCCCAGTGGTACTCGCCGGCAGTCCGCTCTCTGAACGCTTTCATTGAGGAGACCCAGCGCTACGTCTCCGGCCGCATCCGTATGGTTATGCACGGGGGGCGGGCCGTGGTCACCGGTCGGCACTCCGACAGCTCCCTCTACGACTACAGCCTGGCCACCTATGAGTCCGGCGATAGCTTCGACCAGAACGCCTCCAACGGGTTCATCGCCATCTACGGCCTGGCAGACAAGGTGGCCGCCGCCCGTGACATGCGCTTCGGCAACGGCATCGCACAGGACGGACAAGAGCGGTGAGCAGCGGCGACAAGCCCATGGCCCTCTGGGGCGGGCGTTTCAGCAGTGGGCCCTCGCCGGCCCTGGTCGAGCTCAGCCGATCCACCCAGTTCGACTGGCGGCTGGCCGACGACGACCTGGCTGGTTCCCGAGCCCACGCACGGGCCCTCAACCGTGCTGGACTGCTGGATGATGGCGAGCTGGCACGCATGGAGCAGGCCCTGGATGAGCTTCAGGATCAGGTGGATTCCGGCGCCTTCGCCCCTGAGCCTGGCGATGAGGACGAGGCCACGGCCCTGGAGCGCGGCCTCATTGACATAGCGGGGGACCAGCTGGGCGGCAAGCTGCGGGCCGGACGCTCGCGCAACGATCAGATCGCCACCCTGATTCGAATCTGGCTGCGTCGTCACGCCCGGGTGCTGGCCAAGGACCTGCTAAGCACGGCCCAGGCTCTGATGGATCAGGCCCGTGCGGCGGGTACCACGGTCATGCCTGGCCGCACCCACATGCAGCATGCCCAGCCTGTCCTCCTGGCCCACCAGCTCATGGCGCATGTCTGGCCTCTTGTCCGTGACCTGCAACGCCTGAGGGACTGGGATAAGCGTGCCGATGCCAGCCCATATGGATCTGGCGCGCTCGCTGGCACCACCCTTGGTCTGGATCCCCTGCCAGTGGCCCGGGATCTGGGCTTTAGCCGGGTTTGCGCCAATTCCATCGACGGGACAGCCGCCAGGGATGTGGTGGCCGAATTCGCCTTCGTCGCCGCCATGATCGGCGTGGATCTGTCCAGGCTGGCCGAGGAGATCATCATCTGGAACACCCAGGAGTTCGCTTTTGTACGCCTGGATGACGGCTACTCGACCGGTTCCTCCATCATGCCCCAGAAGAAGAATCCGGACGTTGCCGAGCTGGCCCGAGGCAAGGCCGGTCGACTGGTCGGGGATCTGGCAGGCCTGCTGACCACTCTCAAGGGGCTGCCGACAGCCTATGCACGCGATCTGCAGGAGGATAAGGAGGCGGTCTTCGACCAGGTGGACACCCTGGAGGTCCTGTTGCCCGCCTTTGCCGGCATGGTCGCCACCTTGACCTTCAACAAGGACCGCCTGGAGGAGCAGGCCCCCACAGGATTCGCCCTGGCCACCGACCTGGCCGAGTGGCTGGTCAGGCAGGGTGTGCCCTTCCGGCATGCCCACGAACTCTCCGGGGCCTGCGTCAAGCTGGCCGAGGGTCGTGGTTGTGAGCTGGCCGACCTGGATGACGACGATTTCGTCAAGGTTTTTGCTGACTGGGTGCCCGCAGATCGGGCTCCGGAGGTTCGCTCGGTCCTGACCGCCGGGGGAGCCGTGCGCGCTCGCCGGGGCCAGGGAGGCACTGCACCGGAGAGGGTCAAGGAGCAGATGGACCAGGCTGCACGTGCGCTGGAGGAACTGAAGACCTTCGCCGACTCGCAGTCTGATGGGCCTGCCTACCGTCCCCCCAGGTGAAGTTTCTGATATTCGCCGGACCGGTGGCCGCGCTAGAATGCCCAACGGCAATTCCTCAACAGGAAGAGTAAACGGTGAAAGGCGGCGGCGAACATGAATCCGGTGGCACTGGTCCAGGCTTGGTGGGCCAAGCAGCACATCACTCTGGCCAAGGAGCCGCCTGGTTCCCGCCAGGGGTTGTGCTTGCCTCCGGACCAAGGCCGCGACCTGGAGCCATTGACCATGCTGGTGGTGGGCGACTCCATGGCGGTCGGTTGCGGGGTAAAAAACCAGAGCCAGGGCTTCGTCCCTGATATAGCCGCCTGCCTGTCCGCCCGACTGGGACGTCCGGTATCCTGGTCGACCCAGGGTCGGCTGGGGGCCACCATCCGCAGGGTGCGCTACCGTTTCCTGCCCGCCCTGCAGGATCATCCTGATCTACTGGTTCTGTGTGCAGGATCCAACGACATCATGGCCAACCGCACCGACGAGCAGTGGCGGGATGACCTGGCTGCCAGCATCGAGCTGGCCAAGGGCAAGGGCCGTCGGGTGCTGGTCCTGAGCTCCGG
Organism: Bifidobacterium sp. W8104; assembly: GCF_016100735.1. NCBI lineage: Bacteria > Bacillati > Actinomycetota > Actinomycetes > Bifidobacteriales > Bifidobacteriaceae > Bifidobacterium > Bifidobacterium sp. W8104. Next base: position 1,721,734 of record NZ_JACFRW010000001.1, read on the forward strand.
TCAACTTTATCGGGATCCTGCCCTGGGCCGGGCGCTCAGGGCCGAGGTGGAGCGTCGGATAGCCCGCCAGACGCAGACCAGCCGTCAGGTCTGTCAAGAGGCCTCGGTGCCCTTCGTGGATGCCACCCGCGACGACGTTGGCACCGACCGACCCGACTTCTGGGGCATTGACCACTTCCATCCGGGGGTCGAGGGTTACCGGCGCATGGCCTCCTGCGTGGTCGACCACATTCCCCAAGACCTGATCGATCAGTTGTCCGTGACCGCGCATTCATGAATTCCACGCTGCAGTCGCCCTGCCTTAGCGAAACAGTTAGCGGTCAATAGTCAATCGACAGCGGCTGATCCGCAATGAATGATCAGCCCGGCTTCATGTCTTGGTGACTCCGGCTTGATGCGGCCTTGTCTGCGGCGGTCCGGGGCCCTGCCGTGTCGGTATCTGTTGCAAGAATAGTAGGGTTTAGCATACATTCATCAAATATTCGATAGGGAGTAGCCTCTCATGTCGCAGGTCACCGATTTCAGGCAGGCGGGTTTCGACTCGCTTTTCGACGAACTCAAGTGGCGCGGTCTCATTGCCCAGTGCACGGACGAGTCCGAGCTCAGGAAGGTGCTGGCCGACCCCTCGGTGACCTATTATTGCGGATTTGACCCCACAGCTCCCTCACTGCACGTGGGCAATCTGGTCCAGCTGCTCAACATGCGCCACCTGCAGGCCGCGGGTCTGCATCCCATCGCCGTTGTGGGCGGAGCCACCGGACTTATCGGCGACCCTCGGCAGTCTGGGGAGCGCACCCTGAATCCCAAGCAGACCGTGGCCGAATGGACCGAGCGCCTGCGTGGACAGATCGGGCGCTTCCTGGATACCGAGGGAGACAACCCCGTCCGGTTCGTCAATAATTATGAGTGGACCGGGTCCATGAGCACCATCGACTTCCTGCGTGATGTGGGCAAGAACTTCCGCATGGGCACCATGCTGGCCAAGGACACGGTGGCCCGCCGTCTGGATTCCGACGAGGGCATCTCCTTTACCGAGTTCAGCTACCAGGTGCTCCAGGGCAACGACTTCCTGGAGCTCTTCGACCGCTACGGGTGCAGTCTGCAGCTTGGCGGCAGCGACCAGTGGGGGAACCTGACCAGCGGTCTGGACCTGATCCGCAAGGTTCGCAATGCCTCTGTCAACGTTATGACCAGCCCGTTGATTACGGACTCCCAGGGCAAGAAGTTCGGCAAGTCCGAGGGCAACGCGGTCTGGCTGGATCCCACCATGTTCAGCCCCTACCGCTTCTACCAGTTCTGGTTCAACCAGCCTGACGACCAGGTGGTCAAGTTGCTGAAGACCTTCACCTTCCTGCCCAAGGCCGAGATCGAGCGTCTGGGGGAGCGGACCGCCCGGGATCCTGGTGCCCGCGAGGCCCAGAAGGTCCTGGCCTGGCAGGTGACCTCCTATGTGCACGGTGAGCATGCCGCCCAGGGGGCCATCGATGCCTCGAGTGCCCTCTTCGGTCGTGGCAAGACCCTGGAGGAGCTGGACGAGGATGTGCTGGATTCTGCACTGGACGGCCTCAAGGTCGATGATGGTCAAGGCGGACGAGCCCTGCCTGCGGCCAGCGAGGGTCAGCGTCTGGTGGAGGCCGGAGTTGCGGCCGGACTCTTCCGTTCGGTCTCCGAGGCTCGGAAGACTGTGGCCTCGGGCGGTTTCTACCTGAATAACCAGCGTGTCGAGGATCCGGATCAGGTATTGGGCAACAAGGACTTTCTGCACGGGCGCTTCGCCCTGGTTCGCAGAGGAAAGAAGGCCCTGGGCGCACTTGAGCGTCGGGCCGGCAAGTAGGAACGCAGGAATTAAGGACACTGATGGCAGAAGAACACAATCATTCCCGGAGCGATCGCGGACGGGACCGGGGCGGTTCGCGCCCAGGCGGCTTCCGGTCGGGCGGCCGTCGCTCTTCGGGCTTCCACAAGGGCGGTTCTCACTCGGGCGGGTACCGCTCCGGAGGATATCGTTCAGGAGGTCACCGTTCCGGCAACTTCCACAACCATGACGGCGAAGGCGGCGAAGAGCGTCGTTCCGAGAACAGGAATGGCCAGCGGCCCTTCCGCGGGCGAGGACACGACCGGTTCGACCGTGACAATCGCGGATACAGGCATGACCGTCAGGATGGTCACGGCGGCTTCCGCAGGGATTCCGATCGGGACCGGCATTTCGACAAGCGTGACGACCGCCACGGCCGTCGGCAGGATGGCGACCGTCCACGTCGCGACTTCCACGCCAACAGGAACGGCGGCTACAGGCATCGCGATCATGACAACGACGGCGGTCGGTCGGGGTATGGCTACCAGCGGCATGATCGTGACCGTGATCGTGGTCAGGGCTTCCACGGAGACCGTCGTCGGGGTGACGACCGTAGGTTTGGTCGTCGACAGGATGAACGCTCTGGCGGTGATCGTCCATGGAACAACCGCTCCCGGGATGACCGTCCACGTCAGGACCGTTCACGTGGGGACCGTCCCTATGGCAAGCGTTCTTATGGTGACCGTTCTCATGACGACCACCGTCAAGGCGGCTATCGGGGCGACCGTTCCCATGGCAACAGGTATCAGGGCCAGCATGGTCACGACGACCGACGCGGGGCCTATCAGCGTGACCGCCAGAATGGCTATGACCGCGGTCGTCGCAACTCTGACGGAACCATCTCCTACCCCTCGCAGAATCCCTACACGGATCGCCGGCCTGGCGAGCCCAAGATGCCCAAAGGCCTGGAATGGTCCATGCTCTCCAAGGATGATCGCCTGCGCCTGCGCGGGCTGAGCAAGGAGCATGCGGAGAACATCGGACTGCACATCCTGGCCGCCTACGCGCTAGAGGAGACAGACCCTCAGGGAGCCTTGGCTCATGCCAAGTGGGCTGCACGACAGGCCTCCCGGATCGATCTTGCCCGGGAGACGCTGGCCCTGGTGGCTTACCGTCAGGGCGACTACAAGCTGGCCTTGAAGGAGTTCCGCACCGCACACCGCATGAACGGCTATTCTGATTACCTACCCTTCATCGCCGACTGTGAGCGTGGTCTGGGCAATCCCCGCAAGGCCATTGAGGAGGCCACCTCCGAGGAAGGCAGTCAGCTGCAGGGCGAGTCCAAGGCGGAGATGTTCCTGGTTTATGCCGGAGCCTTGGGCGATCTGGGCCTGTGGGACAAGGCCATCGAGACCGTTCAGGCCCTGGTCAAGGCCCGGGGGCTCAGCGGCGACTACCGGATGCGTGCCGTGCAGGCCGAGCAGAACTTCCTCGAACAGGCTGGTCGCAGCCAGGAGGCTCTGGAACTGGAACCCTTGCTGGACCGGCTGGAAGCAGAGTATGCCGATGAGGATGAGGACGATCAGAAGGACGGGCAGTCCGAGGAGATCCTGATTGACTACGACCTGGAGCACCTGGATTCGGCCATGATGGAGGATCTCTCCATCGACCCGGATGGCGGCGAGGATGATTCGGATGAGGCTGAAGCTGAGACTGAGGCCGCCGAGTCTGATGTCACCGATGCATCCGATCAGGGTGCCGATGACAGCCTGGTTGAGGAATCTCCAGAATCAGTTGCTTCGGACGATTCAGCGGACTCAACTGACACTGGTGACTCATCTGATTCGACTGATACATCCGACGCAGTTGATTCGACTGGTTCGTCCGACTCAACTGGTTCATCTGAAGTGTCGGAATCTGAAGTGCCGGAATCGTCAGATACTGTGAAGCAACCCGGGGGGGAGTCCTCTCGCCTTGATGCAGAAACTTCGGACGATGGGTCTCAAAGTGACCAGAACGGTAGCGAAGCTGACGTGGCTGTCGCCGATAAATCTGCTGCTGACAACGGTGACGCGACTGTCCAGGCTGCAGGATCCGAGGCAGGCGCTATCGATCATGAACCTGAACAGGCCAAGGATGAGCAGGTCAATGAGTCCGATACGCCTGATGAAGCTAGGACTGAATAGTGACCGTATTCCTCAAAGGAACTGACGACGCTCCGGCAAAGACCTATCATCTGGCACTGCTTGACCTGGATGGGGTGGTCTACCGGGGTGCTGACCCTGTCGAGCATGCGGCCGAGGGCATCGACCGCGCTCAGACGCTCGGCATGCGCATGGCCTACACCACCAACAATGCATCCCGGTTTCCCCATGTAGTGGCCGATCAGCTGCGCGGGTTCGGTCTAACCCTGGACGATGGCCAGGTCATCACCTCGGCCGTTGTCGCCGCACGAATGCTGCGCCGACACCTGCAGGAGGGCGCCAGGGTGCTGGTCATAGGATCCGATCATCTACGTGATCAGATCCGCCTCAACGGAATGGTGCCGGTAAGCAAGGCCGCAGATAAGCCAGAGGCCGTCATTCAGGCCTGGTATCCCGAGCTGAGCTGGCAGGACCTGGCCCAGGCCGCCTTTGCCATTGAAAATGGTGCACGTTACTTCACTACCAACAAGGATCAGACCCTGCCCCGTGAAGGTGGCATGGCGCCCGGCAATGGAGCTATGCTCCAACCGGTGATTCTGGCTACCGGAAAGCAGCCGGAGGATTCGGCCGGTAAGCCGGAATCGGCCATGTACGACGAGGCTCGGCAGCTGTTAGCGGATAGCCAAGAGAAGATTTTCGACGTTGACCGATGCCTTCCCGTGGGCGATCGTCTGGACACCGACATCGAGGCAGCCAACCGGGGCGGGTACGACTCCATGGTCGTCCTGACAGGCGTGGCCCGAACCCCCGCCATTCTAACTGCACCGGCCAAGTTGCGGCCGACCTATCTGGCTGAAGACCTGCGCGGCCTGACTGCGCCACAGCCCCAGCCCAGTAAGGAGGCAGACCAAACCTGGCACTGCGGCGGCCAAACCGCAAGGGTGGACGATGACGGGCATGTCACCCTGCGCGCTCTTGAGGCAGGTGGCGATCCCCTGTCTGATTTGGATGCTGTGCGAGCCTGTGCCTGTGCGCTCTGGGAGTACCAGGATCGTGGTGGAGACATGGACTCGCTGGATCTGCCCGCCTTTGTCGTAGGGGCATAGCGGACATGTCTGAAGAGGTCAAGTCCGGACAGCCTGAAGCGAGCGAATCATCCCAGGAATCCAATCACTACGGGCTACATGGGCAGTCTGATCAGACCGAGCAGCCTGTAGAGTCCGAGCGTTCTGAGTGGTCTTCACGAGCAGTTGATGAGGATACGACTGCGTCAGCATCTGAAGAGCCCATGGATAAGCAAGCCATGGCTCCTCTTTTGGAGCGTTTCCCTGATTTGGCTGACTTGGATAATCTGGATGATGCCCAACAGGTCGAGCTGCTCGGGAAAGTGCTGACCGGTCTCAAGCAGGACCTGGAGCGGGAGGGCAAGTGAACAATGAGGATACGGTCGTCAGCGCTGGGGACGGTCGGCGAAGAACCGTGGCTCTTGCCCACGACCGGCTTGACCGCATCCTGCCCGCACAGGGGTTGACGGATTCGCGTGCCAGAGCCCAGGCTCTGATTCGTCAGGGACGGGTTACGGTTAACGATCATCTGGCTTCACGACCTGCTCAGAGTGTTCAGCCAGGCGATGTGATCCTGCTGGACCCGGGCGATGGCTATGCCTCTCGGGGAGCGCTGAAGCTGGAAGGCGCCCTGACGACTTTTGCGGCGCAGGGGATGGCTGGTCCGCGGGACAGGCTCTGCCTCGATATCGGGGCCTCCACGGGCGGCTTCACAGACGTCCTGCTCAGGCATGGTGCACGACGAGTTATCGCCCTTGATGTGGGCCACGGACAGTTGCTTGAACGGATTGCCGCTGATCCTAGGGTGATTGACATGAGCGGTGTCAACATACGCGAAGTTCAGCCGGGGGACCTGCCTTATCGTCCGGAATACGTGGTCTCGGATGTGTCTTTTATCTCGCTGACTTATGTCATTCCAGTCCTGCCTGCCTTGCTGGCGCCTGTTGCCAACTGCCTGCTGCTGGTCAAGCCCCAGTTTGAGGTCGGACGTAGTCTGCTGGGTCATCATGGCATTGTGACGGACGAGGACAGCAGGCAAGAGGCTTTGGAGCGGGTCTTGGCCTGTGCGCGTGAGCATGGATTTATTGTCCGTGCTACCATGCCGTCGCCCATAACCGGTGTCCATGGCAACATGGAATATCTACTCTGGCTGTCTTGGCCACAGTCGGCTTAAAGCCTGTGGCTTTCCGCTTCCCGCACGACACACCAGACTGGACAGAATCTACAGTTGCGGTAATATAAATGAGTTGTCAAAACGAGGTCCTCGTCGAGATGACATGCGCCAGTAGCCCAACGGATTAGAGCAGCTGACTACGGATCAGCAGGTTGCAGGTTCGAATCCTGTCTGGCGCACCACGCGAAAGCCATACAGCCGCAATGGCTGCGGGGCTTTTCCATTGCTTGCGGAGTTTCCCCAAAACCCGATTTTGTGTGACATCTGTGTGACAAAGGTCTCGCAAAGGGAAAGCCCCGCCGGAGCGGGCCAGTCCGTTGGAATCTGGTTACTGTTTGAGGTGCTGCATAGCGTATGCCGCTTCTTCAGGGGTAAACTTCTCTCCGTACTGGCTGGTGAGTTGCTTCTGGATTTCTGCCGAGCTCATGTGCATTTTCTGGTAGTCTTTGGCTGTGGCGAGGGCATTGGCCTTGTAGTCGGCTTTGAGGTTGTCCACGGCGTACTGGGCGTCCTCAGGCGTGTATTTCTCATCTCTGGTGAGCTCATCGTAGATGCCCTGCTTGCTCGAGTGCAGTATTCTCTCGTCATCTTTGGCTGCGGCGAGGACATTGGCCCTGTCGTCGGCTTTGAGGTTATCTACGGCGTACTGGGCGGCCTCGGGCGTGAATTTATCCTCTCTGGTGAGCTCATCATAGATGCCCCGCTTGCTCATGTGCATTCTTTTCTGGTAGTGGTTGGCTTCGGCAAGGGCATTGGCGTTGTAGTCGGCTTTGAGATGGTCTACGGCGTACTGGGCGGCCTCGGGCGTGAATTTATCCACGCTGGTGAGCCTATCGTAGATGCCCTGCTTGCTCATGTACAGGAGCTCAGAGTAGTCTTGCGCCTGAGCCAGAGCCGCCTGGTGATTGTCAGAGTCAGGGTTAGCAGGTTTTTTATGAGCTTTTATAGTTTTCTTCATCTTGTTCAGTTGCTGTGATATGGCGGCTGTCTCGATCTTGGGGACGCTGATTGGCAACTTGATGTTTGATCCTGCGGTTGCGGAAAAAACAAGAATGGCAACGACGGCGATGACGACCCAGAACCAGACCTTCTTATAAATCGGCTTTTCCTCCGGCGGCTGCATCCACGGGGGTACTGGTGTCTGTGGGGTCTTTGGAGTCTGTGGGGTCTGTGGGGTCTGTTCAGCGTTGGACATGACTTATCCCTCTTTCTTCATCCTCTATGACTACCAGCAGGCTACCAGCAAGTCCAGAACTGCTTAGTCAGCTGGAAGGTTCCTGAATTTTCAGGTGTGGCGAACACGAGGGGTAACAAATATGTGGAATACGACGACTTACGACATATCCGACAATCGTTTGGCACAAGCAATTGTGGCGCTTGTCGGAGATTGCTTAATGAGTCGAAAAGTCAATAACACCAGCTGATGCAGCGTTTTGTCATCTCGGGTGGGGAGGATACAGTGGTACAAGTCGCAAAAAAGAAGCTGCCTCTTAATCAGCATGTCAGTGGCTTGAACCCTGTGGCGGCACAGAGTCAATCCCCCCCCCCCCCCACAGACGCATAGGTTGTGGAGGCTTGTCTCTTGCTTTGATGATTCGTCTGAAACACGATTTTGTGCGACATTTAAGCGACAAAGTCTTCGCAAAGGAAAAGCCCGGCCGGAGCGGGCTGGTCCGTTGGAATCTGGTTACTGTTTGAGGTGCTGCATGGCGTAGGCCGCTTCTTCAGGGGTAAACTTCTCTCCGTACTGGCTGGTGAGTTGCTTCTGGATTTCTGCCGGGCTCATGTGCATTTTCTGGAAATATTTGGCTGCGGCGAGAGCATTGGCCTTGTAGTCGGCTTTGAGGTTATCTACGGCGTACTGGGCGTCCTCAGGCGTGTATTTCTCATCCCTGGTGAGATTGTCGTAGACGCCCTGCTTGCTCAAGTGCAGTATTCTCTCGTCATCTTGGGCTGCGGCGAGGGCATTGGCCTTGTCGTCGGCTTTGAGGTGGTCTACGGCGTACTGGGCGGCCTCGGGCGTGAACTTATCCTCGCTGGTGAGCCTATCGTAGATGCCCTGCTTACTCTTGTGCAGAACCTCAGAGTAGTCTTGCGCCTGAGCCAGAGCCGCCTGGCGATCGTCAGGGTTAGGGTTGGCAGGGGTTTCAGGGTCCTTTGGGGTTTTCTTCATCTTGTTCAGTTGCTGTGATATGCCGGCTGTCTCGATCTTAGGGACGCTGATTGGCAGCTTGATGTTTGATCCTGCGGTTGCGGCAAAAGCAAGAATGGCAACGACTGCGATGACGATCCAGAACCAGACCCTCTTGTAAATCGGCTTTTCCTCGGGTGGCTGCATCCATGGGGGCACGGGTGTCTGTGGGGTCTTCGGAGTCTGTGGGGTCTGTTCAGCGTTGGACATGACTTACCTCTCCCTTCATCCTCTATGACTACCAGCAGGCTACCATTTATTCTGTACGATGGTCGTGCCTGGGGGGGGGGGGGGGGGGGCCGGTTCGTGCTTTGCAGCCCGTCTGGTTCGAATCCGGTATGGGCTGGTAGCCCTGGTTGATTTGGAGGGTGGCGTCGGGTTCGCAGACGATCCGATATTCGAGGGGTTGGCGAGCTTCAGCGCGGTTTCGCGCCTTGTACGGCGTTCCAGACGCAGACCGTAACGCCTGTTCTAGTAGCATCGGTGTGCTGCCAGTGGATGGTCGCCCGTCTTGACCGTGTCCAAGCACATAAGGCGCCTTCTTATCCTCTGAGAGTCGAAGGGAATCCACAGTCAGAGAGGATAGGGGCTAGGCTTTCCGTCATACGTTGCTCGGCCCTGCGGATGACCACCCTGATGTCCGACACGATATAGTCGCAGATCTCATTGGCAACGGCTATGTCTATCGGAGGCTTTGCATTTAGCCAGTCCGACATTGCGGATCTTGCATGGCCCAGGGCGTCTGCCACCTTGCCTTGGCTGTATCCGTGTGAGGCGTGGAACTCTCAACCCTAAATCAATGTATTTCCGTACAACATCGCTCTGTTGTGAACAGTACTGGTCATGCAAGCACTAACCTGCATTTCTGGTGAGCAGTAACTGAATCCATTGCGGTAGGCTGACCGATGCGTCATCAACCCTTCCGGTTAGTCATACTTAGAAGCACAGCTATATCACGCAAAGAACCACGAGGAAGGTCAATACAGCTCTAAATGGATGCATGTATATCCGCGGACATCTTATTGATGCCTTACTTTAAATATTGAATTATGATTATCAACTAATTACTTTTTCTTGTTGGACAAAATTGAACTAAACCTTTTCTACTCGATATCGAAGCATGGTCAATCCCGCAAAGATTCCTGCGCCTATTAGACTAACTGCCGCTAGAATTGCGGTATTCGTAGGACCGACTAAGTCTGATAACCAGCCGGTTAGAGATCCTCCGATAAGATATCCGACCGTACCTACCGCGCCTATAGTGGACATTACAGAAGCTCTATATTCATTTGGGGAGAGAACTTGCTCAAGTAATTCTTCAATTACATTGGCAATTGTATAGAATAAAGAAAATACAAAAAAGCTGCAGAAAGCGAAAATCAGAGATTGACCGCTCAATGCAAACGCGCAGAAGGCTATTCCAGAAGCGATGAGGGACATTGGCAAACTTTTTATTGCTGATCGGGTATTTGAGGAAAAAGGTGCAGCTAGTGCTGCTCCGATAAGTGCCCCAATGGATCCAATCGTGTTCAAATACCCGTAAACAGAGTTTGGAGCATGTAACACCGTACGGGTGAAAACAACGAGTAGAGTTTCTTGTAGTCCGAGGCCGAACCAAAGTGCAAGAACAACAATGGACAGGGCAGCAAGAAGTCGTTCCTTTTTGATAAGGTCTAAAACATTTTTTAATCGAATGGTGGTTGAAGAAATTATCCCTTTTGACTTAACCCAGAAGGAAATACTATGACTTTCGCGAAAACCATTGTGTGAATCGACAGCTCGCTTCGAATTATGCTCCTCATGTGAATAGCAACCGTCAAGTGAAGCAGCAATTAAGCTACCAAAAGCAGCAACCGCAAATACAGCGATACTGTTGAAATTGGTGAGCAAACCGTCAAGGGCGCCTGAGGCGATACCTGCAGCATTGATCATGAAAGATAAAACAGAATTGAGAACTGACAGTTTTGAATCTGAAACTAGTTCAGCAGCTTTTGCATATCGCGCTGGCTTCATAACCGCAGCTATACTTGTTATAACAAAAGCAAGAATAAATGAAACAGCAATGTTATGGTTAAATGCGAGCAACAAACAACAAAGAGCTCGTAGCGTTCCACCCACTGCTAAAACAATTCTGCGATTATATTTGTCAGCTATACCAGAAAATAGCGGAGCTACAATTAAATTTGGCATAAAGGTAACTAAAAAAAGGGCACTGACCGCTAGTGGCGACGATCCCGAAATATCGTATACATGAATGGTCAGTAAGAGATTGACGATTCCACCGACAAGACTGGTAAAGAAAGCACCAAGCGATAATGTAACCAATGGTTTGTGTCTCAAAACGTCTTTGAGGACTACGAATGTTGTCGCTGCTTTGCTTAACATGTGGCATACATCCTTCGTCTACTTATGGCTCAGTCAGCAGAATGTTGTTAACCTTCAAGGATTTCATCGTGTTGAATTCAAATTCCTTAATAAATAATATTATGCCTTCCATGATTTGTTTATCTCTGATTTCAAAATGGCCGATTTGGGTCTAGTAAAATCCGCGCTTCGGCTCAGTACCGTATTTTATGCTCCACGAGTTTAGGTTCAGGTGCTTCGGGGACTTCTTAATCAAATCTTGTCTTCTTGAAAACGATATGCTGCATCTTTGCGGCATTTATATATCAGATTTCCCATGTTGGTTCTACTGCTCGATATGCGTACAGCCATTAGGTATTCTTCATATATTTGTTCGCAATCAGAACTAAAATCCCGGCGATTCCAATAGTAGTGATTGTGGTATTTAGATCCGCACTCCAACCTATGATTGAGTTACAGACCTTGCCAATCAAGCACCTAGCGAGCTCGGAATATTAAGAACAGTGGAGCGCTGATCAGACGGAATCAGACTATTCGCAACTGCCGAAGTTATGGGTCCCCTTCCATTCATACCCATTACGACAAGCAGGAATCCGATCGCTACAACGATTGGTGAAGGAACTGCCATGAGCGCGAAACCAGCTGCCCCTATAGTAAAGGCTAAAAAGAGAGCTTTTGATCTTCCCAGGTATACCTCAAGCTTGTCAGAAAGGTAGCTATAAACTGCGGCTAAAATAAGAGCAGTGGATGACAGCAAGCACCAGTATGACATAGGCAAATTCGTATGTTCATATAAGGGTTGATTTAACGCATAAACAGCGTTGAAAAGCACGAACGAAGCGTTAGATGTGATGCTAACGAAAGCGAGAACAGGCCTTCTTATCAATACGTTTGCTCCCTTCATCAAATCCTGCAGAAATGACCTCTTGCTTGTACTGTGTTTGCAATTGCTCACAGGGATAGAAGGCAGTCTAAGCATGAATAAGAACCCGATGAACGGGACAATAGCGGTTGCATGTGCGGGAAACGAGATATTTAGGTGAGCGAGGTAGGATCCGCACAATGAGGCAAGCACGCCACTTATGAGTTCCAGTGATTTACAGAAGCCGAAGACCCCTATCGCAAGCTTGTCTGCATCCTTATTAAGAGATTCGTAAACATATGCTTCTAATATGCTTGAGATTAGCGCAATGCTGAAACCACTCATGTCGTAGAACACCACATACCAAGCAAAGCCCTGGCCTAGAGCATAGACTATATTTGAAACAGCACTAAGCGCAAACCTAATATAATCGGCGCTTTCTATCAACTTTATCCGCCAAACACCAGAGGGCATCTCGACTAACAATATTGAGAGGAGAAGCACGCTTTTCAGTGTGAAAATCTCTGAGTCGTCTAGGCCTCTGGAAGTAAGAAGGACAGCACTTACAGGAGTATAAAAAGTAAGGGCAGAAGCAATTTGGCCACATGCTATCGTGGAAAGACCTTTAGACCCTTTCACTGCCAATCTTGCAGTTGAACTCATTCTTATTTTATTATAATTCTCTTTCTTGGGCTGATGGAGAATATAATTTATCCGGTCACTTTTCCGTATCGTGAGTGTATCCAAAAACGCTCACGGTTGGACCTACGAATGAGTCTGCAATTTCAATCAGGTTTTCTATATTCGCCTTCGTATAAACCCTACACTGTGTGGTAAATACGGAGCGTTGATCCTTCGCCTAATACAATGTCGTTCAATCCAGTTGATTCGCATCAAGATGGCTTCAAGCTCTAGTGACAAAGAGCTACGCTTGGGATGCGTCATAGGAATAGGTGGTTCACTAATGCTGAGGCAATATTCGAAGCAGGGCATAATGCAGATATGGCAGGATCGTAGCTGGCTAAGACTTTTGTATTTGAGACCTTAAGCGGGTTCCGGTTCGACGTGATGTTCTCCGGAATCTTGATCATTGTTCTTCTTATCTGAAGCCGGATGAAGCATGTCATTGAATGGATTTGGTCTTCACTGTAAGTGTTCGTGATGGTTCTTAATGGTTTGTCGGATTGATGCTCTCTGAACGATGGCACGCAGACGATGAGATGTTCATAGGAGTTGAGAACCGAATATGTTCGAACCGATGCGCGGATCTCCGATATTCCTGAAGGCTTTTCAGCAAGGTCACAGACCTGCGGCAGCAGGGTCAGCCTGGTACGGTCAAGGGATTGACCGTGAGATTGTTAATAACCATCCTGTATTGGATAAAAGTTTGATGTCTGCAATCTTCGAAAAATGATATGCAATTATTTATCATTTTTCTGATAAGGCCGTTACCTTTGTGCTCCGAAGTGGTCCTATTATTGCTGCAAATTCAAAACTATAGATTAGTGGTTGTTGAACTATAGTATTTTAATAATTTTACTTCTTCATACGTCAGCTGTTCGTTTGTGCAAAATCCAGGAGAACGAGAGAGACTTTTGCGTTGCTCGGGTAAACAGACAGTTTAATTTTTTTTTGAAGCAGGTAAGGATTACCGATAGACAGTATATGACGATTGTCTCTAATCTGAGGTAAAAAATCGTTAACGTAAGTTGATCATTTGGAGCAACTATCCAAATCTCAACCCAGAGACTCAATTAATCTATCAACTTTAGGTGACACCTTGGAATTCTATACAAAACATGTTCGGCAGACCCAAACCATCAATTCTTTTGAGCAAAAATGCCACCCCCCCCCCCTGTCGCCCGGTACCACGCTTGCGGGGGGGGGGGCAGCAACTGACGGGGAACCCTCACTCATTCCCCGGTCATGCCCTACTTGCAGAATTGGTTCGATACAAGAGGGTAATAATGATTTTGTTAGTCATTTATATCCGTTTATCTCCCGTGGTTGATCAAGATTTTAAATAGATTATGACATATACAATTGCTACTATTTGACTGTATCGAATAACACTATAGACGAGCTAATGGTGGAGAAACTAGTAGATTTAGATTAAATAGTCGTAATTTGTATGGATGCTGTCGCTCTAGAACGAGACGTTCACTCATATAAAGTAATACTAATCGGAGATAAAGGCCTCGGATATTTTCATGGACAATTTATTAAAGAATAGGAACAACAGATTATATCTTTCCTCAGTAGTTACGGATAACTTTGGGAGTTCTTTAATGATGTTTGCGTTACCTCTCATGGTACTGGATATAACAGGTAGCGGAATACATCTGTCATTTATCTCTGCAATCGAAACAATACCGTTCCTTATCTTGGGTCTTCCGATAGGTGCGATAATAGATAGATTAGATGTAAAGAAGATCATTGTCTTTAGTGATTTGATCAGGTTGCTGAGTTATTCGGTTCTTGCTCTCGCATTGGCGTTGAAAATACCGTTAGCATTTATGATTTTTGTCATTTACATAGTTTCGCTTGCAGTAAGTGTTATGAATATTTTAAGTACAGTGTCGGAAATTACTTTTGTTTCATTTTTAGTCAAAAAGGAGGATTTTTCGAAATTAAACAGTACGGTTTACGGAATACAGTATGGTGTCAATTTCGCTTTACCCATACTAGGGGGAGTGCTGTATAAATATTTTCCTAACAGTTTGCTGACTGCAATTTGCGCGGTTTTCTATTTAATTAGCCTATTGCTGGTGAATAATATAATTCTGGTATCCCAGAGCGACCCTTCTGCAAGGTTATCCTCTGTTAAGTACAGTATAAATGTAGTATTCACAGATATAAAGGATGGGGTGCGATACACTGCTAAAATTCGCGCTGTTCTGTACCCTCTTGTGCTTGCCGCCTTGGTTAATATAGCATCGGCTAACTTTCAGAACGATAGTCTGATCGTCTTACGTCAACAAATAGGTCTTTCTTCTGACCAAATTGGTTTGATTTTGTCCATCGCAGCAGTCAGTGCCCTAATTGGAACAGTCGTAGTAAATTGGTTAAATAAAAAAATCGAGTTTGGTAAACTTTTGGTACTGTCGATTATTGCTGGATCTCTATTTCGGACAGTATTTGCATTAAGCACGAATTTAGTAATTTTAGTTTCTTCTATTGCATGCATTGCGATTAATGAGTCGATTCTCAATATCAGTATAATCACGAATCGACAGAATGAAGTTGGGCAAGAATATCTTGGTAGGGTCACGAGTATATACAAGGCAGTTCTAATCGGTGTGAATTCTATAGGCTATTTACTTGGCGGATTTGTTGCCAATAAGATAGGTTCAAGATTAGGAATCGGAATATCAGCGGTTGAACTTTTCGTAGTCTCAATAGTAGGTATACTGTTGATGACTTTTGTGAGGGTGCATAACGATTAGTTTCACCGTGAAAGATATCCATGAGGACTTTATCGTTAAAGAGAATAGTTATATCTGAGATAGGGGCGGGATGCTTTGATAAAGCTATCGATCCAATTTCCGCGGAGTTTTCAGAGCATGCTATAGTGCATCGACCTACAAAGCGACAGTTTTCTAAAACAAATGCAGCTCAGGGGCTGCTTTGCGTGCGTCGTTGACTACTGCTTTGACTGGGACTTCATTGATAGCCAGCTTCTTGAGTGCAATTTTGGCGCATGGATTCGGGGTTCGTTAGCTTCTTATGTATGCCAGTGGAGCAGTGATTAAGCCATTGCTTTTGACGCGTTGTATTACCGTGTGTACACCTCGTATAGCTCTTATATTTTTCATATATTCTTTTGATGTCTGTGTATGTTATTTATGCACTAACGGGCGCACTTCGCTGGGGGTCTGTTGTATTTTACCTTCTGTCATTTGGTTGATCGGCAATTCACCTAACGATACATGTGGCAGTTAAATACTATAGGTAACGTGTAATCAGGTGATCAGCAGACGCTCAAAGTACTCAATGTATCATTGATTTATGCTGTAGGTGGTTCTTCGGTTTGTAAGAGAAGAACCACCTTCCAGTTAAAAATATATTGAAATATGATGACTAGTCTGCTTTGTGGCTCTCTAGCAGTGAATCGGTGTCAGTGATGGTGATGAGCGGTGTGAACAGGGCCATCGTATCGATTGCCAGCTTGTGGTGTTCCGGTGTGGATCCGGCGCAGGCATCTGCTGCCAATCGAACGGCGATACCTTGGTCTGCAGCCGCCAAGGCGGTCTGCAACACACAGGCATCGGTGGCGACACCGCACAGGGCTATCTTCTGGGAACCTTTTATTGCCGCTTGCAATTCCGGCCCCCACTTGCCGAAGGTGCTGAGCGAGACAATTGGATGCCCCTTGGCGAGCTCGGCGGTCTCTGGTGTGAGGTCATACATGGGATCGTCGGAGGGGACCTGGAATTCCGGCCATTCGTTCATATATTCCACCCATACGCCTTTTAGCGGCTGCGGCGCAATGTATCTGGTGTAAGCAACGCGGTCGCCGTATGCCTTGGCGAGACGGATGTAGTTCTTGTTGGTCTGATAGTAGGTGCCGTCGGAGCAGGCCCAACGGGACCACTCGTTGTGGGCGAATACCTCCTGGCGGTCAATCACCACCAGCCATTCATCATCGTTGATCATAACAATTTCCTTTCCTGTAGTGGAGTATGGAGCGCATCCTTCTGCGCCCCTTGTGATTTCAGTCGGTGCTCTCCTGACGACGGATATCGCCCTTCTGGAAGAGGAGCGTTCCGAGGAATCCGACAGCCAGGGCTACGATGACACCCAGGTTTGCTGCTGCCCAGGTCCCGTCCTTACCTCCGATGGGGCCCAGTAGGTATCCCTGCCAGCTGAGCCAGTTGGCGGAGGAGTTCACCACCAGTCCCCAGCCAAGGAAGGTGGCGATGGCAAGGATGGCGAAAGCGGTGATGTTCCAGGAACCATATCGTCCCTCGGATTGATAGAGGTCGGTGGTGTCATAGTCCTTCCGGCGAAGCAGGATGTCGGCTACGAACATGCCCGCCCAGGCGGCCATGGGTACGCCGAGCGTAATCAGGAAGCCTTGGAAGGGGCCGATGAATGTGGAGGAGAAGAAGGTTACATAGACTACTCCGATTACGGTCAGCACGGCGGTGATGGCTGCTGCGAGTGTCCGCGGGAGCTTGATGCCGAAGGAGAGCAGGGCCAGACCATTGGAGTAGTTGTCCATGATGGCCCCAGCTATCAACCCCAGCACCGCAACGATGGTGAATGGAACCAGATACCAGGTCGGCAATATGCTAGCCATGGCTCCGATGGGGTCGTTGCCCACGTTTTCGGCCAGGCCTTTGTTGGAGACGGCCAGGAGCAGGCCGTAGACGATAAGGAAGATATTGGCGATGGAGGCGCTGAAGGTGGTCCAGACAACGATTCCGGTGTTGGAGGCGCTGTGGGGCAGGTATCGCAAGTAGTCCGCTGCGATGTTGACCCATCCCAGGCCAAAGCCTGTCATCACGAAGAATCAGCAGCCCAGCATGGCTGGCAAGGAACCGGAGTGGGCGGATGAGATGGCGGAGAAGTCGATATTGCCCCAACCGATGATGAAGAAGCCTGCAATTACAATCGCGGTGACGATGGTGATGATCTGTTGGAGGCGCATGATCAGGTCGTAGCCGTAAATGCCGGCAACCACAACCAGCCCGATGATTACCAAGGTAGAGATTATTTTCGGGCTTGCGCCTAATCCCCAGCCGAGTTTTTCGATGGTCGAAGACGCTGCCAGTACGGCCGTGGTCGTTAGGGATATCTCCCACCCTAGTGTGGCTATCCAAGACATGGCGGCCGGTACTTTGGCGCCCTCCACGCCGAAAATTGCCCGGGTGAGGACCATGGTTGGGGCGTTGCCGCGCTTGCCTGCGATGGAGATGATGCCAACAAGCAGGAATGAGATGACGACACCTGCGATGGTGGTAAATGTAGCCTGCCAGAAGGAGATGCCGAATCCTAGTGCCCAGGCGCCATAGGACATGGCCAGCACTGAGATGTTGGCGGAGAACCATGGCCAGAAGAGACTTGATGGCTTGCCCTTACGCTCAGACTCGGCAATGGTGTCGATGCCTTGGGCCTCAACGCTCAGGGCTGAGCCTTTGCCGGTTCCTTCTTTGGATGCACTGTGCTCATTCATGTTGATTCCTTATATCTTGTGGTGTTCGTTGACGGATTGCCGGACGGACGCCATGTTGGAGTTGGGAAAGTCTTGGATTTCCTGTGGTGTGGAGCAGGGACCGGATCGGCTTTTGTCGCAGACAAGGCTGTGGCCAGATTTGGCGAGGGGTTTGTTTCGGGGCGGGGCACCACTTGGATGGTTTAGTGCAGAGCACCTATGGCAGTCGCCTGCCTTTTGGTATCCAGAGGGATGAGGAGGGGAATCCAAGGATGTCTCGGACCTGGCTGTCCTGACAGAGCCAGGAACTGTATGGACCAATCTACACGATCAGAGTCGAGTCAAGGGTTTGGCATAGTTGCGGAAGGCAACTGTGCCGCCATCTTTTGTTTGGCCTGTACCAGCCGGTTATTCCATACCAACTTTCTACGCGATGATCGGTACTTCACCATGGCTGGAAGACCAGATGTGGGATTAGACCACCGGGGTCTGCAGAGCCGTATCCTCAGCCTGACTGAGCACGGGTAAGGCATCGAAAATCGTTGTGAGCTGTCTTGGGTTCGGATGAGACCTAAGGGATCTGAGCAACGCCTGGGCACTACGGTGCACCAAATGGTGCCTCGTGCTATGCCCGACTTTTGGGCAAGTTGGTGTTTCAAGGAGGGTCGATCACCGTTCAGCGGTTCACCTGCTTCGATTCGCTTGGCGAAATGGCCCGCCACGCTCTGAGATTGGAATCGGCGACCACTATCGACCGGTTTGGACATCCATGTCATGTCTTCAGTATTGTACAGGTTTATTTGCATGTTGGTTCCGGTTTAGTGAAGAGGGACTTCTGGAAAGTGTGCTCGTTGTTGTCTGAGGCTGGCGCGCCACATTCTCTGTAAATACTGTATGGAAAAGATGAAACTCAACGAAGGAGTGCGAAGTGACCATGCCCGGTACCTTTATAGAGTCTCATCGATATCCGCAACGTGCTTTGCTCCAGGACCTCGTCTTGCCCGATGGAACAACCTTGCCGCAGGTGGAGTGGGAGGAGAACTGTTGCGGTCCGGCATGTGTCCAGGCGATTCTGGATGCCGAAGGACTTCCTGTACCGACTCTCGACACCTTGCTGGCTGAGGGGATTGAGAGCGGATCCTACGATGTCGCCAAAGGGTGGATATTGAGGGGGCTTCTTGAATTGGGGTGCTCCTATGGCTTGGATGGTGAGGTTTTCCCTGAAGCCCCAATCGGTTTTCTGGAAGGTCTACCCGTAGTCCAAGTTGCTCCTATAGTCTCTGTATTTTGCAACTTGCGGCCACTTGGTCGTATTTCGTGGCACTCGGGCGTCTAGCACAGAAGGTGAAGTCTGCTGCTGCGACGATCCTTCAACCCAGGGAACCACTGTCGATGAAGTGGAGCGGACCAGATTTTGGTCAAGTTTCTCCGGTCGTGTACTCATTTTGAAAAGGGCGAAAGCCTGGCAGGGGCTGCGTTCGGTTATCGAGAATAAAGGTTGAGAAGCATATCTTGTTACTCGAAGACCCATCTAGTTTCTTTGACATTGCCAATGTTTATCCGCATAGGAATTCTGAACGATACCTGGTCCAGGGCCTGAAGAAGTAGGGAAGTAGGACGGGATCGCCGTTGCCACCAAAGTCTTCTTTCTCCCCGTTGAATCACTCCAACTAGCGTGTGCTTCCCGTTAGCCTATCATGCAGCAAATCGACCATAGCCTGGATTGTTTTGGGAATAGACTACGTAGTTCTACATCAGTCAACGCTGGGAATACCTCATATCATCGAAGAGAATGTGTGTACTCTGCACAATCTGGTGAAAGCGGGAAAAGTACGTTACCTGGGAGCAAGCGCCATGTACGCCTGAAATTCTGGAAATAACGATTCGTAGCGACAAGCCGCGGATGGGCTCCTCAGTTTCGATGCAGAGCCATATGGGCCTGATCTATATGTGAGGAGGAACGTGAGCTGGTTCCCCTCTGCCAGGACGGGAACATCACCATCGCTCCATACAGATCCTGTGCCTGGACGTCAAAATCGGACAAGGGTCTCAGCTAGGGGAGCGTTCATAAAGTCATATTCCTCGGGTCTGTGACCGTCTACTTGACTTTCGCAACTGGGAAGCTTCGATTGCGGCGAGACTAACGAACACGGTTGTGCTGTTCCCTCCAAGAGATTGGAGGGATCCCGGTTTCTCTGGTGAAAGCCGCGCTGAATGAACTGGGACGCGTATATCCGACCCGCCTGCCAATCCGGGCAATGTCTTCCGTGGTTGACGAGAGAAGGAGGCGGGCCTGGTCCATTCTTTGCTCTCTGATGTACCTGGCCAGACTTGTGCCGGTCTGACGTCTGAAGGCGAGGCATAAACGTGTGCGTCCCACATACAGGGATTGGGCTATCTGATCGATGGAGAGGTCGCCGCCCAGATGGGATTGGATGTGGGTTTTGACCTGCTGGACCAGGTCGTGGTCGTGTGATGATTCGTGGCTCTGTTCGGGCGCGGAGGAAACCTGGGCCAACATTGCCATGAGGAGGTCGATGTGTGCTTTGATGAGGAACTCCGTCTGTCCCGGCCTTCCGGGGGACAACTTTGACATGGCGGTTAAAGCGGCCAGGGCAATATCGGATGGCCAGGGTTGGCGGAAAGCGTCAAAGAGTCCCTTGACCTGGACAGGCCATTGGTTTTCCAACTCCATGAAATAGTCGGGCAGGATGCAGATGCTCCGAGTTCGCGAGCGGGAGCCTGCCGGTATGCGGTTGGTGACCGAGCCTGCCTGCTGGACCAAGGAGACCATGTTGCCCTCCTGCATCGTACATGGTGGCACACCGTAAAAAACGGGATTGGATGCCGGGCTTTCATCCAAGGTCAGGCAAGCGTAGTCGGTCATGGCGTACTCGCTGAAATCCATCTCGCGCAGGAAGGTGATGTCGTGCCATATGACCAGGCAATAAGGACCCGCTGGATTGGCTTGGAATCTTCCTTGGCAGATGTCGCCATCGACCTGCCCTTCCAATCCTCCCGATCGGTGATGGAGTTCCATGCCGAGTTGCTCCACCTGGGGGCGATACAGGGTCTGTATCTCGCGGGACTCGGAACGTATCGTGTGGTCTGTCATGGCTCACCTGCTTTCATCCTGCCGGCTTTCACAGCAATCTCGGCGGACTTTCGTTTTCGTTCGCACCTTTTACGGATTCATTCGGCGCTCTGTGACGGTCTTCCGGGCATTGACTTCTCAGATTACGTTCGATGGCAGCGAACGACAAGAGTTTTGGATGAACCTGGAGGAAAGAGATGTTCACAGATCAGGCGGATTCGGGAAGCAAACCGGATCCTGCAGAAGGTAAAGCACAGGGCGGGGGAGATGCGCCTAATCGTGAGAGGTCGCATGGGCGTAGTTCCCTCAGGCGGCTGCTTGATTTCGCCGGCCCTCGTAAGGTGTTCTCCTATCTCGGCTGTGGTCTGTCCGCCCTCTCCACGATTGCTGGCCTGGGACCCTACATCTGCATATGGCTGGCGGTAAAAGATCTCCTCGCCGTTGCTCCGGAGTGGTCTCAGGCTACGGAAATCGCCATTTATGGATGGCTGGGATTCGGGTTTGCGGCGGCTTCCGTCATTCTGTACTGTGCAGGGCTGCTGATGACGCATCTGGCGGCTTTCCGGAGCGCATCCAACATGCGCAAAGCGGCCATAGGCCACCTGCTGAGCCTTCCCTTGGGGTATTTCGACCTCCATGCCTCCGGCGAGCTGCGTCGCACCATTGATGGCTCGGCGGGCGATACCGAGAATCTGCTCGCCCATATCCTCCCCGACGCGGCTGGATCCTTCGCCATGATTTTAGGCATGCCGATACTGATGCTGGTCTTCGACTGGCGTATGGGCCTGGCCTGCCTTTTCCCTATTCTGATAGCCCTGGTCTGTATCCGCGTGATGATGAACGATCAGGGACAGTCCTTTATGACGGAATACCAGGATGCGCTGGTGCGGATGTCGAAGACCGGGACAGAATATGTCCGTGGTATTCCGGTCGTCAAGGTCTTCCAACAGACGGTGTACTCCTTCAAGGCGTTCCATGAGGCCATCGAGCATTACAGCCGAATAGCCAGGAACTATGCCATGGAAATCTGCCACCTGCCCCAGACCATTCAGATGACGGCCCTGAACGGGACCGTGATCTTCCTGATTCCTGTGGCCATCCTGCTGGCTTCGGGGCAGAGTGACTTCACCTCTTTTGTGGCCGATTTCGCCTTCTACGCCGTCTTCTCGGGCATGGTCCCCACGGCCATGATTCGTCTGCAGTTCTCCAGTGAGTCCTTCAGCAAGGCCGACGATGCCTTGGACAGGATTGCCGGCGTGCTCAGCAGTGATCCTCTGACGGTAGCTGACGAACCGGAACGCCCGAAGTCGGCAGATGCTTCCCTGGAACATGCGTCATATACCTATCCAGGTGCTGATCTCCCGGCACTGGATCGGATTGACTTCAAGGTGCCGGAGGGTGGAATGGTCGCTCTGGTCGGTCCCTCGGGAGGCGGCAAATCGACCTGTGCCAGTCTGTTGCCACGTTTTTGGGATGTGGATTCGGGCAGGGTCGCTGTGGGTGGCATTGATGTCAGATCCATCGATACACATGATCTGATGGGGCAGGTCGCCTTTGTCTTCCAGACCAACAGGCTCTTTTCGACCACCCTCCTGGAGAACGTTCGCGCAGCCAGACCGGACGCCGCTCCTGAGCAGGTTATGGGCGCGTTGAGAGCGGCCCAATGCATGGACATCGTTGACAAGCTTCCCGATGGGCTTGACACCATGCTCGGTTCAGGTGGAATCTACCTTTCCGGGGGAGAGGTCCAGCGTGTGGCCCTGGCCAGGGCGATCCTCAAGGAGTCTCCCATTGTGGTCCTGGATGAGGCGACCGCTTTTGCCGATCCCGAGAACGAAGTCCTGATACAGAATGCGCTGACCAAGCTGACTCAGGATGAAGGGGGTCGGCGGCGAACCGTTCTTATGATTGCCCACCGTCTGTCGACTGTGGCGCATGCCGATCAAATTCTGGTGCTGGATGGGGGCCGCCTGGTTGAGCAGGGCACTCATCGCCAGCTTCTTGATGCGCAGGGTACCTATGCCCGTCTCTGGTCTGATTACGAGCGTGCGGTCTCCTGGAAGGTCGACAACTCTCCGAAGACTGCCGGTGAAGCGGGGCGAAATCCCGCAGACTCCACTGCGGATGAGGAGCACACCGTTCCGGGTACAGGGCCATTCGTTGCGGACTTGTCTACCGATGATTCCGACATCCAGAGGGAAGGAGGTGAGGCATAAGTGTTCGCCTCATTCAAGAAGAAGTATGCCCTGTCCGACCAAGGCATGAAGATCGTAGTTCTGGGAACGCTGTGGACCACACTGACCAATCTGATCATCATGGCGGGAACGGCCTCCCTTCTGCTGGTCATGAAGGTTTTTGTCGAGCACCTGACGGCAGGGGCGCCCCTGCCGGGGATCTTGCCCTACCTGGCTGGTCTCCTGGCTTTTGCCTTGCTTCTCTTCGGCACCTCCTGGTTCCAGTACAGTTATTCCTATGGCGCGGTCTTCAGCCAGACCGGAACGCAGCGGATCGACCTGGCCGAGAGACTGCGCAAACTCCCACTTTCCTTTTTCGGGCGGCGTGACCTGGCTGATCTGACCGATACAATTCTGGGTGACGTGGCCACCATGGAACATGCCTACGCCCATGCGCTGAGCCAGCTCTATGGCGCAGTCGTTTCATCCGTCCTGATATTCCTGTCGCTTCTGCCCATCAATTGGGCACTTGATTTGGCTGCATTCTGGAGCGTGCCGGTGGCTTTCACTATCATCTTTGCCACTCGACGATTCGTAGAAGCTTCGTCACGGCGTACGAGGCAGGCCCAGATTCGGGTCAGTGACGGCATTCAGGAGGCGCTTGACTGCGTTCGGGAGATTCACGCCACCAACCAGGAAAAGAGGTATCTGGAAAGGCTTTCCTCGACCATCGATGACACCGAAGCCACTACGGTCCGAACCGAGATGACCAATGGCCTTATATTGAACTCCGCCATGGTGGTTTTGAGGTTGGGTGTGGCAACGACCTTCCTGGTGGC
The DNA here is from genome assembly GCF_016100735.1 of Bifidobacterium sp. W8104. Classification (NCBI taxonomy): domain Bacteria; kingdom Bacillati; phylum Actinomycetota; class Actinomycetes; order Bifidobacteriales; family Bifidobacteriaceae; genus Bifidobacterium; species Bifidobacterium sp. W8104. Next base: position 1,745,592 of record NZ_JACFRW010000001.1, read on the forward strand.
TGCCGGATTGATCATCCAGGGCAGGATCGACTTCATGGTCATGTTCCTATTCCTCCTGATGGTCTCACGGATTTACTCGCCCTTTGATCAGGCGCTGATGCTGGTTTCGGAACTTTTCCAATCCCAGGGCTCGGCCCGGCGGATTCGCTCCATCAACGAGGAACCTGTAGCTGAGGGGAGTGAGGAATTCCACCCCGATGGGCACGATATCGTCTTCGACCACGTTGCCTTTTCCTATCCCGCGCTTGCGGGTAAGGCGGTAGGCGAGCCGGTTCTCGAAGATGTGAGTTTCACCGCCCGGGAGGGGGAGGTCACGGCCCTGGTCGGCCCTTCGGGTTCCGGGAAATCGACCTGTGCTCGGCTGGCGGCTCGCTTCTGGGAAGCTGCTGCAGGCTCCATCACCGTAGGAGGAGTGGATGTGAGCCAAGTGGATCCGGAGGTTCTTCTGCGCGACTATGCCGTGGTTTTCCAGGACGTGATGCTCTTTGATGACACGGTCATGGGCAATATTCGGATGGGTCGGAACGGTGCAACTGATGAGGAGGTGTTGGCTGCAGCCAGGGCCGCCAACTGCGACCAGTTCGTCTCGTGCCTGCCACAGGGGTACCAGACGAAGATTGGTGAAAACGGCTCCAGACTTTCCGGGGGCGAGCGGCAACGAATCTCCATTGCCAGAGCCATCCTCAAGAATGCACCGATTGTCTTGCTTGACGAGGCTACCTCCTCCCTGGATGTGGAGAACGAGACGCAGGTGCAGGAAGCCCTGTCACAACTGCTGGTGGGGAAGACCGTCATGGTCATCGCCCACCGGATGCGCACCGTCGAGCAGGCTGACAAGATTGTGGTTCTGGGCCATGGGCGCGTGGTCGAGCAAGGTTCCCCGCAGGGGCTCATGGCCGCAGATGGTGAATTTGCGCGGATGGTTCGTTTGCAGGCAGAGAGCGCAGACTGGTCCTTGTAGAGGGGGCTTGGATCGACTCTTGGTATCGCCAAACGGCAGAGAAGGGCAGCACTACATCACAGGCAGTCAGATTATTTCCGAACAAACTGAGGAACGAGTGGCTGAATGCGAGATTTCATTCCCAAATTGATTGTTCCAAAGACTGTTCCGAGTAAGCTTGAACTGTTTGCATTTATATTGCTGACTTTTATCAACGCGTAGTATAAAGTTTTAATTTATAAGTAAGCTCACATGCTTCACAAGGAGGTGGCTTTACAGAGAGAATTGGATTTGATTGAGCCTCTTCTGCCGCTCGAAACAAGTCATGAAATTTGATCAGCATCATCAAAGGTAAGTATCACTGGATAATCAAGCAGCTCGGACATGTCGAAATTAGCCTGGTGGCGTCTGCGAAAGGTGGCACGGTGAGACGCTTTATGGATAGATCGATACTGAGGCTCAACAATCGCCTGGAGTTGGTCTTTCTGTATTTGGGCTGCTTTCTATTGTCTGGGTTTTTCGTGTATTTGAAACACCAGGCGGATGATTCGGAAGTGTTGATGAGTTACATCAAATTCATGATCGAAAAACGGCGCGCTTTCGTGCTGGGGTTTTCTGCGTTTGTGTTGGTGTTTCTTTATCAATTGGTGACAAAAGCCAGAACTGAGGTCAGATGCCGGGTACTGGTGGGAGATACGTTGAGGCAGATAAAACTCAGGTATCTTGTCGAATGCCTGATATTGCTCGGCATTTCTTTCTTGCTTTCGACTGTGGTCCATCTGCTGTTGGGCTTCGAGATAGTTGATAGCTTCTATGTGCTCTTGGCCCTGGCCGCATACGTACTGTTGAGCGCTGCGTTCTTGGGGGCAAGATGAAGGTTTTCCGCTTCTTTCTGACTCGTGTATTTCTCAGCAAACCAATCTTTGCCATAGGTGCGCTGGTCTTGTTCTTGATGGCCAACTACATGGCATTCCTGACAGCTCATAGTGTTTTGTCCACGCGTGAGGGATACCAGCAAATGGCGCATTTTGACAAGGAGGGAACATTCGTAGCGAACCTGGATCCGAATTCAGATTTTGGTAACAAGGACATCTCAAAAGCATCGATTCAGAAAGTCTACGATCGTCTGGACAGCCGATATCACTACGCGCTCTATACGGACGGAATGATGACCAATCTGGCTAATGGTTGCGGGGTTAAGGTTCCAGTGAGTTATATGAATCAGCGATATAACGACCTGGATGGGTTTCCCATTGCTCAAGGAAGCGGGTTGACGTTTGATTACAGCCTGGTGCGGAACGATGCCATTCCCGTGTTGGTGGGCGAGGGACTGGCCGACGACTATCCGCTTGGCACGCAATTCAAGATGCATGACCCTGCCTTGCTGCGAGAAGTAAGGGTGAAGGTCGTCGGTGTCATCGCCGAGAATTCGGTGCATTCCAACTTCTACGCGCTTAATTCGAAGAAGTACTACAATTTTTCAGTAGTTGTGCCCGTCACCACGGCTTTCATCAAACAGGCTGATGTCAGTTTTAATATCAACGCGCTCAACGATCTCGTTCTATCTGATACCGATCGTGCGGACGTGTCCGAATTGGGCGATTACATCGACAAGACGATTGGGGCCAAGTTCAACCTTTACAGTTATCAGGACAACATAGACTATTACAACGAATATTTGTTCTCTTCTTTGCGTTTTCTGACCGTGGCTTCCGGTGTACTGCTTATTCTCATCGTTTTGCTGTCTGTCTGGAGTGCACTGATCAGTGTGCGGGTAATGATGCGTGATTTCACGATCAACCTCATGGTGGGGCTGAGCTATGGCAGACTTCGTCGGCTTTTCTACGCATATTATGCGGGTTCTTCCTTAATTGCATTGCTTGCCGTTTTCGCCATGGCAGCTTATTCGCGACATAGCTACTGGCGAAGGAAGGATGCATTCTTAATGACCTATGGCTTGTGGGGAATGATCAGGATGGACTGGCTGGCCTTACTTGTCGCGTCGCTGTTCGATTTTCTTCTGGTTGCTATGCTCGCTCAATTGATCACCTGGAGGCTCAGGCGTGTTCCTATCTCATTGGGGGTGCTGCAATAATGGACAAGGTCATCGATCTCAACCTGGATCATAAAACATACAGGAAGGGCTCATCTTCAGTCACTCTTCTTGAACATTTCTCGCTGACAGTCACCGAGGGCGAGAAGGTCGCAATCGTTGGAGAGTCCGGCGTTGGCAAGAGCACATTGCTGAACATCCTCGGTCTGCTCGATACGCGCTATGAAGGCTCTTACAGGCTGCTGGGCAGATCCGCGCGCACGCTGTCCGACCTCGAATCGGCCGCATGGAGGAACCAGAAAATCGGGTTCGTCCTGCAGGAATCAGCGCTCATCAGTTCCTTGAGCATAGAGGACAACATCAGGTTGCCCCTGCTTTACGCGCGGACACCGCGCAAGGGGGATTCTCGAAGATTCGACCAGGTGGTGGACTCTTTAGGCATCGGGTCGATACTGAGCAAAAAACCGCTTGAATGCTCCGGAGGGGAAAAATCAAGAGCAGTCTTCGCGCGGGCCGTCATTATGAACCCCGAGGTTGTTCTTGCCGATGAGCCCACTGCCTCACTCGATTCGGAGAACCGGTCCAGGATCATCGCCCTGCTCTTTGGCTTGAACCGCGATTCGGGATCCACAATTGTCACCGTTACCCATGATGCCTCACTGGCTGACCAACATGATCGAATCATCAAACTTCAACGAAAGGACTAGAGCATGGGTTTCTGGATTATGGTATTCGAGGCTTTGCTCGGGCTGGTGCTTCTAATTCTGGGAGTCGTTCGGGGCAAGAATGACAAGCGCTGGTTTGCGCTGTGCATATTGGGCGTAGCATGCCTGGCATTCGCCGTTTGGCTTGCCATATGAGCACCTGGTGAAACAATAAGACTCACATTTGGCGACCGTACAGATCCTTGTCATAGTAGGCGCATCAGCATTGCCCAATCTGCTTTCGTTCAGGGATGTTGGTCTAGTTTTTGTCCTGTTCTTATTGGGCCTGGTCATGTTCCTTTATTAAGCATGTATAACAGTTGAACTGTCAAAGTGAGTCGTAAGTTATCTATGCCGCCAGCCATAAGACGGTTAGAGGGCCGAACTAGGTTTTTCTCTTAGTTATTTGTCCATGTCTGAGACTGCAACACCATACTCCGTTGATCTGATTCGAGTCGTCCACGCTACACTCATCGCTTGGGGCGATTTCTTCAGATATGAATCTGGCCTTGCCATCAGCCAGGCGGCGGGGGCCGCTATCATGAGAGCCGGAACAGGATCGAGCGGGTCCTTCGGATTGGGGCCCGATGAAGGAATGCGTACATGGCGGATATGGTTGACAATCACAATGACGATGAAGGCCCGGACCTGGGCAGGACCTACCACAGTGGTCCGGTCATCATGCGCGGGCCCATGATTCCCGAGGCGGATGCCAATGCTGGGTTGCTCTCGTCGGGCGGTGACACGGACTGGCTGCATATGGATCCTTGGCGTGTGCTGCGCATCCAGGCCGAGTTCGTCGACGGGTTCGGTGCACTGGCGGAGCTGGGGCCCGCAGCCGCTATCTTTGGGTCAGCCCGGACCGGCAGGGATGATTCCATCTATGCGGCTGCGCGCAAGATGGGCGGCGACCTGGCCAAGGCCGGTATGGCGGTCATCACGGGGGGAGGGCCTGGCATCATGGAGGCGGCCAACAAGGGCGCTGCTGAGGTCGGTGGCAAGTCCGTCGGCCTGGGCATCGAATTGCCCATGGAGCAGGGACTGAACCGCTGGGTGAATCTGGGCATCACCTTCCGCTACTTCTTCGTGCGCAAGATGATGTTCATGAAATACTCCTCGGGCATCATCGTCTGCCCTGGTGGGTTCGGCACCCTGGATGAGATGTTCGAGGTGCTGACCCTGGTCCAAACCCATAAGGCGCCCAGCATGCCCATCGTCCTCTTCGACAGGGCCTACTGGCAGGGGCTCTTCGATTGGATCTCAGACACGGTGAAGCAGCGGGGCATGATTTCTGATCTGGACCCCGATCTGGTTATCCGCACTGATGATCCCGATGAGGCTGTCCAGGCTATCCTGCGTCACCGTGCCTGAAAATTGGGCGAGCGGCAGTCAGCGGGCGCGGGTGGCCATGATCATGCCCGTGCCGATGGGCAGCAGGCAGGATTCCCAGGCATTGTCTTTGCTTATGTCTTCCATGATGGTGCGTAAGGTGGTCGTTTTCTCGGATCTATTGGCCGGGTTGAGCACGCCGCCCTTGTCAGGCTCGTCCAGCAGATCGAAGGCATCGGTAAAGATCAGCTGTCCTCGGTCCTTGAGCAGGCGTGGAGCCTGGTCCATAACCTGTTGGTAGTTGTCCCCATTGCCCGAGACGACGATAAGGTCGTAGTCGCTGGGGTTGAGCCTGGGGAAGTAGGTTCGGGCAGCAGCGTTGACCGCCCGCAGCCTCATGCCTGGGTGGGCTTTCTCCATGCCCGCGAATATTTTTTTGACCAGGGAGGTGCCTTGGGCTGTGGAGTCGACGGCGGTGAACTGGCCATGGCCGTGTAGGCCTGTCATCAGGCGCAGGGCTTCGACCACGGAGCCGTTGCCGACCAGGATGATGGATGCCGGAGCGTTTCGGCCTGCCAAAAACTGCAGAAAGGCGCCTTGAGACCGGGAACACTGGGCGAATCCGGCCTCTGAAGCCTTGTCTCGCAAGGCCTGCAACTTGTCGGATTCGACGTTCAGAGCGCTTGCCTCGGCGAATTCCCATCCTCTGGCGATGTTGTTGTACGAGGTTTTGTCCATGCTAACCATGGTAACGACTAGAGGGCACAAGCCTGTCGTCAGCTCTTGCTGACCCGTGTGCGCATGAGTCTGGCTATTCCTTGACTGCTTCGACCAGCTTCCACATCTCTTCACCCACGTCGATGCCTCTGGGGCAGGGTCGGGTGCAGGCCCGTATGGACTGGCATGCCTGGATTCCGTCCACCTGGTCAATGGCCTCAAGACGTTCCTGCCGATGGCCGTCGCGGGAATCGTTGATGAATCGAGCCGCTGCGATCATGGCTGCCGGACCGGCAAAGGCCTCACCGCCCGCATAAATAGGACAGGCGCCCTGGCAGAGTCCGCAGGCGATACAGGTGCTGAGCAGTTCATACCGGGCCAGCTCTTCCGGCGTTTGCTTGTATTCTGACGCTGGTTCTGTGTTGGCTGCCTTCGCCCGGGCTGCTGGGCTGGTGTTCTTGGCTAAGGGGTCCGGCCGAGAATCATGGGTTTGCCGTTGCTCAGATTCTTTATGAGTTTGGCCGCTATCGGCAGAGGAGTCATCATGGAGCAGATAAGGCTTGAAGCGCCGAATCTGCTCGAACATGGCATTGGTGTCCACTATCAGGTCCCTGAGCGGGGTGAAGCCGGGAAGCGGGCGAATCTCTATTATGAAAGATTCTGCATGACCCGATGTTTCTGGGGGATGTGGGGTGTCTGTAAGGCGTCTAGCTTCTGTAGGGTCTGCAGGCACTGGGGTTCCTGCAAGATCTGTGGCCGTAGAGTCTGAGACCGAATCCGAATGCGGTGTCGGTTGGGGCGCGGTCGTTGCTGTGGCCGCCGCACCGGTACGACGGAAAGCTGGAGGCTGTTGGACCTGTGGATTTCCAGCAGCTACACCGGGTGAGGCAAATGCGTTTGGTATGGATTTGGACGCAGACAGGCAGTCGGCGATGGTGGCTGTGCAGAGCAGATCCGGACGGCCGTTGATGAGCACGGCATCCGATCCGCACATGCCATGGCCACAGGAGTACCGGAAGTTCAGTGTGGGATCCACCTCTCGTTTGATCTGCAGAAGGGCATCCAGAACGGTGCGCTGTGGGGCGATACGAATCGTGTACTCCTGCGTCCAACGACGGCCGCGGGCCCGTCGGTTACCGGCCGTGGCGAAAGGATTGCTTTTGGCGAATGGGTTGGTTCGCGCCGGACGCTCTGATTGAGGTCGTGGGGTAAACCGGGCTATTCGGAAGGTCACCGGGCGGGGATCGCGGTCCGGTGAGGAATCCTTGGATCCTTCTGATTCCGTGGACTGTGATGTCACGGTTGCTCCTGTCCTTGTTCGTGAAACGGTCCGATGCCCACTGATATGCGCGAATTCCATCCTAATCCCTGACTGACCTGGGAAGGTGCTGAACAGGTGCCTGACTGAACAGATTGGGCCCAGATTCCATAATCAGGGTCCATCAGTAGTTGCGACCCTTGGGAGGCATGTCGACGATATGAACGGGCTGCCAGGAGACGTTTTCCTCGGCATCGATCATGGTGTGAGCCAGGTAGTGTTCGTCATCGCGCTGCGGATAATCGCTCCGGTACAGGGCGCCGCGGGACTCCCGACGCTGCAGGCTGGCGTTCAGGACGGCCCGGGCCAGGGTCAGCAGGTTGTCCACCTCCATGATGGCGGTCACCTCCTGGTTGAGCACTGCTGTCCCACTGTGCGCACGCAGCTGTCTGGCATCAGCATCCAGGTGATCCAGGTCGCGCAAACCCTTTTCAATGCTGCTTTGATCGCATCGGACGGCAACGGCCTCCTCCATCAGCCGTCCCAGTCGGCCCATCAGTGCGTAAGGGTTGTTCAGGCTGGCATCGTCATCGGTGTCGGGTTCTTCGCCTTGGTTGTCGGCCAATGCTGGTTCCGAGGGCCCGGCGTTGCTTGCGCCAGCAAGCAACTCATCCAGAAAGGCCTGGCGCCTTTGCAGGGCCTGTGTGAGTGTAGATATGTCGGTCATGTCGTTTGGCTTATCAGCTTTGGCCATGGTGGCGGCGATGGTCTGTCCGGCTCGGGTACCGAATAGGCAGGCATCCAGCAGGGAGTTGCCGCCCAGTCTGTTGGCTCCGTGAACGCTGACACAGGAGCACTCCCCGGCGGCGAACAGTCCTTCGACGATTCGACGGCGACTATCCTGCCAACGATAGACACGGCCACGATCGGTGATGGGAATGCCTCCCATGGTGTAGTGGGCGGTAGGTTTGACCGGAACCTTGTCCACAGAGGGATCCAGATGTGCGTAGCGATGGATGGTCTCGGTGACCTGGGGGAGCAGGGTGGTCATGCGCTGGCCGTCAATGCCGGTCATATCCAGCCAGACGCAATCATGAGGTCCGTCAGGGTCCGATGGATCGGCCACTCCCCGGCCTGCATCAATCTCGGCCATGATGGAACGGCTGACCACATCCCTGGCGGCCAGGTCGCCGTGTCCCGGAGCGTAGTCCTGCATGAAGGCCCGTCCCTGACTGTTCCTGAGCACGCCGCCTTCTGCGCGTGAGGCCTCCGACAGCAGGATGCCCGTGTGGCCCAGGCCCGTGGGATGGAATTGGATAAACTCCACATCCTCCAGCTGCAGGCCGGCCTGCAGGGCGAGCGCCATGCCATCGCCGGTCAGATCCCAGGAGTTGGAGGTCGTATGGAAGAGGCGGCCGGCCCCGCCCGTGCACAGGACGATATTGTCGGCTTGGATGGCCTGCAGCTTGCCGGCGTGAGTGTCCAAAACGATCAGTCCTCGGGCCTGGCCGCCGGATTCCTCATCAGCGGGCGGATCCACGACCAGATCGGTCACATACCACTCCTCGGCGAACTCGACTCCCTGACGCAGGCACTGCTGCCAAAGGGCGTGGAGGATCTGATGGCCGATACGGTCGGCTGCATAGGCTGCTCTCCTGACTGGGTGGCCGCCATAATCAGCGGTATGGCCGCCGAATTTCCGCTGGGCGATGTGCCCGTCTTCAGTTCTTGAGAAGGCCACTCCGTCATGCTCCAGCTGGATGACGATGCCCGGGGCCTGCTCGGCCAGAATCCGCACGGCATCCTGGTCAGCCAGCCAGTCGCTGCCCTTGATGGTGTCGTAGTAGTGCCAATGCCAGTCGTCCTTCTCCTGGTTGCCCAGACTGGCCGCAATGCCGCCCTCTGCTGAGCCGGTGTGGGATCGCAGGGGCTGCAGCTTGGAGACGACCAGGACCTTTGGCGACGAGCCGTTCCTGTTTCCGTCGCTCTCCAGAGCTCTGTAGAGTCCCAGAGCCGTCGACAACCCGGCCGCTCCGGCTCCGACGATGACGGCATCATAGCGGTTTCTGACCTTCTGCGGATTCATACCATTGATACTGTCACGACCTATTGATAGCGGCGGCTCCTCCGGCCCATGTCTGCTTGCGCGGGCAGAATGGGTCTCATGACCAAACTTTCCTTCTCCCAGCAGGTGTATCAGGTCGTCAGGCGGATCCCTCGCGGCAAGGTGGCCACCTACGGTCAGGTCGCCTCTCTGACTGGCCATCCGCGCAACGCCAGGTTCGTGGGTTATGCGCTTCATGACAATCCTGAACCTGGGGTGATTCCCTGTCATCGCGTGGTCTTCCGCGATGGTTCTCTGGCACCGGGATTCGCTTTTGGCGGGCCTGAACGTCAGCGTCAGCTGCTGGAGGATGAAGGCGTTCATTTTGTTCCTCCCCGCAGCGATGAATCGGCTGGTGCGGACGGCTGGGTGGTGGATTTGGATCGCTGTCGCTGGAAGGCTTGATTCTTCTGGTCTTCAGCTACCACGCATCCATTCTGCAGGCTGATCAGACCACAAATATCCAGGGAACCCAGCAGCTGCATCAGATGCCTGACTGAGAGCTCATGTCCCTGATTGGCCAGCTCAGCGCGAAGCTGTCCCATCATGGGCGGACCGCCCCGGCACTGGCAGGTACGGATAGCCGCCAGCACGGTTGCCTCTTCCTTGGTTAAAGGCAAGTCGTCAGTTTTTTCACATTCACAGTCCCTACCTGGATTCGATGGCGGGGTTGAAGGATGCTTTTTGTGCTGAGAGTGGGTCGGAAGCCTACCTCCATTAGTGCCGGATTGTTTGAGTGTGATCTGGAGCGGCTGATTGCCGTGAGTGGTTTGGATCGGATGATCGGAGTCAAGCGGTCTTATGCGCTGCGTGGGCTGCATACTTCCTTGATGCTCATGATCTTCTGTGGTTTTGACTAAGCCGCTGGTTCCTTGTTGAACAGACCTTCCAGGGTGGATAGATGCATGGGCGGGATGGCAGATGTTTTGGATGTCGGATGCCGACAGGAGCAACTCCGCCTTGCCCTCATGGATGAGGCGGTTGCAGCCGGTGTTTTCCGGCTGGTCGATTCTGCCGGGCGCAGCCAGTACGCGACGGCCCAATTCCACGCCCCAGTTGGCTGTGTTCAGTGCGCCTGATCGGTGCCGTGCCTGTGCTACCACGATATCGAAGGCCAAGGCTGCAATGATTCGGTTACGCAGCAGGAACCGACGCGCCTCAGGGATGGTGTCAGGGGGTAGCTCGCTGATCAGTGCGCCGCCATCTGCCTCAATGTTCTCGAACAGACGGCTGTTGCGTTTGGGCCCCATATGTCGCAAGCCTCCGGCAAAAACGGCTACTGTGCGTCCGCCGCCGGCGGCCAGGGCTCCCCAGTGGGCTGCGGCGTCCGTGCCCATGGCTCCGCCGGAGACGACCAGGTGGCCTTGGCTGGCGGCCTGTCTGGCAATCTGGTGGGCGATGGACCGGCCATACTCGTCGCAGGCCCTGGACCCGACCACGGCCAAGGGGCGGTCACAGCAGATCAATGCTTCAGGATCGCCACGTCCCCATAGACAGAGGGGAGGAGCCCAGTCGGATCGGCGTGCCAGGTCATCCATCTGGCCTGGCCAGCAGGAGTCACCTGGGGTCATCACCCAGAATTGGCCTCCACCAGTCATCATGGTCCGTACTTGGCCAGTGTCCATGACCAGCAAGGGAGTCAGGCGTCTTCGCCAGGTGTCGCTGGTCTTGTGGAACCGGGTGAGATCCTCAGGGCTCGTTTGCCGTCCCCATCGAGCCGTCCCCTTAAGAAAGCGTTCGTCCAGGCTGGTGCGAGCAGCATCATGGGGGCTGTCGCCCTCCGGCTGGTTCGGCGCTCCCAACTCGATCAGGTTTCGGCACAGGTCGGCTGCCTGATCCGAGCCCAGCAGGCAGGCGATCATGAAGGCATCGGGGCCATCTGCCGCCATGGTCAGGATAGCTCTGGCAAGCCAGTCGCTTTCAACCGTGGTCATTGGTCGCGGTTGGCTGTCGGGTATGGTCTTCATCAAGGGTCGGGACATCTCAGACAGCCCTCGTTCTGAGCAGGATGCCGGTGGTCACATCGTCGGCATCGGGGCTGGTCCGTCCATCCAGGTCCGCCAGAGTCCATGCCAGGCGCATGGTTCGGTCGGCTCCGCGCAGACTGATACGTTGCTTGTGCAGGGCCTGATCCACGACCGAACGTGCCTTGGCTGATGTGTTCTGGCGCAGCCATTCGCCGCTGATCTGGGCATTGCAGGTCCAGCCCTGCTTGCGGAAGCGTTCTTTTGCTGTCTGACGGGCGCGGGTCACACGCTTGCGGATCTGGGCGCTGTGCTGGCGTGGACGGTGGTCGTCGAATCCCGGGTCGGTCACCGGGGGGACTGTGGTCTGGATGTCGATGCGGTCCATGATGGGTCCTGACAGCCTGTTCCAGTAGCGGAGTCGCTCGCGGGGCGTGCAGGTGCAGCGCTCGCCTGTGCCGTATCCGTATCCGCAGGGGCAGGGGTTGGCGGCCATGACCAGTTGGAAACGAGCCGGGAAGGTGGTGCTGCCCTTGGCGCGGGACAGGAAGATTCGCCCGATTTCCAGGGGCTCGCGCAGGGATTGGATCACCCTTGGAGAGAACTCCGGAGCCTCATCCATGAAGAGGACTCCGCGATGGGCACGGGTGATGGCGCCAGGCGTGGCCAGTCCTGCGCCGCCCCCGACCATGGCCGCCATGGAGATCGTATGATGAGGAGCCTCGAAAGGCGGCACATCGGTGATCCCATACTGGCTCAGCGTGCCACACAGGGATCGGATGGAAGCCACCTCCAGCTGTTGGACAGCGTCCAGGGCGGGCATGATGCTGGGAAGCCGTTCCGCAAGCATACTCTTGCCGGCTCCCGGGGGACCGACCATGAGCATGTGATGGCCGCCGGCTGCAGCCACCATCATCGCCCACTTGGTCTCCTCCTGGCCGATCACGTCAGCCATGTCCGGCTTGGGCGGAGTTGGATCGACATTGGCGGGGGAGTTGTCTTCATGCTGGCCGGTTCTGGGATGTGCACGCACTATGGTGGCCGGCTTGTCAGAAGTCTGGCGAGTGTCTGCTTCGAGGATGGCGACTCTGCTTCGCCCGCCCAAGGCTTGGATGAGCTGGCCCAGGTGGCGCAGTCCCACGACCTCGATATCGGGAACCAGACGGGCCTCGGCAAGGTTGTCTGCCGGGACGAAAGCCCGAGTGATTCCCTGAGCTCTGGCCTGGGTCAGAATGGGCAGCAGACCGTTGATGGGTAGAATCGTGCCGTCCAGGTTGAGTTCGCCCAGGATGACCGTATGCTCCAGGCCTTCCGTCGGCAGTGCTCCTCCAGCTTCCAGAACGCTGGTCGCTATGGCCAGATCATGCGAGGAGCCATGTTTGGGTTTTGAAGCAGGGGACATGTTGACGGTGACCCTGGTTTGCGGCCACCGGAATCCGCAGGCCGAGCAGGCGGATTTGACCCGTTCCCGTGACTCCGACAAGGAGGCATCCGGCAGACCGATGATGGAGAAGTAGGGCAGCCCTGGGGAGATGAAAGACTGCACGTGGATGAGAAAGGCCTTGAGGCCTATCAGTCCCACGGATTCAGCGGATCCGAGACGCATCAGAAGGCCTCCTCGGTGTGTCTGAGGAAGACTGATCCCGGATTCCATCCGCCCCTGCCCGGACAGTTGGTTTCCCTGGCAGCCTCGGTGGATGTCTGGCAGGAAGCCAGGGGATAAGGGCTCTCGGAATGCATGCTCCTACCAGGGTCGGACTTGACTGACAGGCTGATGACATCGAAACGGGTGCCGCGATGCCGTGCGCTGGGATCCCGGTCGTGACTGATCAGCCATTGGACTGCTGCGCGACGAAGATGGGTCTGTTTGCGCGGGCCGACGGCCTGCTCTGGGGATCCGAACCGACCGGTGCGTCTGGTTTTGACCTCTACGAAGACCAGTATCGCCTCAGGATCCAGGGCGATGATGTCCAGCTCGCCGAACCGGCTTCTCCAATTCCGGGCCAGGATTCTCCAATTTCGTTGCCGCAGCCACTGGCAGGCATAGTCTTCGCCCAAGTGTCCCAGCTCTCGGCTGTTTATGCCACTGGCTCCGATCTGTCGTTCAAGATCCGCCAGCTCTATGTCGAAGGATTCATCGTTGCTTGTGCCTAACCTTGTCCTCCCAGGGCGCATGGTTTCTGGATTGTCGACGGACCTTATGGAATCGGGCAGAGCGCTTATGGGCTGTGTGACCGATGGGTCTGCGATCATAGCGTCAGCATCGGTTCTGTCGTCTTTGTCATTGATGAATGCGCGGAGATTGGTTGGTCTAGTCAGTGCTTGTGTGTCCATGTTTCTAGGAGACCACTGGAAGGAGGTCGGCGACTAGTCGAACCAGGCATGTGGTCGAATGAACCTTTGCACGCACGAAAGTGGATGAACGAGTGGATTGACGATGCTGACGCTGTATCGATTCTATTCATTTCTGTATCAGGCAGCGGCCGCAGAGGCAAGAAGAACTGAGACGGAAGAAAGCAGTGCCAAGTAAAGTAGAAACCGGGCAAAAAGGACCAGGTAAAGCCGAACTAGGGGAACAGAAACCAAGGAAGCAAGGGAGGGCATGACAGTAGGCAGCTAAATGAACCAGAAACAAAGAGATAACAGAGACCGGAAGGCACCGCCGGCGAATTCGTTGGCAATGCCTTCCGATCTGCTGTGGTCAGCAACTTATCTTTATGACTGATTTGTCACCCTGTCGACCGGGTCTTTGGCTGGCAAAATGCAGTGATTTATGCGGTCTGGATTCCATTCATCCACCTTGGCCTCCCACTCTTGACACATGCCTGGACGCCTATGCCGCTTTCACCGGGCTTGGGCTCACCGCTCCTGCATCAGAGCGGTCATTTGCCCCAGATCCAGCTCGAAGCTGACCCCGCGCTGCTGATAATCGGGCTGATTGCGTGTGTGTTGCATGGCCGAGCGGACGAACTCGCCGGCGATCCGGGCGGCATCGGCCAGGCCTCGTCCCGCAAAGAGCGCCCCACAGAGGCTGGAGGCGAAGGCATCGCCGGTTCCGTGAATCATGAAGGGCAGCTTGTCGTGGACCAGCTCAGTGCGCTCGCTGACACCGCCATGATCCGCTGAGGCCACGAAGTTGCGCAGCTTGCCGTCCTTCCGGTCAATGCCCTTGATGATGACGTTTTTCGCGCCCATGTCCAGCAGACGGCCCAGACGCTCGCCAACCTGGGCATCGTCAAGGTCCTGGCCTTCGTAGTCGATGCCGGTCAGCAGACTGACCTCGGTCAGGTTGGGCATGAGCAGGTCGGCTCCATCGACCAGATTGGTCACGGCCCGGCACATCTCCTCGGTGTAGGTGGGGTACATGGATCCGCCGTCGCCCATGACCGGGTCGACCAGCCGCAGGGCCTTGGGGTATTCCCGATACATGCGCTGGATGATGTCGACCTGCTCGGCGCTGCCCAGGAACCCGCTGTAGATCCCGTCCAGCTCGACGCCCTCCTTCTGCCAGGCATCCAGGTATCCCGGCAGCATCTCGGTGGTGTCGTGGAAGGTGTAGTCCTTGAACATGGTGTGTGCGCTGAACAGGGCCGTGGGCACCGGGCAAACGTCGCATCCTGCTGCCGAAAGGATGGGGATGGCGGCCGTCAGCGAGCACTTGCCATACCCGCACATGTCATGCACAGCGGCGACTCGGGGGATGTACTTGCTGTCGCGCTGGTAGAGCCTGTTCTGATCGTCCGTCTGTCCGGCCATCTTTTGAACTCCTTCATGCCTGCTGAGGCTGTTCGCAGCGGAGCCTTCTCCGTTGCTTACCCGACTCTACAGCGAAGGGGTTAAACGGGTACCTCCGCGTGTGCAATGTCGAGACGGAAAAGGCCCGCTTTCAACCTTTTGGAAGCTGTTATAAAAAAGGACGATACCGAAAAGTCCTTTCCGGCTTGAACAGGTGGGCTTGGGCCGCTTATGGTCACATCAAGAACTTGACCGATGACGTACGTCACCAACAGATAGGAATCGACATGACCGACCAGAACCCGCACAAGTACCATTTCGAGACGCTTCAGCTCCATGTAGGCCAGGAGCAGGCCGACCCCGCCACTGATTCCCGGGCCGTGCCCATCTACGCCACCACCAGCTACGTCTTCCACGACTTCGATCACGCCGAGGCCCGATTCGCCTTGAAGGATCCGGGCAACATCTACGGCCGTCTGACCAACTCCACCCAGGGGGTCTTCGAGGACAGGATCGCCGCCCTGGAGAACGGCACCGCCGGTTTGGCCGTGGCCTCGGGAGCCGCAGCCGTGGAGTATGCCTTCCGGAACATCACCCAGACCGGGGACCATATTGTGTCCTCCAAGAACATCTACGGCGGCACCTTCAACCTGCTCAAGCACACCCTGCCCCGTGATGGTGTCGAGACCACCTTCGTGGATCCTTCGGACCCGGCCAACTTCGAGTCGGCCATCCAGGAGAACACCAAGCTGGTCTTCTTCGAGACCTTCGGCAACCCCAACGCCGACCTGCCCGACTTCGAGGCCATTTCAAAGATCGCCCATGACCACAACCTGCCGGTAATCGTCGACAACACTTTTGCCACTCCTTACCTGTTCCGTCCGCTGGAGCACGGTGCTGACATCGTCGTGGAATCGGCGACCAAGTTCATCGGCGGCCATGGCACCACCCTGGGCGGGGTCGTCGTGGAAGGCGGCAAGTTCGACTGGGCGGCAGTGCCCGGCAAGTTCCCCACCTTGACAGAACCCGATCCCAGCTACCACGGTCTGCGCTTCTACCAGGATCTGGGGGCTGCGGCCTTCGTCACCCGTATCCGCGCCATCCTCCTGCGTGACACCGGCGCCGTCATCTCGCCCTTTGCAGCCTTCCTCCTCCTGCAGGGGACCGAGACGCTCTCGCTGAGGGTTGAGCGTCATGTCGAGAACGCCCTGAAGGTGGTGGACTACCTGCAGACCGTGCCGGAGGTGGAGTCGGTCAGCCATCCGGCCATCGAGGGCCGCCCCGACCACGAACTCTACAAGCGCTACTTCCCCAACGGCGCCGGCTCCATCTTCACTTTCGATCTGAAGGGCGGCAAGGACGCGGCCAGGGTCTTCATCAACAATCTGCACCTCTTCTCCCTTCTGGCCAACGTGGCTGACGTGAAGTCCCTGGCCATCCATCCGGCATCGACCACCCACTCCCAGGAGACGCCGGATGAGCTGGAGGATCAGGCCATCCATCCCGGTACCATCAGGCTCTCCATCGGCACGGAGAACATCGAGGATATTCTGGATGATCTCAAGGGTGCCTTCCAGGCATTGAAGGAGTCCGGTCTGGCCAAGTAGCCGGCAATCACACTTCCTTCTTGGTCCCGTATATGCGTGATATATGACCGAGAAGGCGAAGAAATACAAGGTGCCTGTCGAAACCTCATTGCGTTTCGATGGGCGCCTTTGTATGTGCCCTCTCTTCACCCCTTTCCAGTCGCAGACAGCACCTGACCAGTCAGGCGGAAATGTTGCGGTGGGTAAGATGGAGGCATGAAACATGGAGCAAAGACGAGGTCGTCTTCCGGTTCGTCGTCCGGTGTGGGGAAACCGAGGCAGATCACCCAAGTGGCCATCAGGGCCAAGGGATTGACCAAGGACTATGGGAGTGGGGAGAACCTGGTACATGCCCTGCGGGGTGTGGATGTCGAATTCGAACGGGGCAGGTTCACGGTCATCATGGGTCCCTCCGGATCGGGCAAATCCACCCTCATGCATACCTTGGCCGGCTTGGACACTGTTACCTCCGGACATGTCTACCTGAACGGGACCGATGCCGCCGGGGTGAAGGGCAAGCGGACCAGCCGTCGTGGAGGGCGGAGGGGAGTGGTCGACCTGACCAAGCTCAACGACAATCAGCTGACCCTCTTGAGGCGCCAGAGTCTGGGCTTTATTTTCCAGAGCTTCAACCTCCTGCCCATGTTTACGGCCAAGCAGAATATCCTTATGCCCTTGATTCTGGATGGGGTCAAGCCAGACACAGCCTGGCTGGAGGTTCTGGCCAAGACCCTGGGCCTGGAGGAGAGGCTGAGCCACCGGCCCAGTGAGCTATCGGGTGGTCAGCAGCAGCGTGTGGCCATCGCCAGGGCCCTCATCACCAAGCCTTCAATCGTCTTTGCGGACGAGCCTACGGGAAACCTGGACACGGCCTCATCGACCGAAGTGCTCAGCTTCCTGCGGGATTCGGTCCGCGAGCTCGGGCAGACCATCATCATGGTCACTCATGATGTCTTTGCGGCCTCATTTGCCGACCGGGCTTTGGTATTTGCGGATGGGCGGATCGTGGCAGACCAGGACAGACCCACTGTGGATTCCATGAACTCCCTGCTCTCCGAGGAAGTCATGGCATCCGCAGCTACAGCTGGCTCAGCGGCCCATCGCTGAGGGGAATGCTCATGTGGTTCGTCGCCAGAAAAATGATGCGGCATGACCTGGGCATGATGGTTCCCGCCGGCATCGCCATTGTCGTCGGAACACTGTTTATTGCCATGACCTTCCTCTTCGCCAACACCATGGACGTCTCCATGCGGAGGATGGTCTCATCCGATGCTGCACAGGCCAACTACGCCATCATCCCCGCGGAGGGCAGCCATCCCGATCAGAAGAGGGTGAAGGATTTCAAAACCGAGGAGCTGGCAAAAGTCCCAGGCGTTCATGCAGTCAGATCAGACACCCAGCTCATGGCGGATGTCCGCGCCGGCAAGATCAAGAGCGAGAGCGTGATAGCCATTCCTATGGCGGATTCATCGCTGATGCCGGTCGGTCTTGACGAGGGATCCTGGCCCAGCGCCGATGACCAAGTGGTCCTACCCGGGCCGACTGTGTCCAGGCTCAAGCTCTCCCTGGGTGACAAGGTGAATCTGAACCTGTCGCCTAACATGCTGTACATATCCGAGGGCCCTGGGTCGAAAGGGCAGGCCAGTGCCGACCAGGTGGCGGGCAGGTTCATATCGAAGCCCCTGACCTTGTCGGGCGTCAGTTCGAACCAGGGCAACGAGGGCGGCGAGTTTGGCGAGTCGGGCGGCGCAATCGTGCTGACCCCCAAGACCATAGATGCTTTTATGGCTACAGCAGGCCTTGGCAACATGGGTAATCTGTATGCACAAAATGCATACTTGAATGTTGCCGGGCAGGGCAGCGACCTCGATGGGGCTCTGGCCTCTCTGCGCAAGCTCATGCCTTCGGGCTATTCCCTTGAGGACCGTCACACTATGGAGGACCGGCTGGTCAAGACCGCGCTCGGCGGTTCCCAAAACCCCGTGACCACCTTCCTTCTGGTCTTTGGCACACTGGCCATGTTCGTGGCTGCCACCGTCATCGCCAACACCTTCCAGGTCATGGTCGCTCGGCAACGTCGCTATTTGGCCCTCCTGAGGACGATAGGCGCCAATAAGAGCCAGGTCAGGGCCAGTGTTCTGATGCGTTCAATCATCCTGGGCGCTGTGGCATCCCTGATCGGGGTTGGCGTCGCCATCGGCATCATGGCTGTTCTGGGTGCAGCCAAGGCTCATACGAGTTCCCTCTACTTCCAATTGAAGCTGACTCCGGCAGTCTTCCTGGTGCCTCTTGTTTTCGGCATCATTGTCACGGTCCTGGCCTCCCTGGGCTCCTCGTGGGCCGCCACCAGGGTCAGTCCTTTGGAGGCGCTGAGGCCTGCCGATCTTCTGGAGAACAAGCGGACGAGCAGGATGCGTCTGTTTGTCAGCGTGGTCATGATTCTGCTGGGCATCACCATGACGGTCTGGTCCCTCTGGCAGGTCAGGCTCAGTGTCACGGCAGACAAGGCCAGCAAGACATCCGGAGACGGGCCGAACATTGTTGCTGCCATGGCCGTCATCGGCATTGTTCTTGCATTCCTGGGCATTTTGTTCAGTGCTAATCGTTGGATTCCTTTCATGCTCAGGGGAGTCGGGTCCCTGGTTTCTCGGATCGGGCCCTCGTCCACAATCGCCGTGGCTAACATCGCACGGAATCATTCCCGTGTGGCGGCTACGGGTACCGCCCTCCTGATTGGCGTGACACTGGTCGCCACCCTGGCCACGGGCGCCGCCAGTGCCAAGCAGACCATGGCCGACATGCTGGACGAGCACTACTCCGTCGATCTGCAGATCAGCGCCGATGGCCTGGATGACAAGGCTCTGAATGCCATTCGGCGAATCGACGGGGTCGCTCAGGCCGAGCTGGTGCCCCAGTATGCTGCCATGGTCAAATCAGGCGGCGAGAACGGTGCGGGAATGACTATTTTCGCCCTTGACTCGCAGAAGATCGATTGTCTCCTGAACGCCAAGGTCGGCAAGGATCTTTCTGGACAGGATGCCCTTCTGCTTCCAGAAAGCCGCATGGACAAACAGAAGGATTTTCATGACGGAGGGAATCTGGGGCTCAATATTCTCAACCCGATTCAAGGCGACGCTCATGGGGGATCCGCATCGGTGGCTCAAAGACTCTTCGTGACCAGTGTCTATGCGCCCTTCCAGGGGATTGATGCCAGTAATTTCTATGGTCTGACTGACTCATCCTCGCTAAATGGCGTTCAGCCTCAGACCGTGCAGATCTGGGCCAAGGTCGATGGTTCACCAACAGTCCCGGCATTCATTGACAAGGTGAAAGACGCGCTTTCCGGTTATTCGGCTGTTTCCGTCAAGGGTGGTCTGGCTGAAAAGCAGCAGTGGGATCGGACCATCGACAGCCTGCTCACGATCATCCTGGCTCTCTTGGCGGTTGCAGTGGCCATCGCCCTGATTGGCGTGGCCAACACGCTTTCCCTCTCGGTACTGGAACGCAGACGGGAGTCCGCCACCCTGCGGGCCATCGGGATGACCCGGAAGCAGATCAGGCGGTCCCTGGCTGTGGAGTCAGCGTTGATAGCTCTGGTGTCGTCCTTGTCTGGCATGGTCCTGGGCCTGCTTTTCGGCTGGGCTGCAGCCTATGAGATCTTCTCCTCGCTGGGTACGGTGGCTTTCCCCATTCCCTGGTCCACTGGTCTGGTGATTCTGCTGGTGGCGCTCGTAGCCGCGATCTTGGCAAGCGTTCTGCCTGCAAGACGCGTCAACCGGACTCCGCCGGTCGTGGCTCTTGCAGAGGAATGACGGCAAGCCAACCTTCATTCTGGCATGCCTTGGTCGGCGCCGGGAATGAATGACTCATTCTGCCAGGTGATGTTTTCCTTGACGCTGCTTGGGTGTTCCTGTAGTCAATCACGGGAATCCAGGCAACTGTTTCAATCCCTTGGTCCTATGGTTGCATGTCTTGTGACTCGTGTCTTTTGTGTTGAGCAAGATGCTTGACATGATTTGCTTCATCTCCGCAAATGTCCATTCCCGCAGCCCCGCGTTGAGTTGGATGGTGTCAGCCTAACAGGAGGACTTCTTCAGCGCACTCATCCGTAAGGATGATTATCTTCATCGCTCCCAGGGAGCATATCGCGGCAGCTAATAGCCGCATAGGGTCGGAAGCTGACGGGAGAAAGGTTTCCTCGCGGATAAGGAGCACCATGCAGAACAAAGCGGATACTTCGTCTTCACAAGGGTTGATCAACAGAGCAGGTCCAGGCGTCGTGGGACAGCCGGCCGTCAGCGCCAGGCAGCTGACCAAGGATTATGGGCAAGGATCGAACGCCGTCCATGCCCTGCGTGGAATCGACGTGAATTTCGAGCGTGGCCGGTTCACGGCCATCATGGGTCCTTCAGGTTCGGGCAAGTCAACGCTCATGCACGTTCTGGCTGGTCTGGATACTGTCACCTCAGGCCATGTCTATATGGCCGCTGATCTTCTGCATCCGAAGAGCGGAGATCGTCACCATCCGTCGATTGACCAGGCCGGCCGAGTCGACCTGACACGACTGGACGACCGTCAGCTGACCCTTATCAGGAGACGGCATCTGGGATTCATCTTCCAGAGCTTCAACCTATTGCCTATGTTCACTGCCAAACAGAACATCCTCATGCCGCTGGTACTCGACGATGTTCGGCCCGACACCTCATGGATGGAGCAGCTGGTAGAGACTCTGGGATTGTCGGAGAGGCTGGACCATCGGCCCAGTGAGCTTTCTGGTGGCCAGCAGCAGCGTGTGGCAATCGCCAGGGCCCTCATCACCAAGCCTTCGATTGTCTTTGCGGACGAGCCTACGGGAAACCTGGACACGGCCTCATCGACCGAGGTGCTCGGCTTCCTTCGGGATTCGGTCCGCGAGCTGGGGCAGACCGTCATCATGGTCACTCATGATGCCTATGCCGCATCCTACGCCGATCGTGCGCTGGTCTTTGCCGACGGACGGATAGTCGCGGACCGACAGAATCCGACAGTGAAGGCCATGAATGACCTTCTGGCTGAACAAGCCTCGGCTGGCACTGCTGGCGATTCCCAGGTACAGGACTAGGGGGTGCACTGTGTGGCGGATAACCCGTACGATGATGAAGCGCGATGCACGTATGATGATGCCGGCTGGTCTGGCCATTGTTATCGGCACCCTCTTTATGTGCCTGACGCTCCTTTTTGGCAACGTGGCGAATGCCTCCATGCGTCGCGAGATGAGCGTGGATGCTGGTCGAGCCAACTATGTTGTGGCCTCCAGAGAGGATCAGGACAAGCCAATCCTGTTCGACGAGTTTGACAGCAAAGGACTGTCGAACTTGCAGGGGGTTCGTGGTCTGCGCCCTGATGTCAGCCTCTTGGTGGATGCAGAAGCAAACGGTCAGTCCAGCAAGGAGATCCTGGCCATAGTAGGTGCCAGGCAGGAGCTTATGCCTATCGATCTGGTTCGGGGGCAATGGCCGGATTCAGATGATCAGGTTGTGCTGCCGCAGCCCGTCTCCGACAGGCTCCAGGCGGGCCTGGGTGATAAGGTGCGCCTCCATCTGTCCACCTCGATGCTGCCAGGTAGTGATAGCGATAGTGCTCAGGATTCTGCAAGCAAAGAACGCCTTGTTGACCAAGGAACCGTGGACTTGACCATCTCAGGCATCAGCAAGAGCCGTGGTCGACAGTACGATGCCTTCGGTGGAGCTGTGGTGCTGAGGGATTCTCGGATTGAGCGTCTGCTGAGTATGGCGGGAATAGTTGGACCGGAGTCTCCTCCTGTGAATAATGTCTATCTGCAGGTTGATGGCCAAGGCAAGGAGCTTCAGAACACTCTGCAAAATATCAGGCGATACGTTCCCAAGGGATACCAGCTGGAGGATCGTCGTACCATGGAGGACAGGCTGCTCAGAGAGCAGACCGGCGATGGTGTGGACATCACAACTCTTTTCCTCATGACTTTTGGTTTGCTGGCCATGGTGGTGGCTGCCTTGGTGATTGCCAACACCTTTCAGATCATGGTGGCCAGACAGCGCAGGTATCTGGCCCTGCTGAGGATCATTGGTGCTGATCGACGGCAAATCAGGGTAGGCGTGCTGCAGCAGGCCCTGCTTCTCGGTGTCATATCGTCCCTGATCGGCATCCTGCTGGCCATGGTCTTGATGGGCCTTGCCGGTTGCCTTGGTCTGCATTCGGGCACCATGAAGTTTGAACTCCTGCTTACACCCGCCTCCCTCCTGGTTCCGTTTGTGCTCGGTGTATTGGCAACCCTGGTGGCTGCCTTTGGTTCTAGTCATAGGGCTATCAGAGTCAGACCGCTTGAAGCCCTGCAGCCAGCGGATTATCAGGAGCAGGGCAGCAGGAATCGGACCGGTTTACGAATCAGTATCCTGCTGGCTGTCATTGGTCTGGCGTTGGTGACCTGGTCATCTTGGCGCGTCGGGGAGTTGGTCCGGACAAACTCTGGCGATACAGTCCAGACCAGTAATCAGCAGGAACGATTGCTGGGTCTCGCAGTATTGGGTGTTTTGCTGATCTTTCTGAGTGCGCTGATAGGGGCTCGGCGATGGATTCCGGGTCTTCTGCGTTGTTTGGGTAAACCTGTGTCCAAGATTGGACCATCTTGCAGGGTTGGAGTGGCGAATATTGCTCGAAATCCCTCACGAGTCGCTGCCACAGGTGTTGCTCTGCTGATTGGTGTAACTCTGGTCTCCACTCTGGCTACAGGTGCGGTAACCGCTAAACGTACTTTGTTCAAGGATATTGATCAGCGTTATTCCGTGGATATTGAAATATCTGGTCAGGGGCTGAACAAGAGAAATGTGCGGGCCATTGAGCGTGTCGAAGGTGTTGCAGATGCAGAGCTGGTGCAGCGATTTAACGCCAAGGTCGAGTCAGGAGGCCCCTCACAAGCTTCCATGACTGTCTATGCCTTGGATGCTTCACGAATCAGGCGAGTGCTTCATGCCGATCTGGGTCCAGGTATGCAAAGGTCGGATGCGCTGCTGGTGTCGACCAGAACGATTTCCAAGCATTCCGGTTACCGGGATGGAAGTCAGCTGAAGTTGTCGATAGCTGATCCTCAGGCGGACGATGAACGTGAAAAGGAAGCAGATGCAAGAAGAACATTGACTGGGGTCTTTGCCGGATTCGGCGGGCTGGATAACAGTGGCGTCTATGCGATCACGGACTCCCGGAATGTCGCTGGGATTGACACCAAGACGCATGAAATCTGGATTAGGACGCAGGGAGATCGCGATACCGCACTGCTCTTGGATGACATACGTCAGGCTGTAGGAGAGCATGACGACATGGCTATGAGCGGAGGGCTGACGCAAATGAGGACATGGAGCGAAAGAATCGATTCCTTGTTGGCAATCATGGTTGCATTGCTGGGCGTTGCTGTGATTATCGCCCTGATAGGGGTTTCCAACACTTTGATGATGTCGGTGCTGGAACGCCGTCGTGAGACTGCCACGCTCAGGGCAATCGGCATGAGCAGCGTCCAGGTTCGTCGATCCTTGGGAGTCGAGGCCTGCATGATAGCCCTGGGAGCCAGTCTGGCTGGAATCGTTCTAGGAACGCTCTTCGGATGGATAGGAGCCTACCAGGTCTTTGTGCCCTTAGGGTCCGTGACTTTCACCGTGCCATGGTCGACTTTTGCGCTGATACTGCCAGTGGCCTTGCTGGCTGCGGTGGCAGCCAGTGTGCTGCCAGCCAGGGAGGCAGTCAAGGTTTCACCCATTGAGGCTCTTAGTGACGATTGATGCTGCATGACGTCCAGGTTCATACCAGATGGTTTTCGTAAGCGAAGACCACCGCCTGGACGCGGTCCCGGGCATTGATCTTCTGGAGAATGTGAGTGACATGAGTTTTCACTGTGGGCAGTGAGATCCCCAGATTGTCGGCTATCTCCTGGTTGCTCAGACCTTGGGCTATGTGAATCAGGACCTGCAGCTCGCGATCAGTGAGCAGGTCCACTTCGGGATCGCGGTAGGTCGATCCCGATGGCATGGACCCGGCCGCAGGCACGTCATGGGCCATGTGTTCGATCAGGCGTTTTGTAGCCGAAGGAGCGATGATCGCATTGCCCCGGTGAACTGTACGGATGGAGGACAGGAGGGTTTCAGGCTCGGTATCCTTGAGCAGAAATCCTGATGCACCGGCTTTTATGGCAGCCATGACGTATTCGTCAAGATCAAAGGTGGTCAGCACAATGACCCTGGGCTCCGGACGGTCGGGTGACAAAGCAGTGATCAGGCGGGTGGCTGTCAAACCATCCATGCCGGGCATGCGGACATCCATGAGGATCACGTCAGGACGCAGGCGTGAGGCCAGATCCACTGCTTGCTCGCCGTCCGCGCCTTGGCCAACCACGGTCATGTCATCCTGGGAGCCGATGACCATGGCAAAACCGGCTCGGACCAGATCCTGGTCGTCCACGACGGCAACGCTGATGGGTTCGGTCCGTTCCATGAGAGCCTGCTTCTTTCCGCTAGATGATGGCCAGCGCCACCATCCGATTTTATCTGAGTTGAGTGTTGCTGGGAATTATGACTGGGAATTACGACCGGTTTCAATTTCTAATCAATGTAATCGCTGCCTGGTTGATTGTTGACTGAGTAAAAGTTGACTGAAATGTTGACTGAACAACTGTCGTCGGAGCGACTGTTAAATTGTGGAGTGGCGCTCGTCAGCTATCGTTGCCTGTAGTGGGCTAATCTTCGGGTGTATGACTTATAGAGTGCTCATTTTTCTGTATGTTCGTCTTAGGAGGTGCTCCTCATCAGGAACGCCTATGTCAGGAGTTCGATTGCTCTGATTGGTCCGATTGGGCATGCTCTGGCTCCTTATCCTGTTGTGATTGTTGCGAATGGTTGTCGAGCTGATCATCGAGATCTACTGGCAGGGGTTTGGCTGGATGAAGAGCCGGCAAAGGTATGGTCTTGTGTGTGGGTTCGACCATCTGGTTCCTGCATGAATCGAGGCTCGTGTCTTGGGAATCGGCGGTGTCAATGTTTGAACGCAAATCGGTTCTGGAACTGTGACGCAGGATAGTGAGCAGTTGTCGCATGCGAGCTAGGGCCTGGCGTCCTTGAGTTGCAATGTCGCCGAAGGCTTGCGCTACCTGCTCTGGGGAAGGGTTCACCCCCTTGACTTGATAATGGTTCAACTCGGAGATGGCTTTGGTAGTGGATGCAATGACTGTATTCAGGGTTGCAGCCACTTCTACCTGCATGGTAGAGCCAATGAGTTCGCGCTCTTGATTGGCTGCCAGAGCCTGGCTTTCCTGCAGGGTCTGGTTTAGCGCGCGCTCGCGTTCCTGCTGGAGGAGCAGGACCGAACCACGAGTACGTCGGCGTGAGGCAATCAGAATGGTCAGCAGACAGATCAAGGCCGGTGCGGCCATCACTATGAAAAGTGTTAAATGGGATACAGAGAAAGATGATTTTGCCGGGCCTTCTGTCATGTAGGCCAGAATGGTTGGACACCCTTGGTTATTGGCTACACATCTGACAGCCCATAAAACCGTATCCGTGATGACCGCCAACGGAACCCACCGTCGGGTGGTGTATTTACCGTAAACCATTGCTGAATATACAGCGACTGGGGATAAGACTGCAGCTTCTGGCAGCCAGGGCGAGAAGAGCAGCAGCAGGGCGGCAACTGCAGACACTATGGCGGCGCAAATGCCGGGACGGACCCTGCGCACAATCAGAGGCAAAGCGATACCTAGCGTGGCGATGACCTTTACTGGTCGGCCCGGATCATATTGTCGCATGACAGGTGCTATAGCAAGAGCGTGACCTGGATTCTCTACCAATACGAGTCCGATTACCAAACCCAGGTCGGCCGTCAATGGATGGCGTTGAAACCAGACGAAGAGCGTGGAGACAATCGAGCGCAGGGACCATTGAGCTTGTCGATTGGCACGTATCCCCGCTTCAGGGTCGGACTTTGGCGGAGTGGCAAAAGGAATCCACGCTTGGAGGTGGTACCCGCCTTCTGTTTCGGGACCAGTTTGAAGGTTGCCTCCAAGAGAAGTCAGTCGTTCGCGCATCCCTATAAGACCGAAACCTGAATGCGTAGGTCGGTCCATCTGTGGCGGAGAATCTGAATTGGTAGAGGCATGGTCAAATGGGCGGTCGTCAATGGTTAGACACAAACCGTCCGTGAGCCACTGTTCTTCAACTAGCACAGCCGAAGCCGGAGCGGCATGCTTGCGAACATTGGTCAATGCTTCTTGCAGCACCCGGTAAGCAGTTATGGTGCGGCTGCGATCCAGCTTTTCTGGGCAGGGTCGGCCTTCAATGCGTCGGCTGAATTGGGATTCTGGCTGAGCAAGTCGGGCGGCATCTATCAGGTCTGACCATGATTTATAGCTGGTCGGCGGATTGTTTGAAGAGGTGGCAACCGAAGGCCAGATACGCGCATTGTCGGCCGTATCAACGTTGGCCTTGGCAGTGTTGGTGGCTGGACTCTCTTTGATTATGTGAAGATGGCCGCTGGCTTGGCTCGGCTGAGTGCAATCTGTTCCGGCTGGATTCAGATTATGAGCGTTCCCGGATTGACTAGCGGAATTCGTTTGGGCAGTTGTTTGAGATTGGTCAAGCGGCTGGATATGGGCTGGGTCCGTTGGTGGTGGGGAAGAAGAGTGTTGGCCTGGAGGAGAATCCGCTGTCTTTTGGCTGGTTTCGGGTGCCGGGTTGGTTGGAGTCTTGAGTTTGCCGAAAAGCGAGCTCAGCTCACGTAGGGCGCGGCGGCTCTCTTGATCAATGGTGCGCATGATCTTGAGAGCAAGGTTCGTATCGGCTGTGGCTGCGTATCTGCCGGCATCTGCCTGCACGATGACGATGGACAGAGTGTGGGCGACGACATCGTGCATGTCACGTGCTATGCGGGCCCGCTCAGCGCTGGCAGACAGGGCCGCGCTTTGTTCTGCCTGCAGGGCCAAGGCGTGGTTGCGTCGCCGGGCCTCATCAATGGCATCCCTTCTGGTCCGCGTCCAGTAGGCTGCAACGATGGCTATGAGCAGCAGAAGCCCCTCGATCAGTAAATTCGATAGGAAGGTGACTGCCAGATCTTTGAATGAGGTCGGCAACATTGAGATGTGGTCCGGCCACGTCTTGCCCGGAGGCAGAAACCCCAGATCGACCAATGTAAAGATAAGGCAGGATAGGGGCGTCATGACCCAAGCCACAGTCAGATAGAGTCGGCGCCAGGATGGACGTCCGTAGAGCAGACAGGAATAGACCATCACCAGGCAGACTGCATCGGTGAGCATGATGGCAGGCCCCAACAGGAGCTGAGCCAGAGCCACAGCGACGAAGAGCCCGGCTGCTAAATCCGGGAATCGGCGACGGATAACCACAGGGGCTATGAGCAGGACAGTCCACATCAGGATCAGGTTTTCCTGCAAGGGGATCAGGGCCCCATCTCGTAGATTGGCGCTGGAGCCGCTCACCAGCAGAAACAGAAGGATGGCGAAGAGAGCGTCAGTCAGTAGCATTCGATTATTGGACCTGGTGATTGGTCGCTGCGCTGTTTGACTGACTGTGTTCATGGAATCAACAATATTCGGGGACAGCGGGAGGTGCCATCAGTCCGAGGGATGATGAGGTCAAACGCGGTCCCAGGCTGTCGCAAGGCGGATGAGCCAGAGTAGTTGTAATCGGGAACGGGCGCTTAGTAGTGAGTCAAAAGATGGCGGCCTTGCATATGACGATTGGTGATCAGCTGTCTGACACTTGGACAGACTTGTTGCCGCTCCTTGCCGTGGTGCTGCTCACGCATTCTCGCATCGAATGATTCTCTGCATAGCTTGCACGGCCAAGACACACGCGTACTCTCCAATGCACGTCGCGACCCATAGATGTATTTAACACTGGCGATAAGAACAGATTCAGTGCTTGGATTCAGACGGCAATAAAAGCGGATATCGGACTTGTCCTTAGTTGGTAATGGGTATGGATTCCATATTCGCACTCAACTGGCAACAAGTATGCATCCAGTATCCATCCATCCAGCCTGTATCGCACAGATACCAGTCAGGCCGACGAATCGTGGTGCATTCCGCAACGGTTCATCGGCCTGACAACGTAGGGAGGGGGTCAGCAGCGCTCTACTTGTATAATCGGTGGACCCTGACCAGCGGACCCTGGTTACAAGATCCCGGTGGTCAGGATTCCGATGGCTCGACCTTGATGGCTCCGGCCCCGAACGTCCAAACTCAGGAGAAACGCAGCCTAATCTGCTCGGCCGTGCCGTAGGAGGCCTGCGCCCCCTGCCCGGTGGCGGCGTAGGCGGAGACGTAGGAGGCCAGCTGGGCGGCCTGCACAAGGGTCATGTCGGAGGCAAGGCCGGCCAGCACGGTGCCCATGAAGGCGTCCCCGCAGCCGGTGGTGTCCACGGCGTCCACATGCACGGCGTGAATCCGGTAGGTCTGGCCCTGGTCCAGCACCATGGATCCCTCGCCGCCCAAGGTGACGATGGCCCGGTGGAAGCCGAAGTCCTGCATGGTCTGGTTGATCCGGTCCCAGTCGGCCCCCAGCCAGTCGCCGTCCTCGGGCTCGTCGATGCCCAGCAGCTGAGCCATCTCATGCTCGTTGACCAGGATCAGATCCGAGTTGGCGATCAGGTCGGCAGGCAGGTCGGCGCGGAAGGGGGAGTCGTTGAGCAGCACGGTCATGCCGGCCTCGTGGCCCATGCGCGCGGCCTCGGTGACCGTCTCGATGGGGCTCTCCAGGCACAGGCCCAGCACCTTGGCCGAGGTCAGGGCCTGGCGGGAGCGGTGGGCGTAGTCCACATCCACCTTGCCGTTGGAGCCGGGGGAGTAGACGATGGTGTTCTCGCCGCGCGCATCCACGGTGATGACTGTGGTTCCGCTGGCTCCCGGCACGGTCATCACATGGGAGACGTCCACCCCGGCATTGCCCAGCTGCCCCAGCAGGAAGTCGGCGTTGGAGTCGGATCCCACGGCCCCGAAGAGCCTGACCTGGGCGCCGATGCGGGCCGCGGTCGCCGCCTGGTTGGCCGACTTGCCCCCGGGCAGCACCTGCAGGGGACCGCCGTTGATGGTCTCGCCGGGCTTGGGCAGCCGGTCGGTGTTGACGGTGTAGTCCGCATTCATGGATCCGACCACCGAGATGGACCCTGTGATGGTATCCAGTCCCTTGAGCACCTGGTCGGGTGCCGCCGCCATATCTTGAATCATGTTTCTCCGTTCCTTGATGAGCTTGTCCGCCTTGATGATCACGCTGTGACAGGTTCAGGGATCCTGGCCGGTGTGCGCGGGCGGGCGACCCACCGAGGCGCAGTGGCGGTAGCTGGTCTGCAGCCGGACCGACCGCACGGGCGAGCCTGCCATCAGAGCCAGGAGCATGTCCACGCAGCGGGTCCCCATGGTGTCGATCTGCTGGGAGATGGTCGATACGGCCGGGGTCAGGATGCGGAAGACGGGCAGGTCGTCGAAGGTGATCATGGACAGGTCCTCGCCGATGCTGATTGCTCGCGACTGTGCCGTTTTGATGGCGCGTATGGCATCCAGGGAGGATCCGAAGAGCACGCCGGTGATGCCCCGCCGGGCCCAGAGGTCAATCATGTCGGGGTCGAAGGTGCCGGGCTCCACCTGGTCGGCCAGGGGGTCGTCCATGCCCTCGATGCCGGCCAGCAGGTTCCGGTAGACATCCAGGCGTTCCCGGAAGGTGGCCGATTCCCTGAGGGGCCCGGGCACCAGGGTGATGCGTCGGTGGCCCTGGGCGTGCAGATCCTCAAGGGCCTGCCGCAGGCCGGGCTCAGGGTCGGCGTCCACACAGGGGATGGCCCGCCCGCCGCGTCCGGCGGCGCCCTCGGCCGCACGGTCCACGCAGACCAGGGGCAGCCCGCGTCTGGTCAGCTCCTCCAGGGTGTGCGAGGAACGCGGCCCGGGCACGATGATGGCTCCGTCGATGTGCTGGCCCAGCAGGTTGCGCACCTGCGCCCGGTCCTCGCCGGGGTCCCCCTGGGTGGAGGTGCAGATCAGGGTCTGGAAGCCGTGGTTGAGCAGCTGGCCTTGGATCAGATAGGCCAGGTCCGCGAAGTAGGAGTTGCGGATGTCGGGGATGAGCAGGCCGATGGTGCGCGAGTGGGCGGAGTGCATGGATCGGGCCCGGGAGTCCGGCACATAGTGCAGGTCGTGGATGACCTGGTTGATGCGCTGTCGTGTGGCGGGGGAGATGCGCCCGGAGTCGTTGAGGGCTCGGGAGACCGTCGATACGGAGACACCGGCCCGTTGGGCCACATCCCTGATCGTCGCGTACGCCATCCTGGCCTTTCGTCGAAGTGGTCGGCCGCCGGGCCGGACTGCCGACCTCGGCGGTTGCCTGATCGCCGCCATGGGTAGGCGGACAGTTCTGACAGCCTTCAGTTATATCAGTGCGGTAACGATACCGCAACTTTCACAGCATGGCCCGCCGAGGCTTGGCTATGAGTGAAGGCGCGTGCGGCTAAATGCTAGGTGATAAAGCTGCTGTTTGCTCGATTATGCTGGGATAAGGAGATGAACAGCGGCCGGGCTGGCTGGGGGCTGTTGAGCCTCCTGGCCGGCCTGGCCGTGTTTCCTCCTCTCCCGGGCGGGGGCGGGGGCGTGCATGCCTGCCCTCGGCTTCCGCCTGCAGAAGTGTGGTGGGGGCGCGGGAGGATGTGTCGGGCTCTCTTGGGGTTTGAGTCTTAAAGTGACACGTTCCTCCCTGCTCCCCCTGTGTGGGCCGGGGGCGGGGGGATTGATACGCCGCCCGGCCGCTCTTACTCGAGCGAAGCGTGAAGCAACCTGTGTTGTTCTTTCCGGTGGCGGCGTGAGGCGAGGACCCCGCCTATGCCGGTCATGCCTGTGGCCAGGGCGAGCAGAATGCCCTCCCCTCCGGCCTTGGGGAGGACGCCTGCGGGCAGGTACGTATAGGCGAGGGATTTGTCCGTAAGAGTGCTTCCGGTACCGCCCATCATGTAGTCCACGCTGACCGTGACCGTGCCCGGCTGGTGTGCGGGCGTGAGCACGGTCACGCTGCTGCCGTCGCCGCGTGTCAGTCCTGATACGGCGGTCTGGTCGAACCTGACGCCTGTAATCACAGGCATCAGGTTGAACACCACTGGCGCAGGAACAGGATAATCATGGTAGCTGCCGTCGTAGTTGCCGTTGCCGAGCTGTCCAGTGCAGTTCCATCCCCATGCGTAGGTGTATCCGTCGCTGCCCACAGCCAGCGAATGATAGGCTCCGGCGCCGATCTGTACGGCTTGCAGTCCTTTGCTCGTATCGTTCGGCTTGGTGGAATCGCGCGCACGCACAGGAACAGACGAATTACTGCTGCTGTTGTTGCCGAGCTCGCCCTCGAAGTTCCATCCCCATGCGTAGGCGTATCCGTCGCTGCCCAGGGCCAGCGAATGAGAGCTTCCGGCGCTGACCTGCACGTAGGTGAAATCCCTAGGCAGGTCCGGATACATCTTGCGATCAGGCTTCTCCACCATGACCGGCGTAGTCTGGCTGTTTCCCCAGGTGTAAACGTTCCCGTCGCTGCCCAAGGCCAGCGAATGATAGGTTCCTGCGCTGACCTGCACGTACGTGAAATCCGCGGGCTTCCCCACTTTAACCGGGGCATACCGGTTGATGGTCGTCCCGTCGCCGAGCTGGCCATGCTCGTTGTTTCCCCAGGCGTAGGCGTTCCCGTCGCTGCCCACGGCCAGCGAATAATCGTATCCGGCGCTGACCTGCATGTACGTGAAATCCGCGGGCGCGCCTTCAGGCTTGCTCACCATGACCGTCGTAGTCTGGCTGTTTCCCCAGGCGTAGGCGTTGCCGTCGCTGCCCACGGCCAGCGAATGATGGTATCCGGCACTGACCTGCACGTAGGTGAAATCCGCCGGCAGGTCAGGATACGTCTTGCGGTCAGGCGTCTTGACCATGACCGGTGTGTTCCGGTTGGTTTTCGTCCCGTCGCCGAGCTGGCCATACCAGTTCTGTCCCCATGCGTAGGCATTCCCGTCGCTGCCCACAGCCAAAGAAAAACTATCGCCTACACCAGGCTCTTTTCTTGATCCGCTGAGTTGGCTGAACCTGATGCCCCGGCTGGTGTTCGGCGGGGTGATGGTGGTGGATTCCCTGCCCAGCTGGCTGCCCTTGTCGGGGCTGATGCTCCACTTGTTGTTCCCGCTTTCAGTCCACTTGGCGGTAAGGGTCAGGTCCTTGGTGACGGGCTTGCTGAAGTCGTAGGCGACTTCGCCTATGAACCATCCGTCGAACTGGTAGCCTTCACGCGTCGGGTCTGGGGTGGGCCGCTTCACTCTGCCGTAGGGGTCTGAGATGTTCTGGTCGGCGGGTCTGGGGCTTCCTCCGTACGCATTGAAGGTGACGGTGTGGGTGGTGCCCTGCTGGTCGTCTCTGGTCAGCCGCTGGTCGACCGTGTAGTTGAGGCTCCTGGTGAAGGGCTGGCCGTCCTGCCTGCCGGCGAGTGTGATGGCGGCTGGTCCCGGCTTGTGGGCTGAAGCATCCGCCTGCCAGGTATCGTTCTTCTTAATGATTGTCAGCGGCTGGCCGTCCATGCTGACTGTATCCAGTGTCGGCTCGGAGACGGTGTCGAGTCCGGCTGGCTTGCCGGGCTGGCCCTGCCCGTCCAGGCTCCACCTGTATATGTCTCCCTGCCTGTTGATGGCGGTGATTCTGCCGTCGGCTTCGGCGGCCTGCGTGTATTGCTTGCTCCCGTTGTCCGCGCGCGTGGGCGCTTCGCCGGGTTTCCAGGCCCAGATGTGGCCGTCCTTGCCGGTGATCATGGCCTGGTTCTTGTTGGTGGTGGCCGAACTGGCTTTCATGCTTTCCGGCAGGTTGATGGCTGTAAGACTGGTCATGCTGTCGGCCAGATGATAGGCGTGACCGTCCGCATCTAAAAGGAGGAATCCCTGGTTGAGGGCTTGGGCTTGGATGATGCGGGTTTTTGTGTCTTGTTTTATGCGTGTGGGCTTGATGTTGCCAGTCTTGCCCGTGTCCCAGGTCCAGGCTTGTCCGTCCGAGTCCAAAGAGAGGATTCGGCTGCCGGAGGCGATGGCGGTGACGGCCTGCGCCTCTCCGGGCAGGCTGGTTGCGGCCTGCTCTATCAGTTTCGGGTTCGGGTTCTGACTGGCCTGATAGGTGTTGACCTGTCCCTGCCGGTCCACGGCCAGGAGCCGGTCGCCGCTTATGTTGATGCTAGTGAACTCGGCGTTCCGACCGGTGTCGACGATGGTGGGTGTGGTTTGTTGGCTGTTCCAGGTGTAGATGTGCTGGTCGGATCCGAGTGCGGCTTGCCGTCGGCTGCCGGCTGCGGCCTGCAGGTAGTGGAACCCGTCGGGAGCCTGGGCAGGGGAGGGCACCCGCACGGTTGTTCCATCCTGCGTCCATGTGTAGATATGGCCGTCGCCGGTCAGGCCGACTGCCTGGTCTTCAGCGGCATGAACACTGGCGAATCGAGGTTCCTTCTTGTTGGGTGGGTTGATGGTCAGCCTGGCGCCGGTGGCGGGCCCGTGGTCCGGGCTCAGCGTCCAGTCCGTGGTCTTCGACCACTTGGCTTTCAGGGTCGTGTTCTGGAGGACGGGGGTCTGGAAGTCGAAAGGCTGGTTGTCGAGTGTCCACCCGTCGAACCGGAAGCCATCACGCTGCGGATTGTGCTGCGGGGGAGTGGCGAGGGTGCCGGTTTTCACGCTCACCGGTGTGGATGTGCTGCCGTCGGCTGGGTCGAAGCGCACTACATGTGTGGCTTGATCGTCCGTCTTCTCTATTGATTTGGCCGGAGCGGAGTCTGCGCTGTCAGGTGTTCCCGTCGTCGATGACAGGGTGCCCGAAGTAGGGCTTAATGGTGTGGTGGTTTGTATCGGTGAGGGTGTGGGTAGTGGTGTGCTGGTTGCGTTGCTGAGGAGGGTGCCGGGGTTTTGGTTAGCTACGCGAGGGGTCTGACGACCCCCCCCCCCCCGGGGAGTATGGGAGCGTCCGCCTGGGCGGACGCGACGCCCAGGCCTGCCAGCAGGCTGATCAGGACGGTCATCATCGCCATGATGCGATGCAGACGGGAAACCAGATGCATGAAACCAAAACCCCTTCACCAAACACCAAGCGGGATAAAAACCGCTTGCCTAATAAAGTTCTTCCTGTCGGAAAGCCGTGCTGCCTGTCAATGCCAGCCCTGCATCGGATTACAGTAGCCATAGCCGAATCAGCCGTCTTCTCGACATCCCCCGCTTCTCACCCTACCACCCGGTCAGAAAACAACACACAAGCCGGTCCAACCGCCCGGAGACAATGAACCCGACTGATCTCAAAGAAAGGAGCCGGCGTATGACCAACCAGGGATACTATCTGCCGGGACTCTACGTTCGGGAGGGATCCATCCCCGTTCCCTTGGACTGGGCGGGCAGTGAACCTGGCGTCTGGCGAGCCGAAGATCATTCGGACCAGGCGGTCATTCGCTGTTTCTACCGCGTGGTCTGCGCCCCCGAGCACATCCACGATGACCTGCCGCTGCTGGTCTACCTGCAGGGCGGACCCGGCTCGGGCGCCCCACGGCCGCTGAACGCCACTGCCGACGGGTGGATGACCGAGGCCCTGCGCCACTTCCGCATTGTCCTGCCCGACCAGCGGGGTACGGGCCGGTCCAGCGCCATCGACGGCTCCACCATGGCCTCCCTGGGCGAGCCTCGGGCCCAGGCCGACTATCTGAAGCATTTTCTGGCCGACTCCATCATCCGGGACTTCGAGCACCTGCGTCGCACGGTCTTCGCCGGCCATCCCTGGGTCGCCCTGGGGCAGAGCTTTGGCGGTTATCTGACCCTGGCCTACCTGTCGAACTTTCCAGAAGGGTTGGCTGCGGCCTTCACTGCCGGGGGCGTGCCCCACATCCCCACTGATGCATACGAGCTCTTCTCCCACACCTTTACCAAGATGGCCCAGCGGTCCCAGGCCTTCTATCAGCGCTATCCGGGGGATCAAGACCGTGTGGCGGCCATTGCCGACCGGCTGTCCCAGGGCGATGTGGTCCTGCCCGGAGGCGACCCCCTGAGCGTGGAGCGGCTGCAGACCCTTGGCGCCGACCTGGGCAAGAGCGGCGGGTTCGAGCGTCTCCACTGGCTGTTGGACACGGCCTTCCTGAACGGCGACGGCAGCCTGCCCGCTTCCGGCGCTAGCAGCTCCCGGGCCACCCTCTCGCAGGCCTTCCTGGAGGGGGTGCGGTCGGCCACTGCCGTCACACCGCTCTACTGGCCCCTGCAGGAGTTCATCTACGCCGATGGGGACCGCGAACCCCTGCGCTGGGCTGCACAGCGGGTACGCGATGTCCGTCCTGAATTCAACACTGCTGCCCGTCCGCTCATGTTCACCGGGGAGGCGATC
Source organism: Bifidobacterium sp. W8104 (assembly GCF_016100735.1). Lineage (NCBI taxonomy): Bacteria > Bacillati > Actinomycetota > Actinomycetes > Bifidobacteriales > Bifidobacteriaceae > Bifidobacterium > Bifidobacterium sp. W8104. The sequence continues at coordinate 1,781,384 of NZ_JACFRW010000001.1, forward strand.
TTCCCCTGGATGTTCGAGCAGGAGGCGGCCCTGCGCCCCTTCGGCCCGGCGGTCAGCCTGCTCATGGAGGAGGGCTCCTGGGGCCACCTGTACGATCCCGAGCGCCTGGCCGGCAATCAGGTTCCCCTGCAGGCCGCGGTCTATGCCGACGACCTCTACGTGCCCTCCGAGCTTCAGCTGGACACCCTCTCGCGCGTGGGCCACGCCCATGCCTGGGTGACCAACGAGTTCGAGCACGACGGGCTGCACGGGGACAGGGTCTTCGCCCACCTCTACCGGCTGGCCTTGGAGCGCGGCGATCTGGAGGGGCTCTTCCCGGCGCGCGGCTAGACTTGAGGGCATGAACACGGACTCATTGACTCTCGGATTCATCGGATACGGCAACATGGCCCAGGCCATTGCCCAGGGCCTGGTCGACGCAGGCGTGTTGCCCGGCGGCCGGATTGTGGCCTGTGCAGCCCACTACGACCGGCTGGTGGAGCGGACGGCCCAGCTGGGGGTGCGGCCCATGCACTCCGGCACCGAGGTGGCTGCGGCCGCCGACCTGGTGATTCTGGCCGTCAAGCCTGGGCAGGTGGCCCAGGTCTGCGAGCCCATCCGCCACGAGCTGGCTGACCCGGACCGCATGGTCCTCTCGGTGGTGGGCGGCATGACCCTTGAGGACTATGCCGACATCCTGGAGGAGGGCACCCACCTGATCTGCGCCATCCCCAACACCCCCATTTCGGTAGGGCAGGGGATTCTGGTCACCCAGGAGGACGACACCCTGACCGACCAGCAGCGGAAGCTCTTCACCCAGGTCTTCGACCCGGTGGCCATGATCGAACGGCTGCCCCGGGAGCTGGTCTCGGTGGGCACGACCATCGCCGGATGCGCGCCCGCCTACACGGCCATGTACATGGAGGCCCTGGCCGACGCCGGGGTGGAGCACGGGCTGTCCAGGCAGGCGTCCTACCGGCTGGCGGCTCGCATGGTTCAGGGGACCGGAGCCCTCTACCTGGCCACCGGCACCAACCCCGGGGCCATGAAGGACGCGGTCTGCTCGCCGGGCGGAACCACCATAAAGGGGGTCGCCTCCCTGGAGAAGCACGGCTTCCGTGGAGCGGTCATCGAGGCCATCGATGCGGTGGAGCGCGGCGACTAGGGGGAGCCACGCCGGGGCAGTCCGGGCAATAGACTGGTGCATATGTCGTTAACCATAGGAATCGTCGGGCTGCCCAACGTTGGCAAGTCCACTCTCTTCAACGCCCTCACCCGCAACAACGTTCTGGCGGAGAACTACCCCTTCGCCACCATCGAGCCCAATACCGGCATCGTCCCCCTGCCCGACGACCGGCTGCCTGTCCTGGCCAAGCTGGTCCACACAGACAAGATCGTGCCCGCCACGGTCACCTTCGTGGACATCGCCGGCATCGTCAAGGGGGCCTCGGAGGGGGAGGGGCTGGGCAACCAGTTCCTGGCCAACATCCGTGAGGCCGACGCCATCTGCGAGGTGGTCCGCGCCTTCAATGACGACGACATCGTCCACGTCAACGGCAAGGTGGATCCGGCCGACGACATCGACACCATCAACACCGAGCTGATCCTGGCCGACATGCAGACCATCGACAAGGCCCTGCCCAAGCTGGAAAAGGACCAGCGCGGCGGCAAGATCAAGCCCGCCTACCTGGACACCGTCCGCAAGGCCAAGGAGATTCTGGGCCAGGGGCGGACCATCGACCAGGCGGCCCAGGCCGGGGACATCGACAAGGATGAGCTCTACGACCTGCATCTGATGACCGCCAAGCCTTTCATCTACGTCTTCAACGTGGACGACGACGAGCTGCAGAACGAGGACTTGAAGAAGCAGCTGGCCGACTCCGTGGCTCCTGCGCCCGCCATCTTCCTCAATGCCCAATTCGAGTCCGAGCTGACCGAGCTGGACGAGGCCGACGCCCGCGAGATGCTGACCGATGCCGGGCTCAAGGAGTCCGGCCTGGACCAGCTGGCCCGGGTGGGCTTCGACATCCTTGGCCTGCAGACCTTCCTGACCGCCGGGGTCAAGGAGGTGCGCGCCTGGCAGATTCACAAGGGCTGGACCGCCCCCCAGGCCGCCGGTGTCATACACACCGACTTCGAGAAGGGCTTCATCAAGGCCGAGGTGGTCTCCTACGACGACTTCGTGGCCGCCGACGGGTCCTACGCCAAGGTGCGCGAAGAGGGCAAGATGCGCCTTGAGGGCAAGGACTACGTCATGCAGGACGGCGACATCGTGGAGTTCAAGACCGGCATTCCCTCCGGTTCCAAGAAGTGAGCGCCAGGCCCGGGTTCGCCATTCGTCGGGGTCATGGGATGCCGCTGATCTTCGTGCATGGGTCCGGCGTGGACCACCACATCTTCGACGACCTGGACCCCGCCTTCGAGCGGGTGGGTGGCTTTGAGCGAATCTACCTGGACCAGCCCGGCTTCGGCCGCACACCGCCCGATTCATCCATCCTCGATCTGGACGGTCTGGCCCGGTGGCTGGATGACCAGGTGGACATTTTCAGCGGTGGCGGCCCCTTCGCCCTGGTGGGTAACTCCCTGGGCGGGCTGCTCAGTCGCCATGCTGCCGCCGGCCGGTTGGACCGCTGCCGGGGGATGGCCCTGCTCTCTTCGGTGGTCGACCCGGTGACCGCCCACAGGCGCCTGCCCCCGCGTCAGGTGCTGGTCCGGGACGACCAGGGACTGGCCGATGTGGACGAGTTCACCAGGCATGCTTACCGGCAGATGGCTGTGGTCGAGTCCCGGGAGCATCTTGAGGCCTACCAACGCACCATCATGCCCGGCATTCGTTCGGCCAATGCCGACACGGTGGCTCGAATGGAGGGGCACTACCGGCTGGATATGGACTTCGACCAGGTCTGGTCCGGGTTCATAGCCCCTGTGCTCTTCGTCTGCGGCCGCCAGGACGACCGTGTGGGCTACCTGGACCAGTTCGACCTGGCCTGCCGCTTCCCTCGAGCCTCCTACTCGGTGTTGGACCAGGCCGGCCACAATGTGCAGATCGAGCAGACGGCCCTGGTGTGCGACCTGCTGGAGGATTGGGCCAGGCAAGTGCTGAAAGGTTGAGTCCTCCCTATTTCCTTCTGCCGCTAAAATGAACTGTGCATATAGGTTCGTTCGATGGCAACGAAGGGGAAGGACATGGCTGTCTGGGGATTGGATAGCAAACGCCTCAAGCGGCGTGTGCTTGCCATGCTCCTTTGGTTGCTGGACCCTGTCCGCCGCACGCCTGTAGTAGTGATAACCGCCCTGCTGACGTTGCTGCTGACAGTCCTGATCGTCAACCTGATCCAGCCGGCGGATGCGGCCCATGCGGAACGTTCAGCAGGTGCGAGCGCTTCCAGCACAGCCACCGTTTCGGCGAGACAATTTCCCAAGGCGCATCATTCCGGTAAATCCGAGTCCTCCGCTTCATCAGCGAAAAAAGAACAAGCAGGGGAGCGGACAAAGGTTCAGAAGACCGAGCCTGCTGGCGCATCTGCTCAGCCTGTCGATTGGCTCAAGCCTTCGCAGCAGGTCGATTACCCGGATCCTGCGGTCCATCCTGGCCTCTCCCTGGAGGTCAGCCTTCAGGATCAGCGGGTCTATGTGCGCGACGGGTCTCAACTGCTCTACACCATGTACGCCTCGACGGGCATGGACGATTCCACGCCCAAGGGCAGCTTCCGCATCCAGTCTGAGCGCGGCGACCACTTCTACAACCCCAGGGAGGGGATGGGCGCCCGTTACTACACCAGCTTTCTGAACCACGGGGTCTTCCTCTTCCACTCGGTCCCCACTGATTCCAGCGGCAGCTACATCAAGGAGGAGGCTGACTTGCTGGGTGTCCGCCCTAGCTCCCACGGTTGCATCCGACTGACCGCGCCCGACGCCCTATGGATCATGCAGTCCGTGCCCGCCGGCACACCCGTCCTGGTCAAGTGAATTTCAGCACGTCCAAAATGTGACCATTCACCTGCGCTCTCGACTTGGGTTTCCTAATTTTGCCCCTACAACAGAGAGAACTATCGAGAGGAAGTGGTCAGGAATCATGCAAAAGGTGCAGCGGTTCAGTGACTGGTTGACTAAGTGGTTCATTCTGGTGGTCCTAGTTTGGGCCGCCATCAACTTCTTTGTCCCGCAGATTAGCATTTGGGCCCGCAGCTACACCAACTACTTCCTGAGCATTATTCTCTTCGGCATGGGACTGACCCTGAGCCTGGACGACTTCAAGCGAATCGTCAAAATGCCGCTCATGGTCATCGTCGGCACCATAGCCCATTACCTGATCATGCCCCTGCTGGCCGTGCTGCTCTGCCGCATCTTCCGGCTGGACGGCATGATCGCCGTGGGAGTCATCCTGGTGGGCTGCTGCCCCTCGGGGACCTCCTCCAACGTCATGTCCTACCTGTCGCGTGGCGATGTGGCCCTGGACGTGTCCATAGGCCTGCTTTCCACGCTTTGCGCGCCCTTCATGATCCCCATGCTGATGAACCTGCTGGCCAGCCAGTATGTGGCCATCCCCACCAAGCAGCTCTTCCTGACCGCCCTTGAGGTGGTGCTGATCCCCATCGCCCTGGGCCTGGCCGTCCACGCCTTCTTCAAGGAGAAGGTGCAGAAGGTGACCGTGGCCCTGCCGGCCGTCTCGCAGATTGCCATCCTGGTCATCATCGGCGTGGTGGTCTCGGTCAACCATGCCAAGCTCTTCACCGCCGCCACCGCCCTGGTCCTGCCGGTGGTCATGCTCCACAACCTGTGCGGGTACGGGCTGGGCTTCCTCTTCAGCCGGCTCATGTACCGCATCTACCCCAAGGGGTTCCGCTACGCCCAGCAGAAGGCCATCACCTTCGAGGTGGGCATGCAGGATTCCGGACTGGGCGCGACCCTGGCCCTGCAGGCCTTCGCCGCCGATCCGATTGTGGCCATACCCTCCACCTTCTTCAGCGTCTGGCACAACATCTCCGGCTCGGTGCTGTCCGCCTGGTGGCGTCGGCATGACGACCGTCTGGGGATTGCCGCCGACTCCGCCCAGGGTCGTCCGGAACCGGCTCGCGCCTAGGTTCCGCAGCTCCTTGATTGCTGGCTGGATCTGCTACATGCCCGGTCCTGCCAGCAGGAAACCCAGGGCCGTCAGCAGGGGCGGCAGGAGCATTGAGGCTGCCAGATAGCCAAGAGCCGCCAGATGCCGTCTCTGCCGGGTCAGGGCCAACACTTCGTTGACCGCTGTCGAGAAGGTGGAGAAGCCGCCCAGCAGTCCTGTGGCCAGCAGCAGCCGTCCCCAGGCGGGCAGTCCGTGGAAGGCGGCCAGGGCGGCCACCAGTCCTGCAGCAAATCCGGCCAGCAGGTTGATGATCATGGTCGACAGGGGCAGGTCCACCTGCCAGCGGGCCTTGACCAGGGTATCCAACAGGTAGCGAAGTCCGGCACCCAGGCCGCCGCACAGGCAGATCAGCCCGGTAAATGCAATGGTCATTGCGCACCTGCCTGGATGTGTGCGGCCAGACGTGCTCCCAGCGCGGCCATGGCCCAGGAGACCATCAGGCCTCCGGCAAAGGAGATCAGCAGGTAGGCAAGGGTTGCCCGGACTTGGCCGCCCGACAGTCCTTGGACCAGTTCCAGCGAGAGCGTGGACATGGTCGACAGCCCTCCGCACAGGCCCATGCCCAGGCCCCTGTTGCTCAGTTGCCTTCGGCGCGCGTGTGCGCTTTTTGGCAGCCCGGCCAGGAAAGCGGTCAGCAGGGCGTAGCCTGCGCAGGCGATCAGGTTGGCCAGGAGGGTTCCCGGATGCAGTGGGCCGCTCTGGCCCGGCAGCAGGCTCAAGGCGTACCGGCAGCCGGTGCCCAGGGTTCCACCCAGCATCACCACCAGGGCTGTGGCCATGTCAGGTCCGGTAGGAGGTTTGGTCATTGAGGTCTCGGTTCCCGACGGATCAGCATCCGCAGGGTCGGGCTGGATGGCATGTGCCTGCACCTGGCCCACAGACGGGTCGTCGAATCATGGTGCAGGAACTATCAGCAGTTTGCGGTTCGGGGCTCAAGCCCCGGGCGGGTTCCATCGCCCGAGGCTCATTCTAGGGGCGCCAGAGGACCGTGATTTCCGTACTTGCTGCAGTTGTTCACTCGGTGTGGTTCTCCGGGTCCAGGGTCAGCCGGTCGTCGTCGGCATCGTAGTCGAAGAGCTCGCCGTAGCGGCCCCAGGTGATGGCGGTGTCGAACTGCTGGACGGCCTCCTTGTCCGAGTGGTGGGCCCGCAGCAGGTCCAGAATCAAGGAGCCATGCAGACTCTTGTCGTCGCTGTTCTTCAGAGCCCGGTCGATGATGCGGATCAGCGGGACGTGATCCATCAGCATCCGCGAGAACATCTCCTTGCTCTCCAGGATGTCCGCGTCGTGCCAGGCCCGGCCCTGGTCGGTCAACCTGACGTGCCCATTGTCCGCCTGGAAGATGCCCAGCATGAGCCCGGCGTCGATCAGAGGGAAGAGGTCATCCACCTCGAAGGAGAGCTTGGCTGCCAGGTCGGCCAGGTCCATGCCGTTGGGCTGGTTGACCATGACATCGGCCAGACCGGCCAGGCCGCCGGGGGTGGCGTCGGGCAGGTTGCGCTCGGCGGTGTCCTCGTCCCGCACCGAGTCCCGCACGGCCTGACGGTTGCGCACCTTGGTCTGCAGACGGCGGCGGATGTCCTCGCTGTCACGCTGGCCGGTCAGGATGGAGTAGAGGTAGTCCACGCAGGACTGGAAGAGGTCGGACTGCTTGTCCCGAGGCCTGTCCAGGTTGATGGGCACGTTGGCGATGACCCGGCCGGGATGCGAGTCCAGGACCAGGACCCGGTCGGCCATCTCCACGGCCTCCTCGATGTTGTGGGTGACGATCAGGACCGACTTGACGCTGCCCGCCTCCTCGGACCAGACCTTGAGGACCTCCTGGCGAAGGTTTTCGGCGGTCAGCACGTCCAGGGCCGAGAAAGGCTCGTCCATGAAGAGGGCGTCCGGCTTAAGGACCAGGGCCCGGGCGATGCCCACGCGCTGGCGCATGCCGCCGGAGAGTTCCTTGGGGTAGGCGCTCTCGAAACCGTCAAGGCCGATGGCGTCGATGGCGGCAAGGGAGAGTTTTTCGCGCTCCTTCTTGGGCACGCCCCGGGCCTGCAGGCCCAGTTCCACGTTGTCCTTGACGGTCAGCCAGGGCATCAGGGCGAAGCTCTGGAAGACCAGTGCCACGCCGGGGTTGGGCCCGTCCAGCTGCTTGCCCCGGTATTCGACGCTGCCCTCGCTGGCCGGGACCAGGCCGGCCAGGATGCGCAGCAGGGTGGACTTGCCGGCGCCTGAGCGGCCCAGGATGGCCACCACCTCGCCCTCGTGCAGGGTGAAGTCGATGTTGTCCAGGACGGTCAGCTCCGCGCCCTTGTCGGATTGGTAGGTCTTGGTCACGTGCTCGGCCGTGATGATCCCGTTGGAATTGATCTTGGTCATTGTCGAACCTCTCAGACTTCTCATGTCAGGGAATAGCGCCGTTGTGCCAGTGATTGCAGGGGGGACCAGAAGAACCGGTCGGCCAGGACCACGAAGATGCTCATGACGGCCACCCCCAGGATGATGCGTGGGGTGTCGCCGGTGGCGGTCACCTGGGCGATGTAGGCACCCAGGCCCTTGGCCGTCAGTTCGGTCTTCCCGTAGGAGACGACCTCGGAGACGATGGAGGCGTTCCAGGCTCCGCCGGCCGCTGTGATGCCGCCGGTGCACCAGGAGCCGAACAGGGCCGGCAGGATCAGGGTCTTCCATCGTTGCCAGCGGTTCTGGCCCAGGCTGCGCGACATCTCCAGCAAGTCGTCGGGGATGGCCGAGGCCCCGGCGATGACGTTGAAGAGGATGTACCACTGGGTGCCCAGGGCCATGAGTAGGATGCTGCCCCAGTTGATGTCGATTCGCCAGACGATGAAGACCATGGTGACGAAGGGGAAGATGAAGTTGGCCGGGAAGGAGGCCAGGATCTGCACCAGGGGCTGCAGGTAGCGGGAGATGCGCGGGTTCATGCCGATCAGGGCGCCGATGGGCACCCAGACGATGGTGCAGACCACCATCAGGATCAGCACCCGCAGGAAGGTCAGCAGACCCAGCTGGAAGACGTGGCCGACCTCGCCCAGGCCCAGCGGGCGGATGACCAGGCGGTCCAGCTGCCAGAGTCCCCACAGGCCGATCAGGGCCAGGCAGGCCCACCAGATCAGGTCGCCTGTCCGCCTGTGTCCGCCGCCACGGCTCCAGCGTGCCCCGGTGCGGCCCATGGGGCGGGTGATCCGGTCCAGCAGGTCGGCCAGGGGATGGCCCACCAGGCCCAGGAGGTCCTTGACCCCGGACAGGCGGATGACCGTCAGCACCAGGCTGCGCCGGGGCTCGGTGGACTGGCTGCTGGTGTAGCGGAACTTCTCGGCCCAGGCGGTCAGCGGCTTCCAGAGCAGGAAGTCGATCAACAGGACCACCACGATCATGGTCAGGATGGCCAGGCCTACCTTGCCCAGGTCCTGCTCGGCGGTGGCCTCCTCCACGAAGGAGCCGATGCCGGGCAGGGCCAGGGTCCTGTTGTTGACCGAGATCATCTCGGAGGCGGTCAGGAAGAACCAGCCGCCGCCCATGCTCATCATGCAGTTCCAGAGCAGGGGGATCATGGAGTTGGGCACGTCCAGCTTCCAGAAGCGCTGCCAACGGGTCAGGCGCATCAGCCTCACCGCCTCGTCCAGGTCGGAGGGCTCGTTGGTCAGGGAGTTGTAGAAGGAAAAGGCCATGTTCCAGGCCTGGCTGGTGAAGATGGCGAAGATGGAGGCCGCCTCCACGCCCATGATGGACCCGGGGAAGAGGACCAGCCAGATGGAGATGGTGGCCGACAGGAAGCCCAGGACGGGCACCGATTGCAGGATGTCCAGCAGGGGGATGAGTACGGAGCCCAGGCGGCGGGAGCGTGCGGCGGCCAGTCCGTAGAGGAAGGCGAAGACCAGGGAGATGATCAGGGCCGTGAACATGCGGAAGAGGGAGCGAAGCGCGTAATAGGGCAGATTGGCCGGGTCGGTGGAGACGTGCGAGGGTACCCCGGCCGGGCCGATGGGCGCGCCCAGGGCCGGCAGCAGATAGGCCAGGGCCCCCAATAGGACCAGAGCGCCTATGGCTACGGCCAGACCCGTCCATATACGGGTTGAGCGCGATGCCTGGCTGCGGTCGTCGTTCAATGGAGAACGGAGCATTCCTGGCAGTGCGACAGTATTCACGATGGCCTCCCTCCAAGGTGCGGAACATCCCTGTCGGCAGCCTCGAAGACGGCGTGGCGATCGGCCATGCGCCGATCATTGTCATCGTTCAAGCTTCGGCTTCGCATGGTATTTGGCCCTGCATTAGTCCCTGCCTTGATCCGACGGGGACTGTTGACCTGCGCGGGGTGTCTCCACCACTTTGCGGCAGCATGCCTTGTCCATGCGGTAGCTTCACCTACCGACCACCCAATAACATAGATGGGCCCAGGAGCAGTGTCAAGCATTTGCCGAACCAGTGTTGCCGTCCTTGCCAGGACTGACAATGACAGGGGTCTGCACGCAGTCGGTGCAGGCGCGAAATGGAATGTAAGGAGCGAATCCCCATGAAGATCGTGGCAGTCACGGCCAACCCCGAACCCAAGAGCCTGACCGATGCGGCGGGCAATGCCCTGCTGGACGGGGCGGCCGAGGGCGGGGCTCGCACCGAGTTGATCGACCTTTGCGCCGAGGGGTTCAATCCCGTCTTCGGCATGGAGGACAGGACCCACTACCTGGGCCAGGGACCCATGCCCGAGGATGCCCAGGCCATGCAGGAGCGCATCAAGGATGCGGACGTGCTGGCCCTGGTCTTCCCCGTCTACTGGTACAGCATGCCGGCCATCATGAAGGGCTTCATCGACCGGGTCATCTGCCGGGGCTTCGCCTACCACGCTGACGGAACCCCGGGGGCCTTGGCCGGGCGCCGGGTGGAGCTGATCATGCTGACCGGCGGGGAAAAGGAATGGTACCAGTCCAGCGGCGTCGGTGAGGCCCTGGACAACCAGCTGCGCAGACAGACCTTCCTCAAGTACTGCCAGGTCGCCCAGGTGGAGACCATCTATGTGGACAAGCTGGACTCGGGCAACGACGAGCAGCAGGCGCGGGAGGCCGCCGACCGGCACCTGGTGGCCTTGGCCTTGAAGGGTCGTCAGCTGGCTGCAGGGACCGAGCCCGGAGCAGGCCAGGACGCTCAGTGACGCTCAACATCGGGTTCGTCTTCGATGACACCCTGGATGTGTTTGACGGGGTTCAGCAGCACATTCTGACCCTGGGACGGGAGCTGGGCAGGCGGGGCCATAGGGTCCAGTACCTGGTCGGGCAGACCGCCCATCCGCCGGTTGACGGGGTTCACTCCCTATCCCGTAACGTCATGGTCTCCTTCAACGGCAACAGGATGCGCATACCGCTGCCTGCGCCCAAGGCGCCTATCCGCCGGGCCCTGGAGGCCGGGCACTTCGACCTGCTGCACGTCCAGGCACCCTACAGTCCATTCCTGGCCGGGCGGGTCATCCGCGCCGCAGACCCGGCAACGGCCCTGGTGGCCACCTATCACATCGCCCCCACGGGAGACCTGCAGCTCTTGGGCGGACGGCTGCTGGGGATAATCAACCGCCGGACCCATAGACGCATCGACAGGGTCATCGCGGTCTCACCTGTGGCGGCCGGCTATGCAAAGCAGACTGCCCGCGTGCCCAGCAGGGTGGTGGCCAACCCCGTGGACGTGGCCGCCCTGCGCCAGGCCCGTCAGGCCGCCGGCGACCAGGAGGTGGCGCGCCTGCACGGCCAGGGGCCGCATCTGGTCTTTCTGGGACGATTTGTGGCACGCAAGGGGGCAGGGATCCTGCTCTCGGCCCTCCGGGCGGGGGAGCGGGCCGGCATCCTGCCCGAAGGCCTGCATGTGACCATGGCCGGCAAGGGTCCGCTGCTGGAGGACTGCCGTCGACAGGCCGCCGCCCTGCACACCCCGGTGGCCTTCCCCGGTTTTGTGGACGAGAAGGACAAGCCCGCCCTGCTGGCCTCCTCCGACCTGACCGTCTTTCCCTCCACCGGGGGCGAGTCCTTCGGCATCGTCCTGCTGGAGGCCATCGCCTCGGGCACGGCTCCTGTGCTGGCCGGGGACAATCCCGGCTACCGGTCCACCCTGATGGGCGATGAGCGGGCTCTGGTGCCCGTCGACTCGCCCAACACCCCCGAACTGCTGGCCCGGCGAGTTGCCCAGGCTCTGGGGGACCCCTCCTGGAGGCGGAAGGTGCACCATGACCAGCTCGCGCTCCTGGACCGCTACGACGTGACCACCGTGGCCGATCAGGTGGAGGAGGTCTACCGGCAAGCCATTCAAGACCGCCGTCTCATGTAGGCTAGGTACATGTCATTCTTTGATTTCTTCGGTTCCATGTTCGACCCTGAGGGCGGTCCAGGAGGACCAGGCCGGCGTCGCAATGAAGACGACCCGGTCATCCTGCACGTGCAAACCGATGGGGAGGGTCCCGGCCAGGGGGGCGGCGGCACATCCCGTTTTCGCTTCCCCGGACCAGGTGACCCACGGCTGACTTCCCGCAGAAAGGGCAATGACGGGCCCTCGCGGGGTTCGCGGATCCTTGCCGTGGTTGTGGCAGTCGTCCTGGTCGTCTTCCTGCTCCTGTTCGCGCTCAGCCGCTTCATCACCGATGTCATGTGGTTCTCCCAGCTGGGGGCGGCCCGGATCGTCTGGACCCAGCTGGGCATCAAGGTGGGCCTATGGTTGGCATATGCCCTGCTGCTGGCCGCGGTGACCCTGCTCTCGGCCATCCTGGCCATTCGCAGCCGTCCCGATTCGCCTGACGGGTCCACCATCAGGGTCAAGGGCGATCTGATTGAGGTAGGCAAGGGGGTCTCCTCGCGCACGGCGCTCAAGGGGGCCGTGGTGGTCTCCCTGGTCGTCGGCGTCTTCTTCGGCTTCCAGTTCAACGCGGACTGGAAGCAGGTGCTCCTGCTCTTCAACGCCCAGTCCTTCGGGGTGCGCGACCCCCAGTTCGGCCTGGACAACGGCTTCTATGTCTTCATCCTGCCCGGCCTGCAGCTGCTGGTCTCCTCCCTGCTGATGATGCTGCTGGCGGCCACGGTCTTCAGCCTGGTCACCAACTTCCTTATGGGCGGCATTCGGCTGACCATGCCCGTGCATGGACGCGGCATTCTTGAGATGACCCGTCCCGCCCGTCGTCAGGTGGCCGTCTGGCTGGTCCTGTTCATGCTGGTCTGGGCCGGTGATACCGCCCTGGGCGTCTTCGGCAGGCTGACCGAGGAAGGCGATCGGATCACCGGCGCCTCCTACACCTCGGTCAAGGCGGCCATCCCCGTAACCCTCATCATGGCCGTGGTCATGGCCCTGCTGGGCATCATCCTGGCTGTCTGGATTCTGTGCTCACACACCCTTGAACCCGGCCGTGTCCATGCAGGGTCGCTGGGTTCGGCCGTCAAGCAATGGCGGGTGCCCGTCCTGGCCGTGGCCGTCACCATCGTCCTGTCCCTGCTGCTGACCGTCTTCTGGCCGGCACTGGTCCAGCGTTTCCGGGTCAACCCGAACGCCCAGGAGATGGAGTCCGCCTACATCCAGCGCAACATCGCCGCCACCACCAAGGCCTATGGTCTGGACAAGCTCAAGACCGAGGCCTATGACGCCACCACCGAGGTCCAGTCGGGCGCCCTCTCCCGTGATGCGGAGACCACCGCCCAGATTCGTCTGCTGGATCCCCAGGTGGTTTCCCCCACTTTCCGCCAGCTGCAGCAGTCCAAGCAGTACTACACCTTCGAGGACACCCTGGCCGTCGACAAGTACGACATCGACGGAGTCAGCCAGGACACGGTCATCGGCGCTCGCGAGCTGGACCTGGAGGGCAACGACAACCGCAACTGGGTCAACGACCACACGGTCTTCACCCACGGCTACGGCATCGTGGCCGCCTACGGCAACAAGGTCACCCCGGACGGGCAGCCCGAGTTCTTCGAGCAGGACATCCCCACCAAGGGCAAGCTGACCGACAGCCAGCACTACGAGCCGCGAATCTACTTCTCGCCCAACGCGCCCGAGTATTCCATCGTCGGCGCGCCACAGGGCTCGTCGGGCTGGGAGTTCGACTATCCCACCGGCTCCAAGGGAGCCACCAACACCTTCAAGGGCAACGGCGGTCCCTCGGTGGGCAACTTCCTGGCCCGGGTCCTCTACGCCATCCGCTTCGGATCCGACCAGATCCTCTTCTCGGACCGCGTCACCCCCGATTCGCAGATCCTCTACAACCGCTCACCCAAGGAGCGTGTGGCCCAGATCGCCCCCTATCTGACCCTGGACGGGCGCGTCTACCCGGCTGTGGTTGACGGACGTGTCAAGTGGATCGTCGACGGCTACACCACCTCAGACGCCTACCCCTACTCCCAGAAGGTGGACCTGGGTCCCATCACCCAGGACACGACCACCCTGAGCTCGGAGGCCGTCAAGGGCTTGGGCTCCCAGAAGGCCAACTACATCCGCAACTCCGTCAAGGCTACGGTCGATGCCTACGACGGTTCGGTGGACCTGTATGCCTGGGATGCAAAGGATCCGGTGCTCAAGGCCTGGCAGAAGGTCTTCCCCGGCCAGTTCAAGCCGCTCTCGTCCATCTCGGGCGACCTGATGAGCCACATGCGCTACCCGGAGAGCCTGTTCAAGGTGCAGCGCCAGCTCCTGTCCCAGTACCACGTCAACTCGGCCAGCCAGTTCTTCTCCGGCGAGGACTTCTGGCAGACCCCTGTGGATCCGACCGGGACCAGCAAGGAGCAGACAGCGGGGATCAAGCAACCTCCCTACTATCTGACCCTGCAGACCCCGGGGACCGACAAGCCCGCCTTCTCGCTGACCTCCACCTTCATTCCTGCCGGCACCTCCACCAGGGAGATCCTGACCGGGTTCCTGTCCGTGGATTCCGACGCCGGATCGACCAAGGGGGTGATAGGCCCGGACTACGGGACCATCCGGCTGATGGAGCTGCCCAAGAATTCCAATGTGCCAGGCCCTGGGCAGGCGCAGAACAACTTCAACTCGGATGCTGCGGTCTCCACCGAGCTCAACCTGCTCCAGTCCGGGTCAACCAAGGTCAAACGAGGCAACCTGCTGACCCTGCCCATAGGCGGCGGACTGATCTACATCCAGCCGGTCTATGTGCAGTCCAGCGGTGCCACCAGCTTCCCCCTGCTCAAGCGGGTTTTGGTGGCTTTCGGCGACAAGGTGTCTTCCTCGGCCACCCTGGATGCGGCCCTTGACAAGACCTTCCAGGGCAACTCGGGTGCATCGGCAGGCGATGCCGACAACACCGGGCGCACCAATGCCGACGCTGACCAGAGCGGGCAATCCGGTAAGGCCCCTGACAAGACCACCGGGTCCGGCGGGGCATCGGCGACAGGAGGGCAGGCCATGAAACAGGCCCTGGACAAGGCCAACCAGGCCATGAGCGACGGCGATGCCGCCCTGAAGAAGGGCGACTTCAGCGCTTACGGCGAGGCGCAGAACCGCCTGCGCGAAGCCCTCAAGGAGGCCTCCGACCAGGAGGGCGGCAACAAGTGAGCGCCACCCCGCGCATCCGGCTCTGCCGTCGCGGGGACCTGGAGGCGGTCACCGCCATCTACAACCAGGCGGTCATGGACGGTGGTTCCACAGCGGATACGGCCCCGGTCAGCCTGGACCAGCGCCTGCAGTGGTGGCTGGGCCACGAGCCGGACCAGGGCCATCCGGTCCTGGTCCTGGAGCAGGAGGGCAAGGTGCTGGCCTTCGGCTCCCTGTCGGCCTACTACGACCGGCCCGGCTACCAGGAGACCTGCGAGCTGGGCTACTACGTGGACCGCGACAGCCGTGGCCGGGGCCTGGGGGCCCTGATGGTCCATTCCCTGCTGGAGTGCGCCCAGCAGGAGGGCATGCGTCTGGCCGTGGCCATCATCTTCGATGACAACTCGGCCTCCAAGGCCCTGCTGCAGCGGTTCGGGTTCAGCCGCTTCGGCCTCCTGCCCCAGGCCGCCTGGGACCGGTTCGCCCTGCATGCTGTCTCCTACTGGAGCCTGTCCCTTGAGCGAAACGGGGTCGGGGAGCCTGTGTAGAATCTCACCGTCCCGTTTGAGAGCAGGAGGTATCACCTACATGGCATCCGATTTCT
This sequence comes from Bifidobacterium sp. W8104, assembly GCF_016100735.1. Taxonomy (NCBI): domain Bacteria; kingdom Bacillati; phylum Actinomycetota; class Actinomycetes; order Bifidobacteriales; family Bifidobacteriaceae; genus Bifidobacterium; species Bifidobacterium sp. W8104. The sequence goes on from NZ_JACFRW010000001.1 coordinate 1,796,596, forward strand.
GGCTGATAGCCGGACTGGGCAACCCGGGTGACGAGTATGAGGGCACCAGGCACAACATGGGCTTCATGTGCGCCGATCTGCTGGCCGAACGATGGTCGGTCAACCTGCGTGACCACAAGGGTCTGGCCCAACTGGGCCGTGGCACCCTGGACCTTGACGGACGGCGCATACCTTTCTTCCTGGCCAAGCCGCTGACCTTCATGAACGACTCCGGCGACGCCCTGGCCTCCATCTGCTCCTACTACCACATACCGGTTGGCCGGGTCGTGGTCATCCATGACGACATGGACCTGGAGTTCGGCCGAATCAAGGTCAAGGCCGGTGGGTCCTCGGGCGGGCACAACGGCATCCGTTCCATCGACCGTTCCCTGGGCAGCAACGCATACGCCCGGGTTCGCATGGGCGTGGGGCATGCCCGGAGAGGCCCGGAGGCCCACCGCCGCACTGTGGACTGGGTCCTGGGCACCTTTGTCGGCGATCAGCGCAAGCGTCTGCCCGAATTTCTGGCCGACGGTGCGGATGCCGCAGAAACCGTGATAACCAAGGGCCTCAGCCAGGCTCAGGAGCAGTTCAATGGTCGATGAGGATACCCAGAAGTCGGAGCCCAAGGAATCGTTGAACGGGTCCCTGCGTCCTCTGTTGGACGACCTGCAGGCGGATGCTGCCTTCAAGAGGTTGGTCCAGGGGGACTCCGAACCTGCGGCTGACACCGACACCTCCCTTATGGTCCAGGCTCCCCAGGGCATCAGGCCAGCCCTGGCCGCCGCAGCAGCCGGACGGGCACCGGTCGTCCTGGTGGTCCCCTCCGAACGTGACGCCCAGGAGATGACCGGTGCCATCCGCTCCTGGTATGAGGGCGACCCGGGTGACGTAGCCCTGCTGCGATCCTGGGAGACCCTGCCTCACGAGCGGCTCTCGCCCCGGGCAGACACCGTGGCCTCCCGGATGGCCGTCTTCAGGCGGCTGGCCCATCCGGTCCAGGACGACCCTGACTTCGGACCCATCCGCATCCTGGTCATGCCCGTGCGCTCCCTGCTGCAGCCGGTGGTCAAGGGTCTGCAGGATGTGGAGCCCCTGGTCTTCCTGCGCGGCCAGGAGCTGCCCCTGGACCAGGCGGTCCAAGCCCTGGTCCGCAATGCCTACACCCGGGTGGACCTGGTCATGGAGCGCGGCCAGTTCGCCGTCCGAGGCGGCATCCTGGATGTCTTCGTCCCCACCATGGCCCACCCGGTGCGCATCGAGTTCTTTGGCGACGAGGTGGACACCATCCGCAGCTTCCATGCCTCCGACCAGCGCACCTACGGCAACGACCTGGACCGGATTTGGGCGCCGCCCTGCCGCGAGCTGCAGCTGACCGACCAGGTCCGCGCCCGTGCCCGCTCCCTGATCGGGAGCATCCCCAACGCCGACGACATGCTGGAGTCCATCGCCCAGGCCATTCCGGTGGAGGGCATGGAGTCCCTCCTGCCTGCCCTGGTCGACGACCTGGTGCCGGTGGGGTCCATGCTGCCCGAGGACGCTCTGATTCTGCTGTCGGAACCGCAGCTGCTGGCCCGGTCCGCCCAGGACCTGGTCAAGACCGCCAACGAGTTCCTGGCCGCCAGCTGGCATGTGGCCGCCTCCGGGCAGGGCTCGGGCGCACCCATCAGCTTCGACAGGGCCAGCTTCCTGGACTACGACGAGGTCATCTCATCCCTGGAGTACCGCAAGGGGGAGGTCTGGAAGCTGACCGATCTGTCGGTGGATCCGGACCGGGAGGGCGCCGAGCGTCTGGATGCCCTGGCACCTGACCAGTACCGCGGCGACGAGGACCGGGCCGCCTCGGGCATCGCCTCCCTGCTGGAGCGCGGCGACCGGGTTGTGGTGACCGCTCCGGCCCAGGGGACGCTCAGCCGTCTGCGTCGGGCCGTGCAGACCACCGGTGTTGTCGGGGTGGAGTACCACCGCTCCCTGGCTGTGGACGGCTTCGTGGACCAGTCCGCCCATCTGGCCCTGCTGACCGAACGGGATCTGACCGGGCGCACCAGCGTGGCCGCAGGCAGCAAGACCTCCAACCGCCGGCGCAAGGCCATCGACCTGGACGAGCTCAAGCCCGGCGACTACGTGGTCCACGACCAGCACGGCATCGGCCGCTTCCTGGGCATGCGCCAGCGCAGCGTGGGCGTGGGTCCCAGTAAGGGCAGCCGGGAGTATCTGGTTTTGGAGTACGCCCCCTCCAAGCGCAATGCCCCGCCTGACAAGCTCTTCGTGCCGGCTGACCAGCTGGACCAGGTCAGCCGCTACATCGGTGCCGAGATCCCCAGGCTCAACAAGCTGGGCGGATCCGATTGGTCGGCCACCAAGGCCAAGGCCCGCAAGCACGTCCACAAGATCGCCCAGGGCCTGGTCAAGCTCTACTCGGCCCGGCAGCGCACCAAGGGCTTCGCCTTCAGCCCAGACACACCCTGGCAGAAGGAGCTGGAGGACGCCTTCCCCTACCAGGAGACCCCCGACCAGCTGACCGCCATCGACGAGGTCAAGGCTGATATGGAGAAGCCGGTGCCCATGGACCGTTTGATCTGCGGGGACGTGGGCTTCGGCAAGACCGAAATAGCCATCCGTGCCGCCTTCAAGGCCGTCCAGGACGGCAAGCAGGTGGTGGTCCTGGTACCCACGACCCTGCTGGTCCAGCAGCACTACCAGACCTTCACCGAGCGCTTCGAGGGTTTCCCGGTGGATGTGGCCGCCATGAGCCGCTTCCAGACCGCCAAGGAGAACCAGGCCACCATGGAGGGCCTGGCCAGCGGGGCCGTGGATGTGGTCATCGGTACCCATAAGCTGCTCAACCCGCGCATCCGCTTCAAGGATCTGGGCCTGATGATCGTGGACGAGGAGCAGCGCTTCGGCGTGGAGGCCAAGGAGACCCTCAAGGCCCTGCGGACCAACGTGGACGTCCTGTCCCTGTCGGCCACGCCCATTCCCCGCACCCTGGAGATGGCGGTGACCGGCATCCGGGAGATGTCCACCCTGGCCACGCCCCCCGAGGACCGCCTGCCTGTGCTGACCTATGTGGGCGCCTACGAGGACGCCCAGGTGACTGCGGCCATTCGCCGCGAGCTCCTGCGCGGGGGGCAAATCTTCTACATCCACAACCGGGTGGAGGACATCGGCAAGGTCTCGGCCAAGGTCCAGACCCTGGTCCCCGAGGCCAAGGTGGGCGTGGCCCACGGCAAGATGGGGGAGAAGCAGCTGGACGGGGTCATCCGCGACTTTTGGCACCGGGACATCGATGTGCTGGTCTGCACGACCATCGTCGAGACCGGCCTGGATATACCCAACGCCAACACGCTGATCGTGGACCGGGCCGACCGCTTCGGGCTCTCCCAGCTCCACCAGCTGCGCGGCCGGGTGGGACGTGGCCGGGAGCGCGCCTACGCCTACTTCCTCTATGACCCCAGCAAGCCCATGACCCAGACCGCACACGACAGGCTGGCAACCATCGCCCAGAACACGGCCCTGGGGTCCGGCTACGACGTGGCCATGAAGGACCTGGAGCTGCGCGGCACAGGCAACCTGTTGGGCGACGAGCAGTCCGGACACATCGAGGGGGTAGGCTTCGACCTCTATGTGCGCATGGTCTCCGAGGCGGTGGAAGAGTACAAGGAGCCCGGGCGGACAGAGCCGGTCACCGTCAGCATCGACCTGCCCCTGGAGGCCTCCATTCCGGTGGACTACATCGACTCGGACAAGCTGCGTCTGGAGGCCTACCGCAAGCTGGCCTCGGCCCGCAACGAGCAGGACCTGCGCGACCTGCACGAGGAGCTGACCGACCGCTACGGTCGTCCGCCGGCCCAGTTCGACACCCTCTTCGCAGTGGCCAGGCTCCGGGCCAAGGCTCGTTCCCTGGGCATTGCGGAGATCGCCTCCCAGGGCTCCAGGGTGCGGATCAGGCCCGTGACCATGCCCGACTCCCTCCAGGCCAGGATTGCACGCATCTACAAGGGCAGCCAGTACCGCCCGGTGATGCAGACCCTGCTGATCCCGGCGCCCTTCGCGGGCTCCCTGGGTTCGGGACCCATGGATTCGGCGGCTATGACCGCCTGGGTGGACACCCTGCTGGACGACCTGGCCTGGGGGCTGCCCAAGTCCTCCGATGATGGCACGCCAGCGGGTCCCGCGCCCGTCCAACAAAACTAGTATCCTGTAAGAGACATCACAACAACTTATTGAAGGAGCAGTTGTGGCAGCAATTGAAAGCGTGTTCGCGCGCGAAATTCTTGATTCCCGTGGCAACCCGACCGTCGAGGTCGTTCTGCAGACCGAGGACGGCGCCGAGGGGCGTGGTCTGGTTCCCTCCGGTGCCTCCACCGGCGAGGCCGAGGCCTGGGAACGTAGGGATGGCGACAAGAAGCGCTATCAGGGCAAGGGTGTGCTGGACGCCGTCAAGGCGGTCAATGAGACTATCGCTCCCAATGTCATCGGCATGGACGCCACCGATCAGCGCGCCCTGGACGAGACCATGATTGACCTGGACGGAACCCCCAACAAGGGCAAGCTGGGCGCCAACGCCATCCTGGGCGTCTCCCTGGCTGCGCTCTATGCGGCTGCCGAGTCCGCCGAACTGCCTCTCTACCGTTACCTGGGCGGCACCAACGGCCACATCCTGCCTGTGCCCAACATGAACATCATGAACGGCGGCGCCCATGCTGACTTCGCCACCGACATCCAGGAGTACATGATCTCCCCCTACGGCTTCGACTCCTACCGGGAGGCCCTGCGCGCCGGCGTCGAGGTCTACCACACCCTCAAGGGCATCCTCAAGAAGGACGGCCACGAGACCGGCCTAGGCGACGAGGGCGGCTTTGCCCCCAAGATGAAGTCCAACGAGGACTCCCTGAAGTACATCGTCGATGCCATTGAAGCCGCCGGCTACGAGCCCGGCAAGCAGATCGGCCTGTGCCTGGACGTGGCCTCCTCAGAGTTCTACAACAAGGACACCGACAAGTACCACTTCGACGGCGAGGACCGCGACGCCGACTACATGCTGGACTACTACCAGGGTCTGGTCGAGCGCTATCCGCTGGTCTCCATCGAGGATCCCTTCGCTGAGGAGGACTGGGGCGCCTGGCAGAAGATCACCGCCGCCATGGGCGACCGCCTGCAGTTCGTGGGCGACGATCTGCTGGTGACCAACCCCAAGAGGCTGCAGAAGGGCATCGACCTGAAGGCCGCCAACTCCCTGCTGGTCAAGCTCAACCAGATCGGCACCGTGACCGAGACCCTGGACGCCATCGAGCTGGCCACCGCCAACGGATTCACCTCCATGGTTTCCCACCGTTCCGGCGAGACCTCCGACACCACCATCGCCGACCTGGCTGTGGCCAAGAACACCCGCCAGATCAAGACCGGTGCCCCGGCCCGTGGCGAGCGCATCGCCAAGTACAACCGTCTGCTGGAGATTGAGGAGGAGCTGGGCTCCACCGCCGAGTACGCCGGCTACAGCGCCTTCAAGGCTTGCAAGAAGTACACCAAGTAAGGTCCTGTCGGTCGGGTCGGAGCCTCTGCAGGTTTTGACCCGACCGTGAAGTCTTTCACCCGTGGCGGTCCGCGTCGGCTGCCGCGGGTATTTTTATGGGTATGGCCAAGAACAAACGTGACGGCGCCGACCGGCGGACAAGCAGGCGGTCGTCGGGACCCATCACCTTCTTTGTGGCGGTCATCGTCGTGGCCCTGGGGCTGATCCAGCTGGTCTCCACCTTCCACGCCTACGCCATCAATCTTTCCCAGCTCAACGGCCTGCGCAACCAGCAGGCCCAGCTTGTAGAGCACAAGCGTGACCTGGAGAACCAGATCCGCCGCTGGGACGACAAGGCCTATGTGACCGCCCAGGCCCGGGACCGTCTGGGATTCGTCTTCCCCGACGAGGAGGCCATCCGGGTCCTGCATCCGGAGGCGGTCACGGGCAGCATGGACAAGGACCAGGCCGGGAGCAAGGGGGTTCGGGCCCCCAGGAGGAACTCCCTGCCCTGGTATCAGGAGATGGCCTACTCCTTCGCCAAGGCCGACCAGGACCCGGTGGGCAATAGGAGCAAGGGGAGCGCAGGTCAGCAACCTGGTGACGGAGCCAGTCCGAGCGGATCTGCTGGTCCAGTTGGTTCCAACAGTCCAGGTGGCTCTGACAGTCCCTCTCCATCCAAGGGCGGGGGAGCGCAGTGAACTCCGAAGGTTCGGATTCCGTTGCGTCAACAGTCAATGAAGCCATCATCGGCAAACAATCAGGAAAGACGAGGACAGCGTGATCAAGGCCCAGGGAAGGCCCCAGGCAGCAGTGGAACCTCAAGCCGGCGACAAGGCCCGGGTCGAGCCACAGGTTGGGCAGGACAAGGTCGAAATTTCCGGCCAGGTTGCTGACCGGGATCTGGCCGCGGTAAGAGGAAGAGTCCAGGAGCTTCTGGCGACTCCGGCCACACCGGATCAGATAGCCGTCGTGAACCGGCAGCTTGGCCGCTATCCGCGGGGCATGGTGGCCGTCGGCGCCCGCTGTGTCTGTGGCAACCCCCTGGCTGTGGTCACCCGGCCCCGGCTGGAGGATGGCACGCCCTTTCCGACCACCTGCTATCTGACCAGCCCCGAGGCCGTCAAGGCCGTCTCACGACTTGAGGCCGACGGCATCATGGCCGACTGGAACACCGAATTGGGTTCGGATGCGAACCTGGCCAGCGCCTACCGCAGGGCCCACGAGCTCTATCTAGCCTTCCGCTCTGCCCTGGCCCAGCGGCTGGGCGACGACGAGGGGCACATCGCGGGAATCTCGGCCGGGGGCATGCCCAAGCGGGTCAAGTGTCTGCACGCTCTGACCGCCCAGTCCCTGGTTATGGGCCCCGGGGTCAATCCCCTGGGTGACCGGGTTCTGGGTCTGGTGCGTCAGGTGTTCGATCCGCAGGTCTGCAGGTGTGCCCAGCCCTGGAGTGAGGCATCCCGGCAAGAGGATCGACAAGAGAAGCTATGAAGGGGGTTTCCATGGATCAGGTGACGGTGGCGGGCGTGGACTGCGGCACCAACTCCATACGTCTGCTGATAGCCCGGGTGGACCGACAGGGGCTCCATCCGGTGGCGCCCAGGCTGATGCGGGTCATCAGGCTGGGGGAGGGCGTGGACCGCAACCACCGCTTTTCCGACCAGGCCCTTGAGCGCGCCTTTGAGGCCTGTCGGCTCTTCGCCCGGCAGCTGCAGGAGCACCCTGTGGATGGTCTGCGCTTTGTGGCCACCTCGGCCACCAGGGATGCCGACAACCGAGAAAGTTTCGAAGAGGGTGTGCGCTCCATCCTGGGGGTCACGCCCGAGGTCATCAGTGGCTCTCAGGAGGCCTCCCTGAGTTTTCTGGGCGCGGTCAGCGTGCTTGAGCAGCGCGGCAGCGACGACATGCCACCTGCGCCCTACCTGGTGGTCGACCTGGGTGGCGGCTCCACCGAGTTGGTCCTGGGCGGGGACGGGAGTGATCTGCCTGTCGACAAGGTCAAGGCCTCCTACTCCATGAACATCGGCTCCGTGCGGATGACCGAGCGCCATCTGCTGGACGATCCGCCTACCCAGGAGCAGATCGACCAGGCGCTTGAGGATGTTGACGGCTGGATCGACCGGGCCTTCGACCAGGTCCCTGTAGCCGGTGTAGGCAGTCTGATCGGGGTCTCCGGCACGGTCACCACCATGAGCGCACTGGCCCTGGGATGCAAGGTCTACGATCGCCATGCTGTCGATGGCCGGTCCATTCCGGTCGATGCGGCCCGCCGGGTTGACGACCAGGTGCTGAACATGAGCCGGCAGGAACGTAGGGAGCTCAAGGCCATCCATCCCGGGCGTGTGGATGTGATCGGCGGCGGTGCCCTGATCTGGAGCCGTCTGCTGGAGCGTCTCGGTCGGGCCAGTCCCAGTGCGCTGGCTTCGGGAACCTATGTGGCCAGCGAGCACGGCCTCCTGGACGGCCTGGTCCTGGACTACGGTCGGACCCTCCTGCGCGAATGATATACTAAGGCGTTATGGGTTACGGCCCCGGTGGCGAAATGGTATACGCATCGGACTTAAAATCCGCCGCCTTCACCGGCTTGTGGGTTCGATTCCCACCCGGGGCACCAAGGCCTCATCGGCTTGGACGGCAGTGTCGCAACTTGTCACCCGGCCGACGAACCGATACTCTGGTACGCAAGAAAACCAAAGGAGTTGTCATGAGTGACCAATCCATGCCCGAGGTGAACGCCGAATTCGGCGCCACGCCGACCATAACCTTCCATGGTCCGGCACCCAGCGGGCTGCGCGCCGTGGAGCTGGTCGAGGGGGACGGGCCTGTCGTCCGCAAGGGCGATACCGTCACCGTCAACTATCACGGCGTCGTTTGGGGTTCGGACCAGGTCTTCGACTCCAGCTTCCAGCGTCATCAGCCGGCCAGCTTCGGCATCGGCGTGGGGCAGGTCATTCGCGGCTGGGACCAGACGGTGCCCGGTCACAACGTGGGGTCCAGGTTGGTGGTCTCCATTCCGCCGGAGTACGGATATGGTCGTCAGGGGATGCCCCAGGCGGGCATCGGCGGCGACGATACCCTGGTTTTCGTGATTGACATCATATCGACACGGTAGACAAAGGTCTCCAGGCGCCGGTGAGGGCCGGCGCCTTTTTCATACCCTTGACTTTGCAGTTCAGGTCGGGCCACGAGACAAGTGCATCAAACAAGGAGGAATCACATGGCTGAGGAAAAGACGATTCTGCTGACACAGGCCGCTTACGACAAGCTGAAGGAGGAGCTTGACCACCGTCAGGGCGAGTACCGCGACGAGATCACCGAACGCATCGCGGCGGCTCGGGCCGAGGGCGATCTGAGCGAGAACGGCGGCTATCAGGCTGCCCGCGAGGAGCAGGGCAAGAACGAGGGGCGGATCAACGAGCTGATCGTCAAGCTTCGCAACGCCAAGATCCTCAAGGCCCCCAAGGCGGGCACGGTGGGCAATGGCTCCCTGGTCACCCTGACCATGGCCGGCAACGAAATGGTCTATGTGCTGGGCTCCAGGGATCTGACGGTGGCCACCGACTACGATGTCATCAGCCCCGAGTCGCCCATCGGCGCGGCCCTGATGGGCGCCAAGAAGGGCCAGACCGTGACCTACAAGGCTCCCAATGGCAAGGACATCTCGGTCACCGTCAAGGATGCCCAGCCCCTCAAGTAGCGGGACGACCCCTCACCATCCCAGCCCGGCCTGAATGAAGCCGCTCCCCGCCATGGTCGACGGAGGCGGCTTCTTCTATAAGAGACCGCTCTATGGGCGACCGCTTGATTCGTAAGGCAGACCGATGGTCTTTGTTGGGCGGAGCTTGATGAATAGACCGCCAGGCTGGCCATTTGTTCAGCGCAGATTGCAGACCACCAGGTAGATGGCCACGATATGGCAGGCGTAGCCGATGACCGTGCCGCAGTGGAAGATCTCGTGGAAGCCGAATACCCGGGGCCAGGGGTCCGGCCGGCGCAGACCGTAGACAATCGCCCCAAGGATGTAGGCCAGGCCACCGGCCACGATCAGCCACACCACCGGCGGACCGGCCATGGGGGAGTCCCAGAAGAGTTTCAGGAAGCCCACGCCCGAGACTCCGAAGACCACGTAGACCAGGGTGTAGAGCCAGCGGGGAGCATCGATCCAGAAGACGTGGACGATCATGGCCACCAGGCTGGCCCCCCACATGCCCAGGATGATGATCCGCCGCCAGAAGGGGTCCAGCGCGAAGGAGATCGGCGTGTAGGTGCCGGCGATGAGCAGGAAGATGTTGACATGGTCCAGGCGGCGCAGCACATCTGTGGTCCCCGGGGTCCAGTCGCCCAGGTGGTAGAGGGCCGAGTTGCCGAAGAGGGCCAGTGAGGCGACCATGAAGACCGCGCAGGCAAGTTTCAGGCCAGTGCCGTGAGCCAGGCAGATCAGCACGATGCCGGCGGCCAGGGCCAGCGGGGCGGCCACAGCGTGGATCCACCCGCGCAGGAGGGGCTTGGGACGGCCGTGTACATCCAGGCGGACCTTGCGCTCGATCTCCATGTCGGGGATGCCTTCGATCCGTGAGGCCTTGATCTCGGCCTTGGCCATGATCCGTGCAGCCTTGGCCCTGGCCTTGGCGCGCACCGCGTCGGCCCTGGCCTGCAGATGGGCCTCGTGGGCCACCTCTGCGTCCCGGCGCAGGTAGGTCAGCTCCTGGCGGCGCTGCTGGCGTCGGCGTTCGAGATCGGGATCGACCTCCTGGTCTTCGGGCGGTCTGCCGTCCTCGCTGGTCCTGGTTGCCATGGCCCTCCCTTGGCCCCTTGGCTGGTCCGGGCCTGTCGGGTCCGGCCGCCGGGGCGAAACGTCCGTGAACCACCCTACCCCAGACCTGTGTATTGGACGCGCATGTCATCATCGCCCTGGGCATGACCCGCCTGTCTGCTTCCGAAGGCCCTTTGTATGATGGAGGGCATGGCTGATTTTTCCGAGATTCTGGCATCCTGCGACGACTGCAATGAGGAGGACCGCGAGTGGCTCCACCACCTGGTGGCCGACTGGCAGGTCATCGCCGATCTGAGCTTTGCCGACCTGCTGCTCCTGCTGCGCACCGGCGAGGGGGAGTTCACCGTGGCCGAGCAGTGCCGGCCCTCTACGGTCATGTCCCTGCGGACCGAGGATGTGGTGGGGGAGCACTTCCCGGCGGATCAACGTGAGGAGCTGGAGGCTGCCATGCGGTCCAAGGGGGTGTTGCGGTCCAACAAGCTGCGCACCATCGGCCGCGCCACGGTCTGCGATGTCTACGCTCCCATCCGACACCAGGGCAAAACCCTGGGCCTGGTGGTCCGCGAGACCAATATGGCCACCCGCGAGTCCAACGGCCGTTACGAGAGCGAGAGCATCAACGCGGGTAAGGAGCTCTTCGAGATGATCACCCGCGGCGAGTTCCCCTACGCGGATTCGGTGCTCAACCAGCGGCACAACGCCAGGGTGGCCGACGGTTTCTTTGTGCTGACGGCAAGCGGCGTGGTGCGCTACGCCTCTCCAAACGCCATCAGTTGCTTCCGCAGACTGGGCTCGGTGGAGACCATGATCGGCCAGTACCTGAGCGAGATCGGAACCTCCCTGCTCAAGGAGAACGATCCGGTGCCCGACTCCCTGCCGCTAGTCCTGTCGGGCAAGGCGGCTGTTGATTCGGAACTGGACGCCAACGGGTCGGCCGTCTCCATGCGTTCCCTGCCCCTGTACGGCAAGCAGGGAAGGACGGGCGCCATCGTGCTCTGCCGGGACGTGACCGAGCTGCGCCGCCGGGAGAAGGAGCTGCGGACCAAGGATGCCACCATCTCCGAGATCCACCACCGGGTCAAGAACAACCTCCAGGCCGTGTCGGCCCTGCTGCGACTGCAGGCCAGGCGCACCAAATCCGAGGAGGTCCGCAAGGAGCTGGAGGAGGCCCAGCGCCGCGTCCAGACCATCGCCGTGGTTCACGAGGGGCTCAGCCAGACCGCCGACGAGATTGTGGACTTCGACAAAGTGATCGCCAACCTGCTGAAGATGAGCGTGGACCTGGCCACCACCAGCGACCAGCACATCACCATCTCCTACGTGGGCAAGTTCGGGATGATGCCTGCCCAGGATGCCACACCTCTGTCCCTGGTGCTGACCGAGCTGGTCAACAACGCGGTCGAGCATGGTTTTGAGGGCCGTGACGAGGGGCATATCACCATATCGGTGGGCCGTGGCGGCAACAACCTCAACGTGGTGGTCGAGGATGACGGCAACGGTTACAGCACCGAGTCGGATCAGGGCCAGGCTCGTTCCACCGGGTCCGGTCTGGGGACACAGATCATCAACACTTTCGTCACCAACGACTTCGGCGGCACGGTCAAGTGGGAGCCCCGTCGGGATGGCGGCACCCGGGTGGTCATCAACATCAAGCTGCGCGTTGCCCAGGACGTGTGATACCGGGCATCTTGCAACCCGTACACCTTACAGTCCGGACTCCTTTTGCGAGGAGTGCTTTTCGGAAAAAAAGAAGGGGGCGATGGCATCGAGCCATCGCCCCTCTGCTGTTTGGCGCAATCAAGAAGATTCAGGACTGCATCTGCATGGCCTGGGACCTGCGTGCACGCATGGCCCGGCGCTTCAGAGCCCTGCGTTCGTCCTCGCTCAGTCCGCCCCAGACGCCGTAATCCTGATTGGTGTCCAGCGCGCACTTCAGACAGGCGTCGATGACCTTGCAGGTCCGGCAGACAGCCTTGGCCTCCTCGATCTGCTGATAGGCTGCACCTGTGTTGCCGACGGGGAAGAACAGCTCAGGGTCCTTGTCTCGGCAAGCAGCCTTGGCGCGCCAATCGAACGCATTACTCATCTACCTAAGCCTCCAAGAAGTTTTTATCGGTGCTTTATCACTACCCTATGCAAGATAAGCACGATGAGTGACTTTTTTCAAGGGTTCATTCGTTTTACGGCTAAAGAGAACACCTGTAGCGGAATGGCGAGACCTGCCTCCAGGATCAGACACCGTCCAGGAATGGCGCTGACCCGGGTGGATAGGGTGGCCAGCTGATCGGCGGGGATGCCAGCTGCCAGGTCGGCCCCCCGTTCGCCACAGGGGAACACCAGACGGCGGCTGAAACGCTCCGGTCTGCGCAGGGCATTGGCCGTATCCACAGCCAGGACCACGGTGGTTCCCTCCTGCCCCAGAGCCTCCTGCAGAAGCGGGGCCAGAGGATCTCGGCAGAGCGGATCCAGCAGATCCTGGGCATCGTCAAGGATCCAGACCAGCCTACGGTTGCCAAGGTTGCTATTTTGACGGTCATGAGGCGGTGCCGGCACCGGACCTGGGAAGTCCCGGCTGCTGTAGCCATGGCCTGTCCGACGCGTGATACGCAGGTCGAAGCAGGGCTCTGGTCGGGCCCCCGGCTGCATTAGGGGGAGCAGGGAACGAGCCAGCAGGGCCAGTAGGGTGCTCTTGCCTCGTCCTGGTGGTCCGATCAGGGCCGTATGTCCTTTGAGCGGCAGGCGATAGAGGTGGAGCAGGACCCCGTCATCCATATGCCCCAGGGGTATCAGGGGCCGTCCTGACCGCCAGAGGATCTTTCCACAGGCCGGATCGTGCTCGGACAGGGGAGGGGAGAAGAGTGGTGCCGGTGGACGGCAGCCGCAGAAGCGACCGGCTTTGATGATCTGTTCCACCAGGGCCTGCGGATCAGCCGCTGGGCAGGTACGGAAGGCCTGGGGGCCCCGGCCCTGCTCCAGGAAGCCCAAACCTGGACAGGCCGGGTCGATCGCCGTGGCGTAGGAGGACCCAAGCAGCTCCCTGGACTGCAGGGGGTCACGTACCCGCAGGCAGATTCCCAGGTTCATGTTGGCCCGCATCTGGGCGCTGACCTGCCCCATGGTCTGCTGGGTGCAGGCCACCAGGTTCATACCCAGGGACCTGCCCTGGGAGGCCAGCGAGGTCAGCCTGTCCAGATAGTCGGGCAGGAGTTGGCGCAGGGCCTGGAATTCGTCGATGACCACCACCAGGCGCGCTGGTGGGTCGGCCATCAGGGCAGCGTCCTCGACCCCTGCCCTGGCAACCAGGCGCTGGCGGCGTTCCAGCTCCCTCTGAAGGCCGTTCAGCGCGCGCACGGCCCGGTCCAGATCCAGATTGGTCACGCAGCCCACGGTGTGCGGTAGTCGGGCCAGCAGGCCGAAACCGGCACCACCCTTGAAGTCCAGCAGGACCAGGTTGAGCCGGTCCGGCGGCTGGCTGGCGGCCAGGGCCAGACACCAGGTCTGCAGAAAAACCGATTTGCCTGATCCGGTGGTGCCTGCCACCAGGGCGTGGGGTCCGTCGCGTGGCAGATCGATGGTCAGCGGACCGTGATCAGGACGGATACCAATGACTGCCGGGGCTGCAGAACCTGATGTTGAAAGCCAGGCATGGACGATGCCCTGCCAGAGCTGACCATGTGCTCCCGAGGCCCCTGATCCTGACAGCCGGGACTCAAGCCGAGGGCCTGGGTCAGCAGCCAGCTCCGTCAAGTCCTGCCGGGTCCGGTCCTCTGTGGTCGTAGATAGGGATGCGCGATCCGATGCTGCGCCGTATCCCAATTGCGCGCGGGCAGAAGGTGCAGTCAATGGCTGGCGATGCGCTCGCAGCAGGCTCAAAAGCACCATGGCCAGGGTGCCGGTCAGGCTGGGCAGCAGCAGGAGGAGCAGCATCCAACGGCCCTGGCCGACCACGTACCAGATCATGCCCGCCTGGGCTAGGGCCGGAGCCGTCTGGGCAACCAGGGTCAGAATGACCTGGAACCTACCCGTGTTGGCAGAGCGTGGATTGCCATCCTCGGTCTCGGTCGAAGGCTCGGGGCCGACCGCCCCCGATGAGGGGGGCGCAGTTGCTATCGAATGGGCCTTGGTCATGCTTCCAGCATGAAAGGACCGGTGCCTTAATGCCAGGGCGAACCTGGCATGTGGTCGAATGTGGATGGCGCCTGCCGAATTGGGCGGTCAGACGCCCCCGACGGTGCCCGGCTCGTGACTGCCCTGGACCAACTGGTCGAACAGCTCGGTGTTGCGGGCCTGATCCAACAGAACGGTGGAGCCGACGCGCCTGTTGGGGAAGTAGTTGGGGTTGGTCCAATACAGGCTTCCGGTGACGCCCTTTGGGCCGCTGGCGCTGCGGAAGGCCAGGACCATGTGCACCAGATCTATGGCGTTGGCCCGCTCATCCACCACCAGGGAATCCAGACCTGCCGAAAGGACCTTGCCGGCCGTGACGGGATTGAGCAGGACCGAAGGCTGCAGGGCCTTGGAGGTGATAGCCGAGATGGCTTGACGCTGCCGCTCGGCCCGCCCGAAGTCACCCTTGGGATCCGAGTAGCGCATGCGGGTGAAGGCCAGGGCCATGCCGCCATCGGCCTGATGACAGCCCTTGGACCATACCATGCCTGATCTGGGATCGTTGACATCGGCATCATAGCAGAGATTGACGCCACCCATGGCATCGACCACCTTGCTCAGGCCTCCGAAGCGGATCAGAGCCACATGGTCGACCTTATGGCCCGTGATGTCTTCGATCTGGCTGGTCAGGGACCGGTAGCCCGAGGTGTAGGCCACGGCGTTGATTTTCATGTATCTCCCGTCCTCTTTGACCAGGGAGTCGCGGGGGACTGAAATCAGTGAAGCAGCTCCGTGCCGGGGCTTGGTCAGCACCAGTATGGTGTCGGTCCGGAAACCGGTGATGCTGGTGTCCTGGCCGGCCCCGGGGGAGCCGTCACGCTGGTCCGACCCCAGCAGCAGCCAGGTGGTGGCCCCGGAGCCTGGGGCGTCCGTCAGCATTTGCTCGCGGTTGAGCCTGGCATTGATCCAGAACCATCCGCCTCCTGCCAGTACGACCAAGGCCATCAGGATGACCAGGAGCAGTATGCCTATGAACCTGCGCACTGGATGCTTGCGTACCAGGGCATTGCCGGACCGCAGACCACGGTTGACCCGATGGCCTCGGTTGCCGCCATTGCCCCAGCCATTCCCGCTGGGAGCTGCCTGGGCGGCTGGCATGGGCGTGGTCCGCGAGGAGCCGCTGGTGCGTCTGGCTGCTCGGGGCCTGCCGACTTGCGCCGGCTGTGCGCCCCTTGAGGAGGGCGAGAAGCTGGGAGGTTCCTGCTGTCTGCGGCTGTGCCTGGCCGGGGCGGCGGGAGCGCTGGCAGCGGTTTCGGGACGACGATGTCTGGAGGGCATGAAGCTGGGTGGCTCCTGCTCTTGTCCGCCTTGGTCTGAACCAGTCCGCATGCCTTCAACCTCCATAGCTTTGACCGACTAGGCAAGCAATAGCATGCCTGAACGACCCGAGGGATCTGAACGGCTATCTCTGCGCCGGAACCGCACAGACCGTGGCGAACAGATAGCGGTCGGCCATGCCGATGTACTGTCCGGTGTTCGCGTCCTTGATGGTCCCGTCGTTCGGATCGACGATTCCGCCTGTGCTCGGATCAATCAGGGTCTTATTGGGCATGGTAATCAGTCCTGTGCGCGGATCCGGATCGGGCAGGGCAGTGGCGGAGGCAGAGGGGGTCTGGGTGGAGGACCGGGTTTCAGAGCTCCTGCTCCGGTTTTGAGTCCTGCCCTGCTCCCTTTGGGTGCCTTGGGTCTGATTATCAGGCGAGGAGGCGGCTGACGAGGAGGTGCTTGGCAGGGAGGCCTCCGCGGCCTCCTCATTGGCCTGGGTCAAGGGCTTGCCCTGGCGAAGCAGGCGCCAGATGGTTTCGGCCTGCTCGGTCCATACCACCCGATACCGGTCCTGGGACCATTCCTTGACCGGAATGGTCCGGGCGTAGATGTGGGCGGTGTCGATATGTTTGAGTGAGTTGCCCAGGCCCAGCAGGGTCTGGAAGCTGCCCAGGCCCTCGCTCAGCTGCAGGGTCGACATGGAGGTGGTGGCCAGACGGTAGGCCTTGGGAAGGTCTGAATAGATATCGACGTTCTTGGCCTCGTTGACCAGGCTCTTGATCAGGTACTGCTGGCGGGTGGTGCGCATGATGTCCGATCCGTCGGCTCCGGTTCCGTGGCGCATGCGGGCGTATTCGGTGGCCTGGGTCCCGTCCAGATGGTGCAGTCCCCGCTTCAGATCAATGCCGGTGTAGCTGTCCTTGGTGTCCTTGGGGATGCATACGTCGACCCCGCCCAGGGCATCGATGATGGATTTGAATCCATTGAAGTCGGCCACCACGAACTGCTGGATGTCCAGGCCGGTCAGGGAGCGGACCGCAGCCAGGGAGCAGCTGGCGGCCGAATTCGCATCGCCGCCCTGGTTGTAGCCCTCAGCGAAGATGGAGTTGAACATGACCTGGCGGCGGGCCGGGATGGTCTCGCCCTTGCTGGTGACGCAGGCCGGGGCGTTCACGATGGAGTCCCTGGGGATGGAGACCACGTTCACATAGGAGCGGTCGGCGGCGATCTGGACCACCATGGCCGTGTCGGACTGGTGGTTCTCCTCCAGGCCATCCCCGCTGCCGCCCACTTCCGAATTGCCCTTGCCGTCGCGGGTGTCCTGGCCCAGCACCAGGACGTTCAGGGTTTTGCCCTTGTAGATGTCTTCAGGGGCCTTGTGGGCTTGGGTCAGGTTGATGGGCTCGAGCACGTGCATATGCCCATTGATGTCTGTCCAGAAGGCTGCCACCGTCGAGGCCAGGAAGCAAAGAACGAAGGTGAGGGCCAGACAGATGCCAGTGCGCAGGGAGTGGCTGCTGCGGAACCCATCGCTGTGCTGGGGCTTGCCGTTCCTGCCCGCCTTGATGTTGGGCAGACCCATCTTTCTGGTTGGGGACGTCAATGGTATGCCTTCCTCATCGGCTGTCGCTGTAGGGGCCATTCCGGCGGGAAGAACCGGGATGGCCCTGGCGCGTGCTTGAACCAGTCACAGTATAGTCTGACCCCCCATCCTCAGCTCCTCTTCGGGCGATACGGATCCCCCAAAGTGTTGTTAAGTTGCGCTTGCAGGCATTTAGGGGTTGACAGAAGACCCCGGCAGTGTCTGTAATAAAAGTGTGTAAACACACTAGGGACTGGGGGGTCGCTATGAGTGGTTTTGTAGACACTCGATACAGCAATACAACTAAAAACAGGCTGACGCCGCTGATGCAATGGTTCGAGGTCAACATCGGACCATCCTGGCGGAGCGAGGCGCTCTGTGCACAGACCGACCCGGAAGCATTCTTCCCGGGCAAGGGAGGCTCCACCCAGGAGGCCAAACGGGTCTGCGCCGACTGCACCGTCCGAAAGCAGTGCCTGGACTGGGCGGTCGAGCACGACGAGCGCTTTGGCATCTGGGGCGGCATGAGTGAACGGGAGCGCCGCCGTTACAAGAAGAGGATGCGCGCACAGCGTCAGGTCTGAATCGCCGCAGGTGCCCGAGCAGGGCATCCGGTGACCTGGATTGCGTAGACTGGAACGCATGAGTTTCGTCGCGTCTCAAGCCCAGGATGTCCGGCAGGTCCTCTCTGCAGTCATGAACGAATGTTCGCCTGCCGCCAGCCCTCATGTTGAGGATGCGGTGGCTGCGGTGATCACGGTCGAGCATGACCTGACCTACCTGCCGGATACCCTGCGTGCCCTCTTGCGACAGAGCCTCTTGCCCAGGGTCTTGGTAATCGCCGACTGCTCGGGGGCCACTGTGGAGCCTCTCTATGCGCAGTTCCCGGTGGACGGACCCGCGCGGGTGGAGGTGCAGGTGGTTCGCGCCCGAGGCGCCTCCTCCTTCGGCGATGCCGTGGACAAGGCGCTTGGCTATGCCCGTCTGCCTGGTCGGATCCGCGCTCTTTGGCTTCTGCACGACGACTGCCGTCCATTGGATAACCATTGCCTGGACAAGCTGGTGGACACCTGGCACAGCAATCCCACTGCCTCCCTGCTGGGCGCCAAGCAGTATGACTGGCAGGGCGAGGGACTGCGTGACGTGGGTCGGTATGCCTACCACCACCGGACGGTGAGCCTGGTAGTGGACAGCGAGCCCGACCAGGAGCAGTATGACGCGCGTCAGGATGTCTTCGCGGTGAGCCTGGCTGGCGCTCTGGTGCCCATGCAGACCATGAATGACCTGGGTGGACCAGGCGCCTGGGCTGGCACTTTCGGCCAGGCCGACGACCTCTGCCGTCGCATCTGCCTGTCGGGAGGACGGGTGGTGGTGGTGCCCAGCGTTCGCATGGCCCATGCCAGCGCCCGGATAAGCGGATTGCGTGACCGGAATGGACGGCCGGTGCCGCCTGACCACCGATTGGATGCCTCCATGGGTCCCGTACTGGCTCGGGAACGCTACCTGCTGACCGATTTTGCCCTGCCTTGGTGGCCGTTGGTCTGGCTCTGGCGGGTTCTGGCGGCACTGTGGTTCATGGCCGTTGATCTTATCGGCAAGCGGCCCTACAGGGCCATCTGCCGTCTGTGCGCGCCCTGGCGGATTCTGGCTCGTCCCGCGGCCTTGCTGACCATGCGTCGTCGTCTGACTTCCGCCTGCCATGGCGGTCCCCGTCGATTGGACGTTCTTCAGGCCAACGGTCAGCAGATCCGGCAGTGGCGGCAGCGCAGGCAGGCCTTCCGCGACCAGCAGGAGCACCCCATGCTCAGCCACCTGGCCCTGGCCCATCTGCGCCAGCAGTTTCTGCGTCGCCTGGCCTGGGCGACAGGCATGACCCTGGCGGTCTTGGTGGCCCTGGTGGCCACCCACTGGCCCCTGTGTCGTGCCATCTTCTCAGGAGGGGCCATCCATGCGCCCTCCCTGCCCTCGTCGGGAGCCGACTGGTCCCGCCTGCTGGAGGCGGCAACCACCTCCTGGTCCTGGGCCGGGGGCGTGGGACAGCCCGCAGTTCCTGCCCCCTTCCTTCTGGTCCTTCTGCCCTTCGCTCTGCTCACCGGCGGTCATGTGGCCCAGGCCATGGCCCTGATGCTCCTGGCAGAGACGGGACTGGCCGCTCTGTCTTTCTGGGCGCTGGTCGGCGTGGTCACCAGGTCCAATCCCATCCGCGTCCTGCTGGGGCTGCTCTGGGCTAGCCTGGCATTCGCCCTGGGCATGGTGGATGGTCTGCAGCTGCCCATGCTGACGGTCATGGCCTTCATGCCCGCTGCCTTTGCCTTCGTTTTCAAGGCCGTGGGGCTGTATCAGACCGAGGCTCCCGTGCACCCCAAGGCTTCGGTGCAGCAGGCGGCTCTGGCCTCCATCTGCTTTCTGCCGGTCCTGGCAGCCGAACCTCAGCTCATACTGGCCATGATTCCGCTCTTCATCATGGCGATCTGCCTGGTGCCCTCCCATCGGATCATGTTGCTGCTGATGCCCCTGCCTTCGGTGCTGGCCCTGGCGCCCACCCTGGTCAACTCCCTGCATCATGCCAAGGATGGGCTTTGGAGGCAGCTTTTCGCAGACCTGATGGTTCCTTCGGCAGACCTGACTGGCCAGCCTCGAACCGGGAGCCTGGGGGAGATGCTGGCCCGCCTGCTGGGCCTGGATACTTCGGCCCTGTGGCCTATCAGGTGGCGGGCTGAACTCTGGCGTCCGGCCACGCTGGTCTGCTGTCTGCTGGCGGTTGCCCTGCTGGCCTTTGTTGCCCTGGTTGTGCCTCGGGCGCTCAAGGCGGCCAGGATTCTGTGGATCACGGTACTGCTGGGTCTGGTCCTGGCGCTGGTCTCGCAGGCGGTCTGCACAGGTCTGGATGAAACAGGTCCAGTGGCTGGTTCGGTCCTGCCCGGCGTGATGATGGCCTTCATGGGGCTGCTGACCTGTCTGGGCCTCCTGGCAGGCAGGGCCGTCCGTCCCTTCTCGCCCCTTGCTCCCGGGCATGACCAGGCCCCCGACAACGATGTCTATCGTCCGCCCCTGCCTCCTGCGCAGTCATCCCCGACGTCAGCGGTTGCAGTCGGTGGTGGCGGAAGGGTTTTAAGGCTCCTCCTGGGCCTGCTCCTGACCCTGGTCACTGCAGGCGTGGCGGTGGCCGGTCTGGCTGCGCCTGCCGGCGGGCCCCTGTCGGCTGAGGGCCGACAGCTTCCGGCAGTTGCGGTGGACTACCTTGACAAGGATCCATCCCATCGGGTGCTGGTGCTGACTTCGCCCTCCCATGGCCGCGTGGCCTACACTGGTCTGCACACTTCACGAGGGGATCTGATCGATGCCTCGCCTGCCCTGCGTGCCCAGCGGGTGAACGGCGGGCGGATGATCGGCGAGGATGTCCTCTCGCATTCGGCGGCGTCTCTGATGGCCAATGCCGACTCCAAGGCCGTAGCCGCGGTGACCGACCTGGGCTTCGGCGGAATCTACGTGCCCGTCGACCGTTCCGGGGCAGCGGGCTTGGGGTCCGCGCCCAACGATGACCTGGTATCCAACATCACTGCCAGCGATGGCGCGCAGCTGGTGGTGGCCAACACCCAGGGAACCTATTTCCGTTTGAGCTCGCAGTCCGGCAAGGATGTGGGCGTTGATATGGCCGGGGTCGATCAAGCAGAGGCCAGTACCTGGAGGAGGGTCTGGCTGTGGACCCTGGGTCTGATCCTGCTGGGATACTGCCTGGTGGCGCTGCCGCGTCCGGGCTATTTCGGAGGGGAGCAACTATGAGTGGACGAAGCAAGGGATCCCTGGTGGCCGCTCTGGTCACGGCACCCCTGGTGGCGGTTTTGATTGCAGCGCTGCTGCTCTGGACGCCTCCTGCCTCCCTGGCTGATGGGGCCAAGGGCTCGACTGTCGTAGCCAGCCGGGTCAGCCAGCGGGAGGTGGCGGCCTACTGTCCGGCCCGCCTGGCGGTAGCGGACGAGGACAAGGTCGGCGATGACCAGTTCAAGGCATCAGAGGGCGATCTGAGCTCCCGTGTCACCGCCGCCGCCTTCGGATCCATCGGCGGCTCCAGCCTGATTCCAATGGGGGGTGGGCAACGCACCACGGTGACTGATCCTGATCTCTTGGACGGGCAGAAGGCCATGGCCGCATCGCTCGACCCTGGCGCTTCGGCCACTGCCCTCGATTCACGGATGCTCAAGTCCCAGCCGGGCACGGGGGCTGCTGTCGGCATGGTCTCCTGGGCCACCGAGGGCGATCTTAGAGGAATCCAGGCGCTGGCCTGCCCCCGGGCCTTCATGAATGCGGACTTCCTGCTGCCTGCCACCAGTAGAGGGACCACCCAGCGGCTGGTGGTCTACAACCCCTCATCCAAGGCCACGGTGATCAGCCTTGAGGTCCAGGGTTCGCACTCCTCGGGCCACCTGTCCCTGGAGACCGGAAAGACCATGACCGTGGCTCCTGGCGGCCACGCCTCATATGACCTGTCTGCGGCGGCTCCTGGCCAGCAGGCCATCTACGTCCGGGCTCGCAGCTCCCAGGCCCCGGTGGCCATGTCGGTCTCGGTCAATGTCATGTCGGGACTTGATCCGCGTGGGTCGGACCAGGTGACTGCCCTGGCGGCTCCCGGCCGTGATCTGGTCATTCCCGGCCTGCGAGGTGCAGACCAGGCCACCCTCCTTCTGCAGGCCTCCCATGCCACGGCGGTGGACCTGTCCTGGGTGGATGAAGGCGGTCAGCAATCCCTGCGGCGGGTGGATCTGCAGGGTTCTCAGGCCACGGCGGTGGACCTTGGCGGTGTGCCGGATGGCAAGCTGGCTCTACAGCTGCATGCCGACCGGTCTGTCCATGCAGTCCTGCAGGTGACCGCCCAGGGCAGTCAGGACCAGTCGCAGTCCGACCTGGCTCTGATTCCTGCGGGAACTGCCGCCGCCTCCTCGGCCCTGACCATATCCCAGCCTGCCCAGGCCGCGCTGACCCTGGTCAACCCATCGGCGGATCCGGTCAAGGCCGAACTGGTTGGATTCGATGACAAGGGCAACAAGCTGGGCGAGCGCTCGCTGACTGTCGAGGCAGGCCGAGCCAATGAGCTTTCGACTCACGATTTGGGCGATCAGGTGGCCGCCGTGCGGCTGAACGAGGACTCCGGGCATGGTTCATCCCGGCTGATCTGGAATGCCCGTCTTAGCGTGGACGCGGTCAACCAGGCTGGCCTGGCGGGTCTGGCGGTCATGGCTCCTGACGGGCTCATGCCCACCACCACCGTGATCCGTTCCGGACCGGACTCCACCGTCCTGCCCTGAGATTCGGCCCTCAGCGTCCCCACATGGGGTCGATCTCCTCGGGGTCGCGCCCGTAAAGGTCAGCCAGCTGCAGGACCAGCTCGTCACGGATGATCAGCTCCAGCTCCGTGCGGTCCCGGGTCTTGCTCTGGATGGGCATCCGGTAGAGGACGATTCTTGCGGGGATGCCGCGGCCCGCCGGAAAACTGCGTGAGAAGAGGTCGGACCGGTCCTCCCAGGGGGTCGGGTCGGAGGGCGGCACATCCTCGACCGCGAATTGGACGGGCTTGACCAGTTGAGGCCAGCCGGCGCCCAGCCGCCGGATCTGGGCCGCGGTCAGATCGTCGAAGATTCCGCATCTGGTGCGATAGCGGGGTAGGCGGGTGCCGAAGGTGGGCCGACGGATTCCACGGCCATGACTGTCCCGGTAAACGGTGCGGGCCCAAGGCGGCTGATCGTTGATCATGACACTCACCATAACCCCTCAGGTCTGTGGCAGTTTCGATTCAGGGTGTCTTGTAGCATGGAGCGATGATCGACAAGCGGATGGGAGCAATCATGGCGGAGGACGGTGCGGTGAATGTGGCCTGGTGGGGTAGCCAAGACATAAGGTTCATCTGCGCACGGGCACGGGTGTTGGCCTTCGATCTGGACAATACCTTGGCGCTGTCCAAGACCCGCATGGACCAGACCATGGCCGTCCATTTCGCCGCCCTGACTCGGCTTCGGCCGGTGGCCATCGTCTCAGGCGGACGGTTCAGCCAGTTCCGCGACCAGGTGCTGGACGCCCTGCCCGACGACACCCGTTTCGACCAGCTGCATCTGATGCCCACCAGCGGCACCCGCTACTACCGCTGGCAGGACGGAAGCTGGAATTGCGTCTACGCCCACGACCTGAGTGCCCAGGACCGGCAGGCCGCCGAGGCCAGCCTTGAGCGCAGGGCCAAGCAGCTGGGCGACTGGGAGGAGCAGGTCTGGGGGCCGCGCATCGAGGATCGCGGCAGCCAGATAACCTTCTCAGCCCTGGGTCAGCAGGCTCCTGTCGATGCCAAGGAAGCCTGGGATCCCGACAACAGCCGCAAGGATGCCCTGGCCCGGGCCGTGGCTGCTGACCTGCCCCATCTGCAGGTGCGCTCCGGCGGCTCCACCAGCGTGGACATCTCAGCCAAGGGCATCGACAAGGCCTATGCCATGACCTCCCTGG
The DNA here is from genome assembly GCF_016100735.1 of Bifidobacterium sp. W8104. Lineage (NCBI taxonomy): Bacteria > Bacillati > Actinomycetota > Actinomycetes > Bifidobacteriales > Bifidobacteriaceae > Bifidobacterium > Bifidobacterium sp. W8104. The sequence goes on from NZ_JACFRW010000001.1 coordinate 1,820,368, forward strand.
CCAAGATACTGGGCGTGGACGTCGGCCAGATCGCCTTCGTGGGCGACCGGATGGATCCGGACGGCAACGACTATCCGGCCGCTGAGGCCGGGGCCATGGCTCTGCGTGTGCATAATCCCGCTGATGCACTGGACCTGATCCGGGCCTTGGAGGCTGACCTGGCCTGAACCTGCTGAACCTGTCCACGGACGAGCCTGTGAACAGTGATTCCGTGAACAGCTAGCCTGTTCATGCACATGGCCTTCCCCTGCTTGCCTATCCTCAATGTTTGAAGGTTGGCTGGGCCATATGCGCAACCTTTCATCGGCATACGGCCGGCTCCGACAAGCCGCTTACGCTGTCGTCTCGGCCTTGGCCGGCTCGGTCATGGATTTGCTGGCTCCTCGGGCCTGCGCCGGCTGTGGCCGTCCTGATTGCTTGCTCTGCCTCAGTTGCAGATCCCTGCTCTTCCGACCCCTGTGGGTACCTGCGCCCGCCTATGCCCTTGGTCTGGCCCTGGCCTGCGCTCCATATCGCGGACCCGTCCGGCGGATCATTCTGGCATGGAAGGACCATGACAACAGGCCTTTGGATGGACCCTTGGGCCAAGCCATGGCCGGTCTGGCCCCGACCCTGTCCAGGCTGATTGATCCTCTGCTCCGGTCCAAGCCTGCGAAGGCGATTCTGGTGGTTCCCGCCCCCTCCTCGGCTGCCTCCCTGCGCAGGCGGGGGAGGGTTCATCTGCAGCCGATCCTTCTGTCCCTGGTCCAGGCTCTGCAGCGGCAGGGTTTGGACGCCCGGGTGGAACCAGCGCTGATCATGAACTCCGTGAGAACCAAGTCGGTCCAGGCGGGCGGCCGCCGGAATCGTTCTCGTCGGTTGGCAGGCCGGATCGCGGTTGCGGATCCCTCACAGCTGGCCGGTCATCCTGTTCTGGTGGTGGACGACATCATCACCACGGGATCCACCATCCGTCAGTGCGCCCGTGCTCTGGAGGCCGCAGGCGCCCTGCCGGTGGCTGCCTTGGCTCTGGCGGCCGTTCCTCCAGGCCATGAGGACCTCTAACGGGCCTGGGCCACGGCCATCTCGTCCCAGCGGGTGGTGGACCTGGGGGAGAGCATGCCCCGGTTCATGGCCCAGTCGGCTCCCGTGTCCTCGTCGCCGCGGCCCTGGCCGCGGATGCCTCCGTAGCCTACGCCCACCCGGAAGGGGCCGAAACGACGGGTGGCATCCTCCAGGACATCCCCCAGGCCATGGGTGTCCCGGGCTGCGTCCAGGCCCTCCAGTGTGTGGAAGTGGTCGGCATCGGTCAGGTCCAGCAGAACCACCCCGGCCCGGATCCAGCGGGCGTGCGGATCCACCCGGCCCTTGAGCGCCCGGCTGGCTGCGCCGGCGATGACCAGGGGATCGTCGCTGGGATCCTCCAGGACGACAGTCCGGCCGGCTGCGCAGAACTGCTGGGGGGCATAGGGGCTGGTGGAGCAGAAGACCCGCACTTTGCCGCAGAGGCCGTGCTGCCGACGCAGCCGGCGGCAGGCCTTCTGGGCGTAGATGCTCAAGGCCTGGGCCAGGGTGGTGTAGCCCTCGACGGGATGGGAGAACATGCGCGAGCATAGAATCTGATCGGTGCGCACGCCTCTGGCGGCATCCGTCTCGGGCTCGATGCAGGGCCGTCCTCTCAATTCCAGGACGGTGCGTTGCAACATGACGGAGAACCGGTGACGGATCAGCGAGGGATCGGCATCGCGCAGATCCAGGGCAGTGGTGATGCCCATGCCCATGAGCCTGCCGGTCAGCCGTCGGCCCACCCCCCAGACCTGGTCGACGGGCACCGATGCCAGAGCCTGGTCGCCATACTGGGCCTCCACCTGGCTCCAGAGGGTGATCCCCTCGGTCGAGGGATGGTCCTTGGCCCAGTGGTTGGCCACCTTGGCCAGGGTTTTGGTGGGCGCCACCCCCACGCTGACGGGAATGCCGGTGGATTGCAGGACCGCGGCGCGCAGATCCCGGCAGATTTCAATGGTGCGCTTGTCGTTCCAGATGCTGTCCATGAAGCACTCGTCGATGGAGTAGACCTCCTGGTTGGGCAGGAAATGGGCCATGATGGCCATCATGCGCCTGGAGAGGCTGGCGTAGAGCTCATAGTTGGAGCTACGGGCCACCACTCCGTCCTGCAGGGCCCGTTCACGAATGGTGAACCAGGGTGTGCCGTTGGTGATGCCCAGGGCCTTGGCCGGGCGGTTGCGGGCCACCACGCAGCCGTCGTTGTTGGATAGCACGACCACCGGGCGGTCAGCCAGGGAGGGGTCGAAGACGGCCTCGCAGGATGCGAAGAAAGAATTGGCGTCGGCCAGGACCACCTGGCCTGTCAGAGCGGTCCCGGCAGCAGGATCGGTCGGTCTCTGCGCGCTCATGCCGACCCCCAGCCCGTGGAAGGATAGACGGGTTTCCGGCCTTGACTTCCCGTGCGCCCATGTCCGTGCGGGTTGCGTCCGGGATAGGTGACCTGAGGCAGGGGAGAGCCGCTCCGGGATTCGCCCTTGGTATCCACCCGCTGCCAGTGGTAGTTGCCGATGACCACCCCCCAGATGACCAGTTCCTCGCCCTCCTGGGGCATGAAGTCGGGGTAGGCGGGGTTTTCGGCCCGCAGCATGGTCCTTCCCTTGCGCCTGGCCAGACGCTTGACCAGCAGCTCGTCGTCCAGAATGGCGATGACGATGTCCCCTTCGCGCGGCTCCAGGGAACGGTCGACCACCAGCAGGTCCCCATCGAAGATGCCGGCGCCGGTCATGGAATCACCGGCCACATGGATGATGAAAGTGGAGTCGGGGTGGACGATGACGTTCTGGTCGAAGCTGAAGTCGCCGCTGAAGTAGTCCTGGGCCACTGAGGGGAAACCGGCGTGGACGGCCTCCAGGGCCTGGGGGACAGGGCTGGGGTGTCCTCGGAAGAGGCTCAGGGCATCGACCCGGCACTCCGGCAGGGAAGCAGGGGCCGCATCCGGCGACCCATGAATGGTAGCGACCATGGCACACCTCGAACTCGATGGCATTCGAACAAATGTTCGATTTCATTATGAGCCGAAGTGCGCCTCCCCGTCAATGCGGCGCGTCGGACCCGCCGGAGCGGCTCCCGTCCCCCTCGTCCTCGTCGGGTTCGCGGTGATATCTGGGCAGGGTGATCTCGAAGTCCGCTCCGCGCGGATCGTCCACCACCTGTACCTGGCCTCCATGCAGCTGGGCCGCCCAGCGGGCGATGGACAGCCCCAGCCCGGTGCCGCCGGACTCCGTACCAGGCCCGGCCTTGCCCTTGACGAAGCGCCGGAAGATGTCGGTACGGGCCTCGGGGGGTATCTGCGAGCCGAAGTTGACCACGTTGGTGACTATGGCCTCCTGCTGCCGGTCCTCGTGGGCCTGGATCAGCACCGTGGTTCCGTCGGCCGAGTGCTTCAGGGCGTTGCTGATGACATTGGTGAAGAGCTGGCGCAGTCGGTCCTGGTCGCCCTCCATTCTCAGGCCCTTCTCCAGATCCACCTGGATGTCGTGGGCGTGCCCGGCGTCGGCTATGGCCAGTGGCTGGAGGGTCTCGTCGATGAAGTCCCCGAAGTCGAAGTCCTCGATCTGCAGGCTGGCGGCCCCGGCCTCCATCCTCGACAGGTCCAGCAGGAAGGCGATCAGGTCGGACAGCCGGTGGGTCTGTTCCAGAATCCCCTCCAGGTTGGCTGGCGTGGGCTCGGTCACCCCGTCCGCCATGTTCTCCACCATGGCCTGTAGGGCCGAGACGGGGGTGCGCAGCTCGTGGCTGACATTGGCCACCATGTCCCGGCGCATCTGGTCGGCATGCTGGAGCTCCTCGGCCATCTCGTTGAAGGACTGGGCCAGGAGCCCCACCTCGTCATGGCTGGTCGTGGTGGCGTGGACCCGGACCGTGTAGTCCCCGTCGGCCATGGCTTCGGCCGCATCCCGCATCTGCCGCAGGGGGGCGGTGAGCCCTCGGGAAAAGAAGTAGGTGATCCCCAGGGCCACCACCAGGGTCAGCGGCATGGCGATCCAGCCGCTCCAGCCCATCTTCAGCAGGAACCAGGCCATGACGAAGGCGATGGCTGTGGAGATGATGATCAGGACACTCAGCTCCACCTTCAGTGAGGCGAAGGATCCGATGGGCCGTTCGCGGTCCACCCGCGCACTCAGACCGGGCCCCTTGCGCCGGCTTTTGCCGTCCTTGTTCATGGCGTACATCCGCGGTCGCTACCGCTGATCTTTCTCCTGCTCCTGGTCCTCGGGCGGTTCGAAGGCGTAGCCCACTCCGTGCACGGTGCGGATCATCTGTGAACCCAGCTTGTGGCGCAGGGCCTTGACGTGGGAGTCCACCGTCCTGGTGCCCGAGGCATCCACCCAGTCCCAGACCTCCTCCAGCAGCTTCTCGCGGGTGAGTACGGACTTGGGCCGACGGGCCAGCGTGGCCAGCAGGTCGAATTCGGTGGGGGTCAGGTGGATCTGCTCCCCGCGCAGGGTCACGATGCGCTGGGCCGGGTCGATGACCAGGGATCCGAAGTCCAGCACCTTCTCGTTCTCGGAGTTCTTGGCGATGACCTTGGCCCGCTCCACCCGGCGCAGGAGGGCCTTGCAGCGGGCGATCAGCTCGCGCATGGAGAAGGGCTTGGTCATGTAGTCGTCGGCCCCGGCGCCCAGACCGGTCACCTTGTCGGCCTCGTCGTCCCGGGCGGTCAGAATCAGCACCGGCACCGGCCGCTCGGCCACGATTCGCTTGGTGGCCTCCAGTCCGTCCATGATGGGCAGCATGATGTCCATGATGACCAGGTCAGGTTTGATCTGGGATGCGGCCTGCACGGCGCTGGCACCGTCCGAGGCCACCCGTGCCGTCCACCCTTCGGCGGTGATGCGCTGGGCGATGGCGGTGGCCAGGGTGGGTTCATCCTCAACCACCAGGATGGTGCTGGGTGTAGTGTAGCGGCTTGTGTTTTTGATCATGCCTACCTCTGTCTTCGATCACTGATCCGCAAAACGATGCTCGTCATGCGGGGTGGAGCCTTGCCGGCATTCGTTCCACCACCGTCGTTTCTTCCAGAATAGTCTTCAGAGCCTCCAGGGGAAGTGTGCTCGCAGAGAATCGCGTCGCCTCCGAGCCCCATCGGCAAGTCCATGCGCAATGACATTATTATATGGTATTTTATCGACTCGTTCTGGAGGACATATGGGTTACAAGGTCGGTGACATGGTCGTCTATCCGCGTCATGGGGCCGCCAGGGTGGATGCCATCACCGAACGGACCGTCAAGGGCGTCACCCGCAAGTACCTGCAGCTGTCCGTGCTCTCCTCTGACGGACTGGTCATCAACGTCCCCGTCGAGAACGCGGCCAAGGTGGGCGTCAGGGACATCGTCGACGCCAAGGCGGTGGCCAAGGTCTTCGAGATCCTTCGCACCCCGGTGGTCGAGGAGAAGGAGATGAACTGGTCCCGCCGCTACAAGCTGAACGTGGAGAAGATCGCCACCGGCGAGGTCAACAAGATCGCCGAGGTCGTGCGCGACCTCTCCCAGCGTGACGTGGACGAGCATGGACTTTCGGCGGGCGAGAAGCGGATGCTGATCAAGGCCCGCAAGATTCTGACCTCCGAGATCGCCCTGTCCGAGAAGCTGGACGAGGACGAGGCCCAGCGTCTGCTGGACGTCAACCTGGGCTATGCGGAGCCCATGCCCGGCGACGACAAGCACCATACCAAGTCCCCCAAGGAGCCGGCTTCCAAGACCCTGGCACGGGTGGCCCAGGAGGCCGCCAAGAACAAGGCCAAGGGCAAGACCAAGGCCAAGCGCTGAGGCCGGATCCGGTCATGTGCCATCCAAGCGTCGGACTGGGCTTTGACGCCCATCGCTTCGACCCGACCGGCGGGCGTCGCCTCTGGCTGGCCTGCCTGTCCTGGAATGACGGAACCCCCGGCCTGCTGGGCGATTCTGACGGCGATGCGGCCGCCCATGCCCTGATTGATGCCATCCTGTCAGCCGCCGACCTGGGCGACATCGGCACCTTGTTCGGCCTGGGATCACAGTCCCCCGGAGCGGGCATGCATGGGGCGGACATGCTGGAGAAGACCATGGACTGCCTGCATGAACACGGTCGTAGGCTGCTCAACGCCTCCCTGGTCATCGTCGGACAGCGTCCCAGAATTTCCTCCCGTCGTCACCTGGCCCAGCAGGCTATGAGCCAGGCTGTTGGTGCACCGGTTCGGTTGACCGCTACCACTACCGATGGCATGGGTTTCACTGGTCACGACGAGGGCATCGCCGTCATGGCCACCGCCCTGGTGGACTGACCGGCATCAGGCGCGCAGGGCCGCCCACCCCTTGGCCAGAGCCCAGAAGAGGGTGGACAGGGTCACGATGACGAAGCTTGGAGGAGCGGGAACCATGGCCGAAATCACCAGGCCTCCCCAGATGGAAGCCAGGCAGATCAGTCCCGACAGGAGCATGGCCCGCAGGGGAGAGGCCACCAGGATGTTGGCAGTGGCCGCCGGGGTGACGACCAGGGCGAAGATGAGCAGGGTTCCCACTGCCGGCACGGCGATGGTGATGACCCCGGCCATGATGGCCATGAAGGTCAGGTTCATCAGCCCGATGGGCACGCCACGGGCCTGGGCCACCTGCTCATCCAGGGAGCTGAAAAGCAGGGGCCGGTAGATCAGGGCCAGCAGGATCAGCAGGATTGCATCGAAGATTATGAAGCCGACGACCTGGCCCCGGGTGATGGTCAGGATGGATCCGAAGAGGATGGCCTGCATCTGCTGGGAGGCCGAGCTGGACATCCTGGCGAAGAAGAGCCCCAGACCGGTGGCGAAGGCCAGGACCGTGCCCGTGGCGATCTCCCTCTGGGAGGCACGCTTGCCCAGGGCTCCGATGACCAGCGCCCCGCCCAGGGCGAACAGCCCCATGCCGGCAGAGACCGGCAGCCCCAGCAGGACGGCCCCCGTGGCGCCGGGCAGGCCGATGTGGGCCAGGGCATGGGCGGCGAAGGTGGAGTGTCTGGCGATGGTGAAGTAGCCCATGGCTCCGGCGGCCACGGCGATGCACAATCCGGCCACCATGGCGTTGCGCATGAAGGGGGCGGCGAGGATCTCCGTCCAATGTGGGTCGAAGACTGGCGTGGTCATGAGGTCCTTTCCCGGTCCGCCCCGTGCAGGCGGGCCACCTGGCTGGGTTGGTAGCGATTGTGGACGGGGCCGATCGGCTCGTCCATGTCGGGGGCCACGAACATGTCCCCCTGGGGAGTGGTGACCACCTCCACCTTGGTGCCGTAGAGGTGGGTGAGCAGGTCCGAGTCCAGCACGTCGTCCATGCGGGCGTAGTGCGGATGCCCGTCCAGCAGGTAGACCGCCCCGGTCAGCACAGGCAGCAGCATGTTCAGGTCGTGGGCCACCACCTGGATGGTCATGCCCAGACGGCTGTTGAGCTGTGCCAGCAGGTGGACGGTGGCTCGCTGACCGGCCAGGTCCAGATTGGCCAGGGGCTCGTCCAGCATGAGCAGGTCAGGATCGCAGACCAGGGCCTGGGCGATGGCCACCCGCTGTCGTAGGCCACCGGAGAGCTGGGACAGGCGCAGGTGGGCCCTGTCCTCCATGCCGATGAAGCGCATGGCCTTTCCGGCGCGCTCGCGGTCCTGCCGGGTGACGGGGTGGATGCCGAAGCGGGTGCCGGTCAGCCCCAGCAGGACGGACTGCTCGGCCGTCAGGTTGGAGTCGATGTCAGAGGTGTAGCTCTGGGGTACGTAGCCGATGCGGTCGTTGGCCTGGCCGGCCGGCTGCCCCAGGACCTGCAGACTTCCTGCATCCAGGGGGAGTAGACCAAGCTCTGCCTGCATCATACTGGTTTTGCCGGTGCCGTTGGTGCCCACGATGGCTGTCACGGTCCCTGCAGGAATGGTGAAGGTCCCCTCCGACCAGATCAGCCGCCCGGATCGGCGGATGGCGGCATGGTCGAAGACGATGCAGGCCTGCGTGGATGTGCTGTCCGTGTCCGTATCCATGGCTTCCTTTCCTGCAAGGGCTCACAAGGTGAACCTGCTCTTATTGAGCATGATTCTCATTATTGTTGGGGAGGGGACAGCGCGCAACTTCAGCAGTCGAGTCCTCCTGTACCGGCCCTTGGACGGAGCTTCCGGTCGGGGAGGAATCTGCGCTAGGCTGGCCCAGACGACTTCGACAAGGGTTTGCGCCCGCTTGAATGATGGAGATGTATTGACTGCAGTGAAACTGGACGGCAAGGCGGCGGCTGCGGAACTCAAAGAGGACCTGCGCGCTCGCGTGGCGAGGCTGACGGCCATGGGACGCACTCCCGGCCTGGGTACCATCCTGGTGGGGGAGGACCCCGGCTCGCTCAAGTATGTGGAGGGCAAGCATCGGGACTGCGGCCAGGTGGGCATCCGGTCGATCAGGATTGATCTGCCCGCCGATGCCGGCAAGGAGCGGATTCTCGCTGCAGTGGATCAGCTCAACCAGGATCCCGACTGCACCGGTTACATCGTCCAGCTGCCCTTGCCCGAGGGCGTGGATCCCACTGAGATCATCGATCGTATCGATCCGGCCAAGGACGCCGATGGCATGCATCCATACAACCTGGGCCAGCTGGTCCTGCATACCGACGGCCGGGTGCGGACCCCACTGCCCTGCACCCCACGGGGGATCCTGTATCTGCTGGACCATTACGGGATTGACCTGGCCGGCAAGGAGGTCTGCGTGCTGGGCCGGGGATTGACCGTGGGCCGCACCATCGGACTGCTCCTGACCAACCGCGGGGTGGATGCCACCGTGACCCTCTGCCATACCCACACCAGGGATATCGATGCCCATCTGCGCAGGGCTGACATGATCATCGCAGCCGTGGGACGAGCCGGGCTGGTTGGCCCGGACCAGGTTCGCCAGGGTGCCGTCCTGATGGATGTAGGCGTCTCCCGGATCTGGGATCAGCAGGAGGGGCGCTGGCGGATCAAGGGCGACATCGATCCGGCCGCCAGGCTGTCTGCAGCCGCCTACACGCCCAATCCCGGCGGGGTGGGGCCCATGACCCGGGCCATGCTCCTGGTCAATGTGGTCGAATCCGCCGAGCGGGCCGCCGGAATCCCTGCCTGCGACACGCCCGAGGTCTCCCGGCGACAATGACCGTGGTGTCTCCTATCATGGAGAATGTTCGCGCCTGCCGGCGGGAACGCATAACTCAATACGGAAAAAATATCCACCAACTATACAAGAAACAATTCAATTAATGGCAGAGAACAAGAAGGAAGTCCCCCAGGTCGCGGTCAATGACATCGGGTCCGAGGAAGACTTCATCAAGGCAGTCGATTCCACCATCAAGAACTTCGACGATGGGGATCTGGTCGAGGGGACGGTCGTTAAGATCGACCATGACGAGGTTTTGCTGGACATCGGCTACAAGACCGAGGGCGTGATTCCCTCCCGCGAGCTTTCCATCAAGAAGGATGTCGATCCCGACGATGTGGTCCAGGTCGGTGACACCATCGAGGCCTTGGTCGTCACCAAGGAGGACAAGGAAGGCCGTCTGATCCTGTCCAAGAAGCGCGCCCAGTACGAGCGCGCCTGGGGCGACATCGAGAAGATCAAGGAGGCTGACGGCGTCGTTGAGGGCACCGTCATCGAGGCCGTCAAGGGCGGACTCATCGTCGACATCGGCCTGCGTGGCTTCCTGCCCGCATCCCTGGTCGAGATGCGCCGCGTGCGCGACCTGTCTCCCTACATCGGGCAGAAGATCAAGGCCAAGATCCTGGAGCTGGACAAGAACCGCAACAACGTGGTCCTCTCCCGCCGCCAGTACCTGGAGGAGACCCAGTCCGAGGTGCGCGAGACCTTCATGGCCCAGCTCAAGAAGGGCCAGATCCGCGAGGGTACGGTCAGCTCCATCGTCAACTTCGGCGCCTTCGTCGACCTGGGCGGTGTGGACGGCCTGATCCACGTCTCCGAGCTCTCCTGGAAGCACATCGATCACCCCAGCGAGGTCGTCAAGGTGGGCGACAAGGTCACCGTCGAGGTGCTGGATGTCGATATGGACCGCGAGCGCATCTCGCTGTCCCTCAAGGCCACCCAGGAAGACCCCTGGCAGCGCTTCGCCCGGACCCACGTGCCCGGACAGATCGTCAAGGGCAAGGTCACCAAGATCGTGCAGTTCGGCGTCTTCGTCTCCGTCGAGGACGGCATCGAGGGCCTGGTCCACATCTCCGAGCTGGCCAATCGCCACGTGGAGAACCCCGAGACCGTGGTCAAGCAGGGCGAGGAGATCTTCGTCAAGGTCATCGACGTCGACCTGGATCGCCGCCGTATCTCCCTGTCCCTCAAGCAGGCCGACGACTCCGTCGATCCGACTTCCGAGGACTTCGATCCGGCCATCTACGGCATGCCCGCCGAGTACGACGAGGAGGGCAACTACAAGTACCCCGAGGGCTTCGACCCCGAGAGCAACGAGTGGATCGCCGGCTACGAGAAGCAGCGGGAGGAGTGGGAGTCCCAGTATGCGGCCGCCCACGACCTCTGGGAGCAGCACAAGGCCTTCGTGGCCAAGGAGCTGGAGAACGCCGAGGCTTCGGCCGCCGAGGACAGCCGGTCCTCCCAGGCGCCCGCCTCCGGTTCGCGCTCTCGTCGTCAGAGCTCCGAGGAGACCACCAACTACAGCTCGGAGTCCAGCTCCGAGGGCACTTTGGCCTCCGACGACCAGCTGGCCGCTCTGCGCGAGCAGCTGCTCAAGGAAAAGAAGTGAGCATCAAGCGGTGAATGGAGGGGTCCGGCCTCGGTCGGGCCCCTCCATTTGTATCTGCTGCCATAAGGTATATGCGGGAGGTCGGGATGATACGTGTGGGATTGACCGGCGGAATAGCGGCTGGCAAGAGCACGGTGGCGGCTCGGCTGGCCCAGGACGGGGCCAGGGTCATCGACTACGACCGGCTCTCCCATGAGGTCATCGCCCCGGGCGGACCCGGCGTGGGACCGGTCCTGGAGCGCTTCGGTTCGGACTGCGGGGACGGTCATGGTGGTGTGGACAGGTCAGCCTTGGCGGCAAGGGTCTTCGGCGGGCCGACGGCCGACCGGGATCGCAGGGACCTGGACGAGATCATCCATCCGCTGGTCTATGACCTGGCTTCCAAGGCCGAGCAGCCCTGGCTGGACGGTTCCGATGTGGTGGTCCATGAGGTGCCTCTGCTGACCGAGGTGGGATCAGCCATACCGTTTCATTTCGACAGGGTCCTGGTGGTGGAGGCCCCCAGCCAGGTGAGGATTGCGCGTATGGTGAATCAGCGGCATATGACTGGAAGCCAGGCTGTTGAGCGCATCGGTTCCCAGACCAGCAGCAGTTCGCGACGCGCCCAGGCCGATCTGCTGGTGGACGGGTCCCAGCCTATCGAACAAATGTTCGAGTCTGTTGATAGAATATATGAAGAGTTAAAGGCCTTGGCCAAGGGATCCTCGCGCAGCGACTGACGGGCCTTGGTGAATGACGCATCCTGGAAGGGAGTTTCATGGGGTTCAACATTGAGCGGACCAATAAGCCCTTCGTGGTCAAGTCTCCCTACAAGCCCTCCGGCGACCAGCCAGAGGCCATCGAGGAATTGGCCACGCGGATCGAGAACGGCGAGAACGACGTGGTGCTCATGGGCGCCACCGGCACCGGCAAGACCGCGACCACGGCCTGGCTGATCGAGCGCCTGCAGCGGCCCACCCTGATTCTGGAGCCCAACAAGACCCTGGCCGCCCAGCTCTGCGCCGAGTTCCGCGAGCTCATGCCCGACAATGCGGTCTCCTACTTCGTCTCCTACTACGACTATTACCAGCCTGAGGCCTACATTCCCCAGACGGATACCTATATCGAGAAGGACTCCAACATCAACGACGACGTGGAGCGGCTCCGTCACGCCGCAACGGCTAATCTGCTTACCAGGCGCGACTGCGTGGTGGTGGCCACCGTCTCCTGCATCTACGGCTTGGGCACGCCCGAGGAGTACGCCGGGCGCATGCTCTTCCTGCACGAGGGGGACCGGATCAACCGGGACGACCTGCTGCGCAAGTTCGTGGACATGCAGTACAAGCGCAACGACATCGCCTTCACCCGAGGCACCTTCCGCGTGCGCGGCGACACGGTCGAGATCATCCCCGTCTATGAGGAGCTGGCCGTTCGCATCGAATTCTTCGGCGACGAGATCGACCGCATCTCCACCCTGCACCCGCTGACCGGGGACGAGATAGCCCACGAAACCTCAGTGCATATTTTCCCCGCCTCCCACTATGTGGCCGGTCCCGAGCGGATGGAGCGCGCCCTGAAGACCATCAAGGAGGAGCTGGACTGGCGTGTGGGCCAGCTGCGCAAGCAGGGCAAGGAGCTGGAGGCCCAGAGGCTGACCATGCGCACCACCTACGACCTGGAGATGCTCACCCAGATCGGCACCTGCTCCGGAGTGGAGAACTACTCCCGCCACTTCGACGGGCGCGAGCCCGGGACGCCGCCCCACACCCTGCTGGATTTCTTCCCCGACGACTTCCTGCTGGTCATCGACGAGTCCCATGTGACCGTTCCCCAGATCGGAGCCATGTACGAGGGGGATGCCAGCCGCAAGCGGACCCTGGTCGAGCACGGCTTCCGTCTGCCCTCGGCCATGGACAACCGTCCGCTGAAGTGGCCCGAATTTCTGGACAAGGTGGGCCAGACCGTCTATCTGTCGGCAACGCCGGGCGACTATGAGATGGGTCTGTCAGACGGGGTGGTGGAACAGGTCATCCGCCCCACCGGTCTGCTGGATCCCGAGGTGGAGGTCAGGCCTGTCAAGGGGCAGGTGGACGACCTCCTGGACGAGATCAAGGCCAGGGTGGCCCGTCACGAGCGGGTCCTGGTGACCACGCTGACCAAGAAGATGGCCGAGGACCTGACCGACTACCTGCTGGAGCGCGACATCAAGGTGGAGTACCTGCACTCTGATGTGGACACACTGCGGCGTGTGGAGCTCCTGCGGGAGCTGCGCGAGGGCAAGATCGACGTCATCGTGGGCATCAACCTCCTGCGTGAAGGGCTGGACCTGCCCGAGGTCTCCCTGGTGGCCATACTGGATGCGGACAAGGAGGGCTTCCTGCGTTCCTACCGTTCCCTGATCCAGACCATCGGCCGTGCCGCCAGGAACGTGTCCGGCAAGGTCATCATGTATGCCGACGAGGTCACCGACTCCATGGACAAGGCCATCAGCGAGACCAACCGTCGCCGGGCCAAGCAGATCGCCTACAACAAGGAACACGGCGTGGATCCCAAGCCGTTGATCAAGAAGATCAGCGACGTCAACGACATGCTGGCCAAGGAGGATGTGGACACACAGACCCTGCTGGCGGGCGGCTACCGCAACGCCAACAAGGCCGGCAACTCCCACCTGGGCGTGCCCCTCTACGACAAGGAGGAGGCCGACAAGCGGCATCAGGAGATCCTCCAGGCCGGTCTGCCGGCGCAGGACCTCGCCGACCTGATCCGTCAGCTGAGCGACCAGATGCACACGGCTGCGCAACAGCTGCAGTTCGAGCTCGCAGCCCGCCTGCGCGACGAAATCAAGGATCTGAAGAAGGAACTGAGACAGATGACCGAGGCCAAAAAGTAAGTTTGCTCCTTGGTCCGGAGATCTTGACCAGTGGCCTGCCCCGGCTATGCTTAGGGCCTGTGATGCCAGGCGAGAGCATCACAGGCCCGATCCGCTGACCGCTCTCTGTGAGGATGTTCTGACATGCGGAGGGGCAGATGAGCACGTCATATCTTGCCGCTAAAGTCAGGTGATATGTCCGAGACACCTCTGCCGTTCATGGTTGTGAGCCTGGTTGTGCTGGCCGTTTTCTTCGTGGTTGATCTTCTGGTCATCGGGCGGCGGCCGCACGTCCCTTCGACCGGCGAATGCGTGAGGCACATCGGCTTCTTTGTGGTCATGGCCCTGATTTTCGGGGCGCTGATCTGGAAGGTGGCCGGATCTAAGCCGGCCATCGAGTTCTACTCGGGCTGGCTGACCGAGTACTCGCTCAGCATCGACAACCTCTTTGTCTTCGTCATCATCATGGGCAATTTCGCCGTGCCCCTGCGGCTTCAGCGCTATGTGCTCAGCGTCGGCATCACCATCGCCCTGCTGCTGCGCGGGGTCTTCATCCTGGCCGGAACGGCGCTGATCACCCGCTTCACCTGGGTCTTCTTCATCTTCGGCTTCTTCCTGCTCTATACCGCCTGGAACATGGTCTCCAGCCGAGGCAAGCAGGAGGAGTACCACGAGAACGGGCTGATCAGGGTCCTGCGCCGGGTCATCCCCATCACCAGCCACTACGACGGTGAGCGCCTGCGGACCACCTTCGAGGGCAAGCGCTACTTCACGCCCATGCTGGTGGTCTTTCTGGCCATCGGCACCACCGATGTCATGTTCGCCTTTGACTCCATTCCGGCCATCTTCGGACTGACCAAGGATCCCTTCATCGTCTTCACCTCCAACGTCTTCGCCCTGTTGGGCCTTCAGCAGCTCTACTTCCTGCTGGGATCCCTGCTGGACAAGCTGGAGTATCTGCCCCTGGGGCTGGCCGTGGTCCTGGCCTTCATCGGGGTCAAGCTGATCATGGAGGCTCTGCACGGCAACACGCTGCCCTTCATCAACGGCGGGCGGCCCCTGGAAGCAGTGCCGGAAATACCGACCTGGGCATCTCTGCTGGTCATCGTTTTGGCCGTGGGCATCGCGGCCCTGGCTTCAGTGCTCAAGAGCCGCCATATGTCCTCTGCAGCTGCTCCCCAGGGAGCAAAGCAATAAGGGAAGCCTTGAAGCACAAGGGTTGTTAGCGCTAACGGTAAATACTGGTTCCCAGCGGCCTGAGTCTGTACAATGGAACGGTAAGTAAGAAAAAGAACAGGCAGGTAGCATATGCGCAAAGCCAAGATCGTCGATACCATCGGGCCGGCTTCGGAGTCGCTGGAAAACATCACCAAGCTGGTCAAGGCCGGCATGGATGTGGCCAGGCTCAACCGGTCCCACGGCACCCCCGAAGATCACCTCAAGGTTTACAACAACGTGCGTCAGGCCAGCAAGGAGACTGGGCGCAACGTGGCGGCCCTGGTCGATCTGCAGGGTCCCAAGATTCGTTGCGGTTGGTTCAAGAAGAACGAGCAGGGCGAAGACAAGGTCATCCTCAAGGAGGGCCAGGAGTTCACCATCACCACCGACGATGTCGAGGGTGACGAGCACATGACCTCCACCACCTTCAAAGGCCTGCCCGGGGACTGCCACCCCGGCGATCCCATCCTGATCGATGACGGCAAGGTCCGTCTGGAGGTCACCAAGGTCGAGGGCAACCAGGTCCACACCAAGGTGGTCGTGGCCGGCCCGGTCTCCTCCCACAAGGGCATCAACCTGCCCGGTGTGGCCGTGAGCCTGCCGGCACTGACCCCCAAGGACGAGGAGGACCTGCGCTGGGGCATCCGCACCGGCGCCGACATCATCGCCATGTCCTTCGTCCGCTTCGCCACTGACATCGACCGCGCCCATGAGATCATGGACGAGGAGGGTCGCCGCATTCCCATCGTGGCCAAGATCGAGAAGCCCCAGGCGGTTGAGAACCTGGAGGAGATTGTGAAGGCCTTCGACGGCATCATGGTGGCCCGTGGTGACATGGCCGTGGAGATGCCCTTCGAGCAGGTCCCCCTGGTGACCAAGCGCTGCATCGAACTGGCCCGTCAGTATGCCAAGCCGGTCATCGTCGCCACCGAGGTCCTGGGCTCCATGGTTCATTCGCCCATCCCCAGCCGCGCCGAGGCCTCCGACTGCGCCAACGCCGTCCTGGACGGTGCCGATGCCACCATGACCTCCAACGAGACCGCCGTGGGCGACTACCCCGACACCACGGTCTCCACCATGGCCCGGATTTCCGAGTACGCCACCACCCACGGGTTCGACCGCATCCCGGATATGCACGACCTGGACATGTCCAACTCCGGTGCCGTCTCCTCCGCCGCTGTGGATTTGGCCGACAAGATCAACGCCAAGGCCATCGTGGCCTTTACCCAGACCGGCAACACCGTGCACCGCGTCTCCCGTGAGCGTCCGGCCGCCCCCATCTATGCGCTGACCACCGATGAGCACACCTATCATTGGCTGGCCCTGAGCTGGGGCACCGAGGCTTTCATGTGCGAGCAGGACTACCACGACTTCAACCGTGCAGGCCTAATGGCCTTCGTGGACGCCACCCTGAAGAAGCAGGGCAAGGTCTCCGACGGCGACTGCCTGGTGGTGCTGAGCAGCGCCCAGGGCGAGTATGAGCCAGGAAACACCGACTGCATCTACGTGCACACGGTTGGCGCCAACGACTGATTCTCCGGCATGCCGCCTGGCTGTCGACTGAGTCAGCCAGGCGGGTGGCCGTCAGGTTCATTCGGTACTGATAGAGCAAGAAACCGGTGGTCTTTCCCCCGCCCGCCAAGGTAGGGGAGAGGCCACCGGTTCGTCGTGCGGGGGTTCCTGCATCAGTGCAGGTCCGACAGTCCGATTTTCGCCCGCAGGATGGCGATGGTGGTTTTTGCATCCAGTATGGTTCCTGCGATCACCATGTCGTAGGCCTCGTCCACGGTGAAGAGTCGCACATTCTGGTGGGGGGTCTCCGGTGCCAGGCTGGCAGGCTGGACCGGGGTCAGGCCCTCGGCATAGAAGAGGGTGGTGTGCTGCGTGGAGAAGCTGGGGGTGTTGATGAACCTGGCGAACTGGTTGAAGGAGGCGGCCTTGTATCCGGCCTCCTCGCGCAGTCGTCTGGTGGCTACATCGATGGGGGCTTCCTTGTCGTTGAGCGGATGGCCGGCCGGCAGCTCAAGGGTCCAACGGTGGGTGGGCAGACGGTACTGCTCGACCAGGGGTATCCTTCCGTCGTCGGTGATGGCCAGGACGGCGATGGTATCCCCATGCTTCTCGCTGACGATGCTGCGGTCGAAGGTCTGACTGTCGCTGGATTCAAAGGTGACCCTGTCGACGCTGAAGTAGTGGCTGTCCATAATTTGCTTGCGGGCCTTCTCCTGGACGGGGGAGGTGCGCCAAGGATCGAACCGCCGATAGATCTGAGTGGTCATCATGCTCTCCTTCGACTGCTGATGTGCCTGTATACATAACTGTCTTCATTCTAAGGCAGATTCAACACGAATAACCTTGCGTCGTCGCCAAAGTATGGTAGATTCTCTGTGGTAATGAAAAGCCCCCGTATCCCAATTGGCAGAGGAAACGGCCTCAAAATCCGTGCAGTGTGAGTTCGAGTCTCACCGGGGGCACGATAAAGCGAACCCCATCCGTCCCTCATCGGCTTTCGGTGAGGATCGGATGGACTTTCAGGAAACGAGGTTGAAAGTGGCTTCAGAGAGTAAGAACCGCAGCGATTCACCCGAGGGGCGGACCGTGGTTGTGGCGGAGGATGAGGCTTTGATCAGGCTCGATACCGTCGAAGCTCTCGAGGATGCCGGCTATGACGTGGTCGGCCAGGCGGCCAGCGGCCAGGAGGCCATTGATCTGACCCGCGAGCTGAGGCCCGATGTAGTCGTTATGGATGTGAAGATGCCCGGCACCGACGGCATTACCGCCGCCACTGAGATCGGCAAGGAGAATCTGGCTCCGGTGGTTATGCTGACGGCGTTCTCCCAGCAGAGCCTGGTCGAGAAGGCGGCTGATGCAGGAGCCATGGCCTACGTGGTCAAGCCCTTCGCTCCGGAAAAGCTGCTGCCGGCCCTTGAGGTGGCCATTTCCCGCTTCGATCAGATCAACGCCCTGAAGGACGAGGTCACCGACATGAAGGCCCGTTTCGAGGCCCGCAAGCGGGTGGACCGAGCCAAGGGCCTGCTCATGGAGAACATGGGGATGACCGAGTCCGAGGCCTTCCGCTGGATCCAGAAGACCTCCATGGATCGTAGGCTGACCATGCAGGAGGTGGCCGACGTGGTCATCAACAACGTGGCCAACCAGAACGACCGTTAGCCCGCCTATGGAAGACCAGACGAAGAAGCAGGACAAGGACGACCGCACCTTGTTGGTCGTCGATGGACATTCGCTGGCCTTCCGGGCCTTCTATGCCCTTCCCGTCGAGAGTTTCACCACCTCGACAGGGCAGCCCACCAACGCAGTATGGGGCTTTGCCACCATGTTGGCGGATGTCATGGCCAAGGAGAAGCCCACTCATATGGGCGTGGCCTTTGACGTCAAAGGCGGCACCTTCCGCAACGCCATGCTGCCCCAGTACAAGGGCACGCGTGAGGCCGCGCCAAAGGAACTGCTGAGCCAGCTGCCCCTGATCCAGGACCTGCTCAAGGGTCTGGGCATCACCTATATCGAAAAGCCGGGCTACGAGGGTGATGACATCATCGGGACGCTGGCCACCATGGGCGAGCAGGCTGGGTTCAAGACCCTGGTCCTGTCCGGGGACAGGGATGCATTCCAGCTGGTGGACGACGACATCACGGTGCTCTACCCCGGCCACCACTTCAAGAACCTCAAGCACATGACGCCCCAGGCCATCATGGATCGCTACAAGGTGACCCCGCAGCAGTACCCGGATCTGGCCGCCATGCGCGGCGAGGGAGCCGACAACATCCCTGGTGTACCGGGCGTGGGCGACGGTTATGCCGCCAAGTGGATCAATAAGTATGGATCGCTGGATTCCATTCTGGAGCACGCCGACGAGATCGGCGGCAAGAAGGGCCAGGCCCTGGCGGAGAACGCCGACCAGGTCCGGCTCAACCGGAAGGTCAACGCCCTGGTGCGCGACCTGGATCTGGGCGTGAAGGTGGAGGATCTGCGTTTCGGCACCATCCACACGGATCAGGTCCTGCCCATCTTCGAGCAGCTGCAGTTCGGCCCGCAGACCCGTAAGAAAATCCTGCGCGGATTCAACACGGTAGCCGATTACGATTACTCTCCAGCCTCGGCACTGGTCGATGTAAGCAACAAGCAGGAGGAGTTCACCCAGCCCGAGCGTGATAAGGCGGAGTCGGCCGACCAGCTGCGGGACTGGTGCGAGAAGCATCTGCCGGATAAGGCCCTTTGCCGACAGTCGGCGGACCATGTCAAGGCCATGGCCGATTCCCTGGATAACGTCAAGGACATCGGCGATACCGACCAGAATGCCATGCGCTGCAGCGAGGCCATGAAGGAGCACTGGGTTCTCCACGCCATCGGCTGGGCCAAGCACGGTGACTATGGCCTGGAGGAGCTGGCCATTCTCTCCATGGATGGCCACGGTCTGGTCTTCATGGCGGAAGACATTGACGAAGACATGCGTGCGGCCATCCAGGAGCTGATCGACCAGCGGATCGGGACCTGTGTGGTCCATGGCTACAAGGAGCATCTGCACTTCCTGGAAAGCCAGGGGCTGCACATGCCCCTGCCCCTGTTCGACACCAAGCTGGCAGGCTATCTGGCTGAGCCTGATTTCCATGCCGACAATCTGGAACAGGCCGTAGCCCACTTCCTGGCCATCCCCGTAGAGGAGGAGCCAGAGGCCACACAGGGGGCCCTGGCCCTGGACGGGCGAGAGGATGAGGACGAACGTCGGCGGGGGACCCGGATTCTTCGCCAGGCCCAGTACGTCATGATGGTCTCCGAGCGTCTGCAGGAGCTTATGGACGAGCGCCACCAGTACGGCCTGCTGCGCACCATAGAGCTGCCCACCTCCGCAGTCCTGGCGCAGATGGAGACCGAGGGCGCCAAGGTGGATGATGCCCGTCTCAAGGAGATGCACGACAGGTTCGCCGCTGAGGCCCGCCAGGCTCAGGAAATCGCCTGGGACAGGGCCGGCAGCCGTGTCAATTTGCAGAGCCCCAAGCAACTGAGCAAGGTGCTCTTCGATGACATGGGCCTGGTGCCCACCCACAGGACCAAGACCGGGTCCTATTCGACCAACGTCTCGGTCCTGCAGGACCTCTACATCAAATCGGTCAACAACGAGCGTGCCAACGACTTCCTGGGCGCCCTGCTCAAACACAGGGAGACCAACAAGCTCAAGCAGATCGTGCAGACCCTGCGCGAGGCCGTCAACCCCCGGGATGGGCGGCTGCACACCACCTACGAGCAGACCGTGGCCGCCACTGGCCGGTTGAGCTCGGTCGATCCCAACCTGCAGAACATCCCCAACAGGGATGCCCGGGGCCGCGAGATTCGTTCGGCCTTCGTGCCCGGCAGCGGGTATGAGGCGCTGCTCTCCTCGGACTACTCACAGGTGGAGTTGCGGATCATGGCCCATCTTTCCGGGGACCAGGCCCTGATCGACGCCTTCAAGTCGGGCGCCGACTTCCATCGGTACGTGGCCAGCCTGGTCTACGACATCCCCATGGAGGAGGTCACCGGGGACCAGCGTTCCCACGTGAAGGCCATGAGCTACGGCCTGGCCTATGGTCTGAGCACCTACGGCTTGGCCCAGCAACTCAAGATCAGCCCGGCTGCGGCTGACGTGCTGCGCGCCAAGTACTTCGCCACCTTCGGTAAGGTCCATGAGTACCTGGAGTCCCTGGTGGCCGATGCCCGGGAGAAGGGCTACACCGAGACCATGTTCGGGCGGCGGCGCTACTTCCCTGGGCTGCGCTCCAAGCGTCGTCCCACCCGCGAGGCCGCCGAGAGGGCCGCCCTCAACGCGCCCATCCAGGGATCGGCTGCGGACATCATGAAGATCGCCATGATCAAGGCCAGCCGTGCCTTGTCCGACCAGGGGCTGAAGAGCCGCATCTCCCTGCAGATCCACGATGAACTGCTGGTGGAAATAGCTCCCGGAGAGACCGACAAGGCCACCAAACTGGTCAAGGATTCCATGGAACATGCCGTTGAATTGGCCGTGCCCCTGGACGTGTCCACCGGCATCGGCCAGGACTGGGAGCTGGCTGCTCACTGACCTGACATGGAGTGGCCTGGGACCAGCAGGATCCGAGGAGGGATCGTCATGTCTGACCGACAGGATGAGGTTCAGGGGCGTTCAGTGCCCCTGGGCCAGGTGGTGGATCTGCTGGAGGGGCTCTACCCTCTGGACTACGCGGAGGACTGGGATCATCCGGGTCTGGTGGCGGGGGATCCGTCCTGGCCGGTCAGACGGATCTGGTGCGCTGTGGACCCTCGGCCCGATGTGGTTCAGGAGGCTCTGGATCACAAGGCCGACCTGCTGATCACCCATCATCCGCTCTTCTTCAGGTCAGTCCACCAGGTCTCCGGCCTGGACTTCCGCGGGGATATGATAACCAGGCTGATCGAGGGCCACTGCGGGCTCTGGGTGGGGCATACCAACGCTGATGCCGCCTACCGTGGCGTGGCCCAGGCGGCTGCCGATGCCCTGGACCTGCAGGATGCGAGACCGTTGGCTCCTCAGCCGGTCTCCAGGCGCGACCTGCATGCCGATCAGGGGATTCAGGTAGGCCTGGGTCGTTGGGGAAGGCTTCCCAAGCCCACGCCTTTTGAGGATTTGGTCCATACTGTGGCGGGCCTCCTGCCCAGGACGGCTCTGGGTGTTCAGGCGGTCGGTCCGTCCGAGGCCATGGTCTCCACAGTCGCCCTGCTTCCCGGCTCAGGGGACTCCGAATTCGACCTGGTCCGGTCCACGGGGGCCGACGTCTACATCACCAGCGATCTGCGCCATCACCCTGCCACGGACGCCTACCAACAGGCCCTCTATGAGGCCAGGATGGCCGGTCGGCCCAATCAGCCCAGACCCATGCTGATCAACACCCCGCATTCCGCCATCGAGAGTCTCTGGTTCCGCTACGCCAAGGGGGATATTGCCAGGGCCTTGGAGACGGCTACCGGTGTTCGTCCACAGGTGGAGGTCTCATCCATCGTCACCGATCCCTGGATCATGGTGGTGCGCTGACTGCCGAGGGTTGGTGGTTGAGGAGGAATGATTGCATGAGCGACGAAGCGCAGGATCTGCAGGCACGATTGGCCGCCAGACTGGATGGCCGCGATGGTCAGGGACCCAAGGGTATCGATATGACCCGCGCCCCCGAGCTGGTGGATGACAGGGAGGTCTTCCGGGGTCCGATATTCGTTATTGACCAGCAGCAGGTGGCCATGTTCCGGCGTGATGGTTCCAAGGAAACCATCGACCGGCAGCTTATCCGTCACGCCCCCTGTGTGGTCATGCTGGTGCACGACTGCGCTTCCGATGCCTATCTGCTGACCCGCGAGTACCGGGTGGGCGCCCAGGCCTACGTATTCGGCCTGCCAGCCGGCTTCATCGACCCGGGGGAGAGCCCGGTCAAGGCCGTCCTGCGCGAGCTGCGTGAGGAGACCGGTCTGGTGCCCGGGCCTGAGGGTGCGCCGGGCTCAGAAAGCCACCTGGATCCGGAGGACGGTTGGATCGATGCTGCTCCCGATGTCTACTCCTCTCTGGGGATGAGCGACGAGCTCGGCCACATCGTGGTCATGCATCTGCGTCGCTGGCATCAGGGGCCCACCGACTTTGACCCGGGTGAGCATATCCAGTCGGCCTGGGTCTCCTGGCAGGAGCTTTGTGCAGCTGGAGTCGCAGATGCCAAGGCTGTGGTGGCCATTCAGCATGAGGCCATCCGTCGCCTGCAGAAGGATTAAGGTCCCTGGCATCAACGCCTGTGATTGGGCGAGTAGAACATACCGGTGGTATGATAGGTTCTTGTCAGAAAAGATGGTCAGGTCAGAATGATCAGGCATTGTTGCGCTGACAGGAAGAGGAGCACTGCATGGGCACGCCGAAGGATCCCGAAGGACATCGCAATCAGATCCTCGATGTAGCCCAGCGGCTCTTCCTGGAAAAGGGCTACGACGGAACCAGCATCCAGGACATCGTCGACGGCCTGGGCGGCATGACCAAGGGGGCGGTCTACTACCATTTCCCCTCCAAGACGGCTATTTTCCACGCAGTTACCGAGCGTATGGCCTCGTCCTCCTCCCAGGGAGACTGGCTGGGGGACTGGCCTGGCGAGACCGGGTTGGAGAAGCTGCGAAATGAGCTTATCGCCTCCCTGTCGGCATACTCGCGTCTCGATGTCACCTTTTCAGCCAGAACCCTGTTGAAGAGCCCCCGTATGGTCGGGGAGATGTACCTGAAATCCATGGACAGGATTGTGGACGTGATCACCCCCTACGTTCGAGAAGGCGTGGAGGACGGCTCCATTGCCCCTTGCAATCCCGAGGATCTGGCCCAGGTGCTCTATATCCTGCTCAACATGTGGATAGGGATCCGGTTCTCGACCATGACCCGGGACCAAGTAGTTTCCAAGTTCACTCTGTTGGCCGATATGCTCAAGGGAATAGGGGCGCCTGTCGTCGATGATCGGGTTATTCGTGCGGCTGTGCATTTGCACGCACATCTGAAGAGCAATCCTTTGACTGCCACCAGCGGGGAGTCCACGCAAGAGGAATCTGACAAGAATCAGGATCAAGGGGTCTCTTAGAGCCGATAGATATCTTAAGGCCAAGAGGGCTTAGTCTACTAGCAAGATTCGGGCACTCAACGAGTAATGTTTTTTGTTTCCACCAAACATACCATCGGTATTTTTGAAAGGAGTTTTATGCAGGTGCTGAAGGCGGACGGAATTGTCCAAGTGTTTGACGGCAGGGAGGTGCTGTCCGGACTGGATTTGACCCTGGGGCAGGGCGAGATTCTGGGCTTGCTAGGTGCCAACGGGGTTGGTAAGTCCACGCTGTTGAAGATTCTGACCGGAATGCAGAGACCTGCCGGCGGACAGGTCCGTTTTCTGGAGAAACCTCTCAGCGAAGGCTACCCGGGCAGTTTGGCAAGGATGGGGGTGTCCATCAACGAGCCCGTATTTTATGAGTCCCTCAGTGCCAGGCAGAACCTGGAGATCGACCTGTCCTACCATTCGTTGGCAAGCGGGGAGCATAGAGCCGTTGATTTCGCCGGAATCAGCCAACTCTTGGAGAACGTCGGATTGACTGCCGATTCAGCCACGCCTGTCGGCAGGTATTCCATGGGCATGAGGCAGAGGCTGGCCCTGGCCAGGTGCATGGGCCATCATCCTGACCTTTACCTACTGGACGAGCCGCTCAACGGACTGGACCCTGTGGCCATCGGACAGCTGCGAGATAGCCTGCGCAGCCTGGCAGCCCAGGGGAGTGCAATCCTCTTTTCCAGCCACATTCTCTCCGAAGTGTTGCGCACGGCCGACCACGTGATGGTCGTGGCGGACGGCAGAGTCAGCCTGCGGGCCAGCGTGCCGGAGCTCCTCAATCAGGGCCAGGAGGTCGCCGAGCGAACCCTGGTCAAGGCCATGGAGGGCTGATATGAAGACGCTGCTGAAATTAGAACTGAAAAAGACCAGGCTATGGCCCTGTATCTTCGGAGGACTGGCAGTAGTGGCCGCAGCCTTGGCCATCGGAGGCATGTTCCTGGCCATTGGCCACACTAGCGGACGGTCAGATCCTCGGTTGTCAAGCCTGGCCTTCGTGCTGCAGATGGCCATGGTCATCCTTCTGGTGGGCTTTTCCCTGGTGGCTGCTGCCCTCTGCAACCTGGTCTTCATTGAGCCCTATACGGGGAGAAACCTGGCGCTCACCCTCTCATTGCCCATATCGCGGAGCCGAATCCTGCTGGCCAAGTTGATCTTCGTCGGCCTCTTCACTGCGCTCTCCTACTTGGCTGGGACGGCCATCACCCTGACCGTCATGCTACTGATCGACCGTCTTGTGGGTTCGCTTGGAACGGGCTCGCCAAGCAGTCTGCTTGAACAGGTTCTCCTCATGCTGGTTACCAGCCTTGCCGGACTGGTGGGGTTGGTTGGCATCGCCCTCTCTATAGGCTTCTGGAAGCGTTCGCTGCCCATCATGTTCGCGGTCCTGCTCCTGCTGGACGCTGTAGTGGGCAACTTGCTCTCCCAATCCCCGCTACTGTCTGCTCTGCTGCTTCTGATCATCTTTCTGGCCTCCCTGCCGGCATGGTGGCTGCTTCATCGGACCCTCATGAAGATCGAACTGCCCTGATCGGCGGCTGACCATGCAGGAGCTTCTGAAGAACAAGCCTTTCGTGACCATGGTTCTGGCCAGTCTGTTGAATACGGTCGGAGGCGAGCTCTTCAACATCGTCTTCATCGTCTATGCCCAGACCATGCCCTTCGCCGGACTGGCTGTCTCCATAGCCTCAATGGCCTGGGTGGCTCCAGCCCTGACGGCCATCCTGACCGGATACCTGGCCGACAGGACCGTGCACAAGACGCGGATGCAGCTGGTGATCAAGCTGATTCAGGTATGTGTCTATCTTGTCATGGCCATGACGATTGGCAGGTCCAAGAGCCTGCCTGTCTTTCTGCTGTTGGTAGCCATGGACATGGCATCCTCCATGCTGGAGGGGTATGCAGGCAGTCTGTGGATGCCTGTCCTCAAACATCTGGTCCTGCCTGGCCAGCTTCACCAGGCTACTTCGATCACTTCGGCCGCCTCCAGTGTTGCGGCCGTCATCAGTGCAGGCGGAGGCGCAGTGTTGATTGCCCTCCTGGGCAACAGATTCGCTGTATTTGCGCTGATCAACGCCGCCACCTTCCTTCTGGCGGGGATTCTGGTGGCCATCGGCTATCGGGAATTCACGAGGGTTGAGGTTGCGAGCAATGGTTCACCGGCGGACAAGCCTTCGGGCCTGGCATCCAGTCTCCGCGTGACCTTGGGGGAGTTCCACAGCTCTACCTTCCTGATTCTGATTGTGGGCTTCGGCTGCCTGGTCAACCTTCTGGGGACGGCTCTGCAGCCCCTGCTCAATCTGGGGCTGATTTCCATGCCCGGGGTCTGGTGGGGAAGCTACGGCACGACCATAGCCGTCGTCAACGGCATCTACTCCCTGGGACTCATCCTTGGTGCACTCCTTGCCGCAGATCCGCTCCGACGGCTGCCCATAGCCCATCTGCTGACCGGAGTCATGGCCGCAGCCGCCATGGTAGGGATCAACCTGGTATGGCTGCACATGCCTACCCTGCTGTTCCTCCCGCTCCTGGTCATGAACTATCTTTTGGGCAAGATCAACCCTCGGTTCATGACCATGCTCATCAGCACAGTGGGTGAGGACCACCTGGCTGCAACTATGGGAGTGGTACAGACTGTCATGATGATAGGGGCGCCTCTGGGGCAGATGGTCTTTCTGACGCTGGGCAATCTGGTCGGCATCGCCATCACCATGTCCATTTATGCGAGCTTGACGGGCCTTCTGGCTCTCGTGATTTTCATTACGGGATTGCTGGGCATGAACGCCAAGGATCCGACTCCCGAAATGGGACGAAGGCTAAAGTCGGGCTAGCCGGATTTGAACCGGCGACATCCTGCACCCAAAGCAGGCGCGCTACCAAGCTGCGCTATAGCCCGGCGCTCATAAGCATCAACGTATGAGCACAGTGTATCAATATAGCACAGGGCCAGGTCCCTGCTGGACCCTTGGCGGGTGAACAGGGAGTGGGAACAGCTCTGCGCCTGCGGTTACCATGGTTACCATGACAGCGGAAGAGACATGGGCGGCACCGCAGGCCGATGGGCCCTTGGATGCAACGGTGACAATACCGGGAAGCAAGTCCCTCTCGAACAGGTATCTGATTTTGGCGGCCCTGGGAAGCTGCCCTGTCAGGCTGACCGGTCTGCTCAGGTCGCGTGATACCGATCTGATGATTGGAGCCTTGGAGGCCCTTGGTGTGGACTGCCGGGTTGATTCGGGTAACCCCACGGATGTGACCGTCATCCCACCGGCGGGCGGGCGTTTCCGTGGCGGTGCCCGGGTGGACTGCGGGCTGGCTGGAACCGTTATGCGCTTCGTGCCGGGCCTGGCCATGTTGGCTGATGGTCCCACCCACTTCGACGGAGACCAGCAGGCCTATCGGCGCCCAATGAGGCCTTTGTTGGACGGCCTGACCCAGCTTGGGGCCAGAATCGAGTACCTGGGCCAGGAGGGCTTCCTGCCCTTTGTGCTCACACCGCCGGATTGCCTGGTGGGCAGGGAAGTGACCATAGACTCCTCGGCATCCTCGCAGTTCATTTCCGGCCTCCTGCTCCTGGCTGCCAGATCTGAGGGCACTATGACCATCGTCCACTCTGGCCTACATCTTCCCAGCCTTCCACACATTGCCATGACCGTTGAGGACCTGCGTCAGGCCGGAGTCCAGGTCCAGGCCAATCCCGACCGCTGCAGGTGGAGCGTCAAAGGAAGGGGATCTGCTGGGACGCAGCTGCCCGATCGGGTCCAGGTGGAGCCCGACCTGTCGAATGCTGCTCCCTTCCTAGGAGCGGCCCTGATAGGAGGCGGACAAGTCAGCGTACCCAACTGGCCAGACCGGACCACCCAGCCAGGCGGCTTGTTGCCCAAGTATCTGGAGACTACGGGCGCGAAGGTGGAGATGGTTCCCGACGGGCAGGGCAGCGCCACCTGCAGGGTGACCGGCGGGGAAGCCATCCATGGACTCGGCGACTTCGATCTGTCCCCGGCAGGGGAGATCGTGCCCTCTATTGCGGCCATCCTGGTCTTTGCCGACTGCCCCAGCCGCCTGCACGGCATCGGCCACCTGCGTGGTCATGAGACCAACCGGCTGAAGGCGCTAGCCATGGAAATCACCAGGATAGGCGGCCGAGCCAGTGAACTGGATGATGGTCTAGACATCGAGCCTGTGCCTGTTCAGAGTATGCACGGGGCTGTTATGGAGACCTATGCCGACCATCGAATGGCTACTTTCGCAGCCATGGTTGGGCTCAAGATACCTGGCATCCGGGTTCGCAACATCGGCACGACGGCCAAGACCATGCCCGACTTCCCGGGTATGTGGAAGCGGATGCTGGCAGGTGAGGGCCAAGGCTGAGCCAGAGCGATTCGAGCGAAAGGAGCCGAGTTATGAGCATTGAGGCTGAAGGGCAGAACTGGCAGGAGGATCTGGACCTGGCCATCGCCATGACCGACCAGGCGGATCAGGTCACCATGGGCTACTTCAAGTCGCCGGATCTTCACGTGGAACGCAAGGCGGACAATACTCCGGTCACCCAGGCTGACAGGGAGGCGGAGGCGGTGATCCGTCGCGTGCTGGCCCGGGCTAGGCCGAACGATACCATCTACGCCGAGGAGCTGGGAAAGCAGGAGTCCAACGGCAGGCGGTGGATCATCGATCCCATTGACGGGACCAAGAACTATGTGCGCGGGGTCCCGGTATGGGCGACCCTGATCGGCTTGGAGGCAGACCATCAGATGGTGGTCGGTGCGGTATCGGCCCCCATGCTGGGCACCCGCTGGTACGCCGCTCAGGGTCAGGGAGCCTACATGGCGCGCCAGGGTGAAGCTCCCAAGGCCATCCACGTATCAGGAGTGGACCGGATGGAGGACGCCTCCATGTCCTTGTCATCGCTGACCGGTTGGAAGGCCATAGGCCGCCGGGATCGGCTTCTCGACCTGACTGACCGGATCTGGCGTCTGCGCGGATTCGGCGACTTCTGGCAGTACATGCTCCTGGCCCAGGGTGCCATCGATCTGGCGGCCGAGCCGGAGCTGGACCTCTACGACATGGGTGCCCTGGTCCCCATAGTGACCGAGGCAGGGGGCAGCTTCACCGATCTGGCAGGCAACCCGGGTCCCTGGGGAGGCAATGGTCTTGCCAGCAACGGTCTTCTGCACAAGGAGGCCTTGGAGGCCCTGGGTGACTGACATATAGAAGAAGGCCGGCAACCACAGTATGTGGTCACCGGCCTATTTGGTTCTTAAGGCCAAATCCTTAGGACCAAACCCGAATCTCAATCATCCACCATTCAACCACCAATCGGATTGAGATGATAGAAGAGGTCGGGTCAGCGGTCAGGCCTGGAACTTGTTGCCGTAGGCGTCGCCCTGGCTGGCGACGACCTCGGCCTGACGCGCGATGGAGAGCTCCTCGTTGGTGGGGATGACGCAGACGGCGACCGTGCTGTCGGGGGTGGAAATGATCCGGGCCTCCTTGGAGCGCTGGTCGTTCTTCTCCTGGTCCAGCTTCACGCCGAAGGGCTCCAACTGCTCGATGACCCGGCGGCGCACGATTTCATCGTTCTCGCCCACGCCGGCCGTGAAGGTGATGGCATCCAGGCCGCCCATCTGGGCCGTGTAATTGCCGATGTAGCCGACAATGCGGTGGATGTAGATGTCCAGGGCCAGCTTGGCGTCCTCATCGCCCTCGGCGATCAGCTTATGGACCTCACGCATGTCGCCATGGCCGGTCAGGCCGGTCATGCCGGAACGCTTGTTGAAGAGGGTGTCCAGCTCATCCACGCTCATGTGGGCGTTGCGGATCAGGTGGAAGACAACGGCAGGGTCGATGTCGCCGGTACGGCCGCCCATGACCAGGCCCTCCAGAGGGGTCAGGCCCATGGAGGTCTCGACGGGATGTCCGGAAACCTGCGCCGAAGCGGAAGCCCCGTTGCCGATGTGTAGGACGATCTGCCGCAGACCTTCCGCAGGCTTGCCCAGCAGGCCGGGAACCAGCTGGCCCACATACTGATGGCTGGTGCCGTGGGCGCCGTAGCGACGGATGTGGTACTGCTTGGCGATGTCCTTGTTGAGGGCGTAGGTGGAGGCCTTCTTGGGCAGTTCGAAGAAGAAGGAGGAGTCGAAGACGAAGACCTGGGGGGTCTGCGGCATCAGCCGGCTCATGACCTCGGCGCCCTCAGCCTCGGGTCCATTGTGCAGGGGGGCCAACACGGCCAGATCCTTGACCTGGCTCAGGGTCTTCTTGGTCAGGAGGGCGGGCTTGGGGAAGATGGCTCCACCCTGGACGACACGGTGGCCTACGGCGATGATGCCGGCCTTGTCCAGATCAGGGCCATACTCCTTGAAGAAGCCCAGGACACGCTTGAGCCCGACCTCATGATCGTGGATGGGCTCCTCAAGCTCATGCTTCTCGCCGTTGACCTCGTGCTTGTAATGGCCGTCGGTGGGCTCGCCGATCTTCTCGACCAGACCCGAGGCCAAGCTCTGGCTGGTCTCCAGATCGACCAGCTGGTACTTGATCGAGCTTGAACCCGAATTGATGACTAGGACGGTTTTCGCCATTGGGGCATCCTCCTGATGTGCTTGTATAGAGCCTGCGCTCCTCAATCAGTCTTCAAGATTACTCGTCGGCCCTTACAAGGCGCGGTATATTGCCGGGCCGACATGGTTTTGGGGCCGCTGCCGGATCCGTTTTGCAGATAGGAACCAGCAACAGCCCCTGAGGTTTATAGGGACGTTTCGGGGACGCTGATCAGTCCTGGGCCTCGACGGCGGTCAGGGCCACGGTGTTGATGATGTCGGCCACCAGGGCGCCGCGGGAGAGGTCGTTGACCGGCTTGTTCAGACCCTGCAGGACCGGTCCGATGGCCAGGGCGCCCGAGGTTCGCTGTACGGCCTTGTAGCCGATGTTTCCGGCGCTCAGGCTGGGGAAGACGAAGACGTTGACCTTCCCGGCAACCGGATCACCCTTGGCCTTGGTGGCTGCCACAGTGGGGGACCAGGCCGCGTCGAACTGGATGGGGCCCACGATGGGCAGGTCCGGCGCCTTCTCCTTGGCCAGGCGGGTGGCCTCTTCGACCAGGTCCACATCCGGGCCCTTGCCTGATCCCAGGGTGGAGTAGGAGAGCATGCCCACGCGCGGGTCCACGCCGAAGGAGCGAGCGGTTTGGGCCGACTGGATGGCGATGTCGGCCAGCTGCTCGGACGATGGGTTGAGGTTGATGGCGCAGTCGGCGAAGACCGCCACATGGTCGGGGAAGCACATGAGGAAGGCTCCGGAGACCAGCGAGGCGCCCGGCTTGGTCTTGATCACCTGCAGGGCTGGGCGGACCGTGTTGGCTGTGGAGTTGATGGAGCCGGACACCAGGCCGTCGGCCTTGCCCAGGACGACCAGCATGGTGCCGAAGTATGAAGGATCCGCCAGCTGCTTACGCGCCTGCTCCGGGGTCATGCCCTTCTTGGCACGCAGCTGGCAGAGGCGATCGACCATGGGTGCCAGCACCTGCTCGTCGTCCATGGGCTGGAAGGAGGCCTTGTCCAGGTGGTTGAGGCCAAGCTCCTTGCCCCGCGCCAGAATGGAATCCTTGTCGCCCACGATGATCAGGTCGACGATGTTGCGGGCCAGCAGGTAGTCGGCCGCCTTGAGGATGCGGTCCTCACCGCCCTCCGGCAGGACGATGGTCTTCTTGTCGGCCTTGGCCTTGGCCAACAGATCATTCTGGAAGGCCACAGGCGTGGTGGCCTTGGGCCTGGCGGCTTCGGCGGCCTTCAGCACCTGGTCGACGTCCACCTCCTGCTGGAATGTCTGGCTGGTGGCCTGGCGGGCCTGCTCGGCGGACGGATCCGTGTCGAAGTCCATCTTGGAGACGGTCCAGGTCGGCAGATCATACTCCTGGAAGGCCTGGGTAAGAGGCGCCTTCTGTTCAGGCTGGCATCCGGTGATGAAGACTCCGGCAAGCACGGCTCCTTGGGCCTCGATGGTCCTGCGGCAGGCGGCCACGGTCTTCATGACCTGGCCGGGTTCCCTGCCGATGGTGCAGACGGCCAGCATGACCGGGGACCTCAGGTCGGCGGCGATCTGTGCATTCAGAGCGAACAGGCCGGGGTCGAAGAGTTTCGAGGCATCGCTGCCCACAATCAGGACACGCTCGGGATGGGCGGCATCCACCAGCTCGTCATAGGCGTTGAGGACATCGGCCCGGGTCTGCATGGGGTCCTCAGTAGCGTGACAGGGGCACTTGCCGCGGCAGATTTCCGGATCTGTATCGGGGAAAGAGCTGGCCGCAACCAGTTCCGGGGTCAATGGGTGCTTCCTGCAGGCGATTGGTCTGAATACGGCCGTTTTGGCTTTGGCGCTCAAGGCCTTGGTCAGGCCGTAGGCCACGACGTTGCGGCCGTTGGCGGCTTCGGGGCTGATGATGGTGATGCTTGCAAGACTCACTGTGTCTTCTCCTGTCCGGAATTGGTTGCCTTGATGACTGCTTTGTTCACAACCTTGTCCAGTATACAGAAACCGCCCGCCATGCGGGCTGCGCATGACGGGCGGTTTCAGGGTCGGATCAGCGTATCACTCGTTGTCTCCGGCGGTCGCGGCGGTGGCGGAGATGGTCTCCTGTCCGGCGCGGTTGGCATCGGGCCAGACCCAATCGGTGTAATCGGGGTGGTCGTAGCCCTTGTCCACGGCGAACTGGAAGGCCTCGTCGCGGAACTTGGTCCACTTGTCGATCTGGTCGGCGTACTTGCCGGCATCCACCAGCTTCAGGGCGGAGGCGGCCAGGCACCAACGATCCATGTTGTTGACGCGCACCATGTCGAACGGCGTGGTGGTGGAGCCCTGCTCCTCGTAGCCGTGCACGGAGAAGTTGTCGTGGTTGGGACGTCCGTGGATCAGGCGGTAGATGGAGCCGGGGTAGGCGTGGAAGGCGAACAGGACCGGCTTGTCCTTGCTGAAGAGCTCGGTGAACTCCTCGTCGGACAGGGCCTGATCGTTCTCCTCGGTGTCCTGGATCTTCAACAGGTCGACCACGTTGACGAACTGGACCTTCACGCCCAGCTTCTGCAGCATGTCGTCGGCGGCCAGGGCCTCCTGGGTGGGGATGTCGCCTGCGGTGGCGATGACGACATCAGCATCCTCGGCATTCTTGGCGTTGGAGGCCCAATCCCAGCGGGCGGCCCCCTTCTCCAACTCGGCGGCGGCCTCGTCCACGCTCTGGTAGGTGGCGGCGGGCTGCTTGCCGGCGAAGATGGCGTTGATGCAGTTGGTCGACTTGTAGCAACGCTCGCCCACGTTCAGCAGCATGTTGGCATCGGCGGGGAAGTAGATGTTGACCACATGATCGTTGTTGAAGTTCTTGTTCAGCAGGATGTCGACGAAGCCGGGATCCTGGTGGGAGAACCCGTTGTGGTCCTGACGCCAGACGTGCGAGGTGACCAGGAGGTTCAGTCCGGCGATGGGCTTGCGCCACGGGATCTCGCGGACGGTGGCCTCCAGCCACTTGGCGTGCTGGTTGATCATGGAGTCGATGACGTGCACGAAGGACTCGTAGGAGCTCCAGATGCCGTGGCGCCCGGTCAGCAGGTAGCCCTCCAGGAAGCCTTCCATCTGGTGCTCGGAGAGCTGTTCGATGACCTGGCCGGTGTGGGCCATGTGCTCGTCGGTCAGCTCCGACAGGTAGTCGGCATCCCACTGCTTGTTGGTCACCTCATAGGCGGCGGCCAGACGGTTGGAGGCCGTCTCGTCAGGTCCGAA
This sequence comes from Bifidobacterium sp. W8104, assembly GCF_016100735.1. Classification (NCBI taxonomy): domain Bacteria; kingdom Bacillati; phylum Actinomycetota; class Actinomycetes; order Bifidobacteriales; family Bifidobacteriaceae; genus Bifidobacterium; species Bifidobacterium sp. W8104. The sequence continues at coordinate 1,853,569 of NZ_JACFRW010000001.1, forward strand.
GATGCGGAAGTCGGTGGGGTTCTTAGCCAGTACGTCGCGGGTGTAGTAGCCCAGGACGCGGGTGGCCTCGGTGGCGCCCCAGCCATGGCCGTGCTTCTTGATGTCGATCTCGTAGTCGTGGATGTCGGGCAGCTCCAGCGGCTTGAGCAGACGCCCGCCGTTGGCGTTGGGGTTCTCGCCGATGCGCAGGTCGCCCTTGGGCATGAAGCTGGTGACCTCGGGACGCAGGGTGCCCTTCTCGTCGAAGAGCTCCTCGGGCTTGTAGGAGGCCAGCCAGTTCTTGAGGATCTGGAAGTGGGCCTCGGTGTCGCGGGCGGAGGTCAGCGGCACCTGGTGGGCGCGCCAGGATCCCTCGGTCTTCTTGCCGTCGATGAACTTGGGGCAGGTCCAGCCCTTGGGGGTGCGGAAGATGATCATGGGGTAGAAGGGACGGGTCATGTCGTCGGTTTCGGCCCGGGCCTTGATGTCGCAGATCTTGTCGAAGACGGTCTCCAGCATGTCGGCGAAGCGGCGGTGGATGGACAGATGGTCCTCGTCGTCGAACCCTGCAACGAACTCGAAGGGCTCATAGCCCATGCCATGGAAGTACTCATGCAGCTCCTCGTCGGAGATGCGCGAGAGGATGGTCGGGTTGGCGATCTTGTAGCCGTTCAGGTGCAGAATGGGCAGGACGATGCCGTCGGTGCGGGGGTTGACCAGCTTGTTGGACTGCCAGCCGGTGGCCAGAGGGCCGGTCTCGGCCTCGCCGTCACCCACGATGCAGGGCACGAAGAGGCTGGGGTTGTTCATGATGGCGCCGTAGGCGTGGGAGAGGGCATAGCCCAGCTCGCCGCCCTCGTGGATGGACCCGGGGGTCTCAGGCGCGAAGTGGGAGGGGATGCCGCCCGGGTAGGAGAACTGGCGGAAGAACTTCTGCAGGCCGGCCTCATCGTTGGTGATCTTGGGGTAGTACTCGCTGTACGTGCCATCCAGGTAGGACTGCGAGGTGCCGGCGGGGCCGCCGTGGCCGGGGCCCATGATGATAACGGTGTTCTGCTGATGGTCGGCGATCAGACGGTTGATATGGCCCAGCAGGAAGTTCAGGCCGGGGGTGGTGCCCCAGTGGCCGACCAGACGATGCTTGACATCCTCCCGGGTGAAGGGCTCCTTCATCAGGGGGTTGCTGCGAAGATAAATCTGTCCGATGGAAAGATAGTTGGCCGCCCGCCAATACTTGTCGACGGCCTCGAGGGTCTCCTCGGCGATTGGGGTCTCCAGCTTCGCCCAAGGGGTGCCGATAACAGGATTCGTCATGTGTACTCCTGCACTATAGTGCGATTGTTTATTTACTTCGGTTACGGGCTCGTACGGTGTCATTTCAGGCATCCGTCGGGTTCGTACCCAATGCCTACATGGTACGTGAACGAGCAGACTTTTCTGAACGTTTTCTTGCAGTGTGTGTTCGCTCTTGTGAGAAAATGCGAGAGAATTGTCTGCTTGCAGACATGAATTTCCGCCGGGGGTGCCGATGAGGGCTCAATGACGGTAGCATTGTCGAAAACTGCAACCATACTGGACTTGTCCGCGAGCGTTGAATCGTCGCTCCCGGACATCCGTGGCAGATACAGCATACATATATATATAAGGAGTCTTATGGCACAGGGTCCCGTCCTGGTGGTCGATTTCGGTGCGCAGTACGCCCAGCTGATCGCTCGTCGAGTCAGGGAGGCGGGGGTCTACTCCGAGCTGGTGCCTCATTCGATGAGCCTGGATCAGATGCTGGCCAAGGATCCAAAGGCGGTCATCCTCTCCGGCGGACCGGCCTCCGTCTACGTGGACGGGGCGCCGACCATCGACAAGAGGATTTTCGAGGCGGGGGTGCCCGTGCTGGGCATCTGCTACGGCTTCCAGGTCATGGCCCATGAGCTGGGCGGCGAGGTGGACAAGGCGGCCCTGGGGGAGTACGGCAAGACCGAGGCCTTCATCGACAGCGCCAAGGGAATACTGCAGGATTCGCCGGCGCGGCAGGATGTATGGATGAGCCATGGCGTCGCCGTCAACCGTGCGCCCGAAGGCTTTGAGGTTTTGGCGCATACCGAGGGTGCTCCGGTGGCGGCCATGCAGGATCCTTCCCGTGGACTGTACGGGGTCCAGTGGCATCCTGAGGTGACCAACACCCCTCTGGGGCAGGACATGATTGACCGCTTCCTGCATCAGTGTGCCGGACTGCCGTCGGACTGGAACGCCTCGGGCATCATCGAGCAGCAGGTGGAGAAGATCCGTAGCACGGTGGGTGACGACCAGGTCATCTGCGGCCTGTCGGGCGGCGTCGATTCAGCTGTGGCGGCTGCTCTGGTCCACAGGGCCGTCGGCGACCAGCTGACCTGCGTCTTCGTGGATCATGGGCTCTTGCGCAAGGGGGAAGCCGAGCAGGTCAAGCATGATTTTGTTGCCGCCACTGGCATCAAGCTGATCGCCGTGGATGCCTCGCAGGACTTCCTGACCGCCCTCAAGGGCGTTTCCGAGCCCGAGCGCAAGCGCAAGATCATCGGGGAGAAGTTCATCCGCACCTTTGAAAAGGCCCAGCGTCAGGTGATTGAGGAGGCCGGCAAGACCGGCAAGGAGGTCAAGTTCCTGGTGCAGGGCACGCTCTACCCCGACGTGGTCGAGTCGGGCGGCGGAGACGGAGCGGCCAATATCAAGTCCCACCACAACGTGGGTGGTCTGCCCAAGGACGTCAAGTTCAAGCTGATCGAGCCCCTGCGCACCCTCTTCAAGGACGAGGTCCGGGCCATCGGCACCGAACTGGGCCTGCCTGACCAGATTGTCTGGCGTCAGCCCTTCCCGGGCCCCGGTCTGGGCATCCGCATCATCGGGGAGATCACCCGCGAACGTTTGGAGACCCTGCGTGAGGCCGACGCCATCGCTCGCGAAGAGTTGTCCAAGGCCGGGCTGGATCGGCAGATCTGGCAGTGCCCGGTCGTGCTGCTGGCCAATGTGCATTCAGTAGGTGTGCAGGGCGACGAGCGTACCTATGGTTCGCCGATCGTGCTGCGTCCGGTCTCTTCCGAGGATGCCATGACTGCCGACTGGACCCGTCTGCCCTACGACGTGCTGGCCACCATCTCCACGCGCATTACCAACGAGTGCCCGGGCATCAACCGCGTGGTCCTGGATTGCACCTCCAAGCCTCCGGCAACCATCGAGTGGGAGTGAGCATCCGGGCCGACATGCCATATGGCCATACGTCCAAAGACAGTACGGTCATATGGCATGTCGTCGCATTTATTGGTTCTTGGGCTATTGAATGTCGATAGTCGATAGAAGAACTCAGTTGCTGCAATTCATTGTTTATTGCTTTGTTATGGCCGAATTGATCCGGTTGACCAGCTCGCGGGGTTGCTCCACCCCGAGCACAAGCCGGTCATAGTGCTCGTCCTTGAGTTGAATGACAATGGGAATTTCAGGTCTGGTGACATTCCAGAATGTCTTTTCCCCATGCTCAATGTATGTGCCAGCCCATTTACCGGGGACATGAAGGCCGGGCGCACGCAGCCCCTTGGTATCATCAAGAATGCCCGGATCCTCGCTGGCACCGAGAACATGCTCGAGCGGCACCACCAGTTTCCCCTTGAACGACCACATCTTATCCAAGCCCTGCGGTTCAACTTCCAGCGTCCGCCCGACAATTGCCACCTTGTTGTTCATGACTTGCTTCTTTCATTATCAGACTGAAACCGAATATGTGCACGCTGCAGCAGCGTCTCGCCAAGGAGCGTGGCGACATCAACGGTCACAGCATTGGTATCGTCAGATCCTGAGCTGGACAGCTTTACAAGGTAATCCCTGACCAGTCTGCGAACCTCTAGATCATGATCCGACAGCTCCATGAGTGCCACCAATACCAGATTGAGCACTCCTGAATCGTGCGACTCCGAATCCGTTGCATCACGGAGCGCAGCCACGAACATGCCACGCTTGCTGCCGAAGGCACCGTAGAGACTGCCCCGGAGCAGACCCGTGGCCTTGACGAGAGCATCAATCGACGTGCCCTCATAGCCATGCTCCAGGAAAACCTCGCGGGCACGGGCAAGTACCTCATCATCATCGAAACTTCTCTTGCGACCCATGCACGCCAAGATAGCATTATTTGACTAAATAGTCAAGAATAATAAATGGTAGTTATTCTCATAATCATCGTTCCTTCTTTTTTGAAGCTGCCGGTGCTGGGAATAGTAATTCGCTGGCTAAGATACCCGTAATGAACACAAGAATTAAGAGCCATGAAAATGGCCCCCATCCGAGCATGAAGATTGTGATAGGAGGGAGTGATAACCAGTGTAATAATTACGAATCTCAATGACACCGCTGGCCCTAAAGGATTGTCCATATTCTGTTTTTTGATTGAATGAATATATTCGGGCTTCCAGGGAACCGATCAGAAATACGAGTACTAGCTGGGTAGTCATGAGCTTTGTTGAACTAATATGCGTAGTTTTTCAAAAAATGGTTATAACGAGAAAGATCAGTGTAAATATCACCCCCTCAACGCCGTTAAGGATGATATTGCCAATCCAGATATCGATAAGTGAAGGCCGAAACCGCTCCGCGTCTCTTCTTGGTTCCATTCGATACACTTTAATTACACGTAAAGTTGGCGACTGCCAACGTTTTTAATGTCAGTCCTTGCCAGAATTGCAAATGTTCAGAGCATAAATCAGCTGAAGCAGCACCGTATTAGGCAGTCAAATCCCAATTATTCCCAACAGTACATTGGGGGCATCTTCTCTAGTTGGAACCTGTTCAATTATTGGCTTCTGCGCAGTTGTAGTGGGTTCTGGGGTGCTAGCCGTTTTAGTAACACCGACATCAGTGCCGCTGACGCGCTTGTTGGTACTGGGGCCAGCAGCTTGTATTTTCTTTGACCGCATTTCAATATTCTTTGGTTTATATGAATGCCCAATGGCATAGACCTACAGTAGCTGCGGCAAAACAAAAATCGACATAATTGCCGATGAGATCAATCCTGCAGGAAAGACACGAGATGATTCGAAGTCTTGTATAGCGCAATTGGGGAATGCTTCATTGGCTCCGAATAATGCGTAGGTAAGGTTGGCAAGCGCTCTAAGCCAAGTCGGACCGAGATCTTCAGCAATCCACGCAAGCGTTCTGGCAAACACCATCAGAATCATCAAGACCACGGTATGGCCATACTGGTGTTACACCTGGTCAGAGGGCAGGCGGCTCATTGCCACAAAGCAGCGGAGAAGGCGAGGAGCATTATCCTCTTGGGACAGAAGGTAGGCCAAAACAAAAGAGTCTCAATCACAGTGAGCCGAATATATTGTCTTAGATGACTTCGAGGAATACCCATATGCCCAGTTCGCTTGAATGGGACTGGTGGGGCTCATGGAATATTGCGATCGGTGTCCAGCAGACTCTTGATGCCTGTTCCATCTGTGTTGCCTTCAGTTCGGTAATCTCGCGCTGTCATCTGGGCAAGATACACGACTGATTTCAGACTTAGACTCGGCTCTGCACGCCTAAGTTCACGGATAAACACAACTTGATTCTTGCGGGGATCTATTCGCCTAGATGTAGCGATGCTTTGAGCCCATTCCACTGCAGCAGCCATTGGGTCTTCGTAGTCAGCAAATATCATTGTGACTTCAACCCTCGGATTGTTGTCGTTCGTCAAGCTCATGGCTTTTCCTCTCACAATTCCTGGTGCTTGTTTTTGGCCGCTGGAGTGCTGACCACTTCAAGAATCCAACCGAGAGATTCGTCTTCACAGAACTCGCCGAAACCCAACGCTTCCATGAATCGCCTGTGACTCAATTGTCCAGCAATTGTATAACAACATTCCACTATTGGTTTCACGTTGCGGCTGGCAGACTGTCACGGCCTTGGCAGCTGTCAACTCCCAAGCCTTCCGGCAGTGACAATTATTAGAGATACTTCTTGTTTTGCTTAATGTCATATTGGTGCTCTTAATAGTTTGACTGGCATCAACTTTTGCTTACATGCGGTAAGTTCGCCTTGAAGTCTGGGTCCCAACAATTTACTTGGTGATCGCCGGATGGCAGATTCCGTTAACTCAGACTGGCGTAACGTCTTCGGCATGTACAATTCTTAATTATGTATATACTGCTAACAAAATATCATCTGTCGAAGTACCTGAGGACCAAGATGGTTCATGGAATCTAGTTGTTTGCAGTACATGAGTGAAACGATCATTCGCCATTGCGAATGGGAGGGAGAGCGACGACAGCCCCGAGGAAGGGACCTTCATGAAGTCAAAAGGGATACAGTGAAGGGCGGTCCACGATTTTGATGCCAGGCGTCTCATCTACATCATTTCTGGTGTCGGTCGGCAATGCTGTCTTAGCGACCGCCACACTGATGAAGCGGCACTTTTCCAACATCTCCTGGAATTTCGCTTACCTGACATTCCTCCTCCTGATCGTTCCGATCAGCCTTGTCTCCTTGTCTTGGTTTGGATACTCGTCATGAAAAACCGGCTTCAAGATCACGTGTGTAGCAGTCTGCTACGTGCGCCTGACCCTTGATGATATTTTCGTTGTCAGGAGGGGCAAGCTGACCAATTGAGGTCCGGCTCGGACGTTTCGTGTTAATCAGCAGAACAGAGGTAAATAATAATGAGCGATACCGTGGAATGGTTCAAGCAGGCCAAGTACGGCATGATGATCCACTGGGGTCTCTATTCACTCCTGGCAGGGGAGTACCAGGGGAAGTCGTCAAGCAATTATGCAGAGTGGATCCAATCCAAGCTCCAGATCCCCAACAAGGAGTACGAACGCCTGGCCCAAGCTTTCAACCCGATTTATTTTGATGCCGATGCCATAGTCGACCTGGCAAAGCGCTGTGGCATGCAATATCTGGTCGTCACCGCAAAGCATCATGACGGGTTCGCCATGTACAGGTCACTGGTGGATCCCTACAATGTCTATGATGCGACGCCATTCCACAGGGATGTAATTGGCGAGCTGTCTCTGGCATGCCGCAAGGCTGGTCTGCGATTTGGCATTTACTATTCCCAGGATCTGGATTGGCATGAACCTGATGGCGGCGGATACCTGTCAAATGATATCGAGACGGCAGGCACCACTTGGGACAATAGCTGGGACTTCACAGGGGAGAAGAACTACAATCGGGCCTTCAAGCACAAGATCATGCCGCAGATCGAAGAGATCATGAGCAACTACGGGGAAATATCGGTCGCCTGGTTCGACATGCCCATGACTCTCAGCGACGAGCAGAGCCAGACCATCTACGAGACGGTCAAGAACCTGCAGCCCGAATGTCTGATCAATTCCAGACTGGGTAACGGACGATACGACTATGTCTCGTTGGGGGACAACGAGATTCCTGAGGATTCGGATGCCAGCGCCAAGGCCACCTCGGTGGAAGATGTCGATTACAATTCCGTCGAAGGATTCAAACCCTCAAAGCTCGGCCTTTATGAGACAGCCGGAACCATCAACGATTCCTGGGGATTCTCGTACCATGACCAAAACTGGAAGAGCCCGCAGACCATTCACGATTACAAGGCCCATCTGAACAAGTACGGCATCAATTACCTGCTCAATGTCGGTCTGGATGGCCTGGGACGCGTTCCGATGGCGGCTGAGCAGGTGCTCTTGGGAGCGCGAGCTTTGGAGGTCTAAGAATTCGGAACCTCGAGAATCAACCAAAGGGCCTTATAGGATTAATGTTACTTACTCCTGACAAAGCCCTTTGCGGACTTGCCATTCAGTCTTATACGTGACTTTGCATATAAATGCAGAGACGCACAAAAGGTTTCTCATAGTTTGTTCCCAAATTGTTTTTCAACAAACTCGGCAAGCTGCCCGTTCTTGGATAATTCAGCTGCATCGGCCTTGATAAAGTTTGCGCCGTGACCCTTACCGACCTCATCGTTGTATCCGAGAATGTAATGCGTCGCAATCTGATAAATGATTTTTGTAGGCGCCAGGCCGAATACTTGCCGTTCAAGGATGTGATCCAGCCGTTTTCGATTGTTGGGGAAGAGCTCTTTCATCTTCCTGCTGTTATAAAGTCGTTTAATGATCTCTGTAATGTAGAGTCCTGATTTCATATAAAGGTCTGCAAACGTGTGTTCAGGATCGTCAAAGCATCCGGGATTTTCCTCCTCGAACTGATTGACCATCCGCACGACAACCTCGCGTGGGGTAAAAATCTGATTCGTTTTTTGTGGGGGCACATAGTCGAAAATATCCTCGTCTTGTTCCTCGTCAAGGTAATCGGCGAGCTTTGTGCGAAGATTAATGAATTCGCGAACAGAGTCATCGAAGACGACTGGATCGAAGAGTTGGCCATCGAAGTGAACCAATTTACCTGTTGCAGGGTCAGTTACATCGCCGCCGTCGCGTAACATTCGAAATTGCTCTATGCTAACGCTAGTTACTTCTTTGAAGACGTCAGCCGGTATGTTCTTATCGAATGTCGCCAGTGAAGTGTTTTCGTCACCATATGCCATAAGGAATGACGGAATGGTTCGTGAGAAACCGCGCAGGTGGTCACGGATACCGCTCTCGATGTTCTGCTTTTCTGCTTCTCTTTGAGAAGTTTCAACTTCCCGTACGACAGTCTCGCCGGCACTTTTCACCAACTGCCCACGAGAATCCTTGAGACAGCTCACAAGGTTCTGACGGATTCCATTGAGTTGATCCTGGTACTTACGATCTATTTGGTCAGCCTCCGCCGGTGATTGGGCCGTCTCGACAGCTTTTTTGCGAGCTCTATTTATCCGATTCTTTTCAATAGTATAGTTGCCCACCTCGCGGTTAAATGTAATGTCCACATCCGCTTTGATCCGCCGTTTTACCTGCTTCTGTTGGGAGGGTCTGAACTTGTCACCGTAATTCTTGCTAGCAGCCTCTATAAGAGGTTCTGTTATCTGGTTCTTGAAGTCTTCCTGCAGCTGATTCAGGAATCTATCTTCTTCAGAATCACTCGTCGAACCGATGTCGATTGATTCAATTGTGTCGGTTAATTGATCTTCTATACGGCTGTATACCTTGTCGCCAAACAAGTCGTTGGCGAGGCCTATAACTTTTTCCTGAGGAATACGAACTTCGCCGTTCTCATCAAGATTAAGGCTATCGACGGTATCTTCTTGAATGCTGATCGGTTTATTGGGGGCTTTGAAAGGCTCGAAACTCTGCAGCACCTCGAGCACTTCCGCAGGTGCATGGAAGACATTGCTGATGTTTTGAAAAAGAAAGTCACTCATGAAGCCTCTACGCACTACCTCGCGTGAGCGAATCTTTCGCGGTATGGTTAGCACCTGCTCTGCGTCGAGCTGAGTCATCTCACCATTGCTGTCTTCACCAATTACAGGGAAAAAGTTCAAAAGGGTACGAACACGCTGCTTTCGGTCATCAATTGTGCCTCCACCCGAAGCAGTGTCAGTGTACAGGTCGTTCGCGAACTCCTCGAAGATGGTAAGTGTTCGTGCTGGATCAAAATCGAAGACATAAGCATTCTTTTTGCGTTGGAACTTACCGTGTATGTTAAAGAGGCAAGGATTCTGTGCTCGAAAGGCAGCCTGCATGTATAGCGAAGGACTTTTCATGTTGGAGAGCATGAGGACAGCAGTCCACTCTGGAATGGTCACCCCAGTAGTCAATTGCCCGACTGAAAGTGTAATAGTACGTTCCTTAGATTTTATTGCTTGTCGTACCTTATCAAATGCTCTCTCGTTCTCATCCTCGTCGTCGATTCTGCCATCGCCCGCAGCAAGTATAATCTCATAGTCTTTGAAAACCGGATGTGCTTGGAGCTTTCTTGCTAGAGCTTTAGCGGAGTCTACTCGGCTCAGCATCCAGAACGTATGGCGCAACTCGTCGCGAAGTTCAGACGTTGAAAACGGGAATTTCTTTTGTGAAGTAAGCGCATCAAGGAATCGGTCCACTTCAGCGTCATGAATAAATTGGCCATTGTTTTTCGTGGCAAAGAATTCGTTCAGGTCGAAGGCATAGTCAACCGTGCCACCATCGATTTCGATGCCTTGTCTCACTTCATCCTGAAGGATGTCGGACATCTGATAGGTGAACAAATTAAGACGAGGTAGATCTGAATAAGGATTAGGCAGCTCCTCGTCGTTCCATTCATGCTTTGCTTTCTGTTCGTCGGCATAAGTCCAATTAAATATTGCATCTTCTGGGAACTTTTCGTTAGCTATAGCTTTGAACGGCGTGCCAGACAGATGCAAAGTGAACTTTCGCTTGATATGGTCGAATGCCACATCAGTTTTGAAGGTATCTACACCCTCATGTGCCTCATCAATAATAAGTATGTCCCATTCGAGCTCGGCAACATGGGCAAGTTTCTCATATTTGCCTCCAAAGTCAATAGCTCCCTTGAGATCTTGCAGGCTCACGAATTCAATACAACCTATTGGGCCATCATTGTTGAGTTTCTCCAAATATTGCTTTCGAGTGATGCAATATGGCTTACCCTGTAGAGCATCTACAGAGCTGATAAACAACAATCCAGATTCAGCACCAAAAAATTTGACATAGTCGTCATACCAGGAGTTTGCTATTGCTGGCCGGTTAGTCACTATAAGTATCTTTTGCGCGCCCAGACGTTTACATAAATCATAGCTGGTAAGTGTCTTACCAAACCGAGGCTTGGCATTCCAAAGGAACTCCCCATTTTCGTGATCACGTGCATATTCAGCTGTCTGTTTTGACGCCTTTGTCTGCTCATTACGTAAGTCATAACCAACAGGAGTGGGGGTTTCCAAGATTCCGTGGTTATCGCGGAATTCATAGAAAAGTTGGTGCGCTGGAACAGGTTCTATTTTAAACCACTCGGTGCCTGACTTTCTTGTTATTTTGAGTTTATGCAGATAGCTATGGAAGTCTGTGTCATGGAAGGTCTCTCCTGTGCCCTCATATGTAGCATTGCCATACCACTCGAGCCTGTAGGCGATGTCAGCAGTATGCGTTTGTTGCGCAATTCGCGTTTCGATATTCTGCTCGGTGTAACCGATTTTGGTCCACCCGTCGTGGCAGGGGATTCCGGGCGTAGTGTAGGCATATATCTGCGGCAGGGCAGGACGAGTTGACTTGACTAAATTGCTGATATCGGTGATGGCCATTTCTAATCCATCTCCTTAACATGTGACTCGACGAAGTTAATTTCCTCTTGATCAAACTTGTACTTTGAATAAAGCTGTTGATTGATCGTGCTGACGGGTTGTTGCCAATTGATGTCAGAAGTGATGGTGAAGTTCTGAAGAGGTATGAACTTCCACTTTTCTGGAGGATTATCCTGTGTAGTTTTTAGAATGCCGAGTAATACTCGAGCGAACTTTGTCTTGATGTATTTGAGTAGAGATTGAGCCTCTTGTTCTGTTTCAAAGCAGCCAATACTAATAAACGTTTCCGTATGGCCTGTCGAAGGCTGACCAATTAAGGGCTGACCTATTAGTGGTGTGGAAGGAACTTCGTCTAAAGCACCAGAGCCATTTGATTTGGGAAGAAATACTTTCCACTTAAAGAGGCTATCCGGTTCGTTCACGTAATCACGTCTGATATAGCGATAAACGCGTTTCATCTTCAGAAGACCTAGAATCTTGATATATTCGTGACTGTCTTCGGGCTTTTTATCAGAAAAAAGTTCAGGTAATAATGTAATTATGTTTGTTGACATATCGTAAAGATGTCCGCTGCTCTGTCGTTCTTGAGCAAATGGATTATCTCTATGCATAGCATCCGTGAGTCTGTATTCTGTACGGCTATGCACATCTCTTTCTAATGTCTCGAAATCGGCGCTTTGAGTGACTTTTTTATAAATAGAACGTAAGTTATTATCAGGAATAAAAGTCCCTACTGGACCAAATAGCTTTGTTCGGTCACGGAGAGTTACTGCCACACCTCCCTTAATGTCAGTGTTGGGAAATTCCTTGGATGCATCTGCCTCATACTGAAGAACTTTAAAGTGAGGATCAGTTAGCTTTTTAGTATTCCAAGCTTTTGGCGTACTGCCAGCGTTGAATAAGAATCGCGCCGGCGTAATAAGTTCGACCCTGTCTGCTACATCTTCAGCTGCATCCATAAAGTCGTTGTAAACGGGCTTTGCATATGTTCTGTTGCCGTCATCGTTGAACTCCTCCTGATATGGAGGATTGCCTATTACAGCATAGAATTTTTTATTCACGGAACCAGTTCCACCTTTCAAAGACGCGAATTCAATTGGTTTGTTATTTAGCCAATCATAAATAACGCACAGAGGTACCTTTTTCGGAGAAGCATACCTTTTAGGGGTAGTCGCGTTCTGATCGAATAGCGTTTTTTCAACGAAGCCGAAGAGCTGCGGTTGTATCAAGTCAGGCTTGAGTTCCCGGTAGTCGAAGAGTTTTGAATGAACTATCCGATCCATCTTGTTGCCTGGTGCAGCGCATGTTATGCCATTCATCTGCCAGAAATTCCACGATATGACATATGCGGCTTCGATCATTTCCTCGGTAGTTGGTGCAGTATTCCAACGCTTTTGCAGGTGTTCACAGAATGTCTCAAAAACATTAATACGTGCCAGTAGAAGATTGTCTCCCTGATACTCAAAGCCATATGAAGCTTTGAGCGCAGTAAGTGCCCAATTCACCCATTCCTTGCGAGTCTTCGTCTTTTCAGTTACGATGCGCAGTTTGCGATCAAGGAATCCGATGCGTTTACCTACCGGCAATTGCTCACCCGAAACAGCATCATAGCGAGAGCATACAAATGGTCCCTCGCCGCAGGCGATTTCTATCCGAGGACTTTCTACATATGCGTGCCACCCATGACCCTTTTTCTTTGGAAAGGATACCGGACTCGAAGTAGTTGTCCAAGTTTGCTTGTTTTCGACATTGAAGGCGCTCCTAGTGCCGAACCAGTCGGCGTCAATGTCATTGTTCATCTGATTACATAACCAGGAGGGTGTAAACACTTCAGCATGTATCTTGGTTCGGTGGAACCGGCGGCTATTTTCTTTTGCAATTCGAGGCTTAATAACCCCTGAGTAGAAACCTGTTATTTTATCAACAGTAACCCAATCGTCGCGCATATATCCCTGACCGAGATCTTCATATTCGTTATCTGCCCATATGATATTTCGATCGTTGGAGCGATCTTTCAGGAGAGTTTCCAATATTCGTGTCGGATAACGTGAATCAAAACTCTCAATGAAGCCAAAACCATCTACATTTAGTTTGTCGAGCCCCATTTCCTACAGTCCTCTATTCGTGAGCTCAGCAAATTGATTTAAATGTAAATTGGCGGTGAGGATTACAGTCGAGTGGTTGTTCACTTTCTTGCAAAAGAATCTTAAGCCAAATATGACACTAATCATGATAGTATTCTTATTCTTAATGGGGAAGTGCTGGTCCGCAACAGCTCTCACATCATTCTCAAAGAGGGCAAAAATCATTATCACACATTCTCCATAAGAATCGTATATCCGTACATTAAATGCTATTTTATCACTCTAGGTTGGCGATACTAGATTTGTTATTATCAGGTTTTATCGTTTGCGTATATTTCATCTAATGAATAAAGAAATTTTAATTTATACGAATTGGTAGTTTCCTAGTTGATCTGCTGATTTAACGAAATTCGTAGTATCGTTATGATGGTATTCTATCTTAAGAAAGATCGAACAATAACTCTGCCGATGCACAATTTGATAATGTACCCCATAGAGGCTTTTGCTTTGTCTTCGAGACAGTAATCGTTGTAACGTTATCTAGAGTAGCAGTTGAAAGATATAGCTTGTGTCTAGAAACCGGCACAAGTACGACTACCTTGAACGAAACGATCTTCAGTTTTCACTAGTTTGATATCTCAAATCATTATAGTCCAGTATCTCTTGTTTGAGTTATATTACAACTAAAAGGAAGCTACCAAAATTACTTAAATCCAGTTACGACAGCATCACGGGCGTTAAAGGAAAATGTCGGCCTACTTTAATATTTGAGGATGCTGATGTTTATTTGCCAGCGTTTTTAAGCTTTTTAGTAGTTATTTGATCTATTAACAGGAAAGAAACTACATTTATCAATGCTAAACATAATATAAAATATAAAAACAATTGTTATTAATTGCTCTTTTATGGCGTTATTAGAAGGTATCCACTATATTTAATCAGACTATGCAGGTCTCATCCTAGTGCACGGAGCGTTTAACTTGTTATGGTCGGCATACTTAGTAAGTAAAATTAAAAATAGTCTTCAGTTGCTCTCTTAGCATTGTTGTTTCCAACTTAATTCTCAAAATATATAACATGCATCCATGTTTGTAGCCTCAGAGTATACTATTTCGGAGCGGAATATTGCATTTCGCTAGATATTTTTGAAATGATAGATCATTGACCAAGTTTGGTTGTTGCAGTTGGCCTGTAAAGCCAGTAGTTCGCAATAAACTTATAAGCTAAATTGAAGAATTTTAATGTTTTACAAGTCCTTGGCATGGACCATCAAGTAATCCCAGGCACGAGTGGGTAGCAGGGCATGAAGGGCAACCAGAGGTTTGGCGCCGAAGCCTAGAAGGTAACGTGGGCGGGGATGGCGTACCGTCGAGGCATGGACGATGGCCTTGGCGATGGCTGATGGTTGGGTCAAATGCCTGCTGGAGTACAGTTTGCGCAACCCAGCAGCAGCACGGGATCCTGACTTTTGATAGACGCTTTTGCGGGTGACCGTTTGGAGATGATCGGCGGCGATTGAGCCCCAGTTGGTGGCAATGGCTCCGGGCTCGATCAGGACCACATCGATGCCGAAGGGACGCATTTCCATACGCAGGGCGTCACTGAAGGCTTCGAGGGCGTATTTGGTGGCATGATACCAGGCACCCATATAAGTGACCATTCGTCCTGCCATGGATGAGGTGTTGACGATTCGGCCGCGTTTGACTCGGCGCATGGCAGGCAGTATCAGCTGGGTCAATCGGGCAAGGCCGAAGAGGTTGACCTCGAATTGTCGACGGACCTCGTCAATGGAGACCTGCTCTACCGGGCCATAGGACCCGTAGCCGGCGTTGTTGACCAGCAGATCGACCCGCTTCTCCTTCTGCAGAATTCGTCCGACTGCCTTCTCGATGGAGGCAGAGTCTGTCAGGTCCATCTGCACGGCTGTTACCCCCTTGTTGGCCAGTGGCTTCAGTCGTTCAATGCGTCGTCCTGCCGCATACACCCGGTATCCATGTTCGGCCAGCATCCGGGCGGTTTCATACCCGATGCCGCTGGTGGCTCCAGTGACCAGCGCTACTCGATTGGTCATTTCCTCACCCCTTTTGACCGACATTCAAGAATCCTGTCTCTTGCCTGTCTTTGAAGCAAAGTATATGACAGAGATCTCAATGCAAGGACGCAACTTTTGGCGAGTGCGGTACAACTTTGGCATGCCTTTTTACCGAAACTCGTTCTTGCTGATTATGACTTCGACCGTAGTGAAGGGGTTGAACTTAGGATACGAGCGGTCAATGCTCCAGGATGGGATGAGGCGGAATGAGATGAAAGATTGCGTGTGGAGGGCGGCAATTTCAATTTACTTATAAAAGATTCGCCTGCTGCGGTTGGCCAGCCTTGTGAATGAGTGACCCGAGGAAACCTTACAGGAAACATCAAGCTAGATCTCGGAAAACTCAAGATTAATATGGCTTGGCACCAGGTCGCTTGCCATGAGCACGTTTATTTTTGGATGCTTGTCGCGTCCGTAAAATGGAAGCGCATGGTCAAATAATGGTCGGGTATATAGGATTGCCGAAAGTTCGCTGTACGCTTCTTAACAATGCTGATTGCAGATTCCGTAGGAGGTTTCAGCATGCAGGGCACACGATTTACCTATTGGTGGCACGGATTCGATCTGTGACGCCGCGTGCCTTGTAGGAACGGTTGCATGGATCGGAACCCACCGGCCCTGCAGTCGTCGACAGCATTTCCCGTGCATCGTCACCGCATAGTCGGTAGGGCGGCACCAGCGACAATGGTTGTAGTAACCGCATGGGAAAGGACAAGCCAATGACATTGGCGGATCATATGAATGCCAGGGTCAAAGCCCTGGCACCGAGCGACATTCTCGAGTTCAACAAGGAGATCGCCGGAATAGACGGCATCGTGAAGCTGACCCTGGGGGAGCCGGACTTCTTCACCCCCGAGCACGTCAAGCAGGCGGGCATCCAGGCCATCCGGGACAACCACAGTCATTACACCGAGAGTCGCGGCATGCCCAGTCTGCGCAAGGCGGCGGCCGGCTATCTACACGCCAAGTACGGGCTGGACTACGACCCTGACACGCAGATGGTGATTACGGCCGGGGCCACCGGGGGCATCTTCTCGGGCCTTACCGCCATGATCAACCCGGGCGACACGGTCATTCTGCCCACGCCCATCTTCCCGCTCTACATCCCCATCGCCCAGCTGAGCGGCGCCAAGACCGTCTTCGTCGACACATCCGATGACGGCTTCATTCTCAGGCCGGACAAGCTGGAGGCCGCCATCGAACACAGCGATGGTCCGGTCAAGGCCCTGGTGCTGAACTATCCGACCAATCCCACCGGAGTGACCTACGCCCGTGAGGATCTGGAGGCTCTGGCCCAGGTGGCGCGCAAGCACGGCTTCTTCGTGCTCAGCGATGAGATATACGCCGAGCTGACCTACCAAGGCACCCATGTGTCCATGGGCACCATCCTGCCCGAACAAACGGTCGTTCTTGGCGGGGTTTCCAAGTCCCATGCCATGACTGGATGGCGGGTCGGCATCGCCGCTGGCCCGGCCGACGTCATTGATCAGATCAGCAAGGTCAACGAGTTCACCATCACTTCGGTGACCACCAATGCCCAGTATGCGGCCCAGGAGGCTCTGACCAAGGGCATGAATGACACGGATCCGATGCGCGAGGCCTACCGCAAGCGGCGGGACTATCTGGTCAAGGCCCTGCCCGAGGTCGGTCTGGACGTCATCGATCCCAAGGGCGCCTTCTACATCTTCGCCCGGCTGCCCGAGGGCATGCGCGACAGCTGGAGCTTCGTCTACGACCTGGCTCGAAAGGCCAAGGTGGCGGTAATCCCCGGAGCAAGCTTCGGGCCTGGGGGAGAAGGCTACGTCCGCATCTCCTATGCTGCCTCCATGGAGGATCTGCATACCGCAGTGGAGCGGATCGGCGACTATATGCGCGCTCAAAATCGCGGCTGATCCCTCCGGCGATTCACTCGGCGATCATCACAACCATCATCTAGTAACAAAATCAACGAGGACAGTTACCAAGGACTAGAAAATGACCAGCATTCTCATGTATTCAGTACGCCCCGACGAGCAGGAGGCCATTCAGGCCTGGGCGCAAGCCAATGACATTCAGGTGGACACCACCGACCACGATCTGGGGATGAAGACCGTGGACATGATCAAGGGATACGACGGCATCGTCATCCAGCAGCACGCGGCCCTGCCCGAGCCCGAGCTCTACCAGCGGCTCAAGGAGTATGGCATCAAGCAGCTGACCCTGCGGATCACCGGCTATGACATCGTCAACCTGCAGGCCGCTCGGGAGAACGGGCTTGTCGTCACCAACGTGCCTGCCTACTCGCCCCGGTCGGTCTCCGAACTGGTCCTGGCCCAGGTCATGCGTCTGGTCCGGCATCTGGGGGAGGCCAGCGCTCGCGAGGCCAAGGACGACTATACCTGGGCTGGGCTTCAGGCCCACGAGATCCACAATCTGACCGTGGGGATCATCGGAGCCGGCAAGATCGGATCGGCAGTGGCCAGGATCTTCCGGGCCCTGGGCTCCACCGTCATCGCCAACGATCCGGTTCACCGCCCCGAGCTGGCGGACACCCTGGATTACGTGGACCTGCCCATCCTTTTGCAGCGGGCCGACATCGTCACCGTTCATACGCCGCTTGACGAGACAACACACCATCTGATCAACGCGCAGGCCCTGGAAGCCATGAAGCCCTCGGCCTTCCTGATCAACGCCGCCCGTGGCCCCATTGTGGACACCCCGGCCCTGATCAAGGCCCTGCAGACCAAGTCCATTGCCGGTGCCGCCATCGACACCATCGAGGGGGAGGCCGGCATCTTCGAAAATGATCTGAGCGGAACCAAGGTCGACAACCAGGCCCTGGAGACCCTCAAGGCCATGCCCAATGTGGAGGTCTCGCCCCACATCGGCTTCTACACCGATGCCGCCGTGACCGCCATGGTCAACATCTCGCTGAACGACGTGAAGACCATTCTTGAGGGCGGCACCAGCGAGCATCAGGTGGACTGAGTCCATTGTTTATGCGACCCGGACCGGGTGCCGACCTACTCAGGCAGGATTGGGAGCAAAGGTGATGGTGCCCCGGTCCGGGTCCATGCTTTCCACGATGGCCAGGGACTTGAGGTTGTAGCCCTCTTTGCGCAGGGTGCGGCCGCCCTCCTGGAAGCCCTTCTCCACGGCGATGCCGATGCCCTCGATGACGACCTTGGCATCATGGCAGATGTCGATCAGACCGTGCAGGGCGTTGCCCTTGGCCAGGAAGTCGTCAAGGATCAGCACATGCTCGCCCTCCTTGAGGAAGCGCTTGGCCACGATGACGGGGTACTCACGCTGCTTGGTGAAGGAGTAGATGCGGGCCGTGTACTGGTCGCCGTCAAGGTTGATGGACTGGGTCTTCTTGGCGAAGACCACCGGCACGTCCCCGAAGTGGCGGGCGGCCAGGCAGGCGATGCCGATGCCGGATGCCTCGATGGTCAGAATCTTGTCGATCTGGTGTCCAGCGAACAGGTGGGCCCATTCAGCGCCCATGTGGTCGAAGAGCCGCACGTCGCACTGATGGTTGAGGAAGGCGTCCACCTTGAGTACATTGCCAGGCTTGACCGTGCCCTGGCGGCGGATTCGCTCCTCAAGTTCCTGCATGTCATCGTCCTTGTCGTCATGAATGCGGGGCCCCTATGGTCCCGACGGATAGACACCAAGATAACCCGGTTCTGGGACTGTTGTCCGGCCGCCGTGATCCGCCAGGTTTCACCTCCAGCGGATTGGAGTGTCTTCCTGGCGTGTCAGCCCGTCAATCCGCGGATTCAAAGCCCTGACTGTTACAGTGAAAATTGACCGCAATGGTCACGCATCGTCACGGTGCGTTCAAGGACCTAAGGAGGACCATATGGGGATTCTGGATGATGCAAAGGATGCCATGAAGTCTGCCGGCGAGAAGATTTCCGATGTCGCTGGCGATGTAAAGGACACCGTTATGGACAAGGCATCCGATGCCAAGGACGCCGTTGCCGACAAGATGGGCGACGTCAAGGACGCTGCCCAGGACAAGATGGGCGACGCCAAGGACGCCGCCTCCGACAAGATGGACCAGGCCAAGGCCGATGCCAAGGTCGGCAAGGCCAAGGCTGAGCAGGGCGCCACCGAGGCTGTTAACAACGCCAAGGACCAAGTGCGCAACTGACCGGGTCATCTCGACTTCCCCGACTAAACCCCGTTCGCTTTCCCTATTCTCAAGGCGGACGGGGTCTTTTATTTCTGTTGGTATGCTTGCTGGCTAACCCATGAGCCAAGATCGATGACACCGCTTTGTGGTAGAAATGGTTGTTTGCCGGGTGTGCGCCATCCGGCCTGAGACGGTGACCGAGACCAGATGGCAAGAGGTGGCTTGTGAACGAGGAACCGGACTTGATCCAGCGCAGCGCCAAGGAGCTGCTCAAGGGGCTCAACGATCGGCAGGCCGAGGCGGTTCAATACCAGGGCCCGGCCCTGCTGATCGGAGCAGGCGCAGGCTCGGGCAAAACCAGGGTGCTGACCCGCAGAATCGCCTGGATCCTCAGTCAGTTCGGCGCCTGGCCCAGCCAGATTCTGGCCATCACCTTCACCAACAAGGCGGCATCCGAGATGCGCGAACGCCTGCGCCGGTTGATCGGGCCCGTGGCCGACCGCATGTGGGTGTCCACCTTCCACTCGGCCTGCGTGCGCATTCTGAGACGGGACGGCAAGGAAATCGGCCTACGATCGGGTTTCACCATCTATGACACAGCCGATTCCGAACGCCTGATCAAACTGATCGGCAAGGATCTGAACATCGATCTGAAGCGCTACACACCCAGAAACATTCTCAGCCACATCTCCGACTACAAGAACAACCTGCAGGATTGGCGCACACAGCTGCAGGAGTACGCCCCCGACTACCGGCCCGGGCAGCGCGGCCAGCAGATCACCGCCCGCTTCGGCAACGAGGAGGAGCTCTACTCCGTGGTCTACGCCGAATACGAGCACCGGCTGGCTCAGGCCAACGCCGTCGACTTCGACGATCTGATCGTGCGCACGGTCCAGCTGCTCCAGCAGTCCCCAATGGTGGCCCAGTATTACCACCACCGCTTCCGCTACGTGCTGGTGGACGAGTACCAGGACACCAACCATGCCCAGTATGTGCTCATGCGCGAGCTGGCCGGTGCCGATGCCGACATGCAGGACCAGGCCTGGATCACCGTGGTGGGCGATTCGGACCAATCCATCTATGCCTTCCGAGGGGCCGACATCAGCAACATCAGGGACTTCGAGAAGGACTTCCCCGGAGCCCGGACCATCCTTCTGGAGCAGAACTACCGTTCCACCCAGACCATTCTGGATGCGGCCAATGCCATCATCGTCAAGAACGAGGGCCGCAAGCCCAAGAAACTCTGGACCGCCCTGGGCAAGGGGGAGCCCATCGTGGGCTACGCAGCCGACAATGCCCAGCAGGAGGCCGCCTGGATCGCCACCGAGATCGCCCGGTTGCGCAGCGAGGAGGGCATTCCCTATTCCGATATGGCCATCATGTACCGGGCCAACGCCCAGTCCCGCGCCCTGGAGGAGGGGTTGATCAACGCCGGCCTGCCGTATCAGCTGGTGGGCGGGACCCGCTTCTACGAGCGCAAGGAGATCAAGGACGCCCTGGCCTACCTGCACGCCATCGCCAATCCCCAGGACGACGTGAACATGCGCCGGATACTCAACGTGCCCAAGCGCGGCCTGGCCGCACGTGCCGAGGCGGCGGCAACCTCCTATGCGGATCTGCATCAGGTCTCCTTCTGGCTGGGGGTGCAGCATATCGAGGAGGTGCCCGGGGCCTCCACGCTGATGGTCAAGCGGATGAAGGCCTTCAGAGATCTGATCACCTCCCTGACCGGCTTTGCCGCAGAGCACGATACCAAGCCGTCCCAGATTGTTGAG
This sequence comes from Bifidobacterium sp. W8104, assembly GCF_016100735.1. Classification (NCBI taxonomy): domain Bacteria; kingdom Bacillati; phylum Actinomycetota; class Actinomycetes; order Bifidobacteriales; family Bifidobacteriaceae; genus Bifidobacterium; species Bifidobacterium sp. W8104. The sequence continues at coordinate 1,874,771 of NZ_JACFRW010000001.1, forward strand.
AAGGTGCTGGAGGACTCCGGCATGCTGGACGAGCTGCGCAGGTCGGTCGATCCGCAGGATGCCTCCAGGCTGGAGAACCTCGGTCAGTTGCAGTCAGTGGCCGCCGAGTTCGAGCAGAAGACTCCCGACGCCACGCTGGCGGGCTTCCTGGAGACCACGGCACTGGTGGCCGACTCGGACCAGCTGCCGGGCCTGGGCGACGACTCGGGCAAGGTGACGCTGATGACCCTGCACACGGCCAAGGGCCTGGAGTATCCGGTGGTCTTCCTGACCGGCATGGAGCAGGGAACCTTCCCTCACTCCCGCTGCCTGGAGGATGCCGACGAGATGCAGGAGGAGCGTCGGCTGGCCTATGTGGGCGTGACCCGTGCCAAGCGGCGTCTTTACCTGACCCGGGCGGCCGTCCGCTCCCAGTGGGGGCAGGTCAATGAGATGCTGCCCAGCCAGTTCCTGGATGACATCCCTGACGAGCTGATCGACTGGAAGCGTAGGCAGGCCGGCAACGAGCGGATGCGTGCAGGCTGGGACCTGGGTGACGACGAGGACGAATTCGGCGGCTTCGAGGATGAAAGCGACGGCCGTGCATTCGGCCATCGTTCATTCGGCGGCTTCGGCTCCGGCTTTGGCTCTTCCCGCAATGGATACGGGCGCTCGCGGACCTCCTCGCAGCGGTCGTTCGGCTCCTCCTCCAGAAATGGAAGGGTCACGACCAGGCGGAGCACGACAAACCCGTCGTCAACCTCACACGCTGGCAGGGCCTCGGCCCAGCCTAAGTCGAACGGACTGTCCATTCAGGACTTCTCCCTGGGTGACAGGGTGGCCCACGACCAGTATGGCCTGGGCAAGGTGGTCGATATTCAGGACAAGGGGCACAACTCGGTCCTGACCGTGGACTTCGGTTCCGAGGGAACCAAGCGGCTGATGCTGCGCTTGGCGCCGATCGAAAAGCTCTGAACGATCGAGACTCAGGGCCTACCCACGGACGGGACCACAGAATCTATGCGTTCATGACTCTTGCGAGGACAGCCATTCCACGGCGAGCTGGGTGCGGTTGGCCAGGTTGGTCTTGGCCAGGATGGCGGAGATGTGATTGCGGACGGTGCCTTCGCTGAGGCAGAGCCGCCTGGCGATGGCCTGGTTATCGAGGCCATCGGCCACCAGAGCGACGATTTCACGTTCGCGGTCGGTCAAGGTTTGGAAGCGCCGGGGAACAGGCTTGGACGGGGCCTTTCGCGTCTGCTCCTCCTGCTTGCCAAGCGACAGATTAGCCACGGCCTCGGCTCCGAGAACCGTCTGCCCGGCCATGACGGCCTGGAGGGCCGGCACCACCGAGGCCACGTCCTGCTTGATCACATACCCCTTGGCTCCCAGGGCCAGGGCGCGGGAAATATATTCCTTGTCTGCAAAAGTGGTCAGAAAGAGCACCCGAGCAGCCGGATCCACAGCGATGATGCGCTCCGCCGCCTCCAGGCCGTCCATGCCGGGCATCTGTACATCGAGCAGCAGCACGTCAGGCCTGCCGCCAGCCGCCTGGAAACACTTGAGGGCTGACTGGCCGTCATTGGCTGTCCAGATCACGTCTGCAGTACCGGTTGCCGTCAGAATCGTTGACAGGGACGAGCAGACAATCGGATCGTCATCAGCGATAGCGACTTTCATGCCATAACCTTCCTATCCTCTCCGTGCTCAGCTGCGCTCTGGTCGGACCAGGGTTCCTTGGGCAAGGATACGAAAACCTTCCATCCTTGTCGGTTGGGGCCGCTGTTGGCCGTGCCTCCCAAGGCTCTGGCCCTGGCCTCCATATCGGCCAGCCCCATGCCACGCTGGAGCTCTGGCTTCTTTAGGCGCGAGCTGTCAGGCTGCGATTGCTGAGACCCGCCGTCGTCCTGCACCACCATCTGCCAGAAGGCCGGGAGGTCGCGCAGAATGACCTGTGCCGACCTGGCTGAAGAATGCCGGACCGTATTGGCAAGGGCCTCGCGAACAATGGTGGCCAGGCAACGACACACTGGTGCAGGGGCTGTCTCGATGCCGTTGTTCAGATCGACCTTCAGCCGCCCCATAGAAGCCTCGGAGCTGGCATCCTCCATCTGGGATGCGAAGTCGGTGCCCTCATCCTCCAAGTCATGCACCGAACGACGGATTGTGGTCATGGCCTCATTCAGGGTCTTGCCGACATCATCCAGTATCCGCTCGGTACTCTGATCGCCCCTGCTCTGCGCAACCACCCGGCCAGCCTGGATTTGCATGATTGCTCGGGTGAGCAGGTGGCCCACATTGTCATGAATATCTCGGGCGATCCGGGTCCGCTCGGATAAGTGCGCCATTCGGGTCGCCTGGGCCCGCTCCTCGTCCAGGTCGTTGATGCGGCCGCGCAGTTGGCGAATCCGGTAGCGTTCGGTGTCCTCAATCCGCCATTCACGACCCTTAGCCACGGCCAAGTGCGCACATGCCAGTCCGCCGCCTTGCGTCAGTGCTGATGTCAACAAAGCAAGCAGCGCATAGCCTTGGGTGAGGCCTCTGGACAGTATGAGGTCAGTGATGGCAGGTATCAGCCAGAAGAATGCAGGCAGCAAGGCCAAGAGCTGCCTGAGGGAGGCCAGCACAGAGTCTTTGGCCTGGGTGTCTTCCATGTCGGCTGATCCGGTAGCTGGAACCATGGTTCCGAGTCCGACTCCTGCCTCGAAGGCCAGAGCCGGCAAGAAGAAAAGCCAGACAGGTATGAACATTGCCAAAAGCGACACCAGAGCGCCGCCCCACATGGAACCTGGCGCCGGCAGCAGCCATTCACACAGGGCCCCTGCGGCTAGAGAGGCCAGGAGGCCGGCGATCAGGGTTGCTGAAACCCCTGAACCATACCATGATCCGCATAAGGTCCCCAAAGCAAGCAGGACCAGCCAACCAGCTATCCTGCCCATGAACGTCTCCTCGCCCTGTTGCCCTATTGTCTCAAATAATAATTGGCGGGCTACCCCTTCCTGCGCCTATCCGCATGCGGGAGTACCCATGACAAATGTCATAGGTCTGATTCGAACATCCACAATATCGATGACGGCTGTCACGGTGTTGGGCCAGCCGTAGCTGGGATGATGGAAACATGAACAGTTCAGGTGAGCAGGAGCCGGCCTTGCAGGTCAGCGTATTGGTGAAGCGCTACGGTGACATGGTGGCCTTGGACCACTTCGATATGGAAGTCAGCAGAGGTGAGGTATTCGGACTGCTCGGCCCCAATGGTTCAGGTAAGTCAACCGCCATCAACTGCATATTGGCACTGCTCAGCTTTGAATCGGGGACGGTTCGGATATTCGGGCAGGAGATGACCCCGACCTCCTATGACCTCAAAAGTCATATAGGCGTGGTTCCTCAGAATGTGGCTGTTTTCAACGAACTGAACGTGCAGGAGAACATCGACTATTTCTGCTCCCTCTATGTGCCCAAGAAGGCCGATCGCAAGGAGCTGGTGGAACAGGCCATAGACTTCGTAGGGCTGGGCGACTTCCGCAAGTTCCGTCCCGGCAAGCTGTCGGGCGGTCTGTTGCGCAGGCTCAACATCGCCTGTGGTATCGCCCATCAGCCCGACCTCATCTTCTTCGACGAGCCCACCGTCGCCGTGGATCCCCAGAGCCGCAACGCCATCCTGGAAGGCATCGAGCGGCTAAACGCCCAGGGGGCCACCGTGGTTTACACCAGCCATTACATGGAGGAGGTGGAGCAGATCTGTACGCGGATCATGATCATGGACCACGGCCGACAGATCGCCCTAGGCACTGCCGAGGAGCTCAAGGGCATGGTCCAGGCCGGCGAGCAGGTCACCGTCGAGACCCTGGACCTGCAGGAGTCCACCCTGGCCAAGATCCGCGCCCTGCCTCTGACCCAGTCCGTCGACTATGACGGCAAGGAGCTGGTCATCCACTGCCGCCAGGGCGAGCACAACCTGCAGGATGTGCTGACGGTCCTGGAGTCCACCCAGACCAGCTACGGCCACCTGACCAGCCGTCCGCCATCCTTGAACGACGTGTTTCTGGAACTGACCGGCAAGGAACTGCGCGACTGAGCGCGGTCCCAGACTCAATTGCCGTAAGGAGCACCTATTCATGTGGAACTCATTCCTGATCAACGTCAAGACCTCGATACGCAACACCTCCTCCCTCTTCTGGGTACTGGCATTTCCAGTCATATTGGCCGCTCTGATGCTGGGCATCATGGGCAACCTGCAAGACGGTTACTCTGCCGAGGCGCAACATTTCGCCATAGTCTCTGACGCCAACTGGAAAGCCAGCCTGGGCGCTGACGAATTGGTTTCATCACTATCGAAGAAACCCAAGGCAGGGTCCGATGAGACTCAGCTGCTTATCCCGACGACAGTGGCTTCAAGGGATGAAGCGAACGCGCGTCTGGATAGTCAGAAGGACATCGGCTACCTGTACGCGGGTTCTGACGGACGGGTCAACATGGTCCTGTCCGATCGTGAAGCCGCCAACATCCAATCCGACTCAACTGCCTCAGAAGGCATAACGGTCTCTATTCTCTCCGCCTCGCTAGTCAGCTTCAATCAGGCCAACTCGGCAAGCTCAACCTTGGCCTTGCCAAATACTCAAATACTGCTGCAATCCGGCCAGCAGACCTACACTAAGCAAATCCGTCTGACCCATATCAATCCTTCGATGACCGCACCTTACTTCTTTGCCGTGCTCGCTATGGCCTGCCTTATCGGCGCCAGCACCGCAGCAGAGATGATTGCCAGGACCCAGCCCAACCTTTCAGCCCTGGGAGCCCGACGGGCCAGTTCTCCCAGCCCCAAGTGGCGGCAGGCAGCAGGTGCTTTCCTGGCCTCCTGGCTCTTCTCCGCAGTCAGCCTCCTGGTCGCCTACATCTTCGTCCGCACAGTCTGCGGCGTGCAAACCGGCGGCCGTGACCCGATAGCCCTCATAGCCATTGCCGTGGGCACCTTCATGGCCACTGCTTTCGGTTCTATGATGGGCGCCATTCCCAAACTTTCCACCGAAACGAAGGTTGGCCTGGTCATAGGCATCGACTGCACGCTGAGCGCCTTCATCGGTCTCTACGGCAGCCTGGCTATGGACCTCAACAACGCCATCCAGGAGCACGCTCCGATCCTTCACTTGATCAACCCCGTCAAGCAGGTCTCCAACCTCTTCTACGACATCGTCTACTACGACAGCCTGGCACCCTTCGCCCGGACCTGCGGCATCCTGGCTATCATGGCCGCCGTCTTCCTGGCCATCTGTGGTCTGTTCCTAAGGAAACAACGTTATGAATACTTGTAAAACGGCACTGCGCGTCATCTGGGCGCATAAGTTCTACCTCCTCCTGTACCTGGTGGGGATGAGCCTCATCATGATCGTCATCGGTTCCACAAACATGCAGGCCGCGGTACGTGCCAATGCCTCAAGCTCGGTTGGGCGCTTTGAACCCGCGAAGGCGAAAATAGTCGTTATCAACAGGGACCGTGGCAACCAGGTCGGTTGTGAGCTGGGCCAAGGTCTGGAGCGGTACCTGGGCAAGTCGGCCCAACTGGTGACAGTCGAAGATAAGCCTCAAGCCTTGCAGGACGCCAATGTATCCGGCAAAAGCGATTTGACCGTCATCATTCCAGCGGGATATGGCCAACGCTTTCTTGATGCGCTTGAAGATACTGCTGCCCAAGCTCACAGCGGTAGCAAAGCCACTGATTTCCCTAAAGTTGAAACAGCTGCCTCCTATAATTCCAGCCGCGGCAGTTTGGCACAACTGCAGGTGGACAGTTATTTCGATGCTCTTCGTACTGCTCTGCTACCAGATCTGGGTCAAAACGGTCCCATGAAGCTGCATTCGTCTGCAGCGATCGAGGATGCGGCTGCCTATGCAGTATCGCACTATGCCAGCAGCCAGCCACATGTGGGCATCCATGCCAGCCCAAAGGATGATGACCATGGCGCCCTCTTGGAAGGCTTCGCCACCACCGTCGGCCTGGCTGCCTTTCCCCTGATGACAGCGCTGACGGTCTGTGTTGCTACGCTTTTCGGAGCCTTCAGTTCTCCCGACCGACATCGACGCATGCTTGCCTCTCCAATGCGATCAAGCAGCCTGAACGGACAGGAGCTCACAGCAGCCCTCATCCTGGCGGGCTTCTCCTGGTTATACTACGTGGCACTCGTCGCTTTCAGCATGGCGGCGTCAGGGGTGTCCTTGGTTTCGCTTGGCTGGGGGAGGGTGCTGCTGAGCTTTTTCGTCATGCTGATATTCGCTGTGTCGGCGGCCTCCTTTGGATTCATGCTTGCTCAGTTCAATCCTTCCTCTTCTCTCATAAACTCGGTAGGGGTCATCTTCGGCCTGGTGGTTATGTTCACCTCCGGGTCAAGTTCGGGAGGCCCCCTGCCTCCGGTCATGCAGACCATCGGCAAATTGACGCCGGGCTGGTGGTACAACACAGCAGTCCAATCAATCATGGATTCCAGCGCAGCAGGTCCGGCCTCCTGGGGTCTTCCGTTGACCGTGGTCGCACTGTTTGCACTGGCTTATGCCTGCCTCGGTCTCATGGTCTCCCGCCTGATGCGCACGCGGGCCACCCTGGTCGCTCCTGTCAGTTCCGACCCCAGCATGATCGGGTAGTTTTTCCGCATTCATATCATCTTTCTGTCAACGGTTTTGCTTATGGTAATCTACCGAATATAAAATAATTTTGGAGAATAGAGCCAAAACCGAATGCAGCACAACTGAAGAAGTAAATGATATGAACATACTCGTTATTCAAGGATCACCCTATGGAGGTAGTTTCAGCCACACCAACGCCCAGGCTTATGCACAAGCTGCCCGGCGTAAAGGCCACACGGTCGAAATGATCGACCTCAGCCAGGAAGACTTTGACCCAGTGCTTCGCTACGGCTATGTCAAGCACATGGAGGACGAATCAGCACCTAAGCGTTATCAAAACATGGTTGCACGAGCCGATCATCTGGTCTTCGTCTTCCCCATTTGGTGGGCGGGCGAACCGGCCATCCTCAAGGGCTGGCTGGATAGGGTACTCACGCCCCAATTTGCCTACAGATATGAGAGCAGCCTTAAGTCGGAGGGGCTGCTCAGAGGCAAGACGGCGCAAATTATCAGTAGCAGCCATGGGCCGGCCTTCGTCTCCAAGATGTATGGCTCCACCGTGACCCGATGGAAGTACTCCATCCTGAAATTCTGCGGTATCAAATTCACCGGGGCCAGCATTCTGGGCTGCATAGATTCGAAGATTGATACACCTGAACGCCGCGACGCCTTCACTCGGAGGATTTGCGAGACAGTCCCCTCAGCAAAGTAAGGCCTGTCAGCCTTATTGAGACGCTTTTGTGTCTATGTCGCTAAGCGATGGATCCCTGGTCGTCAATGGCGAAAAAGCGCCGGCGCGGCATTCAAAAGGCCTTCACTTCGTTGATCATTCATCCGGCTTCATGGCCAGTCTGGCAATCAGACATGTCAGTAGTGTCACCGTGACCACCCCAGTGATGATCAGGGTCATGGGGCAGTGGTCGATCAGCGGGCCGAAGGTGGCCTGTCCCAGCGGAATCGCGCACATGCATAGACTGTTGGTCAGCCCTATTACTTTGCCTATCAGCATTGCAGGGGTATGAATCTGCTCGTAGGACATGGAAGTGATGTTGACCGTCTGCACCATTCCCGCAGCCAGAGCCATGCATCCGGTTACCAGGGCGAAGAGGACATAAGTCGGCAAATGCAGAAGCAGTCCTGCTGCAATGGGCAGGAGGACCAGGGCGCTGCCGGAAAGCAGCATGGGTATCCGTTGCAGATAGAACCAGGTTGGGCGGATGGACACCAGGATGGCTCCAAGCAGGCTCCCGCAGGCCAGTATCCCTTCGGCCAGCCCCTGCATGGCATTGCTCAGACCCAGTGTCCGAGTGATCATATATGGCAGGGCCACGTTGATGTACGAGGCAAAGATCAGGTTGGCCGCCAGGCTGAGTCCTATGACCACTTTGAGGTTGCTGTGCCTGACCAGAAATTGTGCAGCGGCTTTGGTGTCCGCGACCAGATGGCCCACCAGTGCTCTCGGACCTTGGGAGGTGTCCTGTGCTGGTTCAGGAATCCTGACGGCAATTCTGATCCAGACGGCAGAGAGAAGACAGACCAGAGCGGCAACCCCGACCACTTGCATGATTCCGAAGAAGCCCATGACCATGCCAGCCAACACTGGCCCGATCATTCCCACCAGGGAGATCGCCTGGGAAACCAGGGCTGAGGCGCGGGTCAGGTCTTTGCTGTCCGCCAGGCAGTGAAGGGCTGCTTGCACGGTTGGGCTGTAACAGGCCCTGTAGGCATTGACCAGCATCATGCAGGCCACGGTCAAAAAAACCGGGTCAATCTTCTGGCTTATCAGGATGTACAAGAAGGCGGTCAATGCTGACAGAATGTCCAGCACCGCCATGGTGGACTGCTTGTGCAGCCGGTCGGCCAGAGCTCCGCCCAGGGGGGTCAGGAGTATGGATGGAAGGACCGCCAGAGCAGAGACCATGCCATAGAGGGATGCCGATCCTGAGATGTTGAGCAGGTGAAGCGGAAGGGCGAAGACCAAACATGTTTGCCCCAGATTGGAGAGAATCTCAGTCGTCAGAAGAGCAATGAAGGGCAGTGTCAGCAGCCCTCTGCCCTTGGAGCGGTCTCTACTTGGAGCTTGGTCGTGAGCGGGCGGGTTCATATCGCGACTTCGCTTTCAGTCTTCTCATGGTCGTTGCTTTTGGCGTCGGTGCCGAAGGATGCCAGAAGGTCCGAGAATCCCTGATCTTGCAGGGGGATGCCCAAGCTTTGCATGATCGTGAAGAAACAGGCGGCTCTGGTGCGCAGCTCAGCTTGCGTGCCTTGGCGAAAGAAGGGCAGCAGCCACATGTTGGCCAGCAGGCGGAGGATCTCCGCGGCTTGTTCGACCTGGTTCACATGCATTGATCCGTCCTGATTGCCCTGTGTGATCAGGTCGACAAAGTCGTCCCGCTCGTCCACCAAGGCGGTGAATTCCATGCCGATCATCTTGGGATTGGCCTTTGGGTTGAATTTGCGGAACATCAGATTCGCGGCCTCCAGCCTCTTTTGCGCTCGCTTGGGGGAGAAGAGCGACTGCAGCTGCTCCAAAGCCGTGCCTTGCTTCGAGCGGGCATGGTTCTTGCCGGTCGTCTCGCTCATGGCCTTCATCAACCTGTCGGCCACGGCATCGAAGAGGTCTTCCTTGGATCGAAAATGGTGGTAGACGGCCCCCTTGCTCAGGCCTCCGGTTGCATCGATGATGTCCTGCATGCTGGTCTTGTCGTAACCTTGGCTGGTGAAGAGCTCGGTCGCGGCTTTGATGATTCGCTCCTGCGTCAACTCGGGATGCGCATTGCGGGCCATGCTAGCCTTCCTTTCAGTTTGCCGAAACGAGTCGTCGCTGATCGGTTGGGGAAGTCGGTCATCCTTGATTAAATAACATTCCGACCGTTGGTATGAATATATCACAACATACTCGTCCCCGCAGGTCGGGCACATGTGGTTTAATAAACACTTGGTTTGCGCATTTGTGCGCGAACCTATCTGGAGTCTCAGCCCATCAATGGGTCGGCGGCCGCAAGGTCGTTCGTGCTTGGCACGGTGAAGCATTGGAGAGGCCTGACTCGACGGTTCCGGCCGTCTTCGTTCAGATAACGACAGAAGCAAGTAAGGATTGCATCAATGACTAACATTCAGCGTGCGCGTCGCCAGGTCCGCCTGTCCCGCGCTCTGGGCATCGCCCTGACTCCCAAGGCCCAGCGCCTGTTCGAGAAGCGCCCCTATGGCCCCGGCGAGCACGGCCGCAGCCGCCGTCGCACCGAGTCCGACTACGCCGTCCGTCTGCGTGAGAAGCAGAGACTGCGCGCCCAGTACGGCGTTTCCGAGAAGCAGCTGCGTGCCGCCTATGAGCGGGGCACCCATGAGTCCGGCCAGACCGGTGCCGCCATGCTTCGCGAGCTGGAGTGCCGCCTGGACAACCTGGTCCTGCGCGCCGGCATCGCCCGCACCACCGCCCAGGCTCGCCAGTACGTGGTTCACCGCCACATCCTGGTCGACGGCAACATCGTGGATCGCCCCTCCTACAGGGTCAAGCCCGGCCAGACCATCCAGGTCAAGCCCAAGAGCCAGACCATGGTGCCCTTCCAGATCGCTGCTGAAGGCGTCCACCGGGATGTGCTGCCCGCAGTCCCCGGCTACCTGGACGTGGACCTGGCCTCCTTGAAGGCCAGCCTGGTCCGCAAGCCCGAGCCGGAGGAGATCCCGGTTCAGATCAACATCCAGTACGTGGTCGAGTTCTACGCTCGCTGACCACTAGGAACTTCCACTAGTAACTTTGAGGCCCCGGTCCGTCCGGGGCCTTTTGCATGTCAGGATCTGCCGAGCCTGTTGGGACATGGGTGGGATAATGGGGGCATGTTGCTCCATCTGTATGCCGTCCGCCATGGGCAGACCTATTTCAACCGCTACAACCGTCTTCAAGGCTGGTCCAACTCGCCGCTGACTGCATCGGGGCTGGAGGATGCCGACCGTGCGGGCCATAAATTGAGCAAGGTGAACTTTGCTGCCGCCTACTGCTCGGACACCACCCGCGCCCAGGAGACAGTCCGCAGAATCCTGGACCAGAACCAGTCGGAGAAGAAGCCTGAGCCGGTCAGCGACAGCCACTTCCGCGAGCAGTTCTACGGCTACTTCGAGGGGCAGGACATGGCCATGGCCTGGTGGGCCGCAGGCGCGCCTCATGGGGCGGGCACCTACCAGCAGATTGTGGATCAGTTCGGCCTTGCGGCTACCAGGGACTTCCTCAAGGAGGCCGATCCCTTCGGTGATGCGGAGTCCGACAGCGAGTACTGGACGCGCATTGCCGGCGGATTCGCACTGATTGCCGCCAACCCGCATCTGAAAGATGGCGACCGTGTCCTGCTGATCTCGCACGGCAACACCCTGCTCAGTCTGGTCAACCGATTCGGCGGCGGGCGTTATGACACCAGCAGCCGCCCGAGCAACGGAAGCGTCACCATATTCGACTTCGATACGGAGGCCCCCTTTGAGCGCGCCCTGCAGGTTCGGTCCTTCAACCGTTGAACCGGCTTCAACCGGCCGGTCATGGCCTGGTCTGATAGACGGCGCGTGCTAGCGTTGTCCCCAGTATCGTACCAATGGAAGAGAGGTAGCAGATGGACGTAGGACAGATTGCCGGCCTGATAGCGGCCATTGCCTTCGCTATCCTGGCAGGGTTTCTGATCTATCCCCTGATTCGTCTGGGGAAGCTCTTCGACCAGCTGGCACAGACCATCAAGCAGGCGGGCGACCATGTCGTGCCCACCCTGGACGAGTCCACCAGCACGGTCACCCAGCTCAACCAGACCCTGACCGACGTCAATCGCATCTCCGCAGCGGCCTCGACCACGGCAGGCAACGTCGGCGCCCTGACCGACCTGTACGGATCCATGCTGGGCAAGCCGGTCATCAAAGTGGCAGCCTTCCTCTATGCCCTGCGCAAGACGATCTCGTCATTCCTTTCTGGTGGCCGCAACAGCGCCGAATCCAAGTCCTCCACAGCAAAAAAGGCCAATGACGGCCAAGGGAACGAGGGGAGTACCCGCTGATGTTCAAACGGATCTTCTGGATGGGCCTGGGCGTCACGGCAGGCGTAGTCCTGGTGACCAAGGCCGAGGCCTATGTCAGGGCCAATACCCCCAAGCGTGCAAGGGAATTCGTGCTGGGCGAGGACCAGGACCAGGTGGCCTCACGGACCCTGTCCGGCCTGGTGCGCCAGTTCACCCAGACCATGCACCAGCGGCAGGACGAGCTGGACCGCCGCTATCTGGACCGTTTCCAGGGCTGAGCCTGGGGCGGACAGGCCAGGACAGATACGCCTGGCCGGTGTAAAATCACCATATTCAGCTAAGAGTCCGGAGTGCGGGCGACCTGTTCGCACCCCGGACAACCGAGTCATTTGGACGACCCGTTATCCCCTCGGCGTTCACCGGGTCTGAAGGAGCAGAAGCAGCATGCGCACATCGGAAATCGCCAAGCGTTTCCTCGATTATTTCCAGGACAAGGATCATCTGGTGGTTCCCTCCGCCTCCCTGATCTCGCCCAATCCCACCACGCTCTTCACCATCGCCGGCATGGTCCCCTTCATCCCCTACCTGCTGGGGGAGCAGACCCCGCCCAGGAGCCGTATGGCCAGCAACCAGAAGTGCGTGCGCACCCTGGACATCGACGAGGTGGGCAAGACCACCCGTCACGGCACCTTCTTCCAGATGCTGGGCAACTTCTCCTTCGGGGACTACTTCAAAGAGGAGGCCATCCACTATGCCTGGGACCTGCTGACCAAGCCCCAGGACCAGGGCGGCTACGGCTTCGACCCCGAAACGATCTGGGTGACCACCTACACCGACGATGATGAGGCCCGCTCCCTGTGGAAGAACGAGGGCTTCGACCCCGAGCACATGGAGATTCTGGGCATGGAGGACAACTTCTGGACCACCGGCGGCCCTGGCCCCGGCGGCCCCTGCTCCGAAATCTATGTGGACCGCGGTCCTGCCTATGGCAAGGAGGGCGGCCCATCGGCCGACGAGAACCGGTACATCGAGATCTGGGATCTGGTCTTCGAAAACTACGAGGTCGACAACGTACGCTCCAAGACCGACCTGCACATCGTGGGCGAGCTAGAGCACAAGAACATCGACACCGGCGCCGGCCTGGAGCGCCTGGCCTATCTGCTTCAAGGCAAGCAGAACATTTACGAGACCGACGAGGTCTACCCCGTCATCCAGGCTGCCGAGAGCCTGTCTGGTCGGCACTACGGCGACGATGCCCAGGATGACGTGCGCTTCCGTGTGGTGGCCGACCATGTCCGCTCGGCCCTGATGATCATGAGCGACGGCGTCCGCCCCAGCAACGTCGGCCGTGGTTACGTATTGCGCCGTCTGCTGCGCCGGACCATCCGCTCCATGAAGATGCTGGGCGTGGACCAGGAGGTCCTGCCCCAACTCTTCCCAGTCTCCAAGGATGCGATGGCCCCCAGCTACCCAGAGCTCAACGACACCTTCTCCGAGGTGGCCGAATCGGCCTATGGCGAGGAGCTGGCCTTCCGTCGGACCCTGGACAAGGGAACCACCATTCTGGATACGGCCGTCAACAAGGCCAAGAGCGGGAAGGGCGAACCCGAGGTCTCCGGCAAGGATGCCTTCACCCTGCATGACACCTACGGCTTCCCCATCGAACTGACCCTGGAGATGGCCTCCGAGCAGGGCGTCAAGGTGGATCAGGACGAGTTCCGGAAGCTCATGAACGAGCAGAAGTCCAGGGCCCGCGCCGATGCCATGAAGAAGCGGCACAACGTGGATCTGAGCGTCTACGACGATATGCGCAAGAACCTTGACGAGCCTCAGGTCTTCCTGGGTTACACCGACTTCTCCAGCCGCTCGACCGTCCTGGGCATCATCCAGGAGGGCAAGGGAGCGGTTCCGGCCGTCAAGGCGCCCGCCCAGGTTGAGGTGATTCTGGACCGCTCTCCCTTCTACGCCGAGGCCGGCGGCCAGCTGGCCGACCAGGGGGAGATACTGACCGACGATGGGGCCGTACTGGAAGTGGACGACGTGCAGAGGCCCATCAAGGGGCTGACCATCCACCGCTGCCGACTGACCGAAGGAACGCTGACCCTGCAGGCCAAGGTCACGGCAACCATCGACCGGAACCGGCGCGGTGCCATCGCCCGTTCGCACACCGCCACGCACATGGTCCACAAGGCCCTGCGAGAGGAACTGGGTCCCCAGGCCACGCAGCGCGGTTCCGAGGATGCACCCAACAGGCTGCGTTTCGACTTCCAGTGGTCGCAGGCCCCCAGCCGCCAGGCCATGGATGCTGTGGAAGCCCGTGTCAACGATCGTCTGCGGGACAACCTGGCCGTGACCGCTCAGGAGATGAAATACGACGACGCCATCGCCCTGGGCGCCATGCACCTGTTCGGGGAGAAGTACGGCGACGTGGTCCGTGTGGTCTCGATCGGCGAGGACGGCTGGAGCCGTGAGCTCTGCGGGGGAACCCATGTGGACCACGTGGGCAAGATCGGCGCGGTCTCCATCATGTCCGAGGCCTCGGTGGGCACCGGCGTCCGTCGTGTCGATGCCGTGGTGGGTCAGGGGGCCTACGAATACAACGCCCGTGAGCACGCCCTGGTCTCTCAGCTCTCCGACAAGCTCAACGCCCGCCCTGACGAGCTTGAGTCCAGGATCTCTGCCCTGCTGGCCAAGCTCAAGGAGTCCGACCGCCGACTGGCGGCCACCTATGAGCAGCAGATGGCCCAGGCTGTGCCCGAGTTGGCCAACCAGGCCCTGCATGCTCCGGGCGAAGTCAAGATCGCATCCCGGAATATGGGGCATTTCGGCTCGGTCGATGCCCTGCGCAAGGCGGTGACAGACCTGAGGGGCCGCATGGGCGATGAATATCCCGTTGTGGTCGCCTTGGCCGGAGTCAGCGAGGATGAGAAGCCAGTCATCTTCGTAGCCACCAACCAGGCGGCCCGTGACCGCGGTCTCAGGGCTGGCGACCTGGTCAGGACGGCCTCCAGGGTCCTGGGAGGAGGAGGCGGCGGCAAGCCTGACTTCGCCCAGGGCGGCGGCCAGGATGCTTCGGCCATCGATCGGGCCTTGAAAGACCTGAGTGATCAGGTCCGAGAGGGCTGAGCTCTCCCGTGGGATCACAGACAGCCGTGTGGCTGGGGGTGGATCTTGGCGAAGCCAGGGTGGGTCTGGCCCTGTCGGACCCGGAGCTGACCCTGGCCTTTCCCGCCGGTAATATCAGGGTTCAGGGCGACTACTTTCAGGCCCTGGACCAGGTGGAAGACCTGATTATGGACAAGTGCGTGTCCCGAGTCGTGGTCGGACACCCCCTGCTTCTGAGCGGCCAGGCTGGTCGCAGTGCCAAAAAGGCGGCCCGTTGGGTGCGTGCCCTGACCAGTCGTCTGCAGGAGGATGCACACGATGCTGGCGTTGCCCCTGAGCAGCTGCCCAGTGTAGTATTGCGAGACGAACGACTGACGACCGTCAGCGCCCATCGTCAGCTGTATGATGCCCGCGTGGACGGGCGAAGACATCGTCCCGTGGTCGATCAGCAGTCCGCTGTTGTGCTGTTGCAGTCGGCCCTGGACGACCAACGTGCCGACAAGGAGTGCTAATTGGCCGACGACATGCAGGATTTCTTCCAGGACAAGGTCCAGTGGGTTGCCGACGGGCAGGCCCCGGTTTCCGCTATGCCGCCGCGTCCTCCTCGTTCACGTCGTGAGATGCGCCGTCGGCGGGAGAGACGCAAACATCGCAAGCAGATCATGATCGTCATCGTCACCCTGGCTGTTGTGCTGGCCACCTCCTGCGTGGTGATTCTGATGGGCGGACTGCGCCATGGCGCCCCACGGATCGTAGCCACCAAGGAGGTCGCCCCCGACTATCCAGGCCCGGGCGGACAGCCCCTGGAGTTCACGGTCGAGAGTGGCCAGGGGGCTGATCAGGTGGGTGCCAACCTGGTCAAGGCCGGGGTGGTCAAATCCACGGCTGCCTTCCTGCACGCCATCACCAGCACACAGTCCGAATCCAGGCTCCTGCCCGGCACCTTCGATCTGCGTCTGCGGATGAAGGCCTCTGACGTGGTGGCCATTCTGACCGACCGAAGCAAGGCCGGAGGGTTTTTGCAGGTGAGGGCCGGCGAGCGGGTCCGCGATGTGGTCGCCCGGGCCGCCCAGCTCTCCGGGGTTCCGCAGAGCGAATTCGACGCCCTGATCCAGGCCAAGGGCGAGGACATCCTGCCCCAGGAGGCGCAGGGCAACTTCGAGGGTTGGCTGCAGCCTGGCGAGTACGACGTACGCAAGGCAGGTTCGGCCAAGGCCATCCTGGGCAACCTGGTCTCCAAGCGGATCGAGCACCTGGACCAGTTGGGCGTGCCAGGTGGCCAGGAGCGGCAGACCATACTCAACACGGCCTCCATCACCGAGGCCGAGGTCAACAAGTCGGAATACTACAGCAAGGTGGCCCGGGTCATCGATAACCGATTGGCCAAGGGAATGCCCCTGGGCATGGACAGCACCGTGGCCTACTCCAACAATGTCTCTGCCTTGAAACTGACCGATGCCATGCTGAAGAATGCCAACGACCCCTACAACACCAGGGTCCATCAGGGTCTGCCACCAGGCCCCATCGGCAGCCCGGGAGACGAGGCCATCCAGGCGGTCATGCACCCCGAGTCAGGCGATTGGCTCTATTTCGTGACCGTCAACATGGACACGGGAGAGACCAGGTTCAGCGACAACCCGGATCAGTTCAACCGCGACGTCAAGGAGTACAAGGCCTGGGAGTCCCAGCACAACGAGCAGGGCAGGTAGCGCCTTGTCCCTGGATCCCAGTTGCCGGTCCTAGAGGGCTTCGATGATCAGGGCCACCACCGCTGCGGCCAGGATGACCGGGACATAGGCCAGCGAGAGAGGGCTGTCTGTCCTGGCCGACCCGCGACGACGAACCAACCAGACCAGAGCCAGGGCAGCCAGCCCCAGCAGGCCCATCATCAGCCACCAGACCAGGATGGCCGTCCATCCCAGAACAGACAGGCTCAGGGCCACCAGACCCGTTGCCGTCACATCGCCCAGTCCCAGGGCGCCGGGTCGGACCAGGGCCAGCAGGAGCTGAAGGCCTGTACATGCCAGAGTCAGCAGCAGGCACTGCGCCAGCAGCATAGGACGACCCTGGATCAGGGAGAAACCCAGCAGGGTCACAGCCTGCAGCACCAGTCCCAAGAGCACCAGAAGACGTGGGACTCGCCGGAAGCGGATGTCGATCAGGGCCAGGAGGAGGGCGGTCAGCAGTCCCGGCGCTGGGATGAGGTAGACCATCTTCTAAGATAATCATAGGTAGCCCTAACCTGGCAAACGAGGAACGAACGAGGAGCTTGAATATGTTGCGCTGGCAGACGGCAGGGGAATCCCACGGAGAGGCCCTAGTGGCCATGATGGAGGGTCTGCCCGCAGGGGTCGCCGTATCCACCAAGGATATCGAATCGGCCCTGGCCCGTCGTCGGCTGGGCTATGGTCGCGGGGCTAGGATGGGCTTTGAGCAGGACAAGGTGCGTCTGCTGACCGGAGTCAGGCATGGACGCACGCTCGGTTCACCGGTGGCCATCGAGATCGGCAACACGGAGTGGCCCAAGTGGGAGCGCATCATGAGCGTGGACGAGCTGCCTGCTGATCAGGAGCCCCCGGCGACCGGTCGCAACGCCCCCCTGACCAGGCCCAGGCCCGGTCACGCCGATCTGACCGGCATGCGCAAGTACGGGTTTACGGATGCGCGTCCGGTCCTTGAGCGCTCCTCTGCCAGGGAGACCGCATCCCGAGTGGCACTGGGATCGGTGGCCGCCGACTTCCTGCAGCAGGCCCTGGGGATACGGACCGTTTCCCATGTCATCTCCATAGCCGGGGTCGGCCTGGAGGGGCATGAGGTCACGCCCGGCCCTGAGGACGGACCCGCCCTAGATGCCTCTCCGGTCAGGACCCTGGACAAGGATGCCGAGAAGCGGATGATGGCCAGAATCGACCAGATCAAGAAGGACGGCGACACCGCCGGTGGGGTCTTCGAGGTCATTGCCTATGGTGTGCCTGCGGGGCTGGGCACCTACGTGGAGGACGACCGACGTCTGGATGCGGCCCTGGCCAGCGCCTTCATGGGCATTCAGGCCATCAAGGGCGTGGAAATCGGCGATGGATTCAGGGAGGCTGACCGCCCGGGATCACAGGCCCATGACGAGATGGAGCCCGGTCCTGACGGTACCATCCGCAGACTCAGCAACCATGCAGGCGGTCTGGAGGGTGGCACATCCAATGGCCAGCCCATCAGGGTCAGGGCCGCCATGAAGCCCATCTCCTCGGTGCCCCGGGCCCTTCGCACGGTGGATGTGGCCACCGGCCAGCCTGCCCAGGCCATCCATCAGCGTTCCGATGTGACCGCCGTGCCTGCCGCCGCGGTGATCGGCGAAGCCATGATGAACCTGACACTGGCGCGCTTCGCCTTGGAGAAGTTCGGCGGTGACTCGCTCGAGGAGGTTCGGCGCAACGCCCAGGCCTACCTCAAGTCCTGGCCCGAGCATCTGCGGTGAGGGGCGGAATCGCATGATTGAAAGCAGCAGTATGCCCAGGGCCGTCGTCATCGGCATGCCGGGTGCGGGCAAGACCCGGCTGGGCAGGGAGACGGCCGCCCTGATCAAGGCGCCCTTCCGGGATACCGACCAGTGCATCGAACAAGAAGCAGGTCGGTCGGTCAGCGAGATCTTCGACACTCAGGGCGAGCAGGCTTTCCGTGAAATGGAGACCCGGGCGATCCAGGACCTTTTGAAGGATTTCCCCGGCGGCATCCTGTCCCTGGGGGGAGGGGCTCCCATGAGCACCGAGGTCTTCCAGGCGCTGCAGGACTATCGGCGGGCAGGCGGTGCTGTGGTCTACCTACAGATCGACCCGGAGGAGGGGGTCAGCCGGGCGGCACGGTCGGATCATCGCCCCCTTCTTCGCGGCGGCGCATCGGAGCGCTGGATGGCTCTCTATCGCGAGCGCCGCAGCGTCTATCAGGAGCTGGCCACCATCACCCTCAAATCCAGGAACACCACCCCCCGGGCCCTGGCCAGACGGCTGGCCGATGCCCTGACTGAGCGGGTGGTTCACGTCAGCGGTCCCGACCCCTACGATGTGAGGATCGGCGCCGGGGTGACCGGGCGACTGCATGAGTTGCTTGGAGACCAAACCATGAGGGTGGCCCTGATTCATACCCAGCCTGTCCAGCGCCATTCCGACCATGCCCGGGCCCTACTTCGCCAGGCCGGGTATCAGGTGGTGGATCTGACCATTCCCGACGCGGAGGCCGGCAAGACCATCCAGGTCAGCCAGGGTATCTGGGAGCGCCTGGCAACCGAAGGCTTCACCCGTTCCGACGCCGTGGTGGGACTGGGCGGGGGAGCGGCCACAGACCAAGCCGGGTTCATCGCCGCCACCTGGATGCGGGGCATCCGTTATGTGAACTGCCCCACCTCCCTACTGGCCATGGTAGATGCCTCCACCGGCGGCAAAACCGGCATCAACCTGGAGCAGGGCAAGAATCTGGTCGGCAGCTTCTACACTCCAGCAGGTGTCCTGGCTGATCTGCGGACCCTGCGGACCCTGCCCAATGAGATCTTCGTAGAGGGGCTGGGCGAGGTGGCCAAGTCCGGTTTCATCATGGACGGCGGCATCCTGCGCGAGTTGGAGGAGCGGGCCGAATCCCTACGCGCCTTTGACGGTCAGGAGTCCGACCAATGGCTGGGCACGGTGGTCCAGGATCTGATCGAACGCACCGTCGAGGTCAAGGCCCGGCACGTTTCGGTGGACCTCAAGGAGTCCGGCCTGCGGGAGTTCCTCAACTATGGGCACACCCTGGGCCACGCCATCGAGAAGATCGAACATTTCACCTGGCGGCATGGTCAGGCCGTGTCCGTGGGCATGGTCTTCGCAGCCGAGCTGGCCAGGATCACCGGCCATCTGGATCAGGAGGCGGTCGACTACCACAGGAGGCTTCTGTCTTCGCTGGGACTGAGAACCTGGTGGAATGGGGGAGATTTCGATCAAGTGTTGGCCCTCATGCATCGGGACAAAAAGGCCCGTGGCAACAAGTTGCGGTTTATCATTCTTGATGGTTTGGGCAAACCCACCCACCTGGACGACCCGCCGGTCTCGGCGATCAAGGAGGCCTTCCAGGCCATACGCAAGGAGGAATGACAGATGGCGGATGCCGACAAGGGCAGGCGGAAGGTTCTGGTGGTCAACGGACCCAACCTGGGTCGGCTGGGTGTGCGCGACCCCGATGTCTACGGTCGTCAGGATCTGGCGACGCTGACCAGGGATTGCGAAGACTGGGGTCGGCAGCTGGGTCTGGATGTCCAGGTGCTGCAATCGGACGACGAGGGCCAGGTCATCCGCTGGATGCATCAGGCCGTGGACCAGGGCAGCGCGGTGGTACTCAACCCCGCCGCCTTCACCCACTACAGCTATGGACTTGCCGATGCCGCCGTCCAGGTCACCCAGGCAGGGCTGCCGCTGATGGAGGTCCATATTTCCAATCCTTCATCCCGGGAGGCCTTCCGCCGACGCAGCGTCATCTCGCCGGTGGCAACCGGCACCATCACCGGCATGGGTTTCTACGGCTACAGGCTGGCCCTGGAAGCTGTGGCCCACCTGCTGGAGAACGCATGAGCGAGAGCGGGGAGACCGGCAGGAAACTCCCCGCACCGCCCAAGGCCATCCTTGTCCGCGGCGCCAGGGTCCACAACCTGCGCAATCTGGATGTCGACATTCCTTTGAACCACCTGGTGGGCATCGCCGGTGTCTCGGGCTCCGGCAAGTCCTCCCTGGCTCTGGGGGTCCTCTATGCCGAGGGTTCCCGGCGCTACCTGGAATCCCTGTCCACCTACACCAGGAGGCGGATGACCCAGGCCCAGCGCCCACAGGTGGACTCGGTGCGTTTCCTGCCCCCCGCACTGGCCCTGCGTCAACGCCCGGGCGTGGGCGGCATGCGCTCCACCTTCGGCACCGCCACCGAGCTGCTCAACGTGCTCAGGCTGATGTTCTCCCGGCTGGCCAGCCACGTCTGCCCCAATGGCCATCGCCAGGAGCCCACCCTGGCTGTGGCGGCCGAGATGCCCATCACCTGCCCGATCTGCGGCGCTACGGTGGAGCCTCCCAGCGCCGAGGAGCTGGCCTTCAACTCCCTGGGAGCCTGCCCCACCTGCCAGGGGACCGGGACTGTGCGCGAGGTGGACGACGCCACCCTGGTTCCCGACGACAGCCTGACCATCGACCAGGGGGCCGTGGTGCCCTGGCGGACCTTCGGCTTCAACGTACAGCCCGACATCGTTCGCGAATTCGGAGTCCGCACCGACGTGCCCTGGCGGGATCTGACCGATCGGGAGCGGAAGATCGTCTTCGAGGGGCCGGCCGAGAAGAAGCACATCACCATCACTTCGATTAAGGGTGTCCACGAGCTGGACTTCACCTTCCGCAACGCACGGCTGACAGTGACCGAGGAGCTCAAGAGGGCCAACGATGACAAGCGCCTGGCCAAGGTCGCCAAGTTCCTGACCGAACGGACCTGCCCGGACTGCAAGGGCACCCGGCTCAACCAGCGGGCGCGTCTGCCCGAGATCAACGGGGACAACCTGGCCGAGGTCACCTCATGGCCCCTGGATAAGGTGCTGGACTGGGGTCGGAAGCTGCCGCCCACGCTACACGAACCCATGCGGCCCATGGCCTCGGCCCTCTGCAAGACCCTGGACGAGATGGGCAGGCGGTTGATCCAGCTGGGACTGAGCTACCTGACCCTGGACCGCTCCAGCGCCTCCCTGTCCACAGGGGAGCGGCAGCGGGCCCAGTTGGCCAGGGCCGTGCGTAACGAGACCACCGGCGTGCTCTATGTGCTGGATGAGCCCTCGACCGGCCTGCATCCTGCCAACCTGGAGGGGCTGATAGGGGTCATGCGCGACCTGCTGGCCGACGGCAATTCGGTGGTTTTCGTCGACCACGACGTCAAGGTCCTGCAATCAGCCGACTATCTGATCGAAATGGGTCCCGGAGCAGGGGAGCGCGGCGGCAGGATACTTGCCCAGGGGACCCCTGAAAAAATCGCCGCTGATCAGGATTCCCGCATCGCCGGTTTTTTGGATGGCCGCGAGTCCGTTTTGGTACGGGACCGGCATCCCATGCCTGCAGGGAATGAGTGGATCCGCATGCAGTCAGGACCCATTCACACGGTCCATCCCCTGGACCTGGCCATTCCGCGTGGATGCATGACGGCTGTGACCGGCGTATCCGGCTCCGGCAAGACCACCATGATCCTGGAGTCGCTGGTCCCGGCCCTGCAGGCCCGCATCCAGGGCGACCCCATGCCCAAGCACGTGCAGAGTCTGGACCCGGCCGACATTGACAGGGTACGCCTGGTGGACTCCTCGCCCATAGGTATCAACGTGCGCTCCACAGTGGCCACCTACTCAGGGCTCATGGACCGGCTGCGCCGCCTCTTCGCGGCCACTGACCAGGCGAAAAGGGACAAGCTGGGCCTCTCGGCATTCTCATACAACACCGGCTCCCTGCGCTGCCCCCAGTGCGACGGAACCGGCCAGATCAGTCTGGATGTGCAGTTCCTGCCCGACATCCCCATCACCTGCCCCAGCTGTCATGGTCGTCGGTACCGTCCGGAGGCCGAGCACTACCGTCTGTCCACCCCGGCCCACCCTGAGCCGCTTAGCCTGCCGGATCTGCTGGCCATGGAGGTGGGCCGGGCCCTGGAGGTCTTCGCACAGGGCCGAGAGTACACAGCCATCCGCCGAGGCTTGCAGACCTTGAAGGACCTGGGCCTGGACTACCTGACCCTGGGGGAGGACACCCCCTCCCTGTCGGGCGGGGAGGCCCAGCGGCTGAAGCTGTCCAATGAGTTGGGCCGCAGGCAGAATGGCTCCATGTTCGTCCTGGACGAGCCGACCACCGGCCTGCATCCCCTGGATGTGCGTGTCCTGATCAGCGTGCTGGAGCGCCTGGTCAGCAAGGGGGCCACCGTGGTCTTCATCGAGCACGATCTGGACATGATCGCCAACGCCGACCATGTGGTCGATATGGGCCCGGGCGGCGGTGATCGAGGTGGAGGAATCGTGGCCCAGGGCGACCCCGAATCCGTGGCCCGCAACCCGCGCTCGGTGACCGGTCGCTACCTGGCCGACCACCTGCAGCTGAGCCGTCCCTGAATCCGACCTTCCTTCTCGAGTGTTGGCCGGTTTCTGGTCGCTCCTGCCTGATAGGCTGAAGTTCCATGGTCAGAGAACATGGAAATTCGCAAGGGCATATCACCAAACACATTTTCGTCACCGGCGGCGTGGTCTCTTCACTGGGCAAGGGACTTACCGCATCATCTCTGGGCCGACTGCTGAGAAGCCGCGGAATCCGCGTTCTTCAACAGAAGCTGGATCCCTACATCAACGTCGATCCGGGGACCATGAACCCCTTCCAACACGGCGAGGTCTACGTGACCGAGGATGGGGCCGAAACCGACTTGGACATCGGCCACTATGAGCGTTTCACCGACGTCTTCCTTTCCCAGAAGGCCAACGTGACCACCGGCCAGATCTACCAGTCCGTGCTGCGCAAAGAGCGGGCGGGGGAGTACCTGGGCCAGTGTGTCCAGGTCATTCCTCACGTGACCAACGAGATCAAGAGCCGCATGCGGGCCCAGGCCAGCGACGACGTGGATGTAATCATCACCGAGATCGGCGGGACTGTGGGAGACATCGAGTCCCAGCCCTTCATGGAGGCCGCCCGCGAGGTGCGTCGGGACATCGGCCCGGACAACTGCATGTTCGTCCATGTCTCCCTGGTTCCCTACGTGGCCGCCGCCCACGAGCTCAAGACCAAGCCCACCCAGCACTCGGTCATGGCCCTGCGCCAGCTGGGCATCGCCCCCGATGCCCTGGTGCTGCGTTCGGACCGGCCGCTCAACCAAGGCATCAAGGACAAGATCTCCCTGATGTGCGACGTGGATGCCGAGGGCGTGGTCAACTGCGTGGATGCGCCCAGCATCTACGACGTGCCCAAGATCCTTTATAAGGAGGGTCTGGACACCTACGTTGTGCGCAAGCTGGGGTTGCCCTTCCACGACGTCGACTGGAACGAGTGGGAGGACCTGCTGGACCGGGTCCACAACCCCCGCACCAAGGTGGCCATCGCCATCGTGGGCAAGTACATCGATCTGCCCGACGCCTACCTGTCGGTCATCGAGGCGCTGAAGGCCGGCGGTTTCGCCAACCGGTCCCAGGTCCAGGTCAAGCTGGTGGCGGCCGACACCTGCGAGACCATGGATGGCGCCCGGAAGGCCCTGGAGGGTGTCGACGGCATCGTGGTCCCCGGAGGTTTCGGCATTCGTGGCATCGAAGGCAAGATCGGCGCCCTGCGCTACGCCCGTGAGACCGGCCTGCCCGCCCTGGGTCTCTGCCTGGGACTGCAGTCCATGGTCATCGAGTTCGCACGCCACGTCCTCGGGCTGGAGGATGCCAACTCCTCGGAGTTCGAGCCCGACTGCGAGAACCCGGTCATCGCCACCATGGAGGAGCAGAAGGACATCGTGGCCGGCCATGGCGACATGGGCCACACCATGCGGCTGGGCGCCTACCCGGCAGTGCTCAAGCCCGATTCGCTGGTGGCCCGGCTCTACGGCTCCACCGAGATCTCCGAGCGTCACCGCCACCGCTACGAGGTCAACGTGGCCTACAAGGAGCGGCTGGACAAGGCCGGCCTGCACATCTCGGGCACCAGCCCGGACGGGCAGCTGACCGAGTTCGTGGAGCTCTCCCAGGACCAGCACCCCTTCTATGTGGGCACCCAGGCCCACCCGGAGTTCAAGTCCCGGCCCACCAAGCCGCACCCCCTCTTCACCGGCCTGGTCAAGGCCAGCCTGGAGCACGGAGGCCAGGAGGCGGCCTGAGGTCGATTCCTTGCGTACTCTTTCGCTATGATCGCCCGTTTCCCTCTCATAGGGAGGCGGGCGATTGTCCATATCGGCGCTTTGTCAAGAGGAGGGGTCGGATTCCTTAGAGAGCGTAAGCCCGGGTCTGGCGGTTCACCAGTGCCCCGGTTATCCTGTAATGGTGTGATCGGCCGCATATGGCGGCCGTGCGTGTGTTAGGAGGTCTCAGCTCGTGGACAGCACCTCGCAGCGGACAGACACATCGCGGGATGTGGAAATGAGCCAGTATGTGGCCGACCGCTCCCGCGTAAATGAAGAGAAAATCAAAAAAGACGACCAGATCATCTCCGAGTTCGGCGACTATACCTATGGCTGGCACGACTCCGACGATGCGGGGCGCAACGCCCACAAGGGCATCGACGAGGACGTGGTCCGGGCCATCTCGGCCGACAAGGGCGAGCCTGACTGGATGCTGCAGATGCGTCTCAAGGGCTATCGGGCCTTCATGGAGAAGCCCATGCCCAAGTGGGGCGTGGATTTGAGCGGGTTCGATGCCGACGACTTCAAGTACTACGTCAAGCCCTTGAAGGAGCAGGCCAAGGACTGGAAGGACCTGCCTGACGACATCCGCACCACCTATGACCGGCTGGGCATCCCCGAGGCCGAGAAGAAGCGGTTGGTCTCCGGAGTGGCCGCCCAGTACGAGTCCGAGGTCATCTACAACTCCATCCGCGACGACCTGCGCAAGCAAGGGGTCATCTTCCTGGATACGGATACGGCCCTCAAGGAGTACCCGGACCTCTTCCGCAAGTACTTCGCCACGGTCATCCCTCCGGACGACAACAAGTTCGCCGCCCTGAACACGGCGGCCTGGTCGGGCGGCTCCTTCGTCTACGTGCCCAAGGGGGTCCATGTGGACATCCCCCTGCAGGCCTACTTCCGTATCAACACGCCCAACATGGGCCAATTCGAGCGCACGCTGATCATCGCCGACGAGGGTTCCTACGTCCATTACGTGGAGGGCTGCACCGCACCCATCTATTCCACCGACTCCCTGCATGCGGCCAACGTGGAGATCGTGGTCGAGCCTCACGCCCGTGTGCGCTACACCACGGTCCAGAACTGGTCCAACAACGTCTACAACCTGGTCACCCAGCGCGCCTATGTACGTGAGGGTGGCACCATGGAGTGGGTGGACGGCAACATCGGGTCCAAGGCCACCATGAAGTACCCGGCCTGCATCCTGGCCGAGCCCTACGCCAAGGCCGAGACCCTCTCCCTGGGCTTCGCCGGCAAGGGCCAGTACCAGGACACGGGCGCCAAGATGATCCACCTGGCACCCCACACCTCCTCCACCATCGTCTCCAAGTCCATCTCCCGCAACGGGGGAAGGGCCGCATACCGAGGCCTGGTCAAGATCATCAAGGGCGCCGAGAAGTCCTCCTCCTCGGTGGTCTGCGACGCTCTGCTGGTGGACGACTACTCCCGCTCGGATACCTACCCGCATGTGGATGTTCGCGAGGACGATGTCTCCATGGCCCACGAGGCCACCGTCTCCAAGGTCTCCGAGGACCAGCTCTTCTATCTGATGAGCCGCGGCCTTGAGGAGAAGGAGGCCATGGGCATGATCGTGCGCGGGTTCGTGGAGCCCATCTCCCGGCAGCTGCCCATGGAGTACGCCTTGGAGCTCAACCGCTTGGTCGAATTGCAGATGGAGGGTTCGGTAGGCTGATGTCACAGAAGAGCGAAATAACCATTCCGCATGCGGATCCCAAGGATCCCTATGCTTTCCCGGCCACCATGCCGTCCAGCGCCGACAAGGAGCCCCGATCCTTCAATCCTGACGACTTCCCCATGCCCACCCGCAAGCAGGATGACTGGCGGTTCACCCCCATCGACCGGATGGAGGAGTTCTTCACCGTCTTCAATCCCAGCGGTCTGACCAAGGTCTCAGTCACCATGATCGACGGGTCCGAACCGCCCGCGGATCAGGTCAGCTTCAGCCGGATTCCCATAGATCAGACTCCCTGCGGCACCGTCCTCAAGCCCAGCGACCGAGCAGCCGCTGTGGAGTGGGCCAGCGGCAAGCAGGCGACCGTGGTCAACCTCAAGGGCACTCTGGATCAGCCCGTGCTGGTTCGCGTCATCGGCGGTGGCCCCGAGCTGGATGCCTTCCACCTGGTCATCAAGGCAGAGGCGGGCACCAAGGCCGATATGGTGGTCGAGCACCAGGGTCAGGCGCGTCTTGCCGAGGGCGTTGAAATCGACATCGGTGACAATTCGCGGATGTCGACCACCTTCATCCAGGAGTGGGACAAGGGCAGTAAGCATGTAGGCAACCACCGCATTCACCTGGGAGCCGAGGCCTCCCTGCGCCACTCTGTGGTCAGCTTGGGCGGCGATGTGGTGCGGCTGCGCATGGACCAGGACTTCGGCGGCGAGCAGGGCGACCTGAACATGCTGGGCATCTACTTCGTCGATCCCGGCCAGCACATGGAGCACCGGACCATGGTGGTGCACAACCATCCCAACTGCAAGTCCCGTGTGGTATACAAGGGGGCCTTGGACGGCATCGGCGCGCACACCACCTGGGTGGGCAACGCGCTCATTCAGCCCACCGCGCCTGGAACCGACTCCTACGAGCTCAACCGGAACCTGGTGTTGACCCCTGGGGCCATCGCTGATTCCGAGCCCAACCTGGAAATCGAGAACGGCGACATTATCGGGGCCGGCCATGCCAGTTCGGTCGGACGCTTCGACGACGAGGAGCTCTTCTACCTGCAGTCCCGCGGCATCCCCGAGCAGGAGGCCCGCAAGCTGGTGGTCCGAGGCTTCTTCGGCGAACTGGTGGAGGAGATCGACGTCCCCAGCGTCTCCGGGCACCTGATGGGGGTCATCGACCGCAGGCTGGCGGCCGGCGAGGATCAAGAGATGCAGCACGTTTTGGAGGAGAACTGACATGTCCACATTGGAAATCAAGGATCTGCACGTCTCAGTGGAGACCAAGGAGGGTCGCAAGCAGATCCTCAAGGGGGCCACGCTGACCGTCCACTCCGGCGAGACCCACGCCATCATGGGGCCCAACGGGTCCGGCAAGTCCACCCTGGCCTATACCTTGGCCGGCCATCCCAAGTATGAGGTGGATTCGGGCCAGGCCCTGCTGGATGGGCAGGATCTGCTCAAGATGACCCCGGACGAGCGGGCCAAGGCCGGGCTCTTCCTGGCCATGCAGTACCCGGTCGAGGTGCCCGGCGTGTCCATGACCAACTTCCTGCGTACCGCCAAGACCGAGGTCGACGGCAAGGCCCCGGCCATCCGCCAGTGGACCAAGGATCTGAACGATGCCATGAAGCGGCTGCGCATGGATCCCAAGTTCGCCCGGCGCTCAGTCAACGAGGGCTTCTCGGGCGGCGAGAAGAAGCGGGCCGAGGTCCTGCAGCTGGAGCTGCTCAAGCCCAAGTTCGCCGTCCTGGACGAAACCGACTCCGGTCTGGACGTGGACGCCCTGCGCATCGTCTCCGAGGGGGTCAACAGGGCCAAGGAGAACACCGGCATGGGCGTGCTCATGGTCACCCACTACACCAGGATCCTCAAGTACATCAAGCCTGACATCGTCCATGTCTTCGCCGACGGTCGCTTCGTGAAGACCGGCGGTCCCGAGCTGGCCGACACCCTGGAGGAGACCGGGTACGACCAGTACCTGCCCGAGGGCGCCGACTCGGAATCAGCCCTGGCCTGAGGATAAGGGAAGAGGTCTGCAATGGTCATCGATGACAGCATTCGGCAGCAGTTTCCGATTCTGGACCAGCAGGTGCATGGCCACCCCCTGGTATATCTGGATTCGGCTGCCACTGCCCAGAAGCCACTGGCGGTCATCGATGCCGTTCGGGACTTCTACCTGAAGGACAACGCAGGGGTGCACCGGGGCGCCCACGAACTGGCCGCCCGCAGCACCGTGGCCTTCGAGCATGCTCGCTCACGCGTGGCCGCCCTGGTCGGCGCAGAGGGCCAGGAGGGCGGCGAGGAGATTGTCGTCACAGCCGGGGCCACGGCTGCTCTGAACCTGCTGGCCACCGCCTTCGGCAACGCCAGCATGGGCCGCGGAGGCAAGGCGGCAGGTCGGTTCGCCCTGAAGCCTGGCGATGAAGTGGTGGTCAGCAAGGCCGAGCACCACTCGGTCCTCCTGCCCTTCCAGGAGCTCTGCTACCGGACCGGAGCAGTCCTCAAGTACTTCGATCTGGACCCGGAGGGCCGTATTCTGGCCGATACCGCCGACCAGGTCATCACCGAACGGACCAAGGTTGTCGCCGTCACCCACGTCAGCAATGTGACCGGTGCCATCACTGACATCAAGCCCATTGTCCGCCGTGCCCATCAGGTGGGTGCCCTGGTGGTGCTGGATGTGTGCCAGTCGGTGCCTCACCTGCCTATCGATCTGCACGCCATGGATGTGGACTTCGCCGCCTGGAGTGCGCACAAGATGTATGGCCCCACTGGCGTGGGCTTCCTCTATGGCCGCCGAGAACTTCTTGAGGCGTTGCCTCCGGCATCGTTCGGCGGATCCATGGTGGAACTGGCCTATCTGGACCGTCCGGCCAGCTATATGGATCCTCCGGCCCGGTTCGAGGCCGGCACCCAGCCGGTGGCCCAGATGATAGGTGCTGGCGCAGCCGCCGATTGGCTGATGGATCTGGGCATGGAGAACGTAGCCGAACACGAGAAAGCCATCACCACTGGTCTGTTGAGGCTGGGGGCGTTGGACGGGGTACGCATCCTCGGGCCGACCACTCCCGAGGGCCGGATCGGCACGGTCGCCTTCGACGTGCAGGGGGTCCATCCCCATGACGTGGGCCAGTATGTGGATTCGCGCGGCATTGCCATCCGCGTTGGACACCACTGCGCTCAGCCGGTCCATCGACACTTCGGTCTGATGGCCTCCAACCGGGCCTCGACCGGCGTGTACAATACCGTGGCCGACGCGGATGCCTTGCTGGATGCCGTCTCCGGAGTCCGCAAGTTCTTCCGGGTGGCATAAGGGTCTTCACCGGCAGCGCATCGACGGTTTTGGCAAAGACATACTGGTAGGTTTAAGGACATGGCGGATTTCGGGATGGATGACGAGGAACTGGAGCAGATGTACCAGGAGGTGATCCTGGACGCAGCCCGGGATCCTCACGGGCGTGTAGGGGATCAGGCTGATGGGGGAGAAGACTCTGACGGTGACGGCGTGACCATCAGGGTGGAGCACGAGGCCTGCCTGGCTGCCGAGTCCCACCAGTTCAATCCCACCTGCGGGGATCAGGCCACCATCCATGTGGAGGTGGCGCCTGGCGAGCAGGGAGGTCCCGACCTCATCCAGCGAATCGTCTGGCAGGGTTCAGGCTGCTCCATCAGCCAGGCCAGTCTGTCCATCATGGTGGATCTGGTCCAGGGGCAGACCGTTGACCATGCCATGGATCTGGCTGCCGACTTCCGCAAGCTTATGGAATCGCGCGGCGCTGGAATCGAGGACGAGAAGGCGCAGGACGCCCTTGGTGATGCCATGGTCTTCCAGGGCGTGTCCAAGTATCCCATGCGAATCAAGTGCGCCCTGCTGGGCTGGGAGGGTATGAAGGCCTCGGTGGCCCAGGCCCTGTCAGCTGGGCGAGAGAGCGACAAAGGTGAGAAGGAGGAGCAGGTATGAGTGGCAATACGAATTTGGTGCCCGAGCCCCAGGACTCCATCCTGGCCTCGGTGGGCAGGGCCATCAGCGATCCTGGCACGGCACAGGCTCTGGCCAGCAACCCCTTGGGCGCCGAAACGGTACTGAAATCGGCAGAGGGCGGTTCCATGCGCCAAGTCGATGGCCAGGCGGACAAGAAGTCCGGTTTGGCCAAGTCTGACGATCAGCCTGCCGACCAAGATGCCCCTGAAGTCACCCCTGAAAGTTTGTCAGCGGACCAGGGTTCGAATGACCACACCTCGGGCAGCGAGCCGGTCGCAGATAGCGAGGAAACCGCGGCCCAGAATGCCGCTGATGCTGAGGCTGCCGCTGAGGAGGCCATCCCTCTCAAGGCCGTCGACGACATCGGCCGGGCCACCGCGGAGGATGTCAGGGAGGCCCTGCACCAGGTCATCGACCCCGAGCTGGGCATCGATGTGGTCGACCTGGGGCTGGTCTATGGCATTGAAATCGACGAACTGGGAAGGGCCATCATCACCATGACCTTGACCACGCCGGCCTGCCCGCTGACTGACCTGATCGAGGACCAGTGTGCCAGTGTTTTGGCGGGCCTGGTCGAGGAGTTCCGCATCGACTGGACCTGGTCGCCGCGCTGGACCCTGGACATGATCACTCCTGAGGGTCGCGAGCAGCTGGCCGCCATCGGCTTCAACTTCGAGAACATGCCCACCTATCAGTGAGGCCATCCGCCCTGTAGACCAACCCGGGTCCTCCCATGCGAATATACTGATGATTCCGGTCCGCCGTGACCGGCACGGCGCACGAGAGAAAGCACAGTGAAATGGCATTGTCCATGGGCTGGAAACTGCACGGCGACGGGAAAACATTGGCTCCGGGCGAAGTGGTGGAACCCGATGAGCGACTCACATGGCCACGTACGGCTGGCATAGGTGCCCAGCATGTCATAGCCATGTTTGGCTCCACCTTCCTGGTCCCCATTCTGACCGGATTCGATCCCTCTACGACCCTCTTCTTCACGGCCATGTCCACGGCCCTCTTCCTGCTGATCAACCGCAACCGTCTGCCCTCCTACCTGGGCAGCTCCTTCGGCTTCATCGCCCCGGTCCTGGCAGTGACCACCGCCCACAAGGGTCTGGCCGTGGCCTCCTTCGGGATCATGGTCACCGGCGCCCTGCTCTTCCTGATCGGCCTGATCGTCCACTTCGCCGGTTCGCGATGGATTGATATGATCATGCCACCGGTGGTCAACGGTGCCATCGTGGCCATCATCGGCTTCAATCTGGCCCCCTCGGCCTGGAAGAACTTCAAGTCGGCCCCGCTGACCGCCCTGGTCACCCTGGTGGCCGTCATGCTGATAGCCGTGCTCTTCAAAGGTCTGATCGGCCGACTCAACATCCTTTTGGGCGTCATCGTCGGCTATATCTTCGCGGTCACCCAGGGCCAGGTCGACTTCGCAGCGGTGGAAAAGGCCGCCTGGTTCGGTCTGCCTCACTTCCACACCCCGCAGGCCGACCCGTCCGTCCTGGCCATGTTCATCCCCGTGGTCCTGGTCCTGGTGGCCGAGAACATTGGTCACGTCAAGTCCGTGGCCCTGATGACCGGACGCGATTATGACGATCAGATCGGCACCGCCCTGATGGCCGACGGACTGGGCACCACGCTGGCTGGGCTGGGCGGAGGCTCGGGCACCACCACCTACGCGGAGAACATCGGTGTCATGGCCGCCACCAAGGTCTACTCCACGGCCGCCTACTGGTGCGCCGCCATCTTCGCCTTCCTGCTCTCCCTCTGCCCCAAGTTCGGGGCCATCATCAACACCATTCCCACGGGCGTTCTGGGCGGGGTCACCACCATGCTCTACGGCATGATCGGCATGCTGGGTATCCGCATCTGGGTGGAGAACAAGGTGGACTTCGGCAAGTCCGTCAACATGACCGTGGGCGCCGTCGTCATGATCGTGGGTATCGCGGACTTCACCTTCGCGGTGGCCGGGGTCAGCTTCAACGGCATCGCCATCGGCTCTGTGGCCACGCTGGTCATGTACCACGGCCTCAAGGCCATCGGCCGCTGGCGTGGAACCATCGACCCGGACGACTACATCCATGAGCATTCGCAGGCCGTCTCCCAGGAGAGCTGATTGCGCCAGAGTCGCCCGACCCGCGATAGTTACTCGATACTCGAACGTTGTCTGCGGTCAGATATCGCCTGATGCCAAGGGTTGCCCGTTGCCAAGGTTTGCCTGATGCGGAAGATTGCCGGATGTCAGGGTCACCCGACACCAACCCGATATTAGGTACTCAGCCATGAAGTAAGGCAGCGGAGGGCAGCAGAAATTTGCTGTATAGTTGAGGGCTCAGTTTGCGAGGCTCAGCCGGCTTGCTGAGGTCTGGTCGCGTAGAAGGCCACGGCGCTCGAGGCAGCCACATTCAGGCTGTCCACGTCATGGCTCATGGGGATCCGCACGGTCAGGTCCGCCCGGGCGATGGTCCTGTGGCTCAGTCCGTCCCCTTCGGTACCGAATATCAGGGCCAGGCGATCGATCCGGTCGGGCCCGTGTCCTAGACGCTCAGACAGCTCGTCCAGGCTGATGGCATCCCGGTTCAGGGCCATGGCCGCCGTGGTGAAACCCAAATCATGCAGCTGCTTCATCCCCTGGTCGGGCCAGGCGTGGACGTCGTCGCCGCCAATTCTTGTCCAGGGAACCTGAAAGACCGTGCCCATGGAGACCCGTGCGGCCCTGCGGTACAGGGGGTCGGAACAGGAAGGGGTGACCAGGACCGCATCCACCTGCAGGGCTGCCGCCGAACGCATCAGCGCGCCGATGTTGGTGTGGTCGACAATGTTCTCCATGACGGCTATCCGTTTTGCCGAGCGGCAGATATGCTCCACAGTGGGCAGAGGCCAGCGTCTCATGGCGGCCAGTGCGCCTCGATGCAGCCGGTAGCCGGTGATGGTCTTGAGCTGTGCTGGGCTGGCCACGTAGACGGGAATGTTGGGTCCGAAGGCTGCGTCCACCTGGTCGAACATGGAGCGCATCCCCTCCAGCCAGGGCTCTTCCACCAGGAAGGAGATAGGCTCAACCCCGGCATCAAGGGCGCGGGCGATGACCTTGGGGGACTCGGCGATGAACAAGCCCCTGGCGGGCTCCAGACGATTGCGCAGCTGCGGCTCGGTCAGCCTGGTGTAGGCCTCGATCCTGTCATCGTCGATGGAGCCGATTCTCACCTTGAGCACGTCTGCCATACCTCCTTCTGGTTCTGTCAACAGCATAGGCAAAGCAACCGAAAACCGAACATGAGTCATTTTCGACGGAGAGCGTGGATAACAGGTCAGAAAGAGCCGTGTTGATCAAATACGGAAAGCAGGGAAGGTACGAATCGTAGAAGCCCCCAACGATGTGGAATCGAGTGTCCGGAACGGGAGTTGAACCCGTACGCCTGTATATATATAGGCACTAGCACCTCAAGCTAGCGCGTCTACCATTCCGCCACCCGGACAGGTGCGTAATCGCAACGGAGACAATCATAGCATCTTAGGCGACATCGTGCACTGGGCGATCAGGGGAGCGTGTCGTCGCAGTGAGTGCTTTTCGGCGGCGGGCTGTAGCCTAACACCATGACCGCACCCCTCTTCCTGTTGGATCCCGACCACGATGATTCCCCACTGGCCAGCGACGAGCTCCATACCGGCTGGCGCCTGACCCTGCCCGAGCACATTCGTCGCCATGCCCTGGGCTCCATGAGGCTGAAGAATGGGGACCAGCTGGATCTTTCTGACGGGGGCGGACTGCGCATCAGCGCCCTGGTAAGGGACGCCTCGACCGGCCTGGTGGAGGTCACCGCTGTGGGGCGGCAGGCGCCTCCCGAGAAGGAACTGATTCTTGTTCAGGCCCTGGCCAAGGGCGGCAGGGACGAGCAGGCCATCGACATGGCCACGCAGATCGGGGTGGATCAGGTCATGCCTTGGCAGGCTGATCGGTCCATAGCCAAATGGAGGCCGGGCCGCAACGACCGGCACTGGCAGGCCACATTGGATGCAGCCACTGAGCAGAGCCGGAGGGCCTACCGTCCTCGACTGCTGGACAAGGTGGACAGCCGTGGTCTTGCCTCCTGGTGCCGGAAGGCGACTGATCAGGGATGCCTGGTCCTGGTCCTTCACCAGGATGCCGACCTTGGGTGGGATGCGGTCCGCAAGCGCGTAGACAAGCTTCCAGCGAGCTCGCCTGTTGCCGTGGTTGTGGGCCCGGAAGGCGGGATTGCCGACCAGGAGGTTCAGACCATGATGAGGCAGGGGGCTCTGCCGGTCCGGTTGGGCGGCAACATCCTCCGGGCCGCTTTGGCCGGACCTGTGGCCCTGACCCTGTTGGCGGACATGCTGGGCCGCTGGCAGTCGGAAGCCCCTGAGCCCAGCGCATGAAGTCGCGCACAATATACAACCTCGACAATAAGATGGAAAACAGCGAAAACACCAAAAACAACAATGTCGGCAAACAGTAAGGAGTGGTCATGAGCGATGACGATCGACAGGAGGACTGCATCTTCTGCAGAATCGTGGCAGGGGAGGTTCCCAGCGAAAAGGTCTACGAGGATGAGACCGTCTACGCTTTCAAGGATGCCAATCCCAAGGCCGCCGTCCATGTCCTGATCGTCCCGCGCCGCCACTACGCGTCGGTGGCCGAACTGGCCAAAGCTGATCCTGAGGCTCTGGCCCACATCGTCCAGGTGGCGCAGCAGATCGCCGACCAGGAATTCCATGGAGCCTACCGACTGATCTTCAACACGGGGGAGGACGCCGGCCAATCGGTCTTCCACGTCCACGCCCATGTCCTGACCGGACAGGTATTGCCCGAGTGAGGCCCATGTTCACCATCGTCATCGTGCAGGAAGGGAACCCGTGGCGGTAACTACGCGAACCCTGGAGATTCCGGAGGGGATCGACCCGGTTCAGGTGCTGGGGCCGGAGGATGCAGTCATCGACAGGATTGAGCGCGCCTTCCCGGCTGTGTCCATCCTGGTTCGTGGCAACCGGATCATGCTGCGGGCCCAGGACCGGCAGAGCGACGTTCAGGCGGCCCAGATCCGGGATCTACTGAATGAACTCATGCAGACCGCGGATCAGGTTCCCCTGGATGCCGATCAGGTGGGGCGGATACTGGACCATCGCCGCCTGGGGACCGCCGAGGCAGACGATTACTCCCACCCGGAAGAGCAGAAAATTACAGACAGCGATAAGGCAGACCAAACCTCCGTAGGTCGAAAATCCGAGGATCCCAATACGACAGACAGTACTTCCGTAGGCCGCAATTATCGGGGGACAGCCATTGCAGAACCGGCGAGGGCCAACGCCCTGGAAGACGCCGACCAGTCGGGTCAGGCAGCTCCTGCTGCAGTTCGTCGCCGCCCCCTGACCCAGGCCTCCAAGGGTCCGATCAGGCCCAAGACGGCTGGCCAGTCCGCCTATGTGGCGGCCATTGAAACGCATACCATCACCTTCGGCATCGGTCCGGCCGGCACAGGCAAGACCTATCTGGCGGTGGCCAAGGCCGTTCAGGAATTCCGGGCCGGGCGCATCGGGCGAATCATTCTGACCAGGCCTGCCGTGGAGGCGGGAGAGAGCCTGGGCTTCCTGCCCGGCACCCTCAATGAGAAGGTCGATCCCTATCTGCGGCCCCTCTACGATGCCCTGGCTGACATGCTGGGCACCTCGCGGCTCCACCGACTTCTGGCCGATGAGACCATTGAGGTGGCTCCGCTGGCCTACATGCGCGGACGCACCCTGAACGATGCTTTCGTCATCCTGGATGAGGCGCAGAACACCACCCGCAGGCAGATGAAGATGTTCCTGACCCGTCTGGGCTTCAACACCAAGATGGTCATCACCGGCGACGTCACCCAGGTGGATCTGGGCGGACCCGCATCCGGTCTGGCCACCATCGAACAGATTCTGCACGGCATCGACGATATCGCCTTCGTACACCTGCAGGCGGCCGACGTGGTGCGCAATCGGCTGGTCGGGCAGATTGTCCGGGCCTACGACCGCGCCGATCAGGCCCGCAGCCGGGGACGGGAGCAGGCATGAGCGTAGAGGTGACCAACGAGACCCAGTGGCTGATCGACGCCAAGACCTTCTCCGACCTGGGTGTGTGGGTGCTGGACCAGATGCGGGTGAGCACCCAGTCCGACATGACCATCATCTTCAATGATCCCGAGCCCATGGCGGTGCTGCACGAGCGCTGGATGAACCTGGCCGGGCCAACCGATGTCATGAGCTTTCCCATGGACGAGCTGCGCCCCGGGGACGAGAACCATCGGCAGGAGGGCATCCTGGGCGACATCGTCATCTGCCCCTGGGTGGCGGCACAGCAGGCTCTGGCTGCCGGTCATTCCACCATGGAGGAGATGCTGCTGCTGGCCATCCATGGCACCCTGCACCTGCTGGGATACGACCACGCCAGCAGGGAGCAGGAGGCGCAGATGTTCGGACTGCAGCGCCAACTCCTGCTGACCTTCCTGGCGCTGCGCCAGGGGCCCATTGCGGATGCCGCGCTGCCGGCCGGGGCCACCAATGTGCTGGAAATCTACGAGCGGTACGGCCGTGATGCCCACCGGAGAGGCAGATCCCATGAGTGAGCGGACCATCGCCGCCCTGGTGGTCATGGCTCTGGCCGTCATCGCCCTGGTCGTGCTCTCCCTGGCGCTTGCCGAGGCCCAGGGGGCGCTCAACCGGGTGACCCGATCCAGTCTCAACAATTTGATCCTGGGCCTGCAGACCGACCAGGAACTCAGCCAGTTCTCCAGGATGAAGCGGATTGACCGCATCCACCGGGCCCAGAGCCTGATTTCCCAACGGCAGGTGACCGGAAGCGCCTGTGCCTTTTTCCGCATCATTTGCGACATCATGGTCGGCGTCCTGGTGGCCTGCATGGCTGCTCTTGGCGGCCTGCCCTTCTGGGAGCAACTGCTGTGCGGAGTGGTCATGGCCATCCTGGTGGCCGCCGTTTCCGTCACCCTGGGTCCTCATGGCCGCTCCCGCCAGCCCATGGAAGCACTGCTCAAGCACGTCCGTCTGGTCGGGCTGGCTGTCCTCCTGACGCCTTTCAAGCGTCGGCGGCAGGCACAAGCCCGTTCCCGCATAAACCATCGCGGTGATCTTTCCGACGACGAGGAGCTGGAGAAGATCCAGATCGAGCAGGGTCGTGCCATGGTCGACCAGCTGGTGGAGGCCGGCGCCTTCGATCCGGAGATCTCCGAGATGCTGAAGAACGTGCTGACCCTGTCGACCACGCTGACCCGAGAGATCATGGTCCCTCGCACCGACATGATCTGCATCTCCAAGGACGCCAGTCTCGATTCGGCCCTGAAGCTCTTCTCCCGGTCGGGATTTTCCCGTATACCCGCCATTGGGGAGGACGTGGATGACCTGGTCGGCATCGTCTACCTGAAGGATGTGGTCCGGGCCCTGGCCTTCAGCCATAAGGGCGACAGATCGGTCGCCTCCATCATCCGTCGGCCCGTTCTGGTGCCTGAGTCCAAGCCGGTGGACGACCTCTTCCACTACATGCAGCGCTCCCGCCACCACCTGGCCGTGGTTGTGGACGAGTACGGGGGCATCGCAGGCCTGGTTACCATTGAGGACGCCATCGAGCAGATCGTGGGGGAGCTGGAGGACGAGCATGACCGGGTCCAGCACGACGAGCCCAAGCAGATCGGCCCGCATACCTGGCAGCTGCCGGTCCGCACGCCCATCGCCGACCTGGAGGAGCTCTACGAGATAACCATCGACGAGGACGATGTGGATACGGTCTACGGCCTGCTGACCAAGCTGCTGGGTTCCGTGCCGGTCTCAGGCTCATCGGCGGTGACCCGGGGAATCAGGCTGACTGCGGGCGAAGCGGTTGGCCGCCGCAAGAAAATCGCCACCATCGTGGTCGAGCCGGCCAACGGATCCAGCATCGCCCTGGAGGACGGTGTGGAGCAGGAAGACCAACAGACCGACGGGGAACAACCCGAGCAGGACAGTCAGGAGAATTCATGACCAAGGAAGAACACAGCGACGCCAAGGTGCCGGTCCACCGATCGGGGTTTGTGGCAGTAGTGGGCCGGCCGAATGTGGGCAAGTCCACCCTCATGAACGCCCTGGTTGGCAGGCCCATCGCCATCGCCTCCTCCCGGCCGGAGACCACCCGCAAGGCCATCCGGGGGATTATGACCCGCCCTGAGGCCCAGGTGGTCCTGGTGGATACCCCGGGCATCCACCGTCCGCGCACCCTGCTGGGCCAACGGCTCAACGACGTGGTCGAGGCCTCCCTATCGGACGTGGACGCCATTGCGTTTCTGCTGCCCGCCGACCAGGCCATCGGCCCCGGAGACCGCCGCATTTTGAGCCGGCTACGGTCCGACTTCGCCCGCAAGGACAAGGACGGCAAATGGATCTGGCGAAAGCCCCTGATTGCCGTAGTGACCAAAATCGACCAATTGGACAAGGGTCAACTGGTGGACAAGCTCCTGGAGATCGGCGCCTTCGCCGACTTCTCCCAGATCGTTCCGGTCAGCGCCCTGGAGGCTGACAACGTGGACGAGGTGGCCCAGGTGCTGATGGATGCCATGCCCGAGGGCCCTCAACTCTACCCTGACGACCAGCTGACCGAGGAGCGTCCCGAGGACATGATCGCCGAGCTGGTCCGTGGAGCCTACCTGGAGGAGCTTGACGACGAGCTGCCCCACTCCCTGGCCGTCCGCGTGGAGTCCATCGAGCCGGATCCGGATGGCGGGCGCGATACGGTCCATATAGGCATTTATGTGGAGCGCGACTCCCAGAAGCCCATCGTCATCGGGCGTGGGGCCGAGCACCTGGTGCGGGTGAAGAAGAAGCTGCGCACCGCCGTAAACCGGACCATGGGCCGCAAGGTCCGGTTGGATCTGCACGTCAAGGTGGCCCGCAACTGGCAGACCGACCCCAAGCAGCTGGAGCGCCTGGGGTTCTGATCCTGTTCAGCGGCGGGGCGCCGGGGTGCGCTTGGCCGTGTACATCCGGCTGTTCAGCAGGTCGGCGTAACGCTCGATGACCTTGGGCCGGATCACCTTCATTGAAGGTGTCATCAGCCCGTTGTCCTGGGTGAACTCCTCGGGCAGGATGATGAACTTGCGCACCGACTCGGCCCGGGAGACGCCCTCATTGGCCCGGTCCACGTACCCTTGGACTTCGGCCCGGACCACGGCGTTCTGCGCCGCCTCCTGCAGGGACATGTTCCGATCCAGTCCCTTGGAGGCCAGCCAGGGCCGCAGGGCGGACTCGTTCAGGGTGACCAGGGCCGAGATGAAGGGCCGCTTATCGCCCAGAACCAGGGCCTGGGAGACGATCTCGGAACGCTCGATGACCTCCTCGATGGGCCTGGGGGAGACGTTCTTGCCGCCGGCGGTGATGATCAGGTCCTTCTTGCGCCCGGTCAGGAAGAGGAACCCGTCTCGGGAGAGCCGCCCCAGGTCGCCAGTGGCGTACCAGCCGTCCTCGGTGAAGGAATCGCGGGTGGCCTCCTCATTCTTGTGGTAGCGGTGGAATACACAGACACCCTTGATCTGCACCTCGCCGTCCGAGGCGATGCGGATGGTGAATCCCGGGAAGGGGATGCCCACCGAGCCCCTGTGGTAGGGGGTGCCCAGGGGGTTGAAGGCGCAGGGTGCGGTGGTCTCGGTCAGGCCGTAGCCCTCATAGACCGGGACATTGGATCCGCGGAAGAACCCCAGCAGCTCGGGGTCCAGGGGAGCGCCTCCTGAGACTATCCACTTGGCCCGTCCGCCCAGGACCTGGCGCAAAGAAGAATAGACCAGCGGGTCGTAGAGAGCACGCCGCAGGGCGCTGCGCCTGGTCGGCCAGCCCTGGCGTGAGATGTCCTCCATGTAGGCGCGAGCCGCCCGTGCAGCCCCGTTGAAGATTCTGCCCTTGATGCCGTGCCCGGCCTTCTGGGAGGCGGCGTTGTAGACCTTCTCGAAAACCCTGGGCACGCCGATGATGACCGTGGGCTTGGACTCCTGCAGGTCGGACAGCAGGGTGGCCAGTCCGGAGGAGATGTACACGTGCATGGTTCCGTAGACGACCCCGTAGCTGATGGCCCGGGCGAAGGTGTGTGCCTGGGGCAGGAAGAGCAGGATGGATCCATCCGGGTCGTGGGTCAGATTGGGGATGAAGGCGTTCAGGTTCCTGGCCAGCTGGCAATAATGCTCATGGGTCATCTCGACGCCCTTGGGCGCCGCCGTGGAACCCGAGGTGTAGACGATGGAGCATAGGTCGGTCTTATGGATGGAATTGATCCGCTCGTCAAGCTCGGCATCGCTGACCGACTCCCCATAGGCTTGCAGCTCCTGCAGGGCCCCGGACTCCAGGCAGGCGATCCGCTCAAGGGTGGGGCACTCCTTGTCGGCACCCTCGGCCTTGGCCCGCATCTCAGCGGTCTGCACCACCAGCAGCCTGGCATCGGAGTTGTTGACGATGAATCGGATCTGCTCGGCCGAATCGGTGTCGTAGATGGTGGCGATGACCCCGCCGATGGACAGGACGGCGGCGTCCACGATGTCCCACTCGTAACTGGTCCTGCACATGAAGGCCACGGCATCGCCCTTCTTCAGCCCGTAGTGCAGGAAGCCCTTGGCGGTGGTCCTGATGTCGTGCAGGATCTCCCGGCCGGTCCGGTAGGTCCAGCTGCCGTTTTCGACGAAGTGCAGCACCGGTTGGTCGGGTGTGCGGCGGGCCCGGTCGGCATAGATGTCATAGACGGTCATGTCGTCTGGCACCGGTCCCATGCCGGCGGTGGTGGCCGAAAGCAGTCCCGAGGCCGGATCCATGCGCGTGGTGGTGGCGTAATCGGCAGACCAGAAATGCGTGTTGGGCAGGGCGAGTGACTCCTCGGCGGCCCGGGGGGTAGCCTGCGACGGATCCTCATTCTCCTCGCCAGTCGGTCCCTCCCCATGACCCACCTGGTGTGCCACAAAAGATTTGACCGATGCTAGTAACGACACGTTGTCTCCTTCAATAATCGCGGGATATGTCCAGAATAGCCGCCTACTTGGAGAAGGGCGGGCCCGGTGCTAAAGTAGGCACGTTGCTTTGGCGAGGGAGGCTTCACGGCCTCCGTTATCGACTCGGCTGGATCATCGGCGGCCATTCCTTATGGGCGGTCCGGAATCCGACGCGGCGATGCGCCAGGACCGGCCCAGGTCGGTCTTGAGGAACCAGACAAGGAAGGAAGCCAACATGGCCAACACAATTAAGCTCGAGGGCGAAGTCCGCGACCAATTCGGCAAGGGGGCGGCACGCCGCATGCGCGTGGCCCAGCAGATTCCCGCCACCATCTACGCCGGCGGCGCCCAGCCCGACTACATCAAGCTGCCCATGCGCGAGACCACACTGGCCCTGCGCCGCGCCAACGCCCTTTTCTCCATCAGCTTCGGCGGGCAGACCAAGACCGCCGTGGTCAAGGACGTGCAGCGCAACCCGGTCAAGCGCCAGGTGGAGCACATCGACTTCTATGAGGTCCGTGCCGGCGAGAAGGTCACCGTGGAGGTGCCTGTCTTCGTCAGCGGCGAGACCAAGGGCGCTGCCGTGGCCCTGATCGACACCCAGAACCTGCAGGTCCGGGCCGATGTGTCCAACCTGCCCGAGCGCATCGACATCAGCGTGGAGGGCCTGGCCGAGGGCGATAAGATCCTGGCCAAGGACATCAAGCTGCCCGAGGGCTCCGAGCTGGTCATCGACGATATGGAGGAATCCATCGTCTCCGTCGAGATCCCCAAGGAGGAGAGCCTGGAGACCCCCACCGAGGAGACCGAGCAGGCCGATGCGGAAGCCGCTCCGGAGGCCGACGCCCAGAGCGAGTGAGCTTAGAGGTTTGTTGTGCAAGGCCATGGGATCATCAGGATCCTGTGGCCTTTTTGCGTATGACGGTCACTATGCGAAATGGGATGAACAGGTCGGCGCCTGCCTATGCGATAGTTCGGGTACCGGGCATCGCCATAAGCATTGCACCCGAGCAACCAAGTACAGTAGCAAGAAGAAGTGGTAGACAATGGCAGAGCAATCACATCACGACCCGAAGGCACTCAATGAGTTGGCGGACGCTTTCAAGGTCATTCCCAACGATCATCCCGCCTCTGACGAGGAACGTGCCCGGCTGATTGACAAGCCCGCCTTCGGCCAGCTCTTCTCCGACAACATGACCCACATGGGATGGACTTCGGATGACGGCTGGAAGGATCGCAGGGTTGAGCCCTACGGACCGCTGAGCCTGGATCCGGGGGCCTCGGTGCTTCACTACGCCCAGGAGGCCTTCGAGGGGCTCAAGGCCTACTACCACGACGACGGCTCCATCTGGCTCTTCCGGCCCGATGCCAACGCCCAGCGCTTCTACAACTCAGCAAAGCGTCTGGCCCTGCCCCCGCTTGAGCCCGATGACTTCCTGGGATCGGTGGCGGCCCTGGTCCGTCGTGACGCGGCCTGGGTGCCCAGGCGGCGCGAGTACACGCTCTATATGCGCCCCTATATGTTCGCCTCCGAGCCCTTCCTGGGCGTGCGTGCCCCGCATGCGGTGGACTATTGCGTCATCGCCTCGCCCTCGGGACCCTACTTCGCCGGCGGTGTCAAGCCGGTCAGCATCTGGGTGGAGGACAAGTGGTTCCGCACCGGCCCCGGCGGCACCGGCTTCGCCAAGTGCGGCGGCAACTACGCGGCCTCCCTGCTTGGTGAGAACCGAGGTGCCGAGCATGGCTGCGAGCAGGTCTGTTTCGTCGACGCGGCCACCAAGACCTACCTGGAGGAGCTGGGCGGCATGAACATGTTCACCGTCCATAAGGACGGCCACCTGGAGACCCCCA
The DNA here is from genome assembly GCF_016100735.1 of Bifidobacterium sp. W8104. Lineage (NCBI taxonomy): Bacteria > Bacillati > Actinomycetota > Actinomycetes > Bifidobacteriales > Bifidobacteriaceae > Bifidobacterium > Bifidobacterium sp. W8104. The sequence goes on from NZ_JACFRW010000001.1 coordinate 1,917,847, forward strand.
GCCTGACCGGGACCATTCTTCCCGGCGTCACCCGCAACTCCCTGATTGCCCTGGCCCAGGACCACGGTCGTGACGTGGTGGAGACCATGATCCGTCTGGATACCCTGCTGGAGGACATCCGCTCCGGCGAGGTCACCGAAGTGTTCGCCTGCGGGACCGCTGCCATCATCACCCCGATCGGGCGCTTCAAGTCCGAGAACTTCGACGTCCAGGTGGCCGACGGTGGTTCAGGCAAGGTCACCATGGACCTGCGCAACGAGCTCCTGGGCATCCAGCTGGGCGAGATCGAGGATCCGCACGACTGGATGTGGAAGGTCTGCTGAGTACCCACCCCATTCCTGCCTGACAGGTCTTGAAAGGAAGGCGGCTTCAGGGCGACATTCCGTCCCGGGCCGCCTTTTGTCATCTTTGTGGTCTTGGGCACATCACCGGCCTGTTCTGCTGGGTGCTTGACTAGTCTGTAGACAGACTTGAGTGCGGGACGATTCAGGGAGGAGAAGCGCGGGATGAAGACGGCCTTGGAGGGGAACCTGATCTTCATGGTCATCGAATACCTGGGCATCCTCAGCTGCGGGCTTTCGGGCGGTCTGGCTGCCGTGCGCAAGGGCTACGACATCATCGCCATCCTGCTGGTCTCCTGGATCAGCGCACTGGGAGGCGGGGTGGTCCGCGATGTCCTGCTGGGCCAGGTGCCGCCCAGCGGCATCACCGACAAGGGCTCGGTCATCGTCACCCTGGCATCCGGCCTGGTGGTGGCCGTCGCCCATCCCGAAATCAGCAGGATGACCTGGTCCATGCTGGTCACCGATGCCATGGCGCTGGGATCCTTCGCCGTCAACGGGACCGCCAAGGCTCTGATGTGCGGAACCGGCGGCATGACGGCCATCTTCATGGGCATGGCCACGGCCCTGGTCGGCGGCCTGTTACGAGACATCCTCCTCAACCAGGTGCCTGCGGTCATCCAGGACCAGCACTGGTACGCGCTGCCCTCCCTGATCGGATGCCTGCTGACGCTGGTCTCCACGCGCGCCCAGCAGCACGGACTCTATCCGGCCCGTGTCGACATGATCCTGGACCTGGCCATCGTGGCCCTGGTGGTAGTCCTGCGCATCATCTCGGTGAAATTCGACATCCTCGTGCCAGGGGCGATGGACCGGCGCTCGGCCCGGCTGCCGCTCAACGACGCCCAGCTGGCCAGGGCCATTCGTCACCTGATGCGTGGCCGGTCCGACATCAGCGTCACCATCAAGCACGACGACGAGGACACGGATACCAAAAAGGGCCGGTGATCCAAGCGCTTGGATCACCGGCCCTTGTGGGGCACCCGGTTCAGAGGGCGTTGACGGCGTTGGCCAGACCGGACTTGCGGTTGGCGGCCTGGTTGCGGTGAATCACACCCTTGCCGGCGGCCTTGTCCAGACGGCGGGCGGCCACCTGGTAGGCAGCCTGAGCGGCCTCCTTGTCACCGGCATCCACGGCCTTGCGCACGGAACGCACGGAGGTCTTGATTGCGCTCTTGACCTCCTTGTTGCGCAGGTGCGCCTTTTCGTTGGTGATGACCCGCTTCTTCTGCGACTTGATGTTTGCCAATGTTGCTCCAAACGATGAATGTATCTGTACAGACAACCCACCATAGTAGCACCCGACCGGGAGAAGAATCCGCCAGGGGCGGGCGCTTCGGCCCAGGGCATCGTCTAGAATCGTTAGACCAGACATACGTGAGGAGAGCAGACCGGTGCAGGAAGCCAAGAACCAACCAGGATTCACTGACCAATCGCTGATCCGCAACTTCTGCATCATCGCCCACATCGATCACGGCAAATCCACAGTGGCCGACCGGATCCTGCAGCTGAGCGGGATCGTGCCCAAGCGCGAGATGCACGACCGGTTCCTGGACAGGATGGACATCGAGCAGGAGCGCGGCATCACCATCAAGTCCCAGGCCGTTCGCCTGCCCTGGGTCAAGGACGGCGTCGAATACACCCTGGGTATGATTGACACCCCCGGCCATGTGGACTTCACCTACGAGGTATCCCGGGCCCTGGAGGCTTGTGAGGGCGCGGTTCTGCTGGTGGACGCCACCCAGGGCATCGAGGCTCAGACCCTCTCCAACCTGTATATGGCCCTGGAGGATGACCTGACCATCATCCCTGTCCTCAACAAGATCGACCTGCCCTCGGCCGAGCCGGACAAGCATGCCGAGGAGATCGCCAACCTGATAGGCTGCTCCACGGACGAGGTGCTCCGTGTGTCAGGCAAGACCGGCCAGGGGATCCGGGAGCTGGTGGACCGCATCGTGGACCAGGTGCCGGCCCCCAAGGGGGACCCCAAGGCTCCGGCCCGCGCCCTGATCTTCGACTCGGTCTACGACTCCTACCGGGGAATCGTCACCTACATCAGAATGGTGGACGGCGAGCTCAAGGCGCGGCAGAAAATCCGCATGATGGGCCGGGCGACCGTGCACGACCCCATCGAGCTGGGGGTGATCAGCCCGGACATGACCCCCACCAAGGCCCTGGGTGCCGGGGAAGTCGGCTACGTGATCACCGGCGTCAAGGACGTCAGCCAATCCAAGGTGGGCGACACCGTCACCACCGAGGCCAACCCGGCCAAGGAGCCCCTGCCCGGCTATCAGGACCCCCAGCCCATGGTCTATTCCGGGCTTTTCCCCATCGACAACGCCCAGTTCCCCGAGCTGCGCGACGCCCTGGACAAGCTCAAGCTCAACGATGCCGCCCTGGTCTACGAGCCGGAGACCTCGGTGGCCCTGGGCTTCGGCTTCCGCTGCGGCTTCCTGGGGCTGCTGCACATGGAGATCGTCACCGAGCGCCTGAGCAGGGAGTTCGGCATGGACCTGATCGCCACGGCCCCCAACGTCACCTACCAGGTGACCATGGAGGACGGCAGCGAGCACACGGTGACCAATCCCAGCGAGTTCCCCGACGGGAAGGTTCGCCGGATTCAGGAACCCGTGGTCAGCGCCGACATCATCACCCCCAAGGAGTTCATCGGGCCGGTCATGGAGCTCTGCCAGGACCACCGCGGGCAGATGGGGACCATGGAGTACCTGAGCCCAGAGCGCGTCGAGATGCACTACCGGATGCCCCTGGCCGAGATTGTCTTCGACTTCTTCGACCAGCTGAAGAGCCGGACCAAGGGCTACGCCAGCCTGGACTACCAGCCCGACGGCACCCAGTCCGCAGACCTGGTCAAGGTGGACATCCTCATCCAGGGGGAGAAGATCGACGCCTTCTCGGCCATCGTCCACAAGGACAAGGCCTACGCCTACGGGGTGATGATGACCAAGAAGCTGCGCAAGCTGATCCCGCGCCAGCAGTTCGAGATCCCCATCCAGGCCGCCATAGGGTCGCGGATCATCGCCCGGGAGACCATCAGCGCCCTGCGCAAGGACGTGCTGGCCAAGTGCTACGGGGGCGACATCACCCGCAAGCGCAAGCTGCTGGAGAAGCAGAAGGCCGGCAAGAAGCGCATGAAGATGCTGGGCCACGTCGAAGTGCCCCAGGAAGCCTTCATCGCCGCCCTGAGCACCGGCCAGACCCAGGATCGGGACACCAAGGACAAGATCCGGGCCGCCGCCAAGAAGGAGGGCTGAACGGGTGGGATCCTACCAGGTCTACATCCATGTGCCCTTCTGCATGCGCCGCTGCGGCTACTGCGACTTCAACACCTACACGGCCCGCGACCTGGGCGGGGGCGCCAGCCGGGAGCACTACGCCGACCTGGCCATCCAGGAGATGCGCATGGTCCGCGACTGGCAGACCTCCCGAGGTCTGATAGAGCCGCCCGTGTCCACCATCTTCTTCGGCGGAGGCACGCCCACCATTCTGCCTGCCCGGGATCTGGTGCGCATGGTCGAGGCCGTGGCCGACCTCTGGGGTCTGTCCCCGGGGGCCGAGGTCACCACCGAGGCCAACCCCGACACCGTGGATCGGGCCTACCTGGAGCAGCTGCTCAAGGGCGGCATCAACCGGGTGTCCTTCGGCATGCAGTCGGCGGTGCCCAGCGTCCTGGCCACCCTGGACCGCACCCACACTCCGGCCAATGTGACCACTGATGTGGCCGCCGCCCAGGATTTGGGGCTCAGGACCAGTGTGGACCTGATCTACGGAACGCCGGGGGAGCGGCTCGAGGATTGGCGGACCAGTCTGCAGGCGGCCCTGGACCTGGGCGTGGACCATGTCTCCGCCTATGCCCTGACCCTGGAACCGACCACCAAGATGGGCCGAGCCGTGCGCCGGGGCCAGCTGCCCGCCCCCGATGACGATGACGAGGCGGCCAAGTACGAGATGGCCGACGACATGCTCTCCCAGGCAGGCCTCAACTGGTACGAGATCTCCAACTGGGCCCGCCCCGGCCAGGAGAGCCGTCACAACCTGGGCTACTGGCACAACGTGGACTGGGCCGGCATCGGGCCCGGCGCCCACTCCCACTATCGTGCTGTGGAAGGCCAGGATATGGGCATGGCACCGGTGGAAGAGGCCCGGGAGCAGGAGCCCGTTCGCTCCGTCTCGCCCGGGTTCAGGGCCACAGGAACAGCGGCAGCGCAGGAGGCCGATTCCGGGGCACACTGGTGGCTTTCGCCGGAGCCCGGTCCGGGGGAGCGGCGCGCCCGGGCCATTCGCTCCTGGGACATCGCCCACCCCAGGGACTGGGCCGCCGCCATGGACGCCGGACACGTGCCCTGGCAGGATGCCGAGCTTTTAGGCTTCAGGCAGGACCTGGAGGAGACGGTCATGCTGGCCCTGCGACTGCCCGAAGGCCTGGGGCTGGACCGGCTGACCAAACAGGCGGGCCGTCCGGCCGACCCGAAGATCCTTGAGGATCTGGTCGACCAGGGCCTCCTACTGCCCGTGCGTGACAGAATCCAGGTGACCCGTCGGGGCCGCCTGCTCAACGATCTGGTCATCGATCAGGTCCTGGAGGCGGTAGGAATTCGTTAGACACCGCGGAACGTTACACGGATGTCACCTGTGGATGCATTATCCTGTTGAGTCACTAATGATCAGGCTCTTCATGGGTGGAGCATGCCGGCCCCGCCCGCGTCCACGAATGAGGTGATTGCGGTGTCATTCACGGCCCCTCTCGATCTGCACGTTCACGGCCCGCAAGGGCTCTATGACCCTGATACGGAACACGATGCCTGCGGTTTCGGCATGGTGGCCACCCTCAACCGACGGGATGAAAGACTGATCGTCGAGCAGGGCATCCGCGTCCTGGTCAACCTGGACCACAGAGGAGCCGTGGGTGCCGAGCCCAACACCGGCGATGGTGCCGGCATCATGCTCTCCATGCCTGACGAGTTCATGCGCACCCGTGTCTACCGGGATCTGCCTGAAGCCGGCCATTATCTGGCGGGCATGGCCTTTCTGGACAGGGATCCGGCACAGGCTGCCAGCCAGGAGGAGGCCATCGCCTCGATTGCGGGCCAGGAGGGGCTGCGCGTTCTGGCCTGGCGGGCGGTGCCCACCAATCCTGACGGACTGGGTCTGCAGGCCTTGGCCTCCATGCCCCGCTTCCTCATGCCCATCATGTGCGACGCCGGGCCTCAAGGCCGAGGGGGACTGGACCTCGAGCGGCTGGGCTACCGGGTCCGCAAGCGGGCCGAGCACGAGCTGGGCGTCTACTTTGCCTCCCTGTCCTGCAGGACCGTCACCTACAAGGGCATGCTGACCACCAAGCAGCTGCAGGGCTTCTTCCCCGACCTGAGCGATCCGGCCATGAAGGCCCGCCTGGCCATCGTCCACTCCCGCTTCTCCACCAACACCTTCCCCTCCTGGCCTCTGGCCCAGCCCTTCCGGATGATCGCCCACAACGGGGAGATCAACACCATCCAGGGCAACCGCAACTGGATGTCGGCCCGCGAGGGAAAGCTGAGTTCGGAGCTGCTGGGCGACATGGCCCCGCTGCTGCCGGTCAACACCCCCGGAGCCTCGGACTCGGGCACCTTCGACGAGACCCTTGAGCTGCTCCACCTGGCCGGGCGGTCCCTGCCCCACGCCGTCTCCATGATGATGCCTCCGGCCTGGCAGCAGGATCCGGACATGGACCCGGACCTGAAGGCCTTCTACCAGTACAACGACGCCCTGATCGAGCCCTGGGACGGCCCGGCGGCCATCGTCTTCACCGACGGGACCCTGGTGGGCGCCCAGCTGGACCGCAACGGCCTGCGCCCGGGTCGCTGGCAGCTGACCGAGGACGGCCACCTGGTCCTGGCCTCGGAGGCCGGCGTCCTGGAGGATACGCCCCAGGAGTCCATTGTCGCCAAGGGCAGGCTGGAGCCGGGACGCATGTTCCTGGCCGATACCGAAGAGGGCCGGATAGTGCCCGACAGCGAGATCAAGCACCAACTGGCTGGTCTGCACCCCTACCGGAAGTGGGTTTCGGAGCGGACCGTCCGTCTGGACGACCTGCCCGAGCGCGAGCATGTCAACTACTCGCGCATCTCGGTCCACCGCAGACAGCAGGCCTTCGGCTACACCCGGGAGGACCTGACCATGCTGCTGGGGCCCATGGCCGAAACCGGCGGCGAGCCCATCGGATCCATGGGCAATGACGCACCCATCGCCGTACTCTCACGCCGGTCCCGCATGCTTTTCGACTACTTCACCCAGAAGTTTGCCCAGGTCACCAACCCGCCCCTGGACTGGGAGCGCGAGGAGCTGGTGACCAGCATCGCCTCGGCCATCGGCCCCGAGCCCAACCTTCTGGAGGACACCCCCGAGCACGCCTGGAAGATCCACATCGACCTGCCTGTGGTGGATTCCGTGCAGATGGCCCAGATCAAGCGCCTGGACCGGGCACCGGTCCTGGAAGGCCGCTTCCGCCCCCGTCTGATCCGCGGCCTCTACCAGGTGGCCGGGGGCGGCAAGGCCCTTGAGGAGCGTCTGGAGGCCATCGAAGGGGAGGTGGATCAGGCCATTGAAGAGGGTTGCAATGTACTCGTCCTGTCCGACCGGGACTCCAACCACATCTGGGGGCCCATACCCTCCCTGCTGCTGACCGGGGCCGTCCAGCACCACCTGCTCCGTCGGCACACTCGCACCCAGGTCTCGCTGGCAGTGGAGGCCGGCGATGTGCGCGAGGTCCACCATGTGGCACTGCTGATTGCCTACGGAGCCGCCTGCGTCAACCCCTACCTGGCCCTGGAGTCGGTGGAGAACCTGGCCAACAGCGGGGACCTGCACGTGGATGCCAAAAAGGCCTCCGCCAACCTGGTCCGGGCCCTGAGCACCGGGGTCCTGAAAATCATGAGCAAGATGGGTGTGAGCACCATCATGTCCTACCGGGGATCCCAGCTCTTCGAGGCCGTTGGGTTGAGCCGTGAGGTCATCGACCGCTGGTTCACCGGCACCACCTCCCTGGTGGGCGGCATAGGCCTGGACGAGATCGCCGCCGAGGTGGCCCAGCGCCATCGGGTGGCCTACCCCATCGAGTGGACCGCCGGATCCGGACATGACCTGGAGACAGGCGGCAACTACCACTGGCGTCGCACCGGAGAGGACCACCTGAACGACCCGGAGTCCATCTTCCTGCTCCAGCAGTCCACCAAGCGCGGGGATTATGGACTCTTCAGGGCCTACACCGACCATGTGAACGCGGCGGCCAAGCGCGGTATGACCCTGCGCGGCCTCATGGAGCTGCACTCCGACAGGGCACCCATACCGCTGGATCAGGTTGAGCCCGCCGAGTCCATCGTCACCCGCTTCTCCACCGGCGCCATGAGCTACGGGTCCATCTCCCAGGAGGCCCATGAGACCATGGCCCTGGCCATGAATCGGCTGGGGGCCAGGTCCAACTCGGGCGAGGGCGGTGAATCCCCGGACCGGATTGCAGACCCGGCCCGGACCAGCCGCATCAAGCAGGTGGCCTCGGCACGGTTCGGGGTGACCAGCGACTACCTGGTCTCGGCCACCGATCTGCAGATCAAGCTGGCCCAGGGAGCCAAACCGGGGGAGGGCGGCCACCTTCCCGGCGCCAAGGTTCCGCCCTGGATCGCCCAGGTCAGGCGTTCCACACCCGGGGTTGAACTCATCTCGCCTCCGCCCCACCACGACATCTACTCCATCGAGGACTTGAAGCAGCTCATCCATGACCTTAAGATGGCCAACCCCAGGGCCCGTATCCACGTCAAGCTGGTCTCCGAGCACGGGGTGGGAACCGTGGCCGCAGGCGTGGCCAAGTGTCATGCCGACGTGGTCCTCATCTCCGGCCAGGACGGCGGAACAGGGGCGGCCCCGCTCAACGCCATCAAGCACGCGGGCACCCCCTGGGAGCTGGGCCTGGCCGAGACCCAGCAGACCCTGGTCATGAACGATCTGCGCTCGCGGATTGTGGTCCAATGCGACGGGGAGCTCAAGACCGGCCGCGACGTGGTCGTAGCGGCCTTGTTGGGGGCCGAGGAGTTCGGCTTCGCCACCACGGCGCTGCAGGTGGAGGGTTGCGTCATGATGCGGGCCTGCCACAAGAACACCTGTCCCCAGGGCATAGCCACCCAGGATCCGGAGCTGCGCTCGCGCTTCACCGGCCGGCCCGAGGATCTGATCAACTTCTTCATGCTCATGGCACGCCAGGTGCGGGAGATCCTGGCCTCCCTGGGATTCGCCAGCCTGGAGGAGGCGGTCGGCCACGTGGAGTGCCTGCGCCGGGACCCTTCCGTGCGCACCTGGAAGAGCCAGGGCATCGACCTGGATGCCATCCTGCGCAAGCCGGGCCCCACCCCGGGCACGGTGCTGCACCACACCCAGGCCCAGGATCACGAACTGGACAAGTCCCTGGATGTGGACCTGATCAACCAGGCTGTCGACGCCCTGGACGAGGGTCGGCCGGTTGCCATCAAAACAACCGTGCGCAATGTCAATCGCAGCGTGGGCACCATGCTGGGCTACAGGATCACCCGCGAATACGGTGCGGCCGGCCTGCCTCCGAACACCGTGGACATCACGCTGACAGGTTCGGCCGGTCAATCCCTGGGTGCATTCATCCCCAGGGGCGAGACCATCCGGGTGATCGGCGAGGCCAACGACTATGCAGGCAAGGGTCTGTCCGGTGGTCGTCTGGTCCTCCACGCCGCCAAGGGCGTCCGCTACGATCCGCATCAGACTGTCATCTGCGGCAATGTGGCCGGATTCGGCGCCACCTCGGGCGACATGTTCGTGGCGGGCCGGGCCGGGGAGCGTTTTGCCGTGCGCAACGGGGGCGGCCGCTTCGTGGTCGAGGGCCTGGGCGACCACGGCTGCGAATACATGACCGGCGGCCTGGTAGTGGTTCTGGGTCCCACAGGGCGCAACTTCGGCGCCGGCTTCTCAGGAGGGGATGCCTACCTGCTGGACATGGACACCTCCCGGCTCAATCCTGAAGCCTGGAATGACGGCTCCTTGCTGGCCCTGGAGCCCGACCAGAACCAGGCGGCCATGCTCAAGGAACTCATAGGGGAGCATGTCCGGCTGACCGGGTCAAAGGCTGCGGCCGGGCTGCTGGAGGACTGGCCGAGCGCGCTGGCCCGGTTCACCCATCTGGTTCCCCGTCGTTATCTGGCCATGAAGAAGGCCATGGAAGAGGCCGAACGCGAGCAGGTGGACTTCAACGCGCCCGGTGTCTGGGACGCCACCTACGCCCAGGTCATGGAAGGAGCGCACTGATATGGTCGACCCCAAGGGATTCCTCAAGGTACGCACCCGGCACGAGCTCGCCGAGCGCCCGGTCGCTGAACGCCTGAAGGACTGGCGGGACGTGCACCAGACCACTGGCCCCGGGCCCTGGACCGCCGAGCAGGCCGCCCGTTGCATGGACTGCGGCACCCCCTTCTGCATGACCGGCTGCCCCCTGGGCAACCTGATCCCCGAGTTCAATGACCTGCTGTCCCGAGGCCGTTGGGAGGAGGCCTACGAGCGGCTGAGCCTGACCAACAACTTCCCGGAGTTCACCGGACGGATCTGCCCGGCTCCCTGCGAGTCCTCCTGCGTGCTCTCCATCCACCAGCCGGCCACCACCATCAAGCTGGACGAACAGACCATCATCGACCAGGCCTGGTCCCTGGGTCTGGTCAAGCCCCGGCCTCCGCAGCGGCTGACCGACATGACCGTGGCCGTGGTCGGTTCCGGTCCCGCAGGGCTGGCCTGCGCCCAGCAGCTGACCCGGGCAGGGCACACGGTCGTGGTCTACGAGCGCGCCGATGCCATTGGAGGGCTCCTGCGCTACGGCATTCCCGCCTTCAAGCTGGAGAAGTCCCTGCTGGACCGCCGGCTGGAGCAGATGGAGGCCGAGGGGACCCGATTCCGTACCGGTGTCGAAATCGGCCGAGACCTGGGCTGGGATCAGCTGCGGGCCCGCTATGACGCCCTGGTGGTGGCCATCGGTTCCACCGAGCCCCGTCGGGTCGACCTGCCAGGACGGGAGCTCAAGGGCATCCACTACGCCATGGACTTCCTGCCCGACCCCACCCGCAAACTCATGGGCCGCGAGCCCATCAACAACATCGATGCGGCCGGCAAGGACGTCATCATCATCGGCGGTGGAGACACCGGGTCGGACTGCCTGGGCACGGCCCTGCGAGAGGGTGCCAAGTCGGTCACCGTCCTGCAAATCCGGCCCCGGGAGCCCTCTTCCAGGCCCGATAACCGGCCCTGGCCGACCTACGCCCGGCTCTACAATCCCACCTCCTCCATGGAGGAAGGCGGCCGCTACGAGTACGCGGTGGACAGCCTGGAGTACCTGGGCGACGGTTCCGATGACCGGATCAACCTGGATCAGACCAGCGCCCCCACCGGCTTCGATCGGGATCATGAGGGACGGGTGCGCGGTGTTCGCGTGGTGGACGTCAGCCGGGACGACCAGGACCGAATCATTCCCCATCCCGACACCGAGCGGGTCCTGCCCGCCGACCTGGTGCTGATCAGCATTGGCTTTGCCCATCCGGAGACGGCTACCCTGACCGGACAGACCGGCATAGGCCTGGACCCTCGCGGCAACGTGGCCCGGGATGCCGACTACGCCACCGACCGCGACGGTATCTTCGTCTGCGGTGATGCCGGACGCGGCCAATCCCTGGTGGTCTGGGCCCTGGCCGAGGGTCGTTCCTGCGCTGCGGCCGTGGATCGGTATCTGACAGGCGCCACCGAACTGCCCGCCCCCATTCGAGCCGATGAGCGCGCGATGACCCTGCCAGCGGCCGACCGGTACCCACGCTAATATGAAAAGGAATGGTGCCGATCGAAGGGATGGAGGCAGTGGGATATGACCAACCGCGCTGAACGTAGGGCGCAGGCCAAGCGGAGCCGCCGTGGCGGCAGTGATGACCGGAGGATGACGGCCAAGGGCAGGGCCGGAGTGATGGACGAACGGGCCTTGCAGGAGCGCTCCCGTCGGCTGGAGGCTGGCCAGGGAGCCGAGTGGAAGCCCACCGGGCACACCGATGACCTGGTGCAGAAGGACTCCGTGGATCCCAACGACCGCAACCCCCGTCTGTTGAAGGCTCCCAGCGGCCTGCGTCAGTGGCTGCGAATCCTGGTCTGGGCCCTGATCATCTGCTCAGGCCTGGCCTTCCTGGTCTGCATGTGGCTGCCTCATGTTCCCATCTGGGCCACCATCGCCATCGCGGCGGTCTTCTGCCTGGGTGTGCTGGGACTCTTCCTGGTGGGAGGCAACCGGGACAATCCCCGTCTGGACTCATACGGAACGGCCCTGTGACCATGAGCGAAAGCGTGGCAGAAAAGCAGGCCGTGCTCATGCAGCACGTGGGATTCCGCCGTCAGGGCCGGGTCATACTGGACGATGTCAACCTTGAGGTGGGCCAGGGGCAGAAGTGGGTGCTCTTCGGGCCCAATGGCGTGGGCAAATCAACCCTGGTGGCCATGATGAGCACCCGGGGTTTCCCCAGCACCGGCAGCGTGGAGATTCTGGGCAACCGGCTGGGTAAGGTGAATGTCTTCTCCTACCGGCATCGGATAGGTCTGGCCTCGGCCGGCCTGGCCAAGACCATCAGTCCCCAGGAGGATCCCTACGACGTGGTGCTGACCGCCTTCAGTGACACCACCGGCCGCTGGAGGGAGACCTTCACTGCCGAACAGGAGGAGGCCACCCTGGCCCTGATGGACCGGTTCGGCATCGCCTACCTCAAGGGCAAGCGTATGTACCGGCTCTCCGAGGGGGAGCGTGGCCGGGTGCTGATTTGCCGGGCGCTGATGGCCGATCCCGATTTGCTCATCCTGGACGAGCCGACCACCGGGCTGGACCTGGGCGGTCGGGAGCTGGTGCTCAGGGCCCTGAGCGACATCGGCCGTGAAGACAAGGACCGTACGGTCATCCTGGTCACCCACCGGCTTGAGGAGATACCTCTGGGGTTCGATCGGATAGCGATGATGGGCCGGCGTCCTGCCGACACTGCAGACACCGGCGACCCGGATCCGGGCACCATCGTCTACCAGGGGCCGCTGGAGGGTGGACTGACCGGTCCGCGACTGAGCGAGCTCTTCGGCCTGGACCTGACCGTGGTCCACCGCGACGGCCGCTGGGGTGCCTTCGCCGTCTGAACGCCAATGCCTGCGGACCTGTTCTGACATGCCCGTATCAGCTCAAGGAATAGCAAATTCATCAGCCCAGACGCAGGTATAGACTGTGGTGGTTTGTCTGCCCGGGGACCGCGGCAGACCTGTATGCGTGAAGGATGTTGACGTGATCAAAATATGGACTCGCTACCTGCGGCCTTACTGGCTCCAGGTGGCCGTTCTGGTGCTCTTTCAGGTGGCGCAGACGGCCTTGAACCTCTACCTGCCCAACCTGCAGGCGGACATCATCGACAAGGGCGTGGCCGTAGGCGACCAGGATGCCATCTATCGGATCGGCTGGCAGATGATGGGCATCACCGCCATCCAGATTGTGGCCAACGTGGTCGCCGTCTACTGCGCCACCCGGCTGTCCATGAGGATGGGCTACGAGCTGCGCAGGGACCTGTTCGCTTCAGTGGAGGGCTTCAGCCTCAACGAGATCGAGCGCTTCTCGGCCGGTTCCCTGATCACCCGCACCACCAACGACGTCCAGCAGATGCAGATGACCACCATGCAGACCCTGATGATCATCCTGCAGGCCCCGGTCATGCTGATCGGCGGGCTGGTTTTGGCCCTGCGCCAGGACGGCCCCCTGACCTGGTCCCTGGCGGTCATTGTCCCCCTGATCCTGGTGGTGGCCCTGGTGCTCATGGGCAGGATGGGACCCCTGTTCACCCGCCTGCAGAACATGCTGGACTCGGTCAACCGTCTGGTCCGCGAACAGATTTCCGGCGTGCGGGTCATCCGTGCCTTCGTCCGAGAGAAGACCGAGGCAGCCCGCTTCGACAAGGCCAACCGCGACGTCTACGGCGTCCTGATCTCCACCGGTAGGCTGATGAGCATGATGGTGCCGCTCATGTGGTTCCTGCTGAACATGTCCAACGTGGCCATCATGTGGTTCGGCGGACGCCGCATCGACTCCGGTGCCATGCAGATCGGCGCCCTGCAGGCCTTCATCCAGTACCTGATGATCATCCTGTCGGGCCTGATGATGGCCGCCATGATGTCGGTCATGCTGCCCAGGGCCGCTGTGGCCGCCCGAAGGATCAACGAGGTCCTGGAGGCCACCAGCGAGATCGCAGCTCCCGAGCACCCCTACCGCAACGAGCACCCCCAGGGATTGCTTGAGTTCAGACATGTGGACTTCAGCTACCCGGGTGCCCAGGATCCCGTCCTTTCTGACATTTCCTTCACCGCCCGGCCGGGCACCACGACGGCCATCATCGGGGCCACGGGATCCGGCAAGTCCACCATTATCCGGCTGGCCAACCGCATGTTCGACGTCACCGACGGTCAGGTCCTGGTGGATGGCCACGACGTGCGCGAGTACGACCCCGACCAGCTGGCGCTGATTTTCGGGCCGGTCCCGCAGAAGGCCACCCTCTTCACCGGCACCATCCGCGACAACATGCACTATGGGGACCCCAAGGCTGACGACGACCGCATCTGGCAAGCCCTGCGCATCGCCCAGGCCGAGGACTTTGTCCGTGAGATTCCCGAGGGCCTGGATGCCCGCGTGGCTGAGGGCGGCACCAACTTCTCCGGCGGGCAGAAGCAGCGGCTCTGCATGGCCAGGGCCATCCTGCGCAATCCCTGCATCTACACCTTCGACGACTCCTTCTCCGCACTGGACATGACCACCGACCGCGCCCTGCATGCGGCCCTGGTGCCGGTCACCCGCCAGGCCACCCAGATCGTCGTGGCCCAGAGGGCGGCGTCCATCCGCCAGGCCGATCAGATTCTGGTCCTGGACCGGGGCCGCATCGTCGGCCGGGGCACCCACGACCAGCTCATGGAGGACTGCCCCACCTATCAGGAGATCGTCCAATCCCAGGGCGGGCAGGGTCCCGACGTGGAAGAGCTCAGCATTGACGAGGGGAGGGCCGAGTAGATGGCCAAGGACTTGAGCACGAATACAGGCTCGCAGGCCGTGGGCGGCCGCCGTCACACCGTGGGCCGGCTGGTCCATTACCTGCTGGCCAGTCCCTGGAGGGTCATCGTCATGGTCCTCGCCGGCATGACAGCCGTGGCCATGATCGTCATCGGCCCCAAGGTCATGGGCGAGGCCACCAACGTCCTCTTCGAGGGTCTGCTGGGGTCCATGCTGGTCAAGATGGGCGCCAAGCCCGGCACCCCCAAGCAGGCCGTGGTCACCTACCTGCAGTCCCGCGGCCAGGACAAGTTCGCCCGGATGATCGACTCCATGAACGTCCAGGTGGGCGTGGGCATCGACTGGGGGCGCTTCGGCACCATCCTCATGTTCGTCATCGGCATCTACCTGATTTCCATCCTGGTCAGGCTGGTGCAGAACTTCCTGATGACCCGGCTGGTCTCCGACGCGGTCTACACCATGCGCAGGCAGATCGAGGACAAGCTGGACCGGCTGCCCCTGCAATACTTCGACCGGACCCCGCGCGGCGAGGTCATGAGCCGGACCACCAACGACATCGACAACATCTCGGGCACCCTGCAGCAGATCCTGGGCGAGCTGCTCTTCTCGGTCTTCTCCATCATCGGCGCCTTCATCATGATGCTGACCATCTCGCCCCTGCTGACCCTGATCGCCTTCATCATCATCCCGGTCATGGCCCTGTGCGCGGGCGTCATCCTCAAGAAGACCCAGCCGCAGTTCACCAGGCAGTGGATCCGCACCGGCCAGGTCAACAGCCACGTTGAGGAGATGTTCTCCGGCCACATGGTGGTCCGGGCCTTCGGCCACCAGCGCAAGGCGGAGGAGGAGTTCGAGGAGCGCAATCAGGAGCTCTACCAGGCAAGCTTCAAGGCCTCCTTCTTCTCGGCACTGGTCACGCCCATGTCGACCTTCTTCGGCAACCTGAGCTTCGTGATCGTGGTCATCGTCGGCGGCGTCCATGTGCTCAACGGCAGCATGAGCCTGGGCGGCCTGCAGGCCTTCACCCAGTACACCCGTCAGGCCTCCCAGCCCATCGGCCAGCTGGCCTCCATGGGCACCATGCTCCAGTCCTCCCTGGCCTCCTGCCGCAGGGTCTTCGACTTCCTGGACGAGGCCGAGGAGGTGCCGGACATCGAGCATCCCGACCATCTGGGCCAGGAGACCGGAGGCAAGGTCGAGGGCCACGTCCGCTTCGACCACGTTCGCTTCTCCTACGATCCGGCCGAGCCGCTGATCAAGGACCTGTCCATCGAGGCCAAGCCCGGGCAGACCATCGCCATCGTGGGACCCACCGGGGCGGGCAAGACCACCCTGGTCAACCTGCTCATGCGCTTCTACGAGATACAGGGCGGACACATCACCATCGACGGCGTGGATACCTCCAGGGTGACCCGTCACGACCTGCGCAGCCACTTCGGCATGGTTCTGCAGGACACCTGGTTATTCGACGGCACCGTTCGCGACAACCTGCTCTACGGGCTGGACGAGGGGCAGACCATCCCCGAACAGGCCATGATCGATGGCGCCAAGGCCACCCACGTGGACGAGTTCATCCGCAAGCTGCCCCAGGGCTACGACACCGTCCTCAACGAGGACAGCAGCGAGCTCAGCCAGGGCGAACGCCAGCTGATGACCATCTGCCGGGCCTTCCTGTCCGACCCGGACATCCTGATCCTGGACGAGGCCACATCCTCGGTGGACACCAGGACCGAGCTGTTGGTCCAGCAGGCCATGAACACCCTGCGCAAAGGCAGGACCTCCTTCGTCATCGCACATAGGCTGTCCACCATCCGCGACGCCGACCTGATCCTGGTGGTCAACCACGGCTCGGTGGTCGAGCAGGGAACCCACGACCAGCTGTTGGAGCGCGGCGGCGCCTATGCCTCCCTCTACAACTCCCAGTTCACCAAGGGCGAGGAGGACTGAGGGGGCATGAGCCTGAGACGCGGTCCGCTGAGCGTAGGGGAGCGGGTCCAGCTGACTGATAGGCGTGGCCGTAAACTGACGGTCATGCTTGAGCCAGGCGGCCTGACCCAGACCGACCATGGCCTCCTGCCGCACGAGGCCATGATTGGCCTGCCCGAGGGATCCGTGGTGGTGACCATTTCGGCCGACAAGTGGCGGCAGATGCGCCACAAGCAGGATGCCGGCACCGGCACAGAAGCACCTGACAGGGCCAAACCCTGGAAGTCCTCGCGCAGCATAGGGGGATGGGCCTTCACCGTCATGCGTCCGCGGCTGGAGGATTACATACTCTCCATGCCGCGCGGCGCCCAGATCATGTACCCCAAGGATGTGGCCAGGGTCATCCTTCTGGGCGACATCCGTCCGGGCATGAGGGTCCTGGAGTCGGGAGCCGGCTCAGGGGCCATGAGTCTGGGATTGCTGGATGCCATCGGTGCGGAAGGCAAACTCACCAGCATTGAGCGGCGGGAGGAGTTCGCCCGGGTGGCCATGGGCAACGCCACCGTATTCTTTGGGCACCGCCCTGCCCAATGGGACCTGCGTACCGGCGACTTCGACACCCTTGCGGCCGACCTGCCCGAGGACGAATTCGACCGTATCGTTCTGGACATGCTGGACCCCTGGAACCGTCTGGAGCAGGCCTACCGGGTCATGGCCCCCGGCGGGGTGCTGACCGCCTACGTGACCACCACCACCCAGCTCAGCCGACTGGCCGAGGCCCTGCGCGCCGACGGCCGATGGACCGAGCCCGAGATCATGGAGAGCCTGGAGCGCTCCTGGAAGGCCGACGGCCTGGCGGTCCGACCCGAGCATGAGATGATCGGGCACACGGGCTTCCTCTTGACCAGCAGGGCCATGGCTCCCGGCCGGCAGGCTCTGCGCAAGCACGTCCGGGCCACCAAGGATTACCAGACCGACGTGGATCAGGGCCGGCCATCAGCCAAGAGCAGCGGCTTGGGTCATGAGCGGGAGATGGTGGACCTGGAGGATCTCGAGGATCTGGAGCTGCGCCGGGTCTCCGATCGCAAACTGCGCAAGGTGCTGCGTGACCTGGATCATCAGGTGCGCACCCTGCAGGGTGGACAGGATCAGGAAGACTGACCGCCCATGACCGGCGTACCCTCTGGGCTCTGTCATAATGGGAAGGGCGACTGATGAGATCGTCGGGAAAGGAAGTATGAATGGGTTTGCGAAAGGGTCTGAAGGCCGAGGACCTGCGGCGGTGCAGCCGAACCCTCATGCTCATGCGTCACGCCAAGACCGAACGCCAGGGGGCACAGGGCGATCGCAGCCGCCAGCTGACCGACCGTGGCCAGCGGCAGGCCCGGATCATGGGCCGTGGATTGACTGCTTTGGGCCTGGTGCCAGACCGCATCATCTGCTCGGGTGCGCCACGGGCCCGTCAGACCCTGGACGCCATGCTCAAGCCCCTGGGGGACGGGCCGCGTGTCGACTATCGGGAATCCCTCTATGAATCCGGCATGCAGGCGGTCTTCGACCAGTTGGCACAGACCGAGGATCGTGACCGCCGGGTCCTGATTCTGGGTCATGAGCCCACCATGTCTATCTGCTCACAGTGGCTGGCTGAGGACAACTCCGACCCCGACCTCTTGGACCTGCTCAATCTTGGACTGCCGCCGGCCACCATGGTCCTACTGGGCTCCGAGCGACCCTTGACCGACTGGGGAACCCACCAGGCCCGTTTGCTTGGCATTCTGGGCCCCCAGGACCTTGAAGAGTGACCAGCACAATAAGCCGAAAACAATCTTATAAAGAAAGTGTTAGCGACCAGTAATCCCGTGGCTGCTGTCATGTCGTTATCGATTCAGGTTATGGCGACACCTTATTTGCACCAATTACCCGCCTCCCCCCGCCGCTGATAGGCTGACCAAAGACATCAGGACGAAACTGGGAGGTTTCATGGCAGCGATTACATCCGTGTCCGGATTCCCGCGCATCGGCGCGCACCGCGAACTCAAAAGGGCCATCGAGGGCTATTGGAAGGGCGAACGGAATCTGGACGAGGTCCGGCGCACGGCCGCCGATCTGCGGGCCAGGCACTGGCAGCTTCAGCAGCAGGCCGGCGTCGACCTTATTCCCGTCAACGATTTCAGCTACTACGACCAGGTCCTGGATACCTCCATCCTCCTGGGCGTCGTGCCCGAGCGCTATCGGAAGCTGGGCCTGGGCCCCGAGGACACCCTCTTCGCCATGGGCCGGGGCTACCAGGGGGAGCAGGGTGACGTGACCGCCCTGCCCATGAAGAAGTGGTTCACCACCAATTACCATTACCTGGTTCCCGAGATCGACCAGGACACCAAAATCACCCTGGAAGGCGACAAGCCCTTCAAGGAGTTCCAGGAGGCGCGCGAGCAGGGCATCGCCGCCAAGCCTGTGCTGATCGGCCCCTACACCTTCCTCAAGCTGGCACGCGGTCCCCAGGGCGAGCTGCTGGATCCTGACCACGCACTGGTCCAGGACCTGGCCAAGGCCTACGCGACCGTCCTGGAGCGGTTCGTCGGCCTGGGCGCCGACTGGGTCCAGCTGGACGAGCCCTATCTGGTCCTGGACAAGGAACCGGGTGACCAGGACCTCTTCGAAACCCTTTACCAGCCCATCCTCAAGGCCCGTCAGAGCGACAAAGGCAAGGTCCGTGTCCTGCTCAACACCTACTTCGGCCATGTGGGCGACTGCTATGGTCGGCTGGCTGACCTGGGCTTCGACGGCATCGGCCTGGATCTGGTCGAGGGCAGGGATGAGAATCTGGCCGCCCTCAAGGAACACGGCGTGCCGGAGGGAACGACCATCTTCGCCGGCCTGGTCAACGGCCGCAATATCTGGCGCAATGACTATGCCGTCAGCCTGGGCCTGCTGGATGCCCTGCATCAGGTGACCTCGAACGTGGTGGTGTCCACCGCATGTTCCCTCCTGCACGTGCCCTATACCGTGGCCGACGAGGACGGGCTGGATGCCGACACTGTGCGGCCACACTTCGCCTTCGCCCTGGAGAAGCTGGGCGAGTTGCACGATCTGGCCCTGCTGGCCGATGCCGATGAGGACCAGCGCCGCTCCAGCAAGGCCCTTGCCGACAACCAGAAGCTCTTCGACGGCAGCCGCGTCCAGCCCGACCCGCAGGTACAGCAGCGCCTGGCCGGTCTTAAGGACGAGGACTTTGTGCGTACCCCGGCCCGGCCCGAGCGCCAGAGGATCCAGGCACAGGAACTGGGTCTGCCCCTGCTGCCGACCACCACCATCGGCTCCTTCCCCCAGACCGCCGAGGTCCGCGCCGAGCGTGCCCGCCTGCGCAAGAAGGAGATCAGCCAGGAGGACTACGACGACTTCATCGCCCGAAAGATTGACCAGGTCATCGACCACCAGGAGCAGATCGGCCTGGATGTCCTGGTCCACGGCGAGTTCGAGCGCAACGACATGGTCGAGTACTTCGGCCAGAACCTCAAGGGTTACCTGTTCACCCGGAATGCCTGGGTCCAGTCCTATGGCACCCGCTGCGTCAAGCCTCCCATCGTCTGGGGGGACATCTCCCGCGCCCGGCCCATCACGGTGCGCTGGTCTTCCTACGCGCAATCCCGCACCAACCATGTGGTCAAGGGGATGCTGACCGGTCCGGTGACCATTCTCAACTGGTCCTGGCCCCGCGAGGATATCGATCACAAGCAGCAGACCCGCCAGCTGGCTCTGGCCATCAGAGACGAGGTCCTGGACCTGGAGGCCGCGGGCATCCGCATCATCCAGATCGACGAGGCCGCCCTGCGCGAGAAGCTGCCGCTGCGGCGCTCCGACTGGCACAGCCGATACCTGGACTGGGCCATCCCCGCCTTCCGGCTGGTGCATTCCGGCGTCAAACCAACGACGCAAATTCACACCCACATGTGCTACTCGGAGTTCAACGACATCATCAAGGACATTGATGCCATGGACGCCGATGTGATCTCCTTCGAAGCCTCCCGCTCCGACCTGACCGTACTGGATGCCATCCAGGAGGCCAGGTTCGAGACCGAGGCGGGCCCCGGAGTCTACGACATCCACTCGCCGCGTATCCCCTCCACCGAGGAGATTGTGGACCGGATCCATGCCATCCTGAAGAAGCTTGACGCGGCCAAGGTCTGGATCAACCCCGACTGCGGACTCAAGACCCGAGGCGACAAGGAGACCTGGCCCAGCCTGGAGCACATGGTGGCCGCCGCCCATCAGGTGCGTGCGGAGCTATCGTCCAGTCAGGAGTCGGATCATGCATGAGCCTATCTTTTCCCTGGAGGTCTTTCCCCCCAAGCGCGATGCCCCGGTGGGCACCATCTATGACACCTTGGATGGGCTGGAAGGGCTGATGCCCGATTTCATCTCAGTGACCTACGGGACCGGACGACGCTCAGACCGCACGGCCACGGCCCGCATAGCCAAGACCATCCATACCGAGTACGGCATCCCTGCCGTGGCGCACTTGACTGCCCAGTATGCGGACCGCGAGGTGATCGATCAGGCCCTGGACATGTTCGACGATGCAGGGGTGGCAGCGGTGCTGGCCCTGCGGGGCGACAGCGTGGAGGGCCGTGAGCCCGCCGGAGTCTTCGACCATGCCAGCGACCTTGCCGCCTACATCCGGTCGCGTCGGCCCAACCTGTCGATATACGGAGCCTGTTATCCGGAGACCCATCCGGAGGCCGCCTCGCCCGAGGAGGACATTGAGAATCTGAAAATCAAGGTGGATTCCGGTGTGGACCACCTTGTTTCGCAGCTCTTCTACGACAACGCCGATTTTCTGGACTTCCTGGACCGGGCTCGTGCAGCGGGCATCCAGGTGCCCATCGAGGCCGGCATTATGCCCATCACCAACGAGGGCCAGGTCCGGCACATGAGCGAGGTCTGCAAGGCGCGGATCCCGGCGGCTGTCGAGTCCATCCTGGAGCGCTGGGGCGACGACCGGGCCAGCCTGCGCGAGGCGGGCATCATCTACGCCTCACAGCAGATCGCCGACCTGGTGGCCCACGGGGTGGACGGCATCCACCTCTACTCCATGAACCACTCCGGTGTCACCCGGCGCATCTGGCACAACGTCCGTCACCTCTTCCGGCAGGTGGGGGCCAACTCAGAGTCCTCCAGTGATAAGAGTTGACGGCATAAAAGCGGTGTATTGTGCCCCGCATTGATGATCGAGCGAGCGTGGTTCTCAACTTTCAGTTGCGCTTCGTCCTCAATCGTCATTGCGGGGTCTCAGCCATGGCAGAGCTTTGAGCGCGGCTTTGTGCAGCGGCGGTATCATGCCAATCAACAGCCCAAGGATCATCCCTCCGATGGTTATCCAGGAGGCCAGGTCATGCCCCAGCAGAATGAGCATCACCACCAGGCCGACACCGACCAGGGGTAGGACCGGTGTCCAGCGTTGCTGCGAATCGGTCAGTCGGTCGTTTTTCTTCGGTAGAAGTCCGCATATCAGCCCCCATACCAATCCTATCAAGACACAGGCGATGGTCAGTAGGATATCGGTCAGCTACATTCCAGGGTTCCTTCGTACATGATTGCTCGAGTAAGGCCTTTCTGGCGCCGCGTATGACTGCTATGCGTGCGAAAACCGAGAAAACGTCGAACAAATCGTGGCAGACCGGAGAATGACGCGGCCCTGGTACGCAAGCGTTTGATGTAGTTGAGCGCCTTGGCGGACTGCATGACGGACAAGGTGGCCATCGGCTCGTCCATCTGCATCAAAGCAGCCGTTTCATGCATTCCGGGTCAGCTCCTCTACGATGATCGACCTGCGGACTTGTTCGCACATCAATGTGTTCGTGGACGCTATATACAGCTATCATAGCCGCCACAGAGCGGAATCGATAATGGATGGCGGGCAGGGAGCACCTCCATGGAAATGCCGGTGTCAGGGAAAAGCATAGGTTGAAGAGTCTCCCGGAGGGGATTTAGAGACATGTTCCAGGTCGTGCTCAGGATACCTCCCAGCACCACTACCTGGGGATTCGTCGCGTTGTCGATGCGAATGGCGAAGTCGCCTATGCTTCGCCGGCATTGGCTATCGTATCCTCTCTCCGGCTGAGGCAGTTCGGGAAGGCAGTAAAGTTCCATGACCCAACCTGATCTTCACCATATACTGTGCATTCCGGGAGGGCCGCAAGGGCTGACGACCCGTCACCCCTATAATGCCTGTACCAGTTCCGCAGACATCAGAGTCGTCGCGGAGCCTGAGGAAAGGCAGGGGATAATTCATGGAAGATCCGGTGCGACCGACCACTTCGACCTTGATCCACCTCGGGTTGCACGACCTGGACAAGGCCCGGGTTCGGCTGGATCGGCTTGCCCGCCTCGTGGACGACCAGGCTCTGGCGCAAACCCTGGTCCAAGCCCTGGGACAGGCCTGCGATCCTGATGAAGCCCTTGCTGGACTGATACGGATTCTGGAACAGCATCAGAAGGCAGACCGACCGAACTTTCAGGCCGGATCCCCGCAGAAAAACCAAGAGGCCGCCCAGTCCCTAATCAGGGTGTTGGGAGCCTCGGAGGCCATGGGCCGACTGATGCGCTCGCGGCCGGAGCTGGTGGAGGCGGCCGCCCTGGACCCCGACCACCTGGCTGACTGCCCGGCGGAAACCAGGCAGAAGCGGGTCTTGGATGCCTTGGACAGGGTGGAGAAGGATTCGGAAACCTCACCTACCCTTGCGGCCTATGCCGATGCACTGCGGTCCGAATATCGGCTGCAGCTGGCTGCCGTCATGGCCCGGGACCTGGCAGCCGAGGATCCCCTTGCGCTGGAGCCGGCAATCAGTCGGGCCCTATCAGACATGGCCGACGCTGCACTGCAAGGGGCCCTGAGCATTGCCTGCCGGCAGATTCCCGACGCGGATTCATGTCGTCTGACGGTCATCGGCATGGGCAAGCTGGGCGCCCAGGAACTCAACTACGTATCCGATGTGGATCTCATGTACTTGGTGGAGCCGGCATCGGGAGCGGACACGAGCCGGATCGATCCCATCGCCGTGGGCACTGCCATGGCCGTCCTCCTGCAGCGGGTCTGCCAGGCGGTCATCCCCGGTTCGACCGAGCCGCCGCTCTGGAAGGTCGATACAGCCCTGAGGCCCGAGGGGCGTGACGGCCCCCTGGTGCGCCGTCTGGCCTCCTATGCCGACTATTATGCCCAATGGGCCGAGAATTGGGAGTTCCAGGCCCTGCTCAAGGCCCGTCCGGTCGCGGGCGACAAGGCCCTGGGACAGGACTATTCGGCCATGATCGAGCCCCTGGTCTGGGGAGCCTGTCAGAGGCCCAACTTTGTATACGACTGCCAGAGGATGCGCCAGCGTGTGGAGAGGCTGATACCTGAGGACCGCAAGGAGCGGGAGATCAAACTGGGCCAGGGTGGACTACGGGACGTGGAATTCACCGTCCAGATGCTTCAGCTGGTCCATGGCTCCAGCGACGAGGATCTGCGTTGTCCAGCGACTCTTGATGCCTTGCAGGCCTTGTCCCGCGGCGGCTACATTTCACGCAAGCACGGCGACCAACTGGACCATGACTATCGGTTCGAGCGGGTCATGGAGCATCGTCTGCAGATGTGGCAGCTGCGCCGCACCCACCTCTTTCCGAAAATCTACCGTTCAGGCACCCTCGGCCAGCGGCCGCCCAGTCTGGAGGAGCTGGAGGGCAACCGCGATCTGCGGCGGCTGGCCCGGGCCTTCGGCCTGCATGCCGACCAGATGCTGGTCCAATACCAGGCCGCCAGAATCGAGGTCCGCAATCTTCATCAGGCCATCTACTTCCGGCCCATGCTGCCCATCAACGCCCAGGTGGACGAGGACGAGGTCAGCCTGCGCCCCCAGGCGGCCCGCGCCAGATTCGCTTCCATCGGCTTTGCCGACCCCGATGCAGCCATCCGCCACGTCACGGCCTTGACCACAGGGGTCACCCGGTCGGCGCGGATCAACCGTATTCTCATGCCCGCCGTCCTCCAGTGGCTGGGGGAAGGGCAGGATCCGGACATGGGACTCCTGGGCTGGCGAACCCTGGAGGAGCACTTTGGTGGCAAAAGCACCTACCTGGGCTTCCTGCGTGACTCCACCTCGGCCGCCCGCCGCCTTTGCCACGTCCTGTCCAACTCACGTTATTTGTCCGGCGCCCTGGCCCGCTCCGTCCAATCGGTGACCTGGCTGGGCCATGACCAGGACATGATCCCCCGTGATCGGGCCACCCTGGACAAGCGCGTCGCAGCTTATCGGACCCGCCATGCGGATTCGCTGGAGGAGTTCTCCACTGCGGTCCGTGCCATGCGCCGCCAGGAGATCGAGCGGATCGGGCTGGGCTGGATGAGCGGGGTGGACGATCAGCAGGCCTGCCTGGCGGGCATGTCCGACGTCTACGATGCGGCCATCAATGCCGCCCTGGACTGGGCCGTGGACCACCGTTCGGAACAGGCTAGCGCGCCAGCCGATCTGGCCGTGATCGGCATGGGTCGCTATGGGGGCAGGGAGGTCAACTTCAACTCGGACGCCGACATCATGCTGATCTACCGTCCGGCCTCGGGTGCCGGCCAGGACCAGGCGGCGGAATTCGCGCGTGGAGTGACCGCTGACCTGCGGGCCGTTCTGGCGGGGCCGGCCAGTCTGGAACCAGGCATCGACCTGGACTTCGACCTGCGCCCCGAAGGACGCCAGGGGCCTCTGGTGCGTTCCCTGGACTCCTACCAGCGCTACTACCGCGAATGGTCGGAGACCTGGGAACATCAGGCCCTGATCCGGGCCAGATTCGCAGCCGGGAATATCGGCCTGGCCAAGGACTTTCTGGAGGGTACAGCCAATCCGCTGCGCTACCCTCAGCAGCCGCCCAACGAGGAGGAGCTGGGGCAGATCCGCCGTCTCAAGGCCCGGATGGAGGCTGAGCGGCTGCCGCGTGGCGTGCGCCGGGACCGACACCTGAAGCTGGGCCGGGGAGGGCTGTCTGACGTGGAATGGACGGTCCAGCTCCTCCAGCTGCGTCACGCCCACGACCTGCCTGAGCTGCAGGTCACCGGCACGCTGACCGCCTTGGGTGCCTTGGAGGCGTCGGGACTTATCGAGGCCAAGGACGCCAAGGCACTGCGCCGCAGCTGGGTGCTCTGCACGGCAGCCCGCAACGCCAACTTCCTCTGGTCCGGAAGGGTATCGCAGGCGGACATCCTGCCTGACGACGGGCAGGTGCTGGGAGGCATCGCGGTCTGCCTGGGCTACCCGGCCCACCGGGGCCAGCACTTCGTCAACGAGTTGCTGGCGGCCATGCGCCGCTGCAGGCAGGTCATGGAACGGCTCTTCTACGGAGGCTGACCCCGGGTCCATCCGGCGTCGTATGCTTGTTCAGGTCACATAAGGTGGCCACCTTGAGGAAGGTGAGCCGTTGTCCCAACAAGTTGATCACGCATCCAAAACCTCTTCCGACGTCGTTCCTCTTCGTGGGCGAAGTGTGGTAACCCTCGACGACATTCCCATGACCCAGATCCTGGACCTTCTGGATCGGGCGGCCTACATCGACACCCATCGCCGTCAGGTGGCCCACACCTGCGACGGCCGGGTCCTGGCCACGCTCTTCTATGAACCCAGCACCCGCACCCGGCTCAGCTTCGAGACCGCCATGCTCCGTCTGGGCGGCCAGGTCATCGGGTTCGCCGGCGCCCAGCTGTCCAGCGTCTCCAAGGGGGAGTCCATCAGCGACACCCTGAAGACCGTCTCCAACTACGCCGACATCGTGGCCATCCGCCATCCCAAGGAGGGTGCCGCCCTGGTGGCCTCCCAGGCAGCCACGGTCCCGGTCATCAACGCCGGTGACGGCGGACACATGCACCCGACCCAGACCCTGACCGACCTGGCCACCATCCGCGCCCGCAAGGGCCGGCTGAACCACCTGACCATCGGCCTGTGCGGGGATCTGACCTTCGGTCGCACGGTCCACTCCCTGATCGCCACCCTCTGCCGCCTGGGCCACGTGGATTTCGTCCTGATCAGCCCCGACGAGCTGCGCACCCCCGAATACGTCCTGGAGAGGATTCGTTCCTCGGCCGACTGCACCTACCGGGAGACCGGGGACCTGAACGGGGTCATCGGCGACCTGGACGTGCTCTACATGACCCGTGTCCAGCAGGAGCGCTTCTTCAACGAGGACGACTACCTGCGCCTGCGCGACACCTACATTCTGGATGCCGACAAGCTTCGGGCCGCGCGACCCGACATGGCCATCCTCCACCCGCTGCCCAGGGTCAACGAGATCGCCGTGGAGGTGGACAATGATCCGCGTGCGGCATACTTCCAGCAGGTCCGCAACGGCATGCTGGTCAGAATGGCCCTGGAGAGCGCCCTGCTGGGCGACGAGCTGCCCGGTTACCGCGAGCAGAAGGAGGTGGCGGCATGAAGGTCACCAGCATTGTCGACGGCATCATCATCGACCACGTTCGTGCGGGCACGGCCCTGAAGGTCCTGCACTACCTGCGCGTGGACCCGGCGAAGACCCGGCTGGCCCTGATCATGAATACGGACAGCCGCAAGTACGGATCCAAGGACATCATCAAGATCGAGCAGACCGGGGATCTGGACCTGACAGCCTTGGGGTTCATCGCCCCCGAGGCCACCGTCGACGTGGTCCGGCAGGGCAGGATCGTCAGCAAGCATCAGCCGGACCGCCCCAACCATCTGGTCAACGTCATCACCTGCGTCAACCCCCGTTGCGTCACCACGGTGGAGACCGGCGTGGACCAGCGCTTCCACCTGGACGCTGCCGGGGTCTACCGCTGCGACTACTGCGACGAGATGGCAGAAGACTGACATGCGGCTGCTGGGGTTGACCGATTGGCGCAGCGGCAGGTCGGTCGATCTGGTGCTTCCCCAGGCCGCCGACAGCGCGCTGATTGACGAGACCGGCGCCATGTCGGCAGAAGTGGAGCAGATAGACGCCTCGGGGCTGGTGCTGGCTCCGGCCCTGGTCGACCCCCATGTCCACCTGCGCGACCCTGGACAGACCGACAAGGAAGACATGGTCACCGGCACAGCTGCCGCAGCGGCCGGAGGCTACGGGCTGATACTGCTCATGCCCAACACCCAGCCCGCCATGGACGGCCGAGCGCGGATGGCCGATGGGCGCACGGTCATTGACTACCTCGAAACCTATGAGCGGGACCATGGGCTGCGCCTGCCGGTGGACTACGCCCTCTGTGTGGCGGCCACCATGGACCGGGCAGGCCGTCAGGCCTCAAACCCAGACGACTGGTCGGGGCACCTGCCCGGACACGGCTGGGACCATCCCGTAGTCGCCATCAGCGATGACGGCTCGGCCGTGACCGAACAAACCCTGGAGGACGTGGCCGCCAACGCCCGGGAATTCGATCTGCCCATCCTGGACCACTGCGAACACCACGAGCACGGTCAGGTCAATCTTGGCGCTGTCAGCCGTCAACTGGGGTTGGAGGGGATTCCCGCCTCGACCGAGACCGCCATCATCCATCGCGACATCGAGTTGGCGGAACGCACCGGCACCAGGGTGCATCTGCAGCATGTCAGCACAGCCGGGGGATTCGATGCCGTCCGCCGGGCCAAGGCCCGCGGGCTGCCGGTCACCTGCGAGACCGCGCCCCACTATCTGGCCCTATGCGACGAGGACCTGTTGCGCAGCGGCAGCATGGCCAAGATGAACCCTCCGCTGCGCTCCCGCGCCGACCAGCAGGCAGCACTTGAGGCCGTGGCCGACGGCACTGTCGACATGATCGCCACCGATCACGCCCCGCACACCGCCGCTGAGAAGGCCCTGGGGCTCAAGGACGCCCCCAACGGCATCATCGGCCTGGAGACTGCCTACGCGGTCTGCAACCAGGTCCTGGTCAAAAGCGGACTCATCAGTCATGACCGTCTGATTGAGCTCATGTCCCTGGCTCCAGCCGAGCTCATGGGCATGCATCGGCTCCTGCCTGAAAACCTGCCCTCGCACAAGGCAAACAACACGGATCATCCTCGGCTGGAGTCCGATCAGCACAGTGATGCCGGCCAGCCACCCGTCGACCTGGTCATCATGGACCCTGAGGCCAGGTGGAAGGTTGATCCCAGCCGCTTCCACTCCAAGGCGAGGAACACCCCCTTTGCCGGGGCGGAACTGACCGGAAGGGTCATGGCCACCATCAGGGATGGGCGTCTGGTCTTCTCCCGCCTGCCCGCAAGCCGTGTCATCACCAGGGAAAGGATCCGTGCATGGACCGACTGACCGCGCTCATTCAGGAGAAACAGAATCCGACCGTGGTCGGCCTGGATCCGCGACCGGAACTGTTGCCCGGCCAGCTGATCGAGCAGGCCAGGCAGCTCACCGCCGGAAGCATGGCCCGGATGGGCCTGGACCCCAAGGACCCGCAGCAGGCCCAGGGCGAGCAGGCCCAGGCCGTCTGGGCGGACCACCTGGCCCGCGCCTATCTGCGTTTCAACCTGGCCATCCTGGAAGGCGTGGCCGACCTGGTGCCTGCAGTCAAACCCCAGATCGCCATGTACGAGGCTCTGGGACCCTGGGGCATCAGGGCCTACACCGGTACCTGCCGGGCCGCAGCCGACCGGGGACTCTACGTCATCGGGGATGTCAAGCGCGGGGACATCGGTTCCACGGCCGAGGCCTACGCCGCCCACCTGGACGGGCTTCCCCTGTCCTTCGCCCCGGGGCAGGCAGTGGATGGGCCGGCCCGGGCAGGCGGGAGGTTCCCCTGGTATGAGGATGCCCTGACCATCAACGTCTACCTGGGCTCCGACGGTGTGGAACCCTTCCTGCAGGCGGCCGAACATATCCAGGGTGACCTCTTCGCCCTGGTCCGCACCTCCAACCCCTCGGGCAGCCAGATCCAGGAGCTGGGCCTGGATACGGACTCAGGCGGCGGCACCATCTATCAGCGCCTGGGCGAATTGGTCGAATCCTGGGGGCGGCCCTCCATAGGCGAATCGGGCTATTCCCGGCTTGGAGCCGTGGTCGGCGCTACCCACCCCGAGGACGGGGCCCTTCTGCGTCAGGCCATGCCCCACACCTTCTTCCTGGTCCCCGGCTATGGAGCCCAGGGCGGTTCGGCGGCCGACGTGGCGCCCATGTTCGACCGGTCCGGCGGCGGTGCTGTGGTCAATTCCTCCCGGGGAATCATCGCGGCCTGGCGGAAGGATCCGGACTACAGCCCGCAGCTCAGCGTTCAGGCGGCCCTGGGCATGGTCACCCGCGATGCCCGCCGAGCCGCGCAGGCCATGAAGGACGATCTCAATCAGGCGATCAAGGAGGCCCGATGAAACCCAACCTCTTCATATCCACCAGCCGGGTGGAGGATCAGGCCCGACAGGCAGGCCGCATGCCCGGACGACGCACGGCCCAGGTCACCGGCATGGAGCCCCTGGACCGGCAGGTCTGGCGGATGACCATCAGCGACCCCTACCTGGCAGCCCACGCTCCGGCAGGAGCCTTCATCAACCTCTACTCGGCCGACCGCATGACCATGATGCCCAGACCCTTCGGCATCAGTCGGGTTCTGGAGGGTGAGCAGATCGAGATCATCTTCGCCGTCGTGGGCCAGGGGACCTATGAGTTCTCCCGCCTGCAGCCAGGCATGGCTGTGGACCTGCTGGGACCCCTGGGCCATGGCTTCGACCTGGGGAAGCCGGCTGACTATCTGCTGGTGGGCGGCGGCCTGGGCGTCCCTCCGCTGATCCGTGCAGCCCAGTGCCTTCAAGGCCGGTCCGGTGTGCGCACCACCGCCCTGCTGGGCTACCGGGACCATCGGTTCGCCGATGCCATCATGGGCCCGTTGACCGACCGGTTGGAGTCCATCGACAATGCCTCCGGGGATGTCATAACCCTCTTGGATCGGGTTCGCGGCGACATCGACCCGGGACGGACCATCATCCTGACCTGCGGCCCCCTGCCCATGATGCGGGCCGTGGCCGCCTGGGCCCGCGAGACCGGCCTGCCTGCCCAGTGCTGCATGGAGTCGCGGATGGGTTGCGGCTATGGCACCTGCGTGGCCTGCGTGGTTGACACCGTGGACGGCAGGCTCAAGGTCTGCAAGGACGGCCCGGTCTTTGCCGCCGACCGTCTGATCTGGGATGCAGGCGAGGACAAGAAGGAGACACGATGAGCGGGCTGACAATCATGGACCCTCTGGAGCCGCACGCCTGGCGGCATGGCACCGTTGTGGCCGGCACGCCCTGGAAGAACCCGGTGGGCACGGCCTCGGGCACCTTCAACCTGGATGCCTGCGGGGACTACTACGACGTCTCCCAGATGGGCGCCATCTCCACCAAGGGGGTTTCGCCGGTGCCCTGGGAAGGCAACCCCACGCCCAGGACAGCCGAGAGCCCCGCCGGCATGGTCAACTCCGTGGGCCTGCAGAACCCGGGCGTGGACCATTACCTGGTGGACGAACTGCCCAGGCTCAAGGCCCTGGGGGCCAACGTGGTCACCAATGTGGCCGGCCACAGCGACGAGGACTACGCCATCGTTGTGCAACGGCTGGCCGACTCCCCGGCCGACATGCTGGAGATCAACGTCTCCTGCCCCAACGTCTCACATGGGGGGATGTCCGTGGGCACCGACGCCAAGGCCCTGAACCGGCTGATCACCAGGCTGCGGGGACTGACCGACAAGCCCATGGTGGTCAAGCTGACCCCCAACGTCACCGATATCGTGGAAGTGGCCAAGGCGGCGGTCGATGGGGGAGCGGATGCCCTCAGCCTGATCAACACCCTGGTAGGCATGCGCATCGACATTACTACGGGCAAACCCATCCTGGCCCAGGGCACCGGCGGCGTCTCCGGCCCCTGCATCCTGCCCATAGCTCTGTCCTTCGTCTGGCGGGTGCGCCGGGCACTGCCCGACATCCCCATCATCGGCATCGGGGGCATCGACTCGGGGCGCACGGCCTTGGAATTCCTCTATGCGGGGGCCAACGCCGTCGAGGTGGGGGCTGCGGCCCTGGTGGACCCTGTGGCACCAATGAGGGTGGCCCGGGAGCTGGACGATCTGTTGGACGAGCGGCCCGAGCTGGCTGATTTGCTCAAGAAAGGGGAGTGCTGGCGATGAGCGCATCCGCAGCAGAAAACAAGGCCGAGCGTGACGGGGATGACCAGGAGCAGACCCGCCGCATCCAGGAGGGTTTCACCAGCTTCCTCCTCCAGAGCGGAGCCCTCAAGTTCGGTGACTTCACCCTGAAGTCGGGGCGGCGCTCGCCCTACTTCATCAACGCCGGGGCCTTCAAGGACGGACGGCTGATCGCCCTGCTGGGGGAGTTCTACGCCCGGACCATCATGCAGGCCGTGAAACAGGGGACCCTGCCCGCCGATATCGACACGGTTTTCGGTCCGGCCTACAAGGGGATTCCCCTGGCCGTCTCCACCGCCATCGCACTGAGCGGGGCGCACGGCATGCCGGTCGGCTACACCTTTGACCGCAAGGAGGTCAAGGACCATGGCGACGGGGGGCTCATGGTCGGCACCCAGTTAAGGGACGGCATGAGGGTGCTGCTGGTGGATGATGTCATGACCGCCGGGACCGCGGTCCGCCAGGTGGTGCCCAAGATCATGTCCCAGGCCAAGGTGACCATCGTCGGCCTGGTGCTCTCCGTGGACCGGATGGAACGCACCGGACAGGGCCAGGGCTCGGCTGTGGAGTCCATCATGGACGAATTCCACTTCCCTGTCATCAGCATCGTCAATGTCCGCCAGATCTTCGATGCCGCTGCCTCCATGAAGGGCCTGGACGGGTCGCCCATTCTGGACCAGTGCACGGCCGATGCCGCCAGGGACTACTTGGAGCGTTACGGGGCCTAGACAAGGGACCGGCTCATATTCAGCGTGCCGATTGTGCATGCAGGCCACATTGGCGCACATTCTGTGGACGGCCATTCTGTCGGCCGACCCTCGTGTAGATTGGTAAAGGTCCGACGGGCAGGCCGACGGATCATCATCGCAAGGAAGGCCATGGATCATGACGAAACCGCTGGAGCAGAACGGTCATGAGGAACCGGACCAGACCGGGGTCGACGCGGTGGATGCGGCCAAGCCTGCCGTCTCGGCCACAAGAACCGACACGGTGAAATCTTCGGATGCCGCGGAGCCTGCGGGCGGGCGAATTTCGACTGAGGAGAAGCCGGCAGAGACAGGCCAGCCTCAGGTGAGCGAGCCTGAAGAAACTGCGCTTGCGCAGCGCTCACGGAGGGTTCCGTTGATACTGGTGGCGGTGGCCCTTGTGCTGGTGCTTGCTGCAGGCATATACATGCTGTGGGCAGATCATTCAGCAGGCAACCAGTCAGCCCAAAAGCTTTCATCCGGAGCCTCTAGTGCGCAGGTCAGCCAGGGTCCCAGCGGGGATGCCAAGGCATACAAGGCCCTGCAAGAGGTCACCGTCAAGCCTTCGGTGGCCGACGACCAGGGAGGGCTGACCGTTTCAGCCAAGGGTGTCGGCAGCAGGAAGAAGGTCGCTGATGTGCCGACCCTTGAGATCTTCATGGATCCCATGTGCCCCTGGTGCGGCAAGGTGGGCCGGGTCATCGATCCCCAGCTGCAGCGCATGATCGGCGCCGGTCAGATCAACGTCACCTACAACTTTTTGAACTTCCTGGATTCGGCATCCAGCGACCAGTACTCCAGCCGCGTGGACAACGCCCTGGCCATGGTGGCCCAGGAGGATCCGGATCATCTGCCGGCCTTCGCCGCCGCCGTCTTTGCGGCCGACTTCCAGCCCGATGAAAGCTCCTATCAGGCCGTCTCCGACGCACGCCTGGCAGACCAGGCTGTGGGAGTAGGCGTGCCCAGGTCCCTGGCGGACCGTTTCGCCCAGGGTACTTACAGGCCATGGGTGGACAAGGTCAACGCCTACGCCATCACCCGCAAGGACGCCAAGGATGCCAAGGGGGAGTTTTCGACACCCACCATCATGATCAATGGCAAGGTCTGGGATCTGACCGCAGCGGCAAAGAGCCAGGGAGGCCTGGAACATCTGGACCGGGCCCTGCTCAAAGCCTTGGGACTCAAATCACAGGATGTGGGCCACCAGGGTAAGATGCCCTCCATCGGAGCCCAAGGGAAGGCGTTGAAAGTACAGTAAACCGCGACGACCAATCGATTGCCGGCCAACAGCGAAGTCCAACAATCGCCGCTGGAGCGTCAGCGGTCCGGTTCAGATGACACCCATTCAGCTGCTGCTTGCCTGGCTGCTACTTGCCTGACCCCTGTTCAATCAGTGAATATCCGTGGTTGGAGACCACCTGGCGCAGCTTGTCCAAGTAGAGTTCGGCGGCATGGGACAGCTTGGTCCGGCTGTTGACAATCCAGCCCACCAGCATGGATTCGTCCGACTCCAGGGGAACGCTGACGATCTTCTCGTTGTTCAGGTCCTCGTTGTCGATGCCGGTGCAGACCGTGTAGGCGTTCAGCCCCACGATGAAGTTGAGCATGGTGGCCCGGTCACTCACGGTGATCTGCTTGGGGGAGTAGTCGGGCCAGACCGCCTCCTCGGCAAAGTAGAAGGAACCCTCCTCGCCCTGCTCGTACTGCAGGAAGGGGTAGGGCTCCAGGTCCTTCATGGTCACCATGGCCCGATCAGCCAGGGGGTTGGTTCGTGCGATGAAGACATGCAGGTCCGCCCTGAAGAGCGGATGGAAGTCCAGGTGCTTCTCCCGGAGCATCTTGGACAGCACCCGTTTGTTGAAGTCGGACTCGTAGATGATGCCGATCTCGGACTGGAGGGTGGCCACCTGGTCGATGATGTCCCTGGTGCGCGTCTCCCGTATGGTGAATTCGTACTCGTCCGAATCGATGGAGTTGATCATCTCCACGAAGGCTTCGACTGCGAACATGTAGTGCTGGGTGGAGACCCGGCAGAGCTGCTTGCGGGGTCTGACCTGCCGGTAGCGGGCCTCCAGCAGGTCGGTCTGGTCCAGGATCTGCCGGGCGTAGGTCAGGAATTCCGCCCCGTCCACGGTCAGGGCGATCCCCTGGGAGTGGCGGGTGAAGATCTCGATGCCCAGCTCGTTCTCCAGCTCCTTGACCGATGAGCTCAGTGCCGGCTGGGAGATGTAGAGCTCGTGCGAGGCCTCGTTCATCGAGCCGCATTCGACAATCTTGACGATGTAGCGCAGTTGGAGCAGTGTCATACAAGCAAATCTATACCCAAGGCCCTATCGGCCCAGGGCCGCGGTTTCAGCCATACCCTGGTTGGCGGCCTGCTGATCCAGATAACGACCCGGACCCTGGACCTGGGGGTTGCCGTCTTCGTCGGTCCCGAAGCTGTAGACCATGGGCACGCCGGTGGGCACGTTGATGGATCGGATGTCCTTGTCGTCAATATCTTCAAGGACCTTGATCAGGCTACGGACCACAGAACCGTGGGTGACGATGAGCACAGTCCGGCCCTGGGCCAGGTTCGGGGCTATCCGGCTGCGCCAATAGGGTTGCAGGCGAAGCAGCAGATCCTTGAGGCATTCGGCGCGGATCTCGGCCGGATTCCGGCTGTCCAGCCCGTCGCCCATGGCCGGGGCATAGCGAGGATTCTGTCCTTGAAAGTATGGTGAATCGGTTTCGATGGCAGGCGGCCGAACATCATAGGAACGTCGGTAGATATTGAATTGCTCCTGGCCGTATCGCTCCAGCATGGCCGGTCGCGTCTGTCCCTGGAAGGCGCCGTAGTGGCGCTCGTTCAGCCTCCAGGTACGCTCCACCGGAATCCAGGCCCGATCGACCAGGTCCAGCACCGTGTTGGCGGTGACGATGCTGCGGGTCAGCAGGGAGGTGAAGACCAGGTCAGGCAGCAGTCCTGATTCCTTGAGCAGCTGTCCGGCATGACGGGCCTGGTCCAGTCCACGTTCCGTCAGGGGTACGTCCACCCAACCGGCGAAACGGTTGACCGACTTCTGTGTCCAGACGCTTTCCCCGTGACGCATGACAATGAGCTGCGAGGTCATCGAATCGACTCCTTTTTGATGACGCTCTAGAACCAGAGCGAGCTGTTTTCGAAGAAGAGAGAGGCATCGTCCCCATCTTGAATGGATTGATCGATCTGTTCAGCAGCCCCCTCGGCTCTGGACATGACCAGCCCTATGGCCTTGGGTAGGGCATCGGCCACCTGCCCGGCACGGATCGGCTGCCCCATGCGTCCTGCAACAGTCCCCTGGCCCTCCGGTTGGTTGTCCTCGGCTACCAGATCCGCAAAGTCCTGGGGCTTGCGGGGGTCGAAAATCAGCGGCTGCTCCCAGCCGGTCTGCCTGCCGCCACTGGCCAAGGAGCCAGCCAGTCCATGCAGGAAGGCCGCAGCAGCCGTCAGATCAACCATCAGCGTGGCATCATCCTGGATTGGTCCGGCGTTCTGGGCCAGCATGGCTCCGATGGTGCCGGAGAGTACATCCCCTGATCCGGCCGTGGACAGCCAGGCCGGGCCGAAGCCGGTGGTCATGACCCGGGGGCGGTCGGTGCCGTCCTCGCCGACGACCAGTGTGATGGCCCCCTTGAGCAAAATGGTGGCTCCGGTCAGCTGGCAGGCGCGGACAGCCCAGCGCAAAGGTTCGGCCATGACCTGGTCGCCGTCCACGTTCTCACCGTGCGAGTTGAGCAGGGCGGCCATCTCGCCGGCGTGCGGGGTCAGTACGGTGCGCGGTCCCAGCCGGTCCGGCAGCAGATCCAGGGCTCCGGCATCGGCCACCACCGGTGGATCGGCTGCTGCCTCGTCCTCGTCCAGGTCCGCGGCCTGTCGATTGAGTATGTCGGCAATCAGATCCCGCTGACCGTCCTGGCCTTCAGGACCGGCGGCCTCCTGGGCCTGCCGGGTGGGCACGCCCGAACCCAGCACCCAGGACTCGACCCGTCCACGGCCCAGGACCGTTTCGGGCAGCTCCTGCAGGATCAGGTCGCCCACCTGCTCGGGGCCGCAGTAACGGATCATGCCCACGTTGCCGCTGGCCGCCGCTCTGCTGGAGAGCAGCCCCGCGCCATGGTAGAGGGCGGACCCGGTGACCAGACCGACCACGCCCCTGGTGTACTTGGTGTCATCCACCCTGGGCGCCCGCAAAAGTCCGGCGCAGTCCTCAACGCTCATGCAGGAGACGCTGGGGACCAGGGCCGAGGTGTCGAAGCCGAAGTCCACCAGGACGACTCTTCCGCAGACGTAGGCGGCCGGGGGAAGCATCAGGCAGGGCTTCATGGCCCCCATGGTCACGGTCACATCCGCTGGTATGTAGGCCCCGGGCAGGGTGCCTTCATCAATGTCCACGCCGGAGGGAGTATCCACGGCCAGCACCAAGGGCCCGTCCTGACCGGCGGGGTCGTGCCAGGCTGGCCTGTCGGGCAGACCGCTCTCCATGCCCAGTTCCGCGGCAAGAGCGGCGGGAATGCCGCGCAATGCACCTTTAAGGCCGATGCCCGTCATGGCATCGATGATCAGATCCGCCTGCCGGCACAGCTCCAGGGCCTGGTCCAGCTCCTCTGAGGCCTGGTCCGGTCCTGTCGGTGCCTCGCAACCGGGGATGGCCGACTGGGGATCCAGGGCCGTGACCACTCCGCCGGCGCGCAGAAGGGCATCCAATCCGCCCTGGTGCAGGCTCCGCCCGGTCGCCACCACCGTCACGTCGGCCCCGTGCCCGGCCAGGTCAGCCGAGGCATAGAGCCCGTCGCCGCCGTTGTTGCCGGCCCCTGCCAGCAGGACGATTCTGGCTTCTGCCGGCTCCATCCCGGCCTGGGTCAGCATGACGTCGGCCACGGAGGCCAGGGATCCGGCGGCAATGCGCATCAGGGGCACCCCGTCGTCCAAAAACGGCTGCTCCAGGGATCGGATCATGTCGGCGGAATAGGCGCTGGTGGCCAGGGTCTGCCGGGCTTCGCGGCGTTCATCTGGTGACGGCTTCATGGCATCACACCCCTCATTCAAAAGGTCCACGTGCTGGCTCCACTCTATCCGATGGCCTTGTCCTGCAAGCGTTATAAGGTCTGCCTATTTACGAGGGCAGGAAAGGAAATCATGCAGGGATTCGCGATGCCGAATCAAGGCCAGATTATGGCAGTGGTCCTGACGGTGGTGCTCTGTGGCCTGATCGGCTTCGAGCGCGAGTTCCTCAAACACGACGCTGGCATCCGCACCCACATTCTGGTGGGCCTGGGCAGCTGCCTGTTCACCATGGTCTCCCTCTATGGCATCCAGGCCGCTGTAGGAAACTATTCCTGGGATGCCTCGCGAATCGCGGCCGGGGTGGCCTCGGGCATCGGCTTCATCGGCGCCGGAGTCATCTTCTTCAACCATGATTCGGTCAAGGGTCTGACGACGGCCAGCGCCATCTGGGTGGCCGCCGCCGTGGGCATGGCCTGCGGGGTCCAGCTCTTCGCCATCGCCATCCTGGCCGTCGTCTTCTACTTTCTGGCTGTCCTGGTCATCGCGCCCATCCTCAAGTGGTTCCTGCGCAATCGTCAGAACACGGTCCTGCGCATCGTATATCAGGACGGCCACGGCTGTCTGCGCGAATCCCTGCTGCTGGCCACCCGCATGGGCTTCGAATCCCGGGTGCTGACCATCCATGAGCTGCACCGGGATGCCTGGAAGGGCGCCGATGTCACCGTCAACCTGCTGGGCAAGGGGGACGTGACCGAGCTGGTCGAATCCATAGGTCAGACTCCAGGGGTCAAAGGGGTGGAGGTCCTGGGGGAGGACGACTGACCCGCTTTTCGCCATTGTGGCTACCTACTCTTCGGCAACCAGATCCAGGTAGTCGTCGCTCCAGAGGTCCTCATCACCGTCGGGCATGAGCAGCACCCGCTCGGGGTTGAGCGCCTTGACGGCCCCCTCGTCGTGGGTGACCAGCACGATGGCCCCCTCGTACTTGGCGATGGCCTTGAGTATCTCGTCGCGGGAAGCGGGGTCCAGGTTGTTGGTGGGCTCGTCCAGCAGCAGGACGTTGGCCCGGCTGGTCACCAGGGTGGCCAGGGCCAGTCGGGTCTTCTCGCCGCCCGAAAGCACCTTGGTGGGCTTCATGGCGTCGTCCCCCGAGAAGAGGAAGGAGCCCAGGATGGTCCGCGCCTGGGTGTTGTCCAGGTCAGGGGCCACATGCTGCAGGTTCTCCAGAACGGTGACGTCGTTATCCAGTGTGTCATGCTCCTGGGCGAAGTAGCCGATCTTGGCCCCGTGCCCCAGGGTCACCTTGCCCGTGTCGGGCTGCTCGATGCCGGCCAGCAGGCGCAGGGTGGTGGTCTTGCCAGCGCCGTTGTATCCCAGGATGACCACCCGGGAGCCCTTGTCGATGGCCAGATTGATTCCGGCGAAGACGATGTTGGATCCGTAGGCCTTGGAAAGGTCCTCGGCCATGATGGGCGTGCGGCCGCAGGGGGCAGGATCCGGGAAGCGCAGGTCGGCCACCTTTTCGGCCTTTTCCGCCTCCTGGGTGTCGGCCAGCAGGCGCTGGGCGCGGCGCATCATGTTCTGGGCGGCCACGGCCTTGGTGGCCTTGGCGTGCAGTCGGATGCCCTGACGCATCAGACGGTCGGCCTTCTTCTCGGCCACCTCCCGTTCGCGGCGACGGCGCTCCTCGTCCACCACCCGCTGGCGCAGGTAGGCCTTCCATCCCATGGTGTACATGTCGATGCAGGAACGCTGGGCATCCAGGTGCCAGATCCGGTTGACGGTCTCGTCCAGCAGCTCGGTGGAGTGGGAGATGATCAGGAAGCCGCCCTCGAATCGGCGCAGGTAGCCCTTGAGCCACTCGATAGAATCGGCATCCAAATGGTTGGTGGGCTCGTCCAGAATCAGGGTGTCGGCATCGGAGAAGAGGATTCTGGCCAGCTCGACCCGTCGGCGCTGACCGCCGGAGAGGGTGCCCAGTGCCTGCTGCAGGGTCTCCTGGCTCAGCCCCAGGCTCTCGCCCATGACGATGGCCTGCGACTGGGCCGCATAGCCCCCGGCGTTCTCGAAGTCCTGCTGGGCCTTGTCGTAGCGCTTCATGGCCTTTTCCATGACCTTGGGGTCGGGACTGGTCATATCGGTCTCGGCCTTGCGCATCCGTTGGATGATGGATGCGATGTCCCTGGCGCTCATGACCCTGTCCAGGGCGCTCTGCTCGGAGTCGCCCGCATGGGTGGACTGGGGCAGGTACCCCAGCTGTCCGGTCACCCGCACCTTGCCGGCCGAGGGGAGCATGTCGCCGGTGATGACCCTGGTCAGCGTGGTCTTGCCGGCGCCGTTGCGGCCCACCAGGCCGATCCGGTCGCCCTTGGTCACATGGAAGTCGGTGGCTTGCAGGAGTAGTCGGGCACCTATTCGGATCTCAAGTCCCTGCGCCTCAATAGCCATGCCGCCTCCGACCCCGCTTTCCTTATGGATTCAAAACTTGCAAGGGACCATGGTAGCAAGAAGCAAGCCCCGCCAGTGCGTCTCGGCTGACGGGGCAATGGATGGATCATGGATGGATCAGCGGCGGACCAGCCTGAACTTGCTCCAGGGGAAGTAGACCAGGAAGGCGCCCACGGCGGTCAGCGCGATGACCAGCACGCCCATGGCGGCCGCGAAGGAGAATATCCTGATGCCGATGCCCAGGCAGGCCCAGATGACCACCAGGCCGAAGACCCAGTCCTTGCCATGCCTGTTCATCAGGTAGGCGACGGCCAGGAGGGCGCCGACCACGATGATGGTGGCGAATCCCTGGACGGCATTGCCGACCCTGTGCCCGGCGACCACCATGTATCCTGCGTTGACCAGGGTGGCCACGCTCAGCCAGCTGGCATAGATGGACAGGGGGATCCAGTCCAGGGCCTTGGCTGCGGTGGGGGTCCCGGCCTTGGTGGCGTCCCTGCGCACCAGGGCGTAGAGCATCCAGGCCAGCACGGTCAGAATGAGGATGATGACCAGGGCCCAGAAGTTGCGCTCCATGTGCCACAGGGCCAGCCAGGCGATGTTCAGGCAGCAGGTGGCCACGAAGAGCAGTCCGCTCAGCGTGAAGGGCAGGAAGCCAAGGCGTTTGCGGCTGGGGCCGGCCAGGCAGAAGCGGAAGAGCCAGATGGCCAGGGCGATGTAGATGACGCCCCAGATGGCGAAGACGTATCCGGCAGGCATGATCCACAGGTCGACCTTGCGTGCCAGGCCGCCCACGGTCGTGCCATGGAAGTGGTAGACCTCCGCATAGCCGTTGAAGCCCACCATGGCCACCCAGGCCACCCAGAGCAGGATGTCCTCGAAGATCTTCCAGCCACGTCCCTCGGAGGACTCCTGCGCTGCTTCATTTTCATTGCCGCTGCGATCAGAACGAGTCCCGCCTCCGTTGGCGGTCTCCTCGGCACCGGTATCCACAGCCGACGACTTCTTCGACGAATCACCGGACTGCTTGGTTGTGGCACCCGAAGGCGATGAACCTGAGCTGGATGAATTTGGAGTTGTTGCAGCCGAAGATGCCGAACTGCTATTCCCCGAATTCCCAGCTGCCGTTGCCGACCCTGCCGCTGTGGAAGACTTGGACGACGAATCTGAATTCGACTGGCTGCCCTGCATGGCAGGGGAGGTGCGCTTGGCCCTCTCGACCGGGTCCTCGTCGTCGGTCCAGAGTCTGCGCGGATTGTCCTTGTCAGTCATGGCACATGCTTCCTCTCCTTGCCGGCCGCAACCGTACT
Source organism: Bifidobacterium sp. W8104 (assembly GCF_016100735.1). NCBI lineage: Bacteria > Bacillati > Actinomycetota > Actinomycetes > Bifidobacteriales > Bifidobacteriaceae > Bifidobacterium > Bifidobacterium sp. W8104. Next base: position 1,958,895 of record NZ_JACFRW010000001.1, read on the forward strand.
GCCGCCGTGGGGATTGCCCCGGGCATGGGCGACCGGCCTCTGCTCCAACTCTAAATCGGCCCACCCGACTCAGTGGTATTGACCACCCGGTCCGGGCCTCCGTCGGTGCTAGCCTGAACCCAAACACTGGATAGGGGAGTGCGAATGACCGAACCCTTATATCGATGCGACTGGGCACAGGTGGACGACCCGCTCATGCGCAGCTACCACGACCATGAATGGGGCCGCCCCCTGCACGGCTCCCAGAGGCTCTTCGCCATGCTCTCCCTGGAGATATTCCAGTGCGGGCTCAGCTGGCAGCTGGTCCTGCATCGCCGCCAGGCCCTCTTCAAGGATTTCGACAACTTCGATATTCAGGCCGTCGCCGCCTTCGATGCCGACCGCATCGACCGTCTCATGGCCGACCCGGCCATCATCCGCAATCGTCGAAAGATCGAAGCCACCGTGGCCAATGCCGCCCTGATCGCCCGCCGATTTCCCGGGGAGGGATTCGACCGCTACTGCTGGTCCTTCACCGGCGGCCGGACCATTAACCACGACTACACGGACGATCCTTCAATACCGCGCTACGACCACCTGTCGGCCATCGTCTGCAAGGACATGCGCGACCTGGGCCTGCGCTTCCTGGGACCGGTGACGGTCCACTCCTTCCTCCAGGCGGCCGGCATGATCAACGACCACCAGCACGACTGCTTCCTCAACGGCTGCGGCCATCCGCCCCTGAATCCGCCGGACCAGGCCATCTAAGCCGTCGTCGAACACCTGTTCGAATTATTCGGCCCCGGCGATATTATGGTCAGGCTTTGGCCTCAGCCTTGGCCATGGGTCTTCAGGGAAGCGGATGGGAAGCACGTGAAGCAGCAGAACAAGCCTAAGTCGACAGTGGACGCGGCCATCGAGAACCCGCGCATGATCGAATCCAAGGGGTCCCTGGTGGCGGACCTGTCCATGGTGCCCAACGACCGCAAGATCGTCATCCAAGGGGCCCGGGCCCACAACCTCAAGAACGTCAACCTGTCCATACCCCGCAACCGGATGGTGGTCTTCACCGGTCTGTCGGGCTCCGGCAAGTCCTCCCTGGCCTTCGACACCCTCTTCGCCGAGGGGCAGCGCCGCTACGTGGAGTCCCTTTCCGCCTATGCCCGCCAGTTCCTGGGGCAGATGGACAAGCCCGATGTGGACTTCATCGAGGGTCTGAGCCCGGCCGTCTCCATCGACCAAAAGACCACCAACCGCAACCCCCGGTCCACGGTGGGCACCATCACCGAGGTCTACGACTACCTGCGCCTGCTCTTCGCCAGGACCGGCATTCCCCACTGCCCTGTCTGCGGGGCCGAGGTACGCGCCCAGTCGCCGCAGCAGATCGTCGACACCCTCATGTCCAGACCGGAGGGGACCCGCTTCCAGCTGCTGGCACCCATCGTCAAGGGCCGCAAGGGCGAGTTTGTGGAGACCCTGGAGCTTCTGCGCTCCGACGGCTACTCCCGGGCCATCATCGACGGGGACATGCACCAGCTGTCCGACTCCATCAAGCTGACCAAGCAGAAGAAGCACACCATCGAGGTGGTGGTGGACCGGCTGGTCATCCGCGAGGGCATGCGCCAGCGGCTGACCGACTCCGTGGAGACAGCACTGAGGCTGGCCAAGGGGACCGTGGTGGCCGACTTCGTGGATCTGGATGCCAAGGACCCCGAGCGCCGCCAGCCTTTCTCCGAGAAGCGGTCCTGCCCCAACGGCCACGAGCTGGAGCTGGACGAGATCGAGCCCAGGACCTTCTCCTTCAACGCCCCCTATGGAGCCTGCCCGGCCTGCACCGGCCTGGGATTCAACCTGGAGATCGACCCCGAGCTGGTGGTGCCCGACCCGGAGAAGAGCCTCAAGGACGGGGCTGTGGAGCCCTGGAGCGGCACCAAGAGCCAGCAGCGCTTCTACGGCCATCTGCTGGACGGCCTGGCCAAGGAGATGGGCTTCTCCACCTCGACCCCCTGGAAGGACCTGCCCGAGGAGGTCCGTCATGCCGTCATGTACGGGCACGACTTCAAGGTGGACGTCTCCTACCGGAACCGCTGGGGCCGCCTGCGCGAGTACACCACCGGGTTCGAGGGCGTGGTCCGCACCCTGATGCGCCGCCACGACGAGACCGACTCGCAGCCCATGAAGCAGTATTACGAGTCCTATATGCGAGAGGTGCCCTGCCAGGTCTGCCAGGGCAAGCGCCTGAAGCCCGAGGTCCTGGCCGTGACCGTGGATGGCCTGTCCATCGCCCAGGTCTGCGACATGGCCGTGTCCGCCAGCCTGAAGTGGGTGGAGGGCCTGCACATGGAGGGCGCCCTGGCCAAGATCGCCGGCGAGGTCCTCAAGGAGATCCGCGCCCGCCTGCGCTTCCTCAACGACGTGGGTCTGAACTATCTGACCCTGTCCCGGGCGGCGGCCACCCTCTCCGGCGGCGAGGCGCAGCGCATCCGCCTGGCCACCCAGATCGGCTCGGGCCTGGTGGGCGTCATGTACGTGCTGGACGAGCCCTCCATCGGCCTGCACCAGCGGGACAACGACCGGCTGATCAAGACCCTGCAGCGGCTGCGCGACCTGGGCAACACCCTGATTGTGGTCGAGCACGACGAGGACACCATCCGCCAGGCCGACTGGCTGGTCGACATCGGCCCGGGGGCCGGCGAGCATGGCGGGGAGGTCATCTTCTCCGGGCGCTCGCAGGACCTGGTCAAGGCCTCCCGCTCAATCACCGCCGACTACATCGCCGGTCGCCGTTCCATCGAGGTGCCCAAGCGCCGCCGCAAGACCAGCAAGACCCGTCAGCTGACCGTGGTGGGGGCTCGCGAGAACAACCTGAAGAACCTCAAGGTCTCCTTCCCGCTGGGGGTCATGACCCTGGTCACCGGCGTCTCCGGCTCCGGCAAGTCCACCCTGGTCAACTCCATCCTCTATCCGGTCCTGGCCGACCAGCTCAACAACGCCCGCATCGTGCCCGGCAAGCACACCCGGGTGGAGGGCGTGGACCAGGTGCGCAAGGTCATCCATGTGGACCAGAACCCCATCGGCCGCACCCCGCGCTCCAACCCGGCCACCTACACCGGCGTCTGGGACAAGATCCGCCAGCTCTTCGCCAAGACCCCCGAGGCCCAGGTGCGCGGCTATGGTCCGGGCCGCTTCTCCTTCAACGTCAAGGGCGGCCGCTGCGAGACCTGCCACGGTGACGGAACCATCAAGATCGAGATGAACTTCCTGCCCGACGTCTACGTGCAGTGCGAGACCTGCCACGGCAAGCGCTACAACAGGGAGACCCTGGAGGTCACCTACAACGGCAAGACCGTCTCGGACGTGCTGGATATGCCCATCGAGGAGGCCGCCCACTTCTTCAAGGCCTATCCCTCCATCGCCCGCTATCTGGACACTCTCGTTGACGTGGGCCTGGGCTACATCCGTCTGGGCCAGCCGGCACCCACCCTGTCCGGAGGCGAGTCACAGCGGGTCAAGCTGGCCACCGAACTACAGCGGCGCTCCGACGGCAAGACCGTCTACATCCTGGACGAGCCCACCACGGGCCTGCACTTCGAGGATGTCCGCAAGCTGCTCAAGGTCCTGCACGGCCTGGTCGACAAGGGCAACACGGTCATCGTCATCGAGCACAACCTGGATGTAATCAAGACCGCCGACTGGATCATCGACCTGGGACCGGAGGGCGGCGACGGCGGCGGCACCGTGGTGGCCCAGGGCACTCCCGAGCAGGTGGCCGCCAATCCGGACAGCTGGACCGGCAAGTACCTCAAGCCCATGCTTGATCCCGCCAAGGTCGCCAAGGCTGCACGATCATGACCCGCAGCTGCTTCGAGCGGCACACGCCGCAGGTATGGCGACGCACCGCCCAAGCCCTGGAGGAGGAGTCCGCCACCGGCACCACGACCGGCGTCAACAAGAACGGCGCGCCCCTGCTGGGAGACAGCCGGGACCTCTTCCGCCCCAAGACCTCCGACATCCCCACCCAGCCGGGCGTCTACAAGTGGCGGGACGGCGACGGCCGGGTCATCTACGTGGGCAAGGCCAAGAACCTGCGCAACCGTCTGACCAACTACTTCCAGCCCTTGGAAAACCTGCACCCGCGCACCCAGACCATGGTGCTGACGGCCCGGAGCCTGGAGTGGACCGTGGTGGGCACCGACCTGGAGTCCCTGACCCTTGAATACACCTGGATCAAGGAGTTCGATCCACACTTCAACGTCAAGCTGCGCGACGACAAGACCTACCCCTACCTGGCCGTCTCCGTGGGCGAGGAGTTCCCCCGGGTGTGGATGACCCGCGTGCGCAAGCGGCACGACACCCGCTACTTCGGCCCCTACGCCAAGGTCTGGGACATGAAGCACACCCTGGATGCCCTGCTCAAGACCTATCCGGTGCGCACCTGCACCCCCGGCGTCTTCCGCAAGGCCAAGCTCAGCGGCCGCCCCTGCCTGCTGGCCTCCATCGGCAAGTGCTCGGCACCCTGTGTGGGCCGGATCAGCGCCAGCGACCACCGGCGTCTGTGCACGGAGCTGACCGGGGTCATCACCGGAAGGCTGGGCAAGAGCTACCGGGCCGGGCTGACCAGAAGCATGCAGAAGGCCAGCAAGGAGCTGGACTTCGAGAAGGCCGCCCGTCTGCGCGACCAGATCGCCATGCTGGACACGGTCATCGAGCAGAATGCCGTCGCCTTCGCCTCCAACGTGGATGTGGACGTCTTCGGCGTGGCCTCTGACGAACTGGAGGCCTCGGTCCACGCCTTCTTCGTGCGCTCGGGAGCCATCCGGGGCGAACGTAACTGGAGCGTGGAGCGGGTGGAGGACGTCTCCGACAGCGAGCTGATCAGCGACCTGTTGGTGCAGGTCTACTCGGACCTGATGAATGAGAACGACAGCGAGTTGCACAAGCTGCCCGGAGATTCAGATACCCAGGTCTCCATCAGCCAGGACAGGGATGCCATGGGCTCCACCCAGAAGGTCACGGCCCTGGACGCCGAAGCCCGGGCCAAGGCCACCAGGAGCCGACACCAGCATCAGGATCAGACCGGACGCGCCGACCTGTTGGCCCCCATCTCGCCGGTGCCTCCCGAGGTCATCGTCCCCATCCAGCCGGATCGGACCGGCGACCTGCAGGAGTGGCTGCGTGAGCTGCGCGGTTCCGCAGTGACCATCCGGGTGGCCAGCCGGGGTGAGAAGAAGTCCCTGATGGACCGGGCCAATGCCAACGCCCGCCAGGCCCTGCAGCGCAGCAAGCTCAGCCGCATGAGCGACATGGGCACCCGCACCCAGGCCATGAACGATGTGGCCAAGGCCCTTGGACTGGACCGCGCCCCGCTGCGCATCGAGTGCTACGACATCTCCAACACCGTGGGCGGCCAGTTCCAGGTGGCCTCCATGGTGGTCTTCGAGGACGCTGTCCCCAAGAAGTCCGAATACCGTCGATTCGCCATCCGCGGCGAGGACGGCAAGGGCGCTGTGGACGACATGAGCGCCATCTACGAGACCCTGACCCGACGCTTCCGCCACGGCAACATCGCGGGCGACAGCGGTGACAGCATGGAGGCTGAGCGAAAGGCCAGCGACAAGGCACCCGAACTGGTGGAGCAGGAGGAGGGCGCCATCGTCCAGCAGAACACCACCGCCCGTCACTTCGCCTACAAGCCCAACCTGGTCGTGGTCGACGGCGGCAAGCCCCAGGTGACCGCCGCAGCCCGGGCCCTACACGACTGCGGGGTGGACGATGTGGCCCTGTGCGGCCTGGCCAAGCGCCTGGAGGAGGTCTGGGTGCCTGACGACGACTATCCCATCATCCTCAAGCGCCAGTCCGAGGGCATGTACCTGCTGCAACGGGTGCGCGACGAATCCCACCGGTTCGCCATCACCTATCACCGGCAGACCCGGCGCAAGGGTGCCCTGCGATCGGCCCTGGACGAGATTCCGGGCATCGGCCCCGCCTACCAGAAGAAGCTGCTCAATCACTTCGGTTCGGTCAAGCGCATGCGTCAGGCCTCCCAGGAGGAGCTTGAGGCCGTCAAGGGCATCGGCTCCGCCAAGGCCGAGGCCATCTACCGGGCCCTGCACAGCGACCAGGACCAGGCCGGGGACAGCCAGCGATAAAATGGCCCAGAAGGCTGGCAGAAGGCCATGCCCTGATCTTGATTGGTGCGTGATTGCAGACATGAATGGACCTGATTGTCGTTGTGCCGTTCTGGGCGACCCCATCAGCCATTCCCTTTCGCCCCTCCTGCATCGCTCGGCCTACGCCGCACTGGGCCTTGACGGTTGGCGCTACGACCGTGTGCGCATGGACGCTGACGGCCTGGCGGACTTTATCCACGGCCTCGACCCGACCTGGGCCGGTCTCAGCCTGACCATGCCCTTGAAGAGTGCCGTCGGCCCCTTGGGCGATTTTCGTGACTGCTGGTCCAGCACCCTGGGCGTGGCCAACACAGCAGTCTTTGCACAGGGTGGCCCAGCCAATGGGCTGTCTCTGTATAACACCGACGTGGAGGGAATTGTGGCCGCCCTGCTGGAGGCTGCCGACCGCTGCCGGGCCGACGAGGACCCTGACGAGTTGGCCGCCCTGCTTGAGGCAGCCGGTCAGGGTCGGCAGGACCGGCTGCCCGACCAACCATACGGGGGAGCGCGGGCCCTGGTCATCGGCAACGGCAACACCGCCGAGTCCGCCTTCTGCGCCTTGAAGGTGCTGGGGGCCGAACATGTGGACCTGCTGGCCCGCAACCCAAAGCACTGCGACCACATGTTGGACCTTGCCTCCCGATTGGGCCTGCCTGAACCAACCGTGACCGCCATGGACCGGGCTGAGGCAGCTGAAAGAGCATTGACCAAGGCTGATATCGTCGTCTCCACCCTGCCTTCGGGTGCAGCCGATCCCCTGGCCGATTTGTTCAATACGGCTGATGGCGGCAGCCGCATGGGCCCGGTCCTTCTGGATGTGGTCTATGACCCACGGCCCACCCCGCTCATGAGAGCCTTCTGCCGTCGGCCGGGCGCCCGGGCCATCAGCGGTGAACGCATGCTGCTCTATCAAGCCGTGCGTCAGGTGGCGCTGATGACCGAGCGACACCTGGCCGCTGTACCGGTGGCCGCCATGGACCAAGCCTTGAGGGAGGCATGACGATGACGACGGAAAAACCGCCCTTCGCAGGCTTCGAGGTACTGCTGATCACGGGCATGTCCGGCGCAGGCCGCTCCCGCGCCGCCGACTCCATGGAGGACATGGGTTGGTATGTGGTCGACAACATGCCACCTCGCCTGCTGGTGCCCCTGGTCGACATGATGACCTCGGCCGGAAGCTCCCTGCACCGCCTGGCCGCCGTCATCGACGTCCGGTCCCGCTCCTACTTCGACGACCTGTCGGCCGTGCTCAGCCACCTGGACGACCTGGGCGTGCGCTGCCGCATCCTCTTTCTGGATGCCTCCGACCAGGTGCTGGTCAAACGCTATGAATCCGTCCGCCGACCCCACCCCCTGCAGGGCTCGGGCCGCCTGATCGACGGCATCCGCGAGGAGCGCCGCCTGCTGGGCGGGCTCAAGGAGCGTGCCGACATGGTCATCGACACCTCCAACCTGAGCATCCATCAGCTCTCCACCCGCCTGTACGAAATGGTCCTGGGCTCCGGCCCGACCACCGTGGGCGTGCACATCATGAGCTTCGGATTCAAGTACGGGCTGCCCATCGATGCCGATTTTGTCGCCGATGTGCGCTTCCTGCCCAACCCCTACTGGATCCCCGAGCTGCGGGACCTGAACGGCCATGACGGCCCGGTCCGCGACTATGTGATGGCCAGCAAGGGCGCCAAGGAGTTTTTGGACGCCTACACCACCGCCATCTTGACCGCGCTCAGCGGCTATGCGCGCGAGGACAAGCACTATGTGACCATCGCCTTTGGCTGCACTGGCGGACAGCACCGCTCAGTGGCCATGGCCGACGCTTTGGCCGCCCGCCTGCGGTCCCGGGGAATGGAGGTGACCGTCTCGGCCCGCGAGCTGCCGCACCGTTCCCGCGGATAGCCAAAGGCGCAATTTGTCCAAGATATTCGGTATCACAGTAATCCGGTGGTTTGCACGGCAGGTGTGTCGCGCGGCCAGGAAGTATTCATTTTTCAGTATTTTTTCGTAGGAGGACGGCTCTTGGCCCTACTTGATGATGTCAAAAGCGAGCTGGCCGCGATTGACAACGAACCCCCCTCTGCCAAGAAAGCGCAATCGGCGGCAATGATCCGCTTCGGCGGCGGTCTGCACATCATTCAGCGTCACATTGTGGTGGAAGCGCAATTCGATTCCCTGCCGGCAGCGCAGTGGTTGCAGAACACCATCAGGGACGTCTACGGCCATGATTCCGATCTGATCCAGGTCAAGCGTCAGGCCCCCACCGGCAACCTGACCCGCTACTCGGTCCGAGTGCTGCGGGCTGGCGGTGCCCTGGCCCTGCAGACCGGTCTGCTGGACCGCCGCAAGCACCCGGTTCGCGGTCTTCCCGCCGACATAGTCTCCGGCAACATCGCCCAGGTCAAGGCCGCCTGGCGAGGGGCCTTCCTGGCCCATGGCGAGCTGTCCGACCCGGGCAAGGCCTCCTACCTGGAGATCGTCTGCCCCGGATCCGAGGCCGCCCTGGCCCTGGTGGGCGCAGCCCGCCGTCTGGGCATCAACGCCAAGGCCCGCCAGGTGCGCAGCTCCGAGCGCGTCACCCTGCGCGATCCGGACGTCATCGAACGCATGCTCAACCTCATGGGCGCCCCCAAGTCCTCCAGGGAGTGGACCGGCAAGCGCAGCGACGGTGAGTCCCGTGGTAAGGCCAACCGCCTGGCCAACTTCGACGATGCCAACATGCGCCGGTCGGCCAAGGCAGCCGTCGAGGCCAGCGCCAAGGTCACCAAGGCCTTTGAGATTCTGGGCGACGACATCCCCGAGAACCTGCGTGCGGCCGGCCAGCTCCGTCTGGACCACCGCGAGGCCTCCCTCGAAGAGCTGGGCCGACTGGCCGACCCGCCGGTCACCAAGGATGCCATCGCCGGACGCATCCGCCGTCTGTTGCAGCTGGCCACCAAGGTCGAAAAGAAGAGGGCCGAGGAACAGGCCAAACAAGAGTGAGATAGCTCACACAGGTCGGTCTGCCTGAGTACGATGGCAAGGGAGCGGGCGCATGGACCCGCAGTCAGAAAGGATACGCATGAAAACACTGAAGAGCCTCGGTGATCTCAAGGGCAAGCGCGTGCTCGTCCGCGCGGACTTCAATGTGCCGCTGGACGGCACCACCATTACGGACGACGGTCGCATCCGCGCCGCCTTGCCAACCATCGAGCAGCTTCGTGGCCAGGGCGCCAAGGTCATCCTCATGGCCCACCTGGGTCGCCCCAAGGGCAAGGTCGTCCCCGAGCTGAGCCTGGCCCCCGTGGCCGCCCGCCTGGGCGAGCTGCTGGGCGTGCAGGTCCCTCTGGCCGAGGACACCTACGGTCCCGATGCACATGCCAAGGTGGCCGCCATGAACGACGGCGACGTGGTCCTGCTGCAGAACGTGCGCTACAACTCCGAGGAGACCAGCAAGGACGAGGCCGAGCGCGATGCCTACGCCCGCAAGATCGCCGACCTGGGTGATGTCTTCGTCTCCGACGGCTTCGGTGTGGTCCACCGTGCCCAGGGCTCCAACTACTCCGTGGCCAAGTTCCTGCCCTCTGCGGCAGGCCTGCTGGTCGAGAAGGAGGTCAAGGCCCTGTCCAAGGCGACCGAGAACCCCGAGCGGCCCTTCACTGTGGTCCTGGGCGGCTCCAAGGTCTCCGACAAGCTGGGCGTCATCGAGAACCTACTCAGCAAGGCCGACCGTCTGGTCATCGGCGGCGGCATGGTCTTCACCTTCCTCAAGGCCGAGGGCTACGAGGTCGGTTCCTCCCTGCTGGAGGAGGATCAGGTCGACACCGTCAAGGGCTATATGGCCACCGCCCGCGAGAAGGGCGTGGAGCTGGTCCTGCCCACCGACATCGTGGTGGCTGACGAGTTCAAGGCGGATTCGCCCCACCAGGTGGTTCCTGCCGACGGCATCCCCGCGGACAAGATGGGTCTGGACATCGGCCCCGACTCCCAGAAGCTCTTCCACGACAAGATCGTGGACTCCAAGACCGTGGTCTGGAACGGCCCCATGGGCGTCTTCGAGTTCCCGGCATTCGCCGATGGCACCCGGGCTGTGGCCCAGGGTCTGGTCGATGCGACCAAGGCCGGAGCCTTCACCATCGTCGGCGGCGGCGACTCCGCTTCTGCCGTGCGCAACCTGGGCTTCCCCGAGGATGGCTTCTCGCACATCTCCACCGGCGGCGGCGCCTCCCTGGAGTTCCTTGAGGGCAAGGAGCTTCCGGGTCTGAAGGTGCTGGAGTAGAATCGGCAGACAGACGGGCAATGCCGGGTCACCGGGTTTCGCATCCGGCGGCCCGGCATTGCTGTTGTTGCGCGGATGGAAAGGTCTGGTATGGCACGCATTCCCCTGGTGGCCGGCAATTGGAAGATGAACTTCGACCACCTGGAAGCCACCTATTTCGTGCAGAAGCTGGCCTGGCTCCTGCGCGACGCCCATTTCGACCGCAGGCGCTGCCGGGTGGCTCTCATGCCCGCCTTCACCGCCCTGCGTTCCGTCCAGGTGCTGGTGGAGGCCGACAACCTGCCCATCGAATACGGGGCTCAGGCCGTCTCCGTCACCGCACAGGGGGCCTTCACCGGGGATGTGTCCGCCGACATGCTGGCCCAACTGGGCTGCAGTTACGTCATAGTGGGCCATTCCGAGCGGCGCAAGTACCATCCCGAGGACGATGCCAACATCGTCGACCAGGTCCGGGCCGTCCTGGCTGCGGACATGAAGCCCATCCTCTGCGTGGGGGAGAGCTACGAGGAGCGTCGCCAGGGCATCCAGCTTGACTTCGCCGTTGGTCAGGTCAACGACGTCACCCGAGACCTGGCCAAGGAGGACATGGACAACCTGATCGTGGCCTATGAGCCGGTCTGGGCCATCGGCACCGGTATGGTGGCCACCCCGGACACCGCCCAGCAGGCCGCCCGGGCCATCCGCGATCACATCTCAAGCAAGTTCGGGGAACCGGCCGGCCAGGCCGTGCGCATCCTCTACGGCGGCTCGGTCACCTCCAAGAACGCCTCCCAGATGATCACCCAGCCGGACGTGGACGGCTTTCTGGTGGGCGGCGCCTCCCTGGATGTAGAGGAGTTTGCGCGGATTGTGCGACTGGCCGCCAAGGGCTGATGCGTTTTTCGACGGGTGTATGTATACTTGTTTCCAGTTCCTTACGTGGAGGTATGTGCCGTGGCCATTGTCAAGATTGTGCTTCAAATCGTCGTCATCCTCGCCAGCATATTGCTGACCATGCTGATTCTGTTGCACAAGGGCAAGGGCGGCGGCCTGTCCGATATGTTCGGCGGTGGAATCGGCTCCAACGCCGGCACCTCGGGCGCAGCCGAGAAGAACCTGAATCGTCTGACCATTATCGTGGCCCTGATCTGGGTGGCCATCATCATCGCCTTGGATCTCATTTCCAAGTACAAGCTGGCCTGATTCCGACAGACAATACCTGAAATACCCGACCCCGGCATCGACCGGGGTTTTTCCATATCCGGACGACTATGGTTCAAGGCCCTTAGTCCTTGACTATTACCACAATATGTCATTCACTATGCACCGATAATCCAACGATTCAGTCGCTCAACGGATAAGGTGGAAACGGTGTGCCGGATGAGCGGCGCATCACACAATGTCGTGCAAGCTAAGCAAGCGAAAGGAAGTGCTCATGGCTGAGCAAGCTGCACCGAGTCTGGAGGGCTGGTTTTGCCTTCACCTCTTCTGGAAAATCGATTGGGCCAAGTGGCGCCGAGTGCCCCAGGACGAACGCCGGGAATGCCTGGATGAGTTCAAGGCCCTGGCCGCACAGCTGGACGAGGTCCAGTCCCAGGGCAAGGGAAGCCATTACTGGTGCCAGGTCAACGGGCAGAAGGCCGACCTAGGCCTGATGGTCCTCAGGGAGACCCTGGATCAGCTGCAGGAGGTCGAGACCTCCCTGGAGAAGCTGCGCCTGTCCGATTACCTGGAGCCGTCCATCTCCTATGTGTCGGTCACCGAGGTGGGCCTCTACTCGGGCAAGCCGACCACGGACCGCGGCTGGTCCTACGTCAATGCCAGCCTGCATCCCAAGACGCCCGACAAGCCCTACATCTGCTTCTACCCCATGTCGAAGACCCGCGTGCCCGGAGCCAACTGGTACACGCTGCCCTACGACCAGCGCAAGGCCTACATGCACGACCATGGCAAGATCGGCCGTTCCTACGCCGGCAAGGTCTCCATCATCCTGACGGGTTCCATCGGTCTGGACGATTACGAGTGGGGCGTCACGCTCTTCGCCGACGACCCTGTCCAATTCAAGAAGATCGTCACCGAGATGCGCTACATCGAAGCCAGTTCCATCTACGGCGAATTCCCCTATTTCCTGGTAGGCACCCATACCGATCCCGAGCGCATCGACAGACTGCTCACGGACCAGATGGGACAGTAACATCATGTCGACAAGAGAGAGAAGATCGATCCTTTCCACGCCCATATGGTTCTTCATGGTCATCGTCTTCATCACCCAGCTGGATGGGGGAGCGGTGCCGACCATGCTGCCGTCCATCACACGGACCTTCGGCCTGACCACCATGGGCTCCTCCTGGGTGGTCGGACTCTACACCCTGGGCCTGGTGGTGGGCACCCCCATCACCTCCAACCTCTCCGACGCCCACGGGACCAGGAAGGTCTTCCTCTGGGAGCTGGCCTTCTGGTTCCTTGGATGTCTGATGACGGCGGTCTCGCCCAACTATGCGGTTATGCTGCTGGGCCGGTTCATCCAGTCCCTGGGAGACAGCGGCATCATGGTCCTGTCCATGAACGTCCTTCTGCAGCGCGCCCGCAGGAACAACCAGGGCAGGAAGGTCTCCACGGTGGGCATCATCGCCGGCCTTTCCGCCATGGTCAGCCCGGTCCTTTCGGGCATGCTCCTGGGCATCACCCATGGATGGCGGGCCTACTACTTCATGATGCTGCCCTTCCTGGCCATCCTGTTTATTCTGGCCTGGTTCATGATGGGCGACTCCCAGACCGACCGCGCCTGGAAGACCGACTACCTGGGCCTGGGCTCCTTCAGCATCGCCCTGGCCCTGCTGATGGTGGCGATCACCTTCCTCCAGTACGGAACCGCCTATCTGGCCCTGATCATCGGGTGCCTCCTGGTCACAGTGATGGCCGGCGCGGTCTTCCTGGTGCATGAGCGCAATCTGGGCGGTTCAAAGGAAACCATGCCTTTCCTTCCCATCCGCCTGCTGAAGCTGCCCTCCTACGGGCTCACCCTGCTGCTGGGAACGCTGGGGGGCATGTTCTTCTCCCTCTTCGTCTACATTCCGACCTATGTCCACTCCGTCTTCGGGCTCCCGGTCCGCTCGGCCGGCATGGTCATGGTCGGCGTCGGGCTCGGCTCCGTGGTCGGGTCCTGGCTGGGCGGTCTTCTGGTCGACAAGTTCGGCTACCGGACCACGCTGGTCTTTTCGTCGTCACTGATAGGCCTGATGGCCCTGGTGATCACCCTGACCCTGCACAACCTGCAGCTCTTCATGGTCCTGTCCTTCCTGATGGGGGTCGGCATGGGCTCCATGATGTCCTCGCCGCTCCAAGTCATCGCCGGAAGGCTGGCCGGGCCCGAGAACCGCATGCAGGCCATCGGCGGGCTGTCGGCCTGCAAGAAGATCGGCACCACCATCGCCCCACTGCTCTTCGCCTCGGCCATTGAGCTGGGCAAGGTGGGCGGACAGGCCGGTCTGGCCTCCTACAGGAACATGTTCCTGGTGGTCATCGTCATAGCCCTGGTCAATATCGGCCTGACATACTGCATTCCATTTTCACAGAAAGAAGTTGCTGATGACTGAACCTACAGCAGTCCTCCTCATGGCTTACGGCACCCCCTACCAGGAGTCCGACATCAGGGGGTACTACACCAACATCCGCCATGGGCAGGAGCCCCCCAAGCCGCTCATGGACCAGCTGGTCGGCCGCTACAAGGCCATCGGTCTGCCCTCGCCCCTGGCCAGGATCACCACGGCCCAGCGCGACGGCCTCCAGGCTGCGCTGGACAAGGCCCATCCCGGCGCCTACAAGGTGTACAAGGGGCTGAAATACATCGCCCCCTTCATCAAGGATGCGGTCGACCAGATTGCCGCCGATGGCATCACCAGGGTCATCGGTCTGCCGCTGGCCCCGCAGTACTCCTCCTATTCCAGCGAGGACTACCACAACCGTGCCCGCAAGGCCATCGAGGCCCATCCGGGCATGGAATACCTGCCGGTCCGGTCCTGGTGGAACCACCAGGAGCTGATCCACTTCTGGAGCGACCAGCTGGTGGCCAAGAAGGATCTGACCGACCGGCCGGACACCAAGGTGATCTTCAGCGCCCACTCCCTGCCCCTGCGCATCATCCAGGGAGGGGACCCTTACAAGGATGAGGTCATCGGCCTGTCCAATGCCGTGGCTCAGGCCGCCGGCCTCAATGAGGACCAGTACGTGCTGGCCTGGCAGTCGGCAGGCCGCACCGAGGAGCCCTGGATCGGGCCTGATTTCGTCACCGTGGCCAAAGATCTGATCACCGAGAGCGGCATGAAGACCATTGTCTCCGCCTCCATCGGATTCATCGCCGACAACCTGGAGATCTGCTACGACGTGGACATGGAGCTGGCCAAGGCCATCGAGTCCGCCGGCGGCACCCTGACCAGGCTGAACATGCCCAACGACAGCCCGGCCCTGATCGCCACCCTGCAGCAGGTGGTCGAGGAGACCAAGGCCGAGTAACTGATACGAATTGTGCCCCGTCCGGTTCAAACCGGACGGGGCACAATCTTTAATAGCAGCGACTGACAGTCAGGCGCTCAGCCGTTGACGCGGTCGATGCCCTTCTGCACGTCGGCGAGGACCGAATCCCAGGAGTCGATGAAGGCGGCGACGCCATCGGCCTCCAGCTTGTCGGTCACGTCCTTGATGCTGATGCCCAGGTCAGCCAGCTTCTGCATCACCTGGTGGCTCTCCTCGTAGGTGCCCTTGACCGAGGGAGCGCCGTTGCCGTGGTCGGCCAGGGCGTTCAGGGTCTTCTCAGGCATGGTGTTGACCACGTCAGGGGCCACCAGCTCGTCCACGTACTTGCAGTCGGAGTAGGCGGCGTTCTTGGTGCCGGTGGAGGCCCAGAGCGGACGCTGACGCTTGGCGCCCTTGGCTTCCAGGTCGGCCCAGCGGGGATCGCTGTCAAAGGCCTTCTCGAAGAGTTCGTAGGCCAGGCGGGCGTTGGCCACAGCGGCCTTGCCCTCCAGGGACTTGGCCTCGTCAGAGCCGTTGGCCTCCAGCAGCTTGTCGACCGCAGTGTCCACGCGGGAAACGAAGAAGGAGGCGACCGAGCCCATGCGCTTCAGGTCATGGCCGTTCTTGTCGGCCTGGACCATGCCCTCGATGAAGGCGTCGATGACCTGCTTGTAGCGCTCCAAGGAGAAGATCAGGGTCACGTTGACCGAGATGCCCTTGGCCAGGGTGGCGGTGATGGCAGGCAGACCCTCCAGGGTGGCGGGAATCTTGATCATGGCGTTGGGACGGTCGACCTTGTTCCAAAGCTCTTCGGCCTGCTTCTCGGTCTCTTCGGTGTTGTGGGCCAGACGAGGATCGACCTCGATGGAGACGCGTCCATCCACATAGTCGGTCTTCTCGGCAACCTCGCGGAAGATGTCGGTGGCGTTGCGCACGTCGGTGGTGGTCAGCTCGCGGACGGCCTCCTCGACGGGGATGCGGCCCAGCTGCTTGAGCTGTTCGTCATAGGGACCCACCTGGCTCAGGGCCTTTTGGAAAATCGAGGGGTTGGTGGTCACGCCCACCACATTGCGCTCGGCGATCAGCTGCTGCAGATTGCCCGACTCGATGCGGGTGCGGCTCAGATCGTCCAACCAGATCGAGACACCTGAATCGCTGGTGCGCTGGGTGTTTGCATTTTCTGCCATCTTGTCACTCCTTATTTGGGTTCCCGATGGAATCACATTCACTATGCACTACCGGGAAGTCTGTTGCTGTATTCCCGCAGGCCCGCGTTTCGGGCGTGCCTGCAGGGGAGGGGGCCGGCGTCGCGGACGGCCCCCGATTGATCACGATGCCGGGTTCAGCGGGCCCGACGGACTTCCTCCAGGGAGGCCTGTGCTGCTTCGACCACATGATCGGCGGTGATGCCCAGGTCGCGCATGTTCTCGTCGCCGCTGCCCTGCAGGCCGAACTGCTCGATGGAGACAGGCTTGCCATAGCTGCCCAGGTACCTGTACCAGGGTGTGGCCAGTCCGGCCTCAACGGAGACGCGGGCCTTGACGGAGGCGGGCAGAACGGCTTCCTTGTACTCGTCGTCCTGCTCCTCGAACCACTCCAACGAGGGCACGGAGATGACGCGGGCCTTGACGCCCTGCTCGGCCAGGTTCTTGGAGGCGGCCACAGCGTGCTGCACCTCGGAGCCGGAGGCCATGATCAGCACGTCGGGCTGGCCCTCGGTGTCGACCAGCACGTAGGCGCCCTTGCGCACGCCCTCGCGGGCCTTGGCCTTGGTCTCCTCCAGGGTGGGCACGCCCTGCCTGGTCAGGATCATGGCCGTGGGGTGGGTGTTGTCCTTCTCGAAGAAGGCGCGGTAGGCCTCAGCGGTCTCGTACTGATCGGCGGGGCGCACAACCTCCATCTGGGGGATGGCGCGCACGGCGGTCAGGTGCTCGATGGGCTGGTGGGTGGGGCCATCCTCGCCCAGGGCCACGGAATCGTGGGTCCACACATACAGGTTGGGGATGTCCATCAGGGCGGCCAGGCGCACCGAGGGGCGCTCATAGTCGCTGAACTGGAAGAAGGTCCCGTTGTAGGGCCTGGTGTCCGAACCCAGCAAGATGCCGTTGGTGATGGCGCCCATGCCGAACTCGCGCACGCCGAAGTGCAGCTGGCGGCCGTACTTGCTGGCCTTGGGCCACTGGACGGTCTTGTCGGCCTCGGGGGCGAAGGAGACGGCACCGTTGATGTTGGTGTTGTTGGAGCCACCCAGATCGGCGGATCCTCCCCAGAGCTCGGGCATGATGGGAGCCAGGGCGTTGATGACTGCGCCGGAGGCCTTGCGGGTGGCCACCTTGGAGCCGGGCTCGAAGCCAGCCTCCAGGTCGTCCAGGGCCTTGTCGAAGCCCTCGGGCAGCTTGCCGGCATGGATGCGGTCGTAGAGGGCAGCCTTGTCGGGGTTGGCCTTGCGCCAGGCCTGGTACTTCTCGTCCCAGTCCTTGTGGGCGGCCAGACCGCGCTGGGCGACCTCGCGGGCGTGGGCCAGGGCCTCCTCGTCGATCTGGAAGCTCTGCTCAGGGTCGTAGCCCAGGGTCTTCTTCAGGCCGGCGACGGCCTCGGCGCCCAGGGCTGAGCCGTGGGCTGAAGGATCGTTGGTCTTGCCGGGGGTGGGCCAGGCCATCAGGGTGTCCACCTTGATGAACTTGGGCCGGTCGGTGACCTGCTCGGCCTTCTCCAGGACGGCAGCCAGGCCCTCGACGTCCTCCTTGTAGGAGCCGTCGGGCTGGATGAAGCTGAACTCGTCGGTGTACCAGCCGTAGGCCTGGTAGCGCTTGAGGATGTCCTCGCCCAGGGCGATGCGGGTGTCGCCCTCGATCTGGATGTGGTTGGCATCGAAGATGACGGTCAGGTTGCCCAGGCGCTGGTCGCCGGCCAGGGAGCTGGCCTCGGAGGAGACGCCCTCCTCGACGTCGCCCTCGCCGCAGATGACCCAGACCTTATGGTCGAAGGGGGACTGCCCCTCGGGTGCGTCCGGATCCAGCAGACCGCGCTCATAACGCTGACCATAGGCGAAGCCCACGGCCGAGGCCAGACCCTGGCCCAGTGGGCCGGTGGTCATCTCGATGCCGGGGGTCAGGCCGTACTCTGGGTGGCCGGGGGTCCTGGTGCCTGCGGTGCGGAAGCGCTTCAGATCGTCCAGGGTCAGTCCGTACCCGGAGAAGTAAAGCTGCACGTACTGGGTCAGCGAGGCGTGGCCGCCGGAGAGAATGAACCGATCGCGCCCAACCCAGTCAGGGTCGTTGGGGTCGTGACGGATGAAGTGCTGGTAGAGCGCGTAGGCGATGGGCGCCAGCGAAATAGGGGAGCCGGGGTGGCCGCTTCCGGCCTTCTCGACCGCGTCGGCCGAGAGGACCTTGGCCATCTTGACAGCCCGCTCATCGAGTTCGGACCATGTGAAATCTGCCATATGGTGCTGCTTTCCTTCCAATCTAGAGGTCTTCATGTTCGACTTGTGTCGAAAATGTTCGATTACCTTCACAATGCGTTTCCATCGTATCGGTTTGAGACGACACAATTCGGCTCTTCGCACGACGTTTTGGCACTCTCATGGCCCGAGTGCTAATAATGAAACCATGACGGAAGGAGCGACATTGCCTAATACCAGACGCATGCTGGTGCTACGCGCGGTCGTCGAGGACTATATTCGTTCTCGCGAGCCGGTAGGGTCAGGTTCGCTCACCAGAAATCATCAGCTTGGAGTCAGCTCCGCCACCGTGCGCAACGACATGGCGGCTTTGGAGAGCGAGGGCTACCTGGTCCAGCCCCACACCTCGGCCGGCCGCATCCCCACCCAGAAGGGCTACCGTTACTTCGTCGACAGGCTGGCCACCATCGTGCCCTTGTCCGCCGCACAACGCCGGGGGATCAACGCCTTCCTGTCCGGGTCGGTCAACCTTGAGGACACCCTGCAGCACGCCGCCCGGCTTCTGGCCCAAATCACCGGGCAGATCGCCGTAGTGGCCTCGCCCTCCCTGGCCAGCTCGAACCTGCGCCGGGCCGAGCTTATAGGACTGAGCCGGGGGACCGTACTTATGGTGGTCATCACCGACACCGGCCGGGTGGTCCAGCGCACCCTGCACGGGCCCCTGCAGGAAGACCCGAACGCCCTGGCGGACCTGTCCGACAAGATCAACAGACAATGCCAGGACCTGCCCCTGGACCGCGCCGCCGACCGCTGCCGCATGCTGGCCGACTCCCTCACCGAGGGCCGAGACAAGTCCATGCTGCGCCTGGTGGCCACGGTCTTCGACGAGATGGCCACGCGGGAGCAGACCAGCGGCCTCTACATGGCCGGCACCTCCCAGCTGACCCACAGCCAGGCGGTCTCCCTGGGGGATCTGGGCTCGCTGCTGGACGCCCTGGAGGAACAGGTGGTGCTCATGCGGCTCATGCGGGCCCAGAGCGAGCTCTCACGTGAAAGCAACGGAGTCAGCGTGGCCATCGGCACCGAGACCCGGACCCCGGAGCTGGCCCACGCCTCGGTGGTGACCAGCGGATACGGGCATGCCCGGTCCAGGCAGACCGACGGCTCCGAAGCGGACGAGCCCGTGGCCTTCGTGGGTTCCATCGGCCCGACCCATATGGACTATCCGGCGACCATGAGCGCGGTTCGTGCCGTGGCCTCCTATCTGACCGGTTTCCTGGCCGGCGACGGGGAGCCGTGACCGTCAGGGCAGCAGCATAAGTCATAGGTATCGTGGGCCCATGCAACTATGGGTCGAGAGGGCATCAAACGAAAAGGATGATCGGTGGCAGATTACTACGAGGTTTTGGGAGTCGAGCGCGGCGCGAGCGATCAGGACATCAAGCGCGCCTATCGCAAGATGAGCCGCAAGTACCACCCGGACATCGCCGGGCCTGAATACGAGGACAAGTTCAAAGAGGTCAACAGCGCCTACGAGGTGCTCTCCGACCCCGAGAAGCGGCGCATGTACGACGCGGGCGTGGACCCCAACGATCCCCAGGCCTCCCAGGGGGGCAGCCCCTTCGACATGGGCGATGTCTTCAACCAGTTCTTCGGCGGCGGCTTCGGAGGCACCACCCAGGGGCCCATTCCGCGCACCCAGCCCGGCCGGGACGCCCTGGCCCAGGTCTCCGTGGACATGAAGACCGCCATCTTCGGGGGCGTGGTACGCGCCCCCATCAGCACCTACGGCCTCTGCCAGGAATGCGGCGGCTCGGGGGCCCAGAAGGGGACCTCCCCGGTGACCTGCCCGGTCTGCAACGGCAAGGGCTATGCCCAGAAGGTGGTACGGACCCTGCTGGGTCAGATGATGAGCCAGGCCCCCTGCGAGCGGTGCGAGGGCCACGGCACCATCATCGAGCACCCCTGCCCGGTCTGCAACGGCCACGGCCGTGTGCCCACCCGCCGCGAGGTGGGAGTCAACGTTCCCGCAGGGGTGGCTGACGGCTCCCGGCTGCGGCTGGCCTCCCAGGGCGAGGTGGGTGAGGGCGGCGGTGCCGCAGGCGACCTGTATGTGGACATCACCATCAAGCCCGACAAGCACTACACCCGCAGCGGCCAGGACCTGCACTGCTGGATTGCCGTGCCCATGACCTGGGCCGTGCTGGGCCACCAGGTCGACCTGGAGACCTTCGACGGCCAGCGCAAGGTGGACATCCCCGCCGGCTGCCAGCCTGACCAGGAGATCACCATCAAGGGCCTGGGCGTCACCAGGCTGGGCAACCGGGAGGAGCGCGGCGACATCATCGTCCACGTACTGGTCCAGATTCCCACCAAGCTGGATGACGATCAGCGCCGCCTGATTGAGGACTTCGCCAACAGCCACGACTCCGAAGCCAAGCAGGTCCCGCAGAGTGCCAAGCCTGCCGGAGTCGGGGGCCGCAAGGGGATCTTCGGCAAGCTCAAGGACATCTTCAGCTGAGTCGGCTGAGTCAGCCCAGCAGCGACCGGCACATGGACCGGTACTCGCTCACATAGCCGCCACCGAAGAAGGCGCAGTGCCCGGCAATGGCGTAGAGCTGCCAGAGCGTGGTCCGGTTCTGGTAGCCGGCCGCCAGGGGATGCACGCTCTGGTAGCCGTCCAGAATCTGCCCCAGGTAGGGGATGCCGAACAGCTGCAGCATGGCCAGGTCCTCCTCGCGGTGGCCGCCGTGGGCCGCAGGGTCGATCAGGACGGCCTGGGTGTTCCCGTCGTTCCTGGTCCACATGACGTTCCCGCTCCAGAGGTCCCCGTGGACCCGGGCGGGCTTGTCATTGGCGGCAGCGCCCAGCAGCTCCGGCAGGGCCTGGATCACCTCTTCGGTCATCTTCATGTCATCGCGGTTCAGGGCGCGCCGATCCATGGCCATGCCCACCATGGGCTCCAGCCGCCCCTTGGCCCAGTAGGTGGCCGGGTCGTCCCAGGCACCCACGTCCATGGGCAGCGGATCCTGCAGGGGTCCGAAGTAGCAGGTGCCCGTGTAGCCCTCGGGCGCGGAACCGAAGTGGTCGGCCCCGGCATCATGCATGTGGGCCAGCTGGGCGCCAAAGCGGTAGGCCGCTCCGGGCGTGGGGGAGGCGGAGGTCACCTCCTCGATGTCCAGGTAGTCCGGGCCCCAGTCGTAGACGTCCACCACCCGGGGACCGCCCTGCGCCTGGGCCTGGCCCAGCCATTGAAGCCCGCGCCCCTCGCACTCGAAGAATCCTGCCGGGGCCCCGCCCCTGGATTTTCTGTAGGTCTTGGCCATGATGATCCACACCCCTGTTCGTCGAGTCGTCGATTCCGACAAGACCCATTGTGGGCATTCTGCGAGACATGCCCGGCCCTTGGCTCTGCCTGCCCTGCGCGGTGGCTATGCTTGCCATTGTTGTCCGACATAGCAAGAGGGGTCCATGAATTTCTTCGAAGCCATTCTGTTCGGCCTGGTGCAGGCCCTGACGGAGTATTTCCCCGTCTCATCCAGCGCCCATATCCGCATCGTGGGCGGCCTGCTGGGCCAGGACCCGGGCGCGGCCTTCACAGCCATCATCCAATTCGGTACCGAGCTGGCGGTCCTGCTCTACTTCCGGCATGACATTGCCCGCATACTGACCCACTGGTTCCGCTGCCTGGCCGGCAAGGACGGCTCCTCCTGGCGTGAGCGGATGGGCTCCAAGGACCATGACGCGGCCCTGGGCTGGTACATCATTCTGGGCACCCTGCCCATCGTGGTGGCGGGCCTGCTCTTCCAGAAGATCATCGAGACCAAGCTGCGCAACCTCTGGATCACCGTGGTGGTGCTGATCGTCTTCGGCCTGCTGCTGGACTACTTCGACCGCCACGGCCGCCAGAACAAGGAGATCCGCCAGATGAGCGCCCGCGACGCCCTGCTCTTCGGCATCGGGCAGATGCTGGCCCTGATCCCCGGCGTATCCCGCTCGGGTGGCACCATGACCTTCGGCCGCGCCCTGGGCTACACCCGCGAGTCCGCCACCCGGGTCAGCTTCCTCATGGCCATCCCCGCCGTCTTCGGCGCCGGCATCCTCGAGACGGTAAAATCCTTGAAGAACATCAACGCGGACGCCGCCTTCCCCGGCTGGGGGGCCACCATCTGCGCCACCGTGGTCAGCTTCCTGCTGGGATACATCGTCATCATCGCCTTTTTGAAGATTGTCTCGCGCTTCTCCTACCGGGGATTCGTCATCTACCGGATCGGCCTGGCCATCTTCGTGGCCATCATGCTCATGGTCGGCGCCCTGCCCGCAGTGGGCGGCGTGGCGGCCAGCTGAGCCAGAGTGAACTACCGGGTGATTCGACGCTCATATGGCTGCGTGATACGATTTGCTCATGCGCTGCCCATGGTTGCGGGGGACTGGGTCAGCCAAGCGTTTTGAATCCTTTGGGGAGGTTTGTTGTGGTTTCGTCGTCGACGTCTGCCGGTTCTCGTACGCATAGGTTTGGCCTGCGGCCGCTCATGTCAGCATTGGTGCTGATACCCCTGCTGCTGACCGGCATGGCCACCGGCACCGTCTTCGCCTCCGGCTCAGATGTCAACAGGGGGGGGGGGTCGCTATACCGCTCAGGCAGATAACGGTTCCCTGAGCGATCTACAACCATCTAATCTGCCTTCCCCGTCGCCGCTGAAGGCGTCGTCTGCTTCTTCCTCCCCTGTTCAAACCCCGACAGGATCTTCCCAATCCCTTGGAATCTCGCCATCCAGCTCTTATTCACCTGCTGGGATCCAGTCTACTGCTGATTCTCATACTGTGGTGTTCGACCCTGCCGATGGAAGCAAAGCGGAACGTGTAACTGTGCCGGATGGCGCTTTGGTTTCGCCGCCTGCTGATAATCCGAAGCGCGACGGCTACCGTTTCAACGGCTGGTCCGAGCATGACGCGATGATGGATTTCCGCACCCCGATCACCAGGGACATCACCTTGAAGGCCAAGTGGACCCAGGTGACTGATTGGGCGCTCAGCCCCGACCATGGTCCGGCTTCCGGCGGCACCAGCATCACCATCACACCCCCGAGTGCGGACTCACCCTCGTTCAGCACCTTGGAAGCCCATGACGACAAGCTGATCGGCGTGACCGGCGATGGCCGCCTGTACATCTGGACATCAAAGGCTGAAATGTCTGTTCAGGTGCCGTCACCTCAGGGCGAACGCGGTGACGTGCGATTCATGACTGGAATAGTTGGCCATAACGGCTTCGCGGCCTTGAGCAGGGACCACCGCATCTACACCTGGAGCAAAGGCGGGGATACGCCTGCCTTGCTTGACGCAGATTCCACGACGTACACCAGCATTGCCATGGCTTCTGGCCAGCTCATAGCAGTGAATCAGGATGGCCGTATACGCACATGGACCAGCATGGGGAAGCTGACAGGAAAGGCCATAAGCCTGCCCAACCAGGCCTCAGCAATCAAGGTGGCTGGCAATGCTGATCGCCTGCTCGCCATGGACAGCAAGGGCAAAATCTGGGCTTGGAAGCCGGGTGCCATTGATACCGATCAGATCCAACTCGTCAAGATTAATTACCGAATTGTTCAGATATCAGCCACGAATCATGGCTTTGTGCTTCTGGACTCAACCGGCCAGACCAGTTATCTGGACAACAGACAAACCCAGCCAGAATTGCTGATTATGCCCGACCATTCTGCCGTCGCAGCAATAAGCAGTGACGCTACACAAGCAGCGTTGGTTGACACCAAGGGTCTTGTCTGGGCCTGGAAGCCCGGCGAAGCCCCCAAGCGTGCGGACGACGGGAGCCAGCAGTACGTGCAGGCTGCAAGCACCGGCGGCGGGATCGCCGCCATCAGCAGGCAGGGCGGCATGCTCACATGGAGCATGAACCCTCAAAACAACCCAGACAAGCCAGCAAGAGTCAGCACCGCCACAGCGCCCATCCTGGAATCAGCCAGCCTGGACGGCCAGGCGTTGCCGCTCAGCAGGAGCAATGGCTCCTGGCAGGCGGACATGCCCGCCCATAAGCCCGGGCAAGCCGCTATCCTTATCACTGGCAGGCAGGACGGGCAGCCTTTCGCCAGGAGCCTTGCGTACACGGTCGACCAGCCGCTGACCAGAGGTGCCGGACAACGATCCGCGTTCACGGTCCGCTTCGACACGGGCGGCGGAAGCCCGAAACCAGCGGACCAGACTGTCTCCTCCCCGTACGGGAGGGTGAAGCGGCCCTCCCCCGACCCTGTGCGTGAGGGCTTCCTGTTCGACGGATGGTTCATTGGCGAGGTCGCCTACGATTTCAGCAGGCCCGTCGACAAGGACCTGACCCTGGCCGCCCGCTGGACGCCGGCAGGCCGGAACACCAAGTGGAGCATCAGCCCTAATAAGGGCAGCCAGCTGGGCAGGGAACCCGCCACCATCACCCCGCCCGACAGCGCCAGCCGCGGCATCAGATTCAGCCAAGTCAGCGGATCAACAAACTCCAGCTATGGTTTTTCCTTGGCGGTGGGCAGCGACGGCAACGCCTACGCCTGGGGATACAACTACTATGGCCAGCTCGGCGACGGGACGGGAGACGACAAGCATGCGCCGGTCATGGTGAGAACGCCCGACCGGAAGACGTACCCGGACCTGCCAGCGGATTTCACCTACCTGCAGGTCAGCGCCGGAGGCTCTCATTCCCTGGCCCTGGGCAGCGACGGCAACGTTTACGCCTGGGGAAACAACTACTCTGGCCGGCTCGGCGACGGGACGGGCACCAACCAGCATGCGCCGGTCAGGGTGAAGACGCCCGACCGGAAGACATACCCGGACCTGCCAGCGGACTTCACCTACCTGCAGGTCAGCGCCGGAAGCGCTCATTCCCTGGCCGTGGGCAGCGACGGCAACGCCTACGCCTGGGGATGGAACGACTCTGGCCGGCTCGGCGACGGGACAAGCAGCAGCCGGTACACGCCGGTCAGGGTGAAGACGCCCGACCGGAAGACCTACCCGGACCTGCCAGCGGACTTCACCTACCTGCAGGTCAGCGCCGGAGCCACTCATTCCCTCGCCCTGGGCAGCGACGGCAACGCCTGGGCATGGGGAAACAACGGCAATGGCCAGCTCGGCAACAACAGCTACAGCTCTTCGTATGTTCCTGTGCGCGTGCGCGACCCCGCCAGCCCCACCGACACGAGCAAAGGGCTCAAAGCCGCACAGGTCAGCGCCGGATCCCATCTTTCGCTGGCCGTGGGCAGCGACGGCAACGCCTGGGCATGGGGCAACAACAGCAGTGGCCGGCTCGGCGACGGCAGCACAGACAGCAAGTCGGCTCCTGTGCCGGTGTCGTTCAACCTGGCTCTGGTGATCACCGGCGTCAGGTTCGACCAGACCGCCGTATCAGGACTGACGCGCGGCGACGGCGGCAGCGTCACCGTGACAACTCCCGCACACCAGCCGGGCCCGGTCACGGTCAGTGTGGACTACACGCTGGGCGGCGCACCCCAAACGCCGGACACCTCCCTCAAGTACACGTACCTGCCAGCAGGCGTGCTCCCCAAGGCCGGAGGGGAGGGCATCCTGCTCGCCCTGGCCACCGGCATGACCGGCATGGGCGGCGTCCTCGCCTCGCGCCGCCACCGGCAGGAGACACGCCAACTGGTTCACGCTTCGCACGAGTAAGAGCGGCCGGGCGGCGTATCAATCCCCCAGCCCCCGGCCCACACAGGGGGAGCAGGGAGGAAACGTGCCAATCAAGGCTCAAACCCCAAGAGAGCCCGACACTTCCCTCCCGCGCCCCCACCACACTTCTGTAGGCGGAAGCCGAGGGCAGGCATGCACGCCCCCGTACCCGCCTGGGAGAGAGGGGAAACACGGCCGGGCAGGCCAGGAGGCTTAACCGCCCCCAGCCAGCCCGGCCGCTGTTTATCCATTCAGACATGTGTCGTATCAACTTGTTTAATTTCTTTGACAAAGTGGCCTTTAGATACAACCGATCCCAAAATACGTGACCAGACTCACATTGTTCATGCACTTTGTCCTAGGCGCGTTACAGGTACTTATCCTCAGCTTCTGAATCATTCGGTTCCCCTTGATTACCAGGTGTCCGCTCTCATCCTGTCCTGCAGGATAGGTGGGAAGCGTCTTCGCTACAACGCTGCGTCCGTTACGACTGGCCGGGTTTGCGAAAAGCAAGATTCAGCCGCTTTCGTGCGCTACCATGAAAACTCCTTCGGTACTTCGGCTCTCCTGCGGCCTCGATAGGCCGTATGCAACGGACAGAAGTGCGCAAAAGAAGGTCTAATATACGGGAGTAGAGGAGGCCGATTGGCTGGTATGGAGGTGATGGACCATATCACGCCATCCAATGCCTTTCGCTTCCCGCAGCACCAACCGGTGGCTACAAGCCGCCCTGTTAGGATGTTGAGGATCAGCCATGCATTTCACAGTAGACAACCTTGAAGAGGTATTTCCCCTGGCAGAATTCATAGCCGATTCCTTCGGTCCCATGGCCGAGATTGTGGTGCATGACATCACCCGCCCGGAGAATTCCATCGTCTTCATCCGCAACGGCCAGCTCTCCGGACGCTCCCTGGGCGACGGGATTACGGATCAGACGCTCCAACTGGCCATACGGGCCGACCAGGACGGGGCCGACTTCGTCTCCGACTACCGTGGGCGCCGCCTGAACAAGCATGAGTTCCGCGTCTCCTCCTACCTGATCCGCAACCAGGAGCAGACCGTCATTGGCCTGCTCTGCATCAGCATCAACATCACCGAGCTGCAGCAGGCGGCGCATGTGCTGCAGACCCTGTCCTCGATCGACTCCAACGATGTGCAGATCTCCACGGAGACCTCCCGCCGCCACGTGAGCGAGGAGCCCGCCGAGAACATCCGCAGGATCACCAGGGATGAGATCCGCCAGTTCAACATCCCCATGGACAAGCTGACCAAGCAGGACAGGCTGGACATCATCCGCAACATCAAGGACCGGGGCATCTTCCTCATCAAGGGCGCGGTAGGCATCGTAGCCCCCGAGCTCAAGATATCGATTCCCACCCTCTACCGGTACCTACAGGCCCTCAAATAGGGCCTGAAAAGTAAAACCCCCGGCGGCAGGAGAGGGGGGTATATTTCTGTGCCGCCGGAGGAGCTTTACAGCGCGGCCGCCGCCATTGGCGACAACCGGAACGTGGCCACGCAAACAGACCACGCAAGTATTACATAGATAAAACAGGGAGCCCACAGTTTCCTCAAGCTGTGATGCATTGCAGAATCAGCCAGGCTAGTTACGTGCCCTCATTGGCCTAGGCCTTTCTTCATATTATCACCTCTTCAAGGATGCATCAGGTACTCCCGTTTCTGGCAGGTCCCCCGACCTGTTGCTAAGAGCAAATTATCACAAGGTCCCGGACATGCTCAACACTCCGTTCGCTATATGCCGCAACAACCGGCATTGCAAGGGGCGGTTTGTGCACAATTCAGCGGAGTCGGCTACCTAAAGCGAGCCCGAAAACTAAATCTCAGCTGGTCTGCTAACAATAATTTATTACCTGAATTTCCGCAGAAGGAATCATTAGCCAGGGATCATTAGCCAGGGATCCTCGGGGATTCGATCACTGACAATTCAGAAGGTTGGTTGGCTGCCAATCGTTGACTGAGAACCGTTACCGGATGGAAGATAGGGGAGAAGTGGAAAATCCAGGTGGGCGATGCAGGAATCGAACCTGCGACCCCTTCGGTGTGAACGAAGTGCGCTAGCCGCTGCGCCAATCGCCCGGATTGGGAAAGACCACCGAAGTGATCCTTGTGGGCGATACTGGATTCGAACCAGTGACCCCTTCCGTGTCAGGGAAGTGCGCTACCTCTGCGCCAACCGCCCGGGTCATTCTCGTTTCGAGAGAGAGGTGGGTACGAGAGTCGAACTCGTCTATACGGCTTTGCAGGCCGCTGCCTAACCGCTTGGCTAACCCACCGTATTGGTTAAACTGCTCGAAACCTCGAGCGGGCAACGGGACTCGGACCCGCGGTCTCGACCTTGGCAAGGTCGCGCTTTACCAACTAAGCTATGCCCGCACTTTCAACTTTCACCGTGGTGGTGACTGCCGAAGCACGTTGCACTACTGTAGCGTAGACCTCCGCACTTGGCAAAAAGCGCGTGTCGCCGCGTCATAGAGCCACCCTCCGCTGATGGCAAAGCCGCGAAATACAAGGCTTCCTACCGGTAGGGTGAGAGGTATGAGTGAAGAAGCCAGGCAGCACTGCACCATGGTGGCCGCCTTCGATGGCTGGAACGATGCGTGCTCAGCCTCGACCAACGTCATCCGCCACCTGTTGAACGTCTACGAGTCCCACGAGATCGGCAGCATTCCGGGCGACGGGTTCTACGACTACCAGATGTCACGGCCCATGCTCTGCCATGTGCAGGGTCGGCGGCGGATCATCTGGCCCTCCGCCAAGATCTACCGGGTGCGGATTGATGACACCCACACCCTCCTGCTGGAGATGGGCCCGGAGCCCAACTACCACTGGAGCGACTTCTGCCGGCGCAGCATCCACTGGGCCGAGGACGATGAGGCCGAGGCCATCATCACCCTGGGCGCCATGTTCGCCGACTGCCCCCACACCAGGCCCCTGCCCATCGACGACCTGGCCGGCGACCAGCCTAAGACCGACACCGACGGCCACTCCGGCCCCATAGGCATCCCCACCGTTCTGGACGCCCTAGCCACCCAGGACGGCTACAGCACCGAGTCCATCTGGGTCTCCGTTCCCCAGTACCTGGGCAGCGACGAGTGCGCCCAGGGCACCCTGCAGCTGCTGCAAAGGCTCTCGGCCATGCTCGGCGTCCACCTTGACGAGGGGGAGCTGCCCCGCAAGGCCGCCGAGTGGAAGGCCCAGGCCGGCATGCTCCTGCGCTGCAACGACGACCTGGCCAACTACGTCCACCGTCTGGAGATGGATGTCGACCAGGCCCAGGTGGACGAGCCGGCCGCCGAAGAGCTGGTCCGGGAAGCCGAGGATTACCTGCGCTCCATGGGCAACAAAGGCCCCTCCTTGTCTGAGTGACGACCTAGGCTGTGGCTCGATAACCATGTCCAGCCTGCACCCTGTAACGCGGGCTCCGATAGCAAGGACGGCATTCATGACACAGTCGAGCATCTCCATCATCGTCAAGGGCGAACGGAAGGAGGTGGCGGCGGATCAGACTGGCGTCCAGCTTTTTGCTGACGACAAGGACATCATCGCCGTCGACCTCAACGGGCAGCCACGCGACCTCTACACACCCCTGCACGAGGGCGACAAGGTCGAGCCCATCACCCTGGAGAGCGACCAAGGGCTGGCCATTATGCGACACTCGGCCACCCACGTCATGGCCCAGGCCGTCCAGGAGATCCGCCCGGACGCCAAGCTGGGCATCGGCCC
Organism: Bifidobacterium sp. W8104; assembly: GCF_016100735.1. Classification (NCBI taxonomy): domain Bacteria; kingdom Bacillati; phylum Actinomycetota; class Actinomycetes; order Bifidobacteriales; family Bifidobacteriaceae; genus Bifidobacterium; species Bifidobacterium sp. W8104. The sequence goes on from NZ_JACFRW010000001.1 coordinate 1,988,617, forward strand.
GGTCATCAAGGACGGTTTCTATTACGACTTCGACGTGGACAAGCCTTTCACCCCCGACGACCTCAAGCAGATCGAACAGCGGATGAAGCGGATCATCAAGTCCTCCCAGAGCTTCCGCCGGCGCGTGGTCACCGAAGAAGAGGCCCGCAAGGAGGAGGCCGACCAGCCCTACAAGCTGGAGCTGATCGGGGCCAAGGAGGCCGAGATCAACAGCGAGGAGGCCACCGAGGTGGCCACCGGCGGCGAGCTGACCATGTACGACAATCTGGACCGCGAGGGCAACACGGTCTGGAAGGACCTCTGCCGGGGCCCCCACCTGCCCAACACCCGCTACATCCGCTCCTTCAAGCTCATGCGCACGGCCGCTGCCTATTGGCGCGGGGACGAGAAGAACCCCATGCTCCAGCGCATCTACGGCACCGCCTGGGCCAACAAGGACGACATGAAGGCCTACACCGCCCGTCTGGAGGAGGCCGCCCGCCGCGACCACCGCAAGCTGGGCGCCGAGATGGACCTCTTCTCCTTCCCGGACGAGATCGGGCCCGGCCTGCCCGTCTTCCACCCCAAGGGCGCGGCCGTCATCAACGCCATGGAGGACTACTCCCGGGAAATGCACCGGCGCAACGGCTACTCCTTCGTGCAGACCCCGCACATCACCAAGGGCCACCTCTACGAGATCTCGGGCCACCTGCAGTGGTACAAGGACGGCATGTACCCGCCCATGCACCTGGACGAGGAGAAGGACGCCAACGGCAAGGTCACCCGCCAGGGCTTCGACTACTACCTGAAGCCCATGAACTGCCCCATGCACAACCTGATCTTCAAGTCCCGCCAGCGCTCCTACAAGGAGCTGCCCCTGCGGCTGTTCGAGTTCGGCACCGTCTATCGCTACGAGAAGTCCGGCGAGGTCCACGGCCTGACCCGCGTACGCGGCCTGACCCAGGACGACTCCCACATCTACTGCACCCGGGACCAGATGAAGGGGGAGCTGACCAACCTGCTCCAGTTCGTGCTCAAGGTCTTGAAGGACTTCGGCCTCAACGACTTCTACCTGGAGCTGTCCACCAAGGATCCCAACAAGTTCGTCGGCTCCGACGAGGTCTGGGAGGAGGCCACCAACACCCTGGCCGAGGTGGCCAAGGACTCCGGGCTGGAACTGGTCGACGACCCCGAGGGCGCCGCCTTCTACGGGCCCAAGATCTCCGTGCAGGCCCGCGATGCCATCGGGCGCACCTGGCAGGTCTCCACCATTCAGCTGGACTTCAACCTGCCCGAGCGCTTCCAGCTGGAGTACATCGCCGCCGACGGCTCCCACCAGCGGCCGGTCATGATCCACCGCGCCCTCTTCGGCTCCATCGAGCGCTTCTTCGCCATCCTGCTGGAGCACTACGCCGGCGCCTTCCCGGCCTGGCTGGCCCCGGTCCAGGTGCAGGCCGTGCCCGTGGCCGATGAGTTCGCCCCCCACCTGGAGCACCTGCTGGACCAGCTGCGCGACGACATGGTCCGCTGCGAGATCGACCGCTCCGACGACCGCTTCGGCAAGAAGATCCGCAACGCGGCCAAGTCCAAGGCCCCCTTCATCCTGATCGCCGGCGAGGAGGACGTCTCCAAGAACGCGGTCTCCTTCCGCTTCCGCGACGGCAGCCAGCTCAACGGGGTGCCCGTGGAGCAGGCCCGCGCCTGGATCAACAAGGCCATCAAGGTCCGCGCCCAGATCAACTCGGCGGACGACTTCCGAGCGAACACCTCCTGCAGTCAGGACTGACCAATGTTCGAGCATCTACGACGCCCCTGGAAGCGCATCATCGCCCCCATCGCCCGCGGCCTGGTTCGTCTGGGCGTGAGCGCCAACGGTGTCACCATCAGCGGAGCCGTAGGCACCACCATGGTCGCCATCGCGACCGGGTTCACCGGCTGGCTCCTGCCCGGGGCCATCGTCCTGGCCATTCTGGTGGCCTTCGACTCCCTGGATGGGTCCGTAGCCGCGCTGACCGGCGGTGGCACCCAATTCGGAGGCTTCCTGGACTCCACCCTTGACCGGATAGCCGACTGGGCCGTCCTGGCCGGGGTCATCATCTACCTGCGCCGCCACGAGCTGGCCTGGGTGGCCGATGGCAGCCACCAAGGTCCCGACATCTGGGCCCAGGTGGGCATGGCTGCAGCCCTCTTCGCCATCATGACCTCCTTCGTCACCTCCTACGCCCGGGCCCGGGCCGAGGCCGAGGGCTTCGAGGCCAAGAACGGCATCGCCACCAGGTCCGACCGGCTGGTCGTCATCCTGGTGGGCATGGCCCTGACGGGAGCCGGGCTGCCCCTGGCCGTGCTCAGCTGCTTCCTGATCCTGCTGGCTCTGCTGGGCATCGTCACCGTCTGGCAGCGGATCAGCCACGTCGCCAAGGACATGGGCCGCAACCCGCAGCCCGCCAATCCCAACCACGAGTGAGCCTATGCCGGACCGACTGCTCATCTTTCTGGCGCAGCACGCGCGTCTGGTGCCCGAGGGGCTGCTGCGCGGCCTCTTCCTGGCAGCGGCCGACCTATGTTGGCTGTTCCGGATAGGCGGCGTCAGACAGCTGGAGCGCAACCTGGCCCATGTCATGCCGGAAGCCGACCGTCGCAACCTGCGGCGCACCTCACGCCAGGGCATGCGCTCCTACTTCGTCTACTTCGTCGAGGCTCTGACCGTGGGGGCCCGCACCAAGGAGCAGCTGCTGGCACGCATACACGGCGGTGGCAGCGCCTACCCGGATCCGGCCAAGAGCGACATCGGTCTGCGATCCCTGCCCATCGGCATGGGCCACCAGGGCAACTGGGACTACGCGGGCTTCTGGGCCTGCTCCACGGTCGGCCAGGTCACCACGGTGGCCGAGCGGCTGCGGGACCAGGGCATGCTGAACACCTTTGCGGACATCCGTCGCCGCCTGGGCATGAACATCCTGCTGACCGGCGAGCCGGACATCACCGGCCGTCTGACGACCCTGCTGCGGAAGCCTGACCAGGTGGTGCCCCTGCTGGCCGACCGCGACCTGAGCCGCCGAGGCGTCTTCGTCAAGGCCTTCGATTCCTGGATTCGCGTGGCCGCAGGTCCTGCCGTCATCGCCTTGGATGCCCGTCTGCCCCTGTATACCGTGAACATGCACAGGGAAAAGCTGACGGGGGAGCGCCGCCGGCAGGCCAAGGCCCCCTACGGCTATGTCTGCCAGGTGGACGGGCCCATCGCCATCGAGCCCTACCTGGACATGCCCCGGGAGCAGGCCATCAACGACCTGACCCAGGCCTGGGTGGACCAGTGGGCCCAGGGCATTCGCGAGCATCCCGAGGACTGGCACATGCTCCAGCCGATTTTCCTCGAGGATCTGGATCTTTCCCGGATGCACGACCTACCGGACTTCATCCTGGCCCAGGCATCCGAGAACAAGGGAGGTGACGGGCTTGAAGGCACCCGAACAAAGGCCTGAGCGGGAGCCGGAGCGGGCCGCCATCAAGGCGCCTCTGCGGGTGGGGATCATCTCGCCCTACTCCTTCGAGACCCCGGGCGGCGTCCAACTGCACATCCGCGACTTCGCCAGGCATCTTATGGAGCGCGGCCACCAGGTGCAGGTTCTGGCCCCGGGCCGACGCACCCAGGACATGCCCCTCTGGGTGCAGACCACCGGCTCCTCCTTCTCCATTCCCTACAACGGATCCGTGGCCAACCTGAGCTACTTCGGCGTGGCCGGCCACAAGACCCGGCAGTGGGTCAGACAGGGCCACTTCGACATCCTGCACCTGCACGAGCCCGAGGTGCCCTCCCTGAGCCACAAGCCCCTGCGGCCGGGATTCATTCCCTGCCCCTATGTGGCCACCTTCCATGCGGCCTTCGATTCGACCCCGCTGGCCCTGAGGCTGACCAGACGCTACCTGCGCCGATACCTGGCCAACATCAGCCAGGCCATCTTCGTCAGCCCATCGGCCATGCAGAATGCCCAGAATCTGCTGGAGCCGGGCATACCCAGCCAGATCATCCCCAACGGCATCGAGACCAGAGCCCTGCGCAATGCCCGGCCGCGCCCGGAATGGCAGGGGAGCGAGCGGGAACCCACCATCGGATTCCTGGGCCGGATGAAGGAGGAGCGCAAGGGGTTCAGGATTCTGGCCCAGGCCGCACCCGCCATTCTTCGGCGCGTGCCCGGTGCCCGCTTCCTCTGTGCCGGTGACGGCCAAACGGAGGCGCGGGAGTTGCTCGAAGCCGTCGATCCCGGACTGGCCCGGCACTTCACCTTCCTGGGCCGGATCAGCGACGAGGACAAGGCCTCCTTCTACCACAGCCTGGGCCTGTATGTGGCCCCGCAGACCGGGGGAGAGAGCTTTGGCATCGTGCTGGTCGAAGCCATGGCGGCAGGCTGCCCGGTGGTGGCCTCGGACCTGCCAGCCTTCAAGGATGTCTCCCAGAACGGCCACAGCGCACGTCTGTTCGCCAATGAAGACCCCCAGGACTGCGCCAGGTCGGTCCTTGAACTGCTGGACGACCGACCCACGCGCCTGGAACTGGCCTCGTGCGGAATGCGCCGGGCCAGCGACTACGACTGGGAGCGGGTCACCGACCAGGTTCTGGATGTCTATGCCCGTGCCCTGGCGGCCCGCCCCGACCATCGCCGTGGCCTGCTGGGCAGGCTGGTGGGCCGCCGGGCTGGTTCTCCTTACGATGAAGCCCCCACGGAAGGGCCTGAAAACCCGTAAAATTGTCGAAGAGCGGAACTAGAATTCCATTCGTTTACGCATTCGTACCGTCAGGAGACATATGTCAGGGCATTCGAAGTGGGCGACCACCAAGCACAAGAAAGCAGCCATCGACGCCAAGCGTGGCAAGCTCTTCGCCAAGCTGATCAAGAACATCGAGATCGCTGCCCGCACCGGCGGCGGTGACCCCGACGGCAACCCCACCCTCTACGACGCCATCGTCAAGGCCAAGAAGTCCTCCGTGCCCGCAGACAACATCACCAGGGCCGTCAAGCGCGGCTCGGGCGAGGAGGCCGGAGCGGCCAACTACGAGAGCATCGTCTACGAGGGCTATGCTCCCGCCGGCGTGGGCATCATCATCGAATGCCTGACCGACAACCGCAACCGCGCGGCCGCCGAGGTCCGTTCCACCCTGACCAAGGGCGGCGGCTCCCTGGCCCAGAACGGCTCGGTCAGCTTCAACTTCGAGCGCAAGGGCCAGATCATCGTCCCCTCGGAGGGCCTGGACTACGATACGGTCTTCGAGAAGGCCGCCGAGGCCGGTGCCGAGGATGTGCAGGACAACGGCGAGAGCTACACCGTGCTGACTGCCCCCGGCGACATGGTCAACGTCCGCAAGGCCCTGCAGGATGCGGGCATGGACTACGACTCCGCCGACCTGGTCCTCAACCCCAAGAGCGAGGTCACCCTGGACCTGGACTCCGCCCGCAAGGTCTCCAAGCTGATCGACAACCTGGACGACCTGGACGACGTGCAGGAGATCTACAGCAACTGGACCGCCCCCGACGAGGTCATGGCCCAGTTGGACGACGAGTGACCCTATGATCGTTCTCGGCGTCGACCCGGGGCTCACCCGATGCGGCGTTGGCGTCATTGAAGCCGGTGCATCGCGCCGGCTTTCCTTTGTTCATGTGGACGTCGTGCGCTCAGACCCTGAACAGAGCCAGGACCTGCGGCTGCTGACCATCTATCAAGGGCTGACGGCCGCCCTGGACCGTTTCAGCCCCGACGTCGTCTCCATCGAGCGGGTCTTTGCCCAGTCCAATCACAACACCGTGCTGGGAACCGCCCAGGCGGCCGGACTGGCCATGCTGGGGGCGGCGCAGCGTGGGATTCCCGTGGCCCTGCACACCCCTACCGAGGCCAAGATGGCTGTGACCGGCAATGGCCAGGCCGACAAGATCCAGGTGCAGCGGATGGTGGCCCGCATTCTCGGGCTCAACCAGCTGCCCAAGCCCGCCGATGCCGCCGACGCACTGGCCCAGGCGATCTGCCATGCCTTAAGGCCTGCCGGGGCCATCCAGGGCGGGGAACGCGAGGAGCATCTGACCCAGGCCCAGCGTCAGTGGGCCGAAGCCTCTGCCGAGTACGGCAGGTACCGGGGAGTCCAGCGAGACATGTAATCTGATTCGAACAGACGTTCGAATTCCATCGAGGGGTGATCAAGTGCTGGCAATGCTGACCGGGCGGGTGGCCGCCATCGAAACAGGCTATGCCGTCATCGATGTTTCGGGGGTGGGTTTCGAGGTGCGCATGCCCCAGTCGGACCTGGCCTCCATGCGGGCCGAGTCCACGGTCACCGTCTACACCGCCCTTTCCCTGACCCAGGACGCGCTGACCCTCTACGGATTCCTCAGCCGCACCTCCAAATCCCTCTTCGCCCAGCTGCAGAAGGTCAGCGGCATCGGGCCCCGCGTGGCCCTTTCCATCCTCGCCACTCTGAACTCGGACCAGCTGGCCCAGGCCGTGGCCGACGGCGATGCTGCGGCCCTGTCCCGGGCGCCTGGCCTGGGCAAAAAGGGCGCTCAGAAGATCATCCTCGAACTCTCCGGCAAGCTGGATCTGGATGCCGGCACAGGCAGGCAGGGACCCGCCCAGACCGATGATGGCGCCCATCAGGTGGTGGAGGGGCTGATCTCCCTGGGTTGGATGCAACGTGATGCCGAGCAGGCCGTGGAGCAGACCTGCAGCGAGGGCGGCTACTCCCTGCCCCTTCAGTCGGCCGACATTCCCAAGGTCCTCAAGCAGGCCCTGACCCGGCTGGACAGGGGGCGCTGACCCATGGCTGACAAGCAGATGTCCACGGGGTACATCGACTCCCAGAATGGCGACGCCCAGGAGGAATCCCTGCGGTTGGTCTCGGCCCGACCCATCGAAGGCGAGCCGGTCAGCGACGAGGAGCTGCGTCCGGAAACCCTGGACGGGTTCATCGGCCAGCCCCGGCTCAAGGCCCAGCTGGGACTCTTCCTGAAGGCCGCCAAAAAGCGTGACGTGGCCCCGGATCACATCCTGCTGGCAGGCCCTCCAGGCCTGGGCAAGACCACCCTGGCCATGATCGTCGCCCACGAGCTGGAGGTGCCCATCCGCGTCACCTCGGGCCCGGCAGTCCAGCACGCCGGCGACCTGGCCTCCATCCTGAGCTCCCTGGAAGCCGGCGAGGTGCTCTTCATCGACGAGATCCACCGCCTGCCCAGGGCCGCCGAGGAGCTCCTCTACATCGCCATGGAGGATTTCCGCGTGGATGTCATGGTGGGCAAGGGCCCTGGCGCATCCTCCATTCCGCTGACCCTGCCCAGGTTCACGGTCATCGGCGCCACCACCCGTGAGGGCATGCTGCCCTCGCCCCTGCGGGCCCGCTTCGGCTTCACCGCCCACCTGGACTTCTACCCGGAGGAGGAGCTGGAGAAGCTGGTCGAACGGTCGGCCAGGGTCCTGGGCATCGTTCTGCAGGATGATGCCGCCCATCAGCTGGCCCTGCGCTCCCGTGGCACGCCCAGGATCGCCAACCGCCTCCTGCGCCGGGTGCGCGACTGGGCCATAGTCCACGATCTTGACCAGGTCGGCCCTGACGATGTCAAGCAGGCCCTGGCCCTCTACCAGATCGACTCCGAGGGGCTGGACCGTCTGGATCTGGCCGTCCTCAAGGCCATCGTCAACAGTTTCGACGGCGGACCCGTGGGCCTGAACAACCTGGCCGCCATGGTGGGCGAGGAGGCCGAGACGGTGGAGACGGTCTGTGAGCCCTACCTGGTACGTGAGGGCTTCCTGGTACGCACCCCAAAGGGGCGTGTGGCGACCTCCAAGGCCTGGGAGCACCTGGGCCGCAAACCGCCCGAGGATGTCATGAAGCTGTTCTAGACTGGGGTCTTCGCAGCAATGCATAGCGCCGTTTGATACCCGTCGAAACAAGGAGTGGAAACAACCATGGGATCCATGATTTTCATGATCGTCATCATCGCCCTGATGATCGCCATGATGTGGGGAAGCTCCCGCAAGAGCAAGCAACAGCAGGCCGCCGTCCAGGACTTCCGCCAGTCCCTGCAGCCCGGTGACGAGGTCGCCACCACCACTGGTCTTCTGGGCAAGGTCGTCTCCGTTGACCTGGAGAAGGAGCAGGTGGTCATCGACTCCGAGGGTTCGCAGTCCCGCTGGCGCATCCAGGCCATCACCAAGCCTCCCATCGTCCCGGCCTACGTCCACGACGACGAGGTTGACGAAAACGGCAACCCCCTGCCCGAGCAGGTCGAAGGCCAGTCCGAGGATGCGGACGCCCCCGCCGAGGTCACCGCCGCCGACGATACCGCCACACAGAACTTTGCCGCCTCCGAAGGCAAGGATGATGCACAATCCAAGTCGTCGGATTCCGAACCGGAGCAGGAAGACGAATCAGACAAAGCCAGGACTGCTGAGGAGTCCGATGACGCTGCCGACTCGGAGGCATCCAAGGATTCCGCCGAATCCAAAGAATCCGAGGCTTCGGATTCGACTTCTGCCAAGTCCTGAAACTTATACGCGCGCCACACCTTCCGTCGGGCTGACTCTGAACGGAAACGCGGCGCGCGTATGATGGCCCCGGCAACCACTTCCAAGGAGCAAAACAGAAAGAAGATCATGGCTCAATCGGACGATATCAAGGTTGGAGAACTTAAGCAGGTGGGCGATGATGACGCCGCTTATCTGATCTCATTGATCCGTACCATTCCGGACTTTCCCAAGAAGGGGATCCTTTTCAGGGACTTCATCCCGGCCATGTCAGATCCCAGGGGATTGGCCATCATCCTCGACGCCATGAAGCGCACCCTGCCCGTCAAGCCAGAGGACTTCGACCTGGTGGCCGGGCTTGAGGCACGCGGCTTTCTGATCGGCCCCCAGCTGGCCTGCGACCTTGGCAAGGGCTTCCTGCCGATGCGCAAGGCCGGCAAGCTCCCTGAGCCCACCTACAGCCAGGAATACGACCTCGAATACGGCAACGCCCGAATCGAAATCGAGCAGGGCTCCCTGAGCCAAGGCCAGCGAGTCCTGATTGTCGACGACCTGATCGCCACCGGCGGTTCCGCCCAGGCTGCTGCACATCTGGTGGAGCAGGCCGGAGGCCGGGTGGCTGGTTTCAGCTTCGTCATGGAACTCAACGGTCTGGACGGCCGCAAGGCCCTGGGCGACTACCCGGTGACCTGCCTGATGAACATGCCCGCCTGAGCGCGATTGGGGGACCTTCACCATGGATTTGTACGAATACCAGGCCAGGCAGCTGCTCGCCGAACATGGCATCTCCCAGCCAAGGGCCGTCTATGCCTCAACCGCAGAAGAGGCCGGTCAGGCAGCCGACGTCATCGGTTACCCCTGCATGATCAAGGGGCAGGCCACCATCGGCCACAGGGGACAGGCAGGAGCCGTCAAGCGAGCCGAGAATCACGATCAGGCCGTGGCTCTGGCCCAGGCCATCCTGCCCATGAACATCGACGGCCACCCGGTCAGCGGGATCCTGGTCACCGAGGCCCGCAACATCCTGCACGAGTACTACCTGTCCATCTCGGTGGACCGCGCCTCCCAGGACTACGATGTCCTGGCCACGGCCAGCGGCGGCACCGAGGTGGAGACCATCGCCCGCGAGCACCCCGAATCGGTCCGGCGCCTGCACATCGGCCCCTTGGAGGATTTCGACAGGCAGGCCGCCCTCACCATGGCCGAGCGCATCGGTTTCTACCACGCGGATCTGGAGCAGGCCGCACAGATTCTCCTGGGCATGTGGCACACCTTCCAGGACAGCGATGCAACCCTGGTCGAGATCAACCCCCTGGCCAAGGTGGGGGACCCGGACGACGAGGCCACCAAGCACCTGGATGCCCTTGATGCCAAGATCTCCCTGGACGGGAACGCAGCCTTCCGGCACGACGGCTGGAAGAGGTTCGCAGACCCGGCGCAGGTCGACCCACTGGAAGCCAAAGCCAAGGCGGCAGGCCTGCACTACGTCCATCTGGACGGCCAGGTGGGCGTCATCGGTAACGGCGCAGGACTGGTCATGAGCTCCTTGGATGCGGTCGCCGGGTCGGGACGCAGACGGGGCGTTCCTGTTGGACCCGCGAACTTCCTTGACATCGGCGGCGGAGCCTCGCCCGAGGTCATGCGCACCAGCCTGGACGTGGTTCTCTCCGACCCCAAGGTCCGTTCGGTCATGGTAAACGTCTACGGGGGCATCACCTCCTGCCAGCAGGTGGCCCAAGGCATCCTGGCCGCCGTGAACGCTGCGGGCGAGCAGGATCAGAACGACGACCGGCCCATCGTGGTCCGCTTCGACGGCAATGAGGCTGCAGAGGGACTGGACCTGCTGGCCAGGGCCCGACAGCCTCGGCTCAAGGTGGCCCGCACCATGGAGGAGGCGGCAGACCAGGCTGTGGCTCTGGCCGCTCAAACAGAAAAGGAGACGGGACGATGACCCTCTTCGTTGAAGACGGCGCCCCCGTCATGGTCCAGGGCATGACCGGCCACCAGGGCATGGTCCACACGGCCCGCATGATGGCGGCAGGCACCAACATCCTGGCCGGGGTCAACGCCCGCAAGGCCGGAATGACGGTAGACTTCGAGGGTCCGGACGGCCAGGCCCGTCATGTTCCCGTATACGCCGATTGCGCAGCAGCCCGTCAGGCGACCGGAGCCCGCACCTCCGTGGTCTTCGTGCCGCCCAGATTCGCCAAGGATGCCATGGTCGAGGCCATCGAGGCCGGCATCGCCCTGATCGTGGTCATCACCGAAGGCATTCCCGTGTCCGATACCGCATACTGCGTAGCCTTGGCCAGGGAACGCGGCTGCCGCATCGTAGGCCCCAACTGCCCCGGACTGATGACCATGTCCGACCGGCCCAACGGCGTCGGCGTGGATCTGGGCATCATCCCGCAGGGCATCGCCGGTCGCGGTCCGCTTGGCCTGGTCTCCAAGTCCGGCACCCTGACCTATCAGCTCATGGGGGAGTTGTCCTCCATCGGCTTCACCGCCTGCCTGGGCATCGGCGGCGACCCCATTGTGGGCACCACCATGCTGGAGGCTCTGCAGGCCTTCAACCGCGATCCTGAAACCAAGGCCTGCGTCATGATCGGCGAGATCGGGGGCTCGGCTGAACAGGAGGCCGCACACTGGGCCTCCACCCACATGACCAAGCCCATCGTGGCCTATATCGCCGGCTTCACCGCCCCCGAAGGCAAGCAGATGGGCCACGCCGGAGCCATCATCTCGGGGGGCAAGGGCACGGCGGCAGACAAGAAGGAAGTGCTCGAGTCCGTCGGCATCAAAGTGGGTACCACACCCGGTGAGACAGCCAGGTTGACCCGCGACCTGCTGCGGGAGCATGCCATCATATGACCGACAGGGTGAAAGTATGGCTCCGGGGGGCCCTAGAGGCCTTCCTAGCCATGCTTATCTACACTGTCGCCCTAGGTGCCTGCATGGCCCTGCTCATGCTCATCATTTCCATTGAGGAGGGCGGTCCATCGCTGTCAATGGCCACTGTGGCTCTGACGGAAACCATCACCCTGCTCACCCAAGGCTGCGGATTCACGGCCGGAGCCCTGACCCTGACCATCATTCCCCTGCTGCTGACCGGTCTGCTGATCTGGGTGATCCGCACATTGGTCGGCCGCATGGGCATGTCCGTCGGCGGCTGCATCGCCGGTCTGGTCGTCTGGGTGCTCTGCAGCCTCATCCTCATGCAGGGCAGCCAGACCATCCAGGTGGACACCACCCCGGTCATTCTTCTGCGCACCGGACTGGTCTTTCTGCTGGGCTACGGCTGGGCATGGGTCCGTTCCGAACCATTCCGACAAGCTGTAGCCAAGCGCACCAAAGAAGCTCTGCCTGTCCAGGTCCGCAAGACCGTTCGGCTTGGCCTCACAGCCGGCCTGATCCTCCTGGCAGCCATGCTGGCCGCCGGCTTGATCGCCCTGATCGTCTGGATCGTTCTCTATCACGGAGATGTGGGCCGCCTGTTCAAACTGACACGTATGGGCACCGCCTCGGCTGTGACGACCAGCCTGGCGTCCCTGGCCTGGTTGCCCAACCTGATCATCTGGGCTGCCTCCTGGCTCTTCGGAAACGGTTTCAAGATCGGCCAGCTGGCCACCTTCACCCTCTGGTCCGGCCACGCCTCCAGCCTGCCCTCGCTGCCTCTCTTCGGGCTTTTCCCAGAGCCGGTCTCCCGGCAGCGGGTTCGTATGCTCCTGCTCAACCTGCCTCTGCTGGCCGGCGTGGTTGCCGGCATTCTCTTGCTGACCGGGCCATGGTGGGTCAGAATTCACGCTGCCGTGCGCCAAGCAGGGCTGAAGTCCCGGGATACGGCAGTCTGCTTCCTGATGGCAACCCTGGCCATGGCCCTGGCCTGGCTGGTCACCCTGCTCGGCCTTGCCCTGCTTTTCCAACTCTCCAACGGGGCCTTGGGCCGCCAGCGACTGGCCGGGGTGGGCGTGCCCATAGCCTCCTCCCTGCGCATGATCGGGACCTCCCTGGGGGTCGGCCTGCTGGGCGTATGGTTACTGGCCCTCATCATCGCCGCACTGGTCATCATCAAGGATGCCCTGGTCGTCTATCTGCGCCAGGCAGGAGACATAAAGACTTCCGCCAAAGCGGAAAACAAGGAAAAACACAACCAATCACGCGGTCAGGAGGGAAAGGAGCCCAAGGCAACCGACCGAGCAGACACACCACGACAGGTCTCGTCCACCCGCAGACCAGGCAAGTAGGTCCGAAGGTGGCGGGGCGCCTCGGCAATCAAGCATAGGAGTAGGAGTTTCCATGGTCACCACGAATCGCACCATCAACCGGGCGCTGGTCTCGGTCTATCACAAGCAGGGCCTCGAATCCCTGGCATCGGCCTTCCGCCAGGCAGGCACCGAGGTCGTCTCCACCGGCAGCACCGCAAAGAAGCTGCAGGATCTGGGCGTCCAGGTCACCCCGGTGGAAAAGGTCACCGGTTTTCCCGAGAGCCTTGACGGCCGGGTCAAAACCCTGGATCCGCACATCCACGCCGGGCTGTTGGCCGACATGACCAACCCCGACCATGTCCAGCAACTCAAAGACCTGGGCATTGCCCCCTTCGACCTGGTGGTGGTCAACCTCTACCCCTTCGAGCAGACCGTCCTTGAGGGCGCCGACGCAGACCAGTGCCTGGAACGCATCGACATTGGCGGCCCTGCCATGATTCGCGCCGCTGCCAAGAACCATGCCAGCGTGGCTGTCATCACCGACCCGGAAGACTATGCCCTGGCCGCCGAGCGCATCGCCTCCGGCACCGGTTTCAGCCTGGCCGAGCGCGGACGTCTGGCTGCAAAAGCCTTCGCACTGACCGCCTCCTATGACGCGGCCATCGCCGAGTGGACCGCACGCACATGGGTTGACGACAAGCAGGACAAGACAGAGGATCAGAAACCAGCACAGGCGATGACCCGCACCTGGCGTCTGGCCAACCAACTGCGCTACGGGGAGAACCCCCACCAGAAGGCCGCCCTCTACCTGGACCCACTGGACCGGGACGGTTTCGCTGCTGCAGAGCACCTGGGCGGGGCCAAGGAAATGAGCTACAACAACTATGTGGACGCTGACTCCGCCTGGCGCTCGGTCTGGGATTTCCCCGACCTGCCCGCAGTGGCCGTGGTCAAGCACTCCAACCCCTGCGGTCTGGCTGTGGGGGAGGACATCGCCCAGGCCCACCGCCGCGCCCACGCCTGCGACCCCATGAGCGCCTATGGCGGGGTCATCGCCGCCAACCGCACGGTCACCCTGGCCATGGCCCAGCAGATCAAGCCGGTCTTCACCGAGGTGATTGTGGCGCCGGGCTATGAGCCCGAGGCCCTGGACCTGCTGCGGACCAAGAAGAACCTGCGCATCCTGTCTGTGGAGCGCCGCCCGCGTCAGCGCCCGGTCATCCGTCAAATCGACGGGGGAGCCTTGGTGCAGACGCCCGACCTGATCGATGCCCCGGGAGACGATCCTTCCACCTGGCGTCTGGTCTCCGGCAGCCCCGCCGACCAGGCGACCATGGATGATCTGACCTTCGCCTGGCGGGCCATCCGCTCGGTCAAGTCCAACGCCGTGCTCCTGGCCAACCAGGGAGCCACCGTGGGCATCGGCATGGGCCAGGTCAACAGGGTGGACTCCAGCCACCTGGCGGTCGAGCGTGCCAACACCCTGGACGAGGGCCGTAACCGTGCCAAGGGCTCTGTGGCTGCATCCGACGCCTTCTTCCCCTTCGCAGACGGTCTGGAGTATCTGATCCAGGCCGGTATCCGGGCCGTGGTGCAGCCGGGAGGGTCCATCCGTGATCCCGAGGTGATCAAGGCCGCCCAGGACGCCGATTTGACCATGTATCTGACCGGAACCCGCCACTTCTTCCACTGATGAAACCGGACCCCGCGGTCGAATGTCGCCCTGCGGCAAATTCGTTGACCGCGGGGTCCAATGCAGTGATATGCTGAATGAACTGACCAGCGATGATGCTGACTGGGACCCATAATCGAAGGAGATATTGTGACCTATCAGACAGTCAATCCTTTTAACAACCAACTGATCAAGACCTACCCGGATGCCACAGACGAGGATCTGGAGAACGCCCTGGCCCGCGGCCATGACCTCTACAAGACCTGGCGCAAGCAGGAGGGCCCCGGCGACCGCCCCGCTCAGCTGCGGCAGGTGGCCAAGCTCTTCCGTCAGGATGAGGACGCTCTGGCAGCCAACCTGACCAGGGACATGGGCAAGCTGGTGGGCGAGGCCCGCGCCGAGGTGGAGCTGTGCGCGGACATCGCCGACTACTTCGCCGACCACGCCGAGGAGCTGCTGGCTCCCGTCCCCCTGGACAACCCCGCTGGCAAGGCCTACTACGTCAAGCAGGCAACGGGCGTCCTGGTCATGGTGGAGCCCTGGAACTTCCCCTACTACCAGATCATGCGTGTGTTTGCCCCCAACTTCATTCTGGGCAACCCCATGATCCTCAAGCACGCCTCTAACGTGCCCGGCTCGGCGGTGGCCTTCGAGGAGACCGTGACCAAGGCTGGAGCCCCCGAGGGCAGCCTGACCAACCTCTTCGTCAACTATGACCAGGTGGACCGTGCCATCGCCGATCCACGGGTCTCTGGCGTGGCCCTTACCGGGTCGGAGCGCGGTGGTGCCTCAGTGGCCAAGTCGGCCGGAGCCCACCTGAAGAAATCCTCCATGGAGCTGGGCGGCAACGACGTCTTCATCGTCCTGGATGACGCTGACTGGGATCTGCTCAAGAAGGTGGCCCCAGGCGCCAGGCTGACGAACGCCGGCCAGGTCTGCACCTCCTCCAAGCGCTTCATCGTCACGGAGAACCGCTACGACGACTTCGTCTCGCTCATCGTCGACGCCTTCTCGCACGCGGTTCTGGGTGATCCCAGCAACCCCGAAACCACCCTGGCCCCCATGTGTATGGTCTCCGCCCGCGACAATCTGGCCAAGCAGGTCGAAAAGGCTGTGGCCGGTGGAGCCAAGGTAGTCTACGGCAACAAGCCCTACGATTCGCCGGGGGCCTTCTTCACCCCGACGGTTCTGACGGACATCGACCGTGACAACCCCGTCTACAACCAGGAGATGTTCGGCCCCGTAGCCTCCATTTACAAGGTGGCCAACGAGGATGAAGCCATCGAACTGGCCAACGACTCCAGCTACGGCCTGGGTGGTGTGGTCTTCTCCTCGGATACCGAACATGCGGATGCCCTGGCACGTCGCATCGAGACCGGCATGACCTTCATCAACGGCGGTTGGGTGACCATGCCAGAGCTGCCCTTCGGAGGCATCAAGAACTCCGGCTATGGCCGCGAGCTCTACAGCCTGGGCTTCGACACCTTCGCCAACGAGCATCTGATCTTCCAGCACAAGAACTGATCGGACTGCTCTGGCTCCTTGTTGAAACAGTGACCGTGCCATCATCGTCCAAGGGCGATGGCGGCACGGTCGCTTTGCGTCAGCAGCGCTGGTAGGCTCGAACCGACAGAGCAAGTGCAGAGGCAGGAGAGTATGACAGACGCAGACAAGGTCGAGAATCCGGACCTCAAGCCCCCACAGCCACCCAAGACATCAGGCCGAGGCCATCCCTTCGTCTCTGAGGCTCAGGAGGGTCGTCCTGTCTGCGAGGGCATCATCTTTCTGGTGGTGCTGGTCGCCGCGCTTGTGGCCTTCCTCGGATACACATGGGCCGCGACTGGACTGGTGTCCATCGCGGCCCTGGTTTGCGGCGCCCTGCGGCTGATCCTCAAGGATCGCAGCCCCTGGAAGGTGCGGTCAGTGCCCTTCGATGCCTTCATCAGCATAGCCCTGGGCATCGGCCTCCTGGTCACCTACTTCAGCATTCAGCTGCTGCTGTGACCCCCTCCAGGCTTTCAATCCTCGATGGTTCAGTCTTCAGTAGGCTTGTCTTCGGATTGAGTGTCACCGTCTTCGTCTTCGGAAGTGGTGTGAAGGGGCTCGATCTGCAGATCAGGAATGGTTCCTGCCTCAGCAGGGGCAACAGTGTCCTCTCCAGCATCAGTATTCTGACCTGCATCGGAATCGGATAGAGACGATACATCGACGGTCTGAGCATTGGTGTCTGCAGGGGCGACCGTGTCAGTTGTATCAGCAACAGGGGTTTGAACCAGAGCAGGAGATGCCTGGGCCGATTGATCCTGAGCCTGGGCACCGGCAGGAGCAAAGGCTTCAGCCTGAGCATCCGGGCCCGCCTGAGCCTGGGCACCGGGGGCAAAAGCATCAGCTTGTGCTTGTGCCTGAGCATCTGCATCCATTTGTACAACTAGCTGCGCATCAGTAGCAGCGCCCATGGCGCGCATGGCCATGTTGTCGGTGATGATGCTGGTCACGATGATGACCAGGGCCACCAGGGATGCAGCCAGCAGGGGGCAGATCCAGAAGAGCCAGAGCTGGGAGATCGGGCTGACGGCCATGTGCTTGGACTGGGCGAAGATGGCGATGCCGGTGGAGCGAGCCGGGTTCAGTCCCGAGCAGGTGATGGGGTAGGTGACCAGTACGCCGACGCCGTAGGCCAGCCCGGTATAGAGGGCATGGTTGCGACGGGCACGGCCGTCGGAGCGCAGGGTGGTGATGGCCGCAGCCACCACGATCATGCAGCCGATCAGCTCAACCACGATGGCCATGGGCGCCCCGAAGGCGATGTGCTGCTGGCCCAGGGTGGCTGCAGCGGGCGAGCCTCCGGCAAAACCGTTGACCGAGAACATGAGCCAGGTCCTGTCCGGCACGGACTTGCTGACCGGAACAAGGGCGACGGCGATCGCACCGGCGCCAATAGCGCCGATCACCTGGGCGACGATGTAGATCAGCCCATCAACAATGCCGATCTGAGAGGTGAACATGGCGGCCACGGTCACAGCGGGGTTGAAGTGTCCACCGGAGACGCCACCCAGCATGGCCGTCACGACCAGGTAGGTCAGGGCGGTTCCCAGAACCGGCAGCACCACGCTTGGCTGGCCCATGACCAGCTGGCCGAAGCTGTAGGACAGGTAGATGACCGCGCAGATCAGGAAGGTGCCCGCCAGCTCTGCGGCCGCACGAATCCAGCGAACATCACGGGCCCTGATCCGCCTGCGGACGGGCTTTGCGGCAACCTGCCCGTCGGCCTTTTCGAGGACCGGCTCAGCACTTGCTTCCATAGTCATGTTCCCCACCTTGCAATCCCTTCGACGACAATGAACAACAACAGTTTCTAGCTTAGAGCAAGCCAACAACACTTCCCTAGGCTCCGATATAGTATGATATGACCTTTCGGCGGCTGCGGTCGTCCAGAACGTCATCCGTTACATATCTATCAGGCCACGTTGGGAGAACGATGCCACATCCATACACACAGGCGATCAGAGCGCGCGAACAGGGGGAGGAAGGCATCCGCCTCCAGAAGGTGCTGGCCCAGGCCGGATTCGGCTCTCGTCGCAAATGCGAACAGATCATCACCCAGGGCAGGGTCGAGGTCGACGGCGAGCTGGTCACCACCTTGGGCAGCCGGGTTGACCCCTCCCACCAGCAAATTCGCGTGGATGGATCCCGCATCCATCTGAACGACAAGCACGTCACGCTGGCCCTGAACAAGCCCCGCAAGGTCCTTTCGACCATGGACGACCCCAAGGGCCGGTTCACCCTGCGCGACATCATCGGGGACCGCTACGAGCGGGTCTTCCACATGGGCAGGCTGGACTACGACTCCGAGGGCCTGATTCTCATGACCGACGACGGGGAGCTGGCCCAGCACGTCATGCACCCGCGCTACGAGGTGGAGAAGACCTATATCGCCACGCTCAGTGGTCACATCGGCGGCAACGTCTGCCGGCGGCTGGTCAGCCAAGGGGTGGAGCTGGACGACGGCCTCATCCGCCTGGACCATTGCGCCATCATCGACCACAACCGCGAGCACACCATCGTCAAGGTGGTCCTGCATTCGGGCAAGAACCGGATAGTCCGGCGCATCTTCGGCGCCATCGGCTACCCGGTGACCCGGCTGGTGCGCACCCAGATTGGCCCCATCCGACTGGGCGAGATCCGTCCGGGCTCATACCGGGTGCTCTCCGCCGCCGAGATCAAGGCCCTGGATAAGGAGGTCGGACTGTGATCACCGTCGCCATCGATGGCCCGGCAGGCGTGGGCAAGTCCTCCACCTCGCGGGCCCTGGCCAAACATTTCGGCCTGGCCTACCTGGACACGGGTGCCATGTACCGGGCGGTCACCCTCTGGTGCATGGACCGCGGGCTGGACTTGGACGCGGATCAACCCGACCAGGAGGCGATCACTGAAGCCGTTGCCGATTCCATCACCGGCGGCCACCTGGTCATGGGACTGGACCCCGAACATCCCAGAGTCAGCCTGGATGACCGTGATGTGGATGAAGAGATACGTTCCACCAAGGTTTCCGAGCATGTTTCCGTGGTCTCTTCGATTCCGGCCGTGCGCCATGTCCTCATCGCCGCCCAGCAGGCAATCATGGCCGACCAGGAGCGAGGCGTGGTGGCCGAGGGGCGGGACATCACCACGGTAGTGGCCCCGGATGCCCAGGTACGTGTGCTGTTGACAGCCCGTGAGGAGGTCCGTCAGGCTCGCCGAAGCGGCCAGGCACACTCAGGGTCGGCTGGCGCCGAGGATCTGGCTGCCCGGGATGCCCGGGATGCCAAGGTCACCTCCTTCATGAGCGCCGCTGACGGGGTGACCACCGTGGACAACTCCGATCTGACCTTCGAGCAGACCCTGCAGGTCCTGATCGATCTGGTTTCCTCGGCCATGGAGGAGGACTCCTACGACGAGTATGCCCGCAACCTGGACGACTATGAGCTGGATGAAGAGGACCGAGCCCTGCTGGAGGGAGGCTCCGAAAACCAGGATGACCAGGACCATGGCCCCAAGGCCGTAGGCGTGCTGGCCGTGGTGGGTAGGCCCAACGTGGGCAAGTCCACCCTGGTCAACCGGATTCTCGGCCGTCGTGCCGCCGTGGTCGAGGACACCCCCGGCGTGACCCGGGACCGGGTCAGCTATGAGGCCGAGTGGGCCGGCACCCAATTCAAGCTGGTGGACACCGGCGGTTGGGAGAGCGATGTGGAGGGCATCGAATCCGCCATTGCCTCCCAGGCGCAGGTCGCCGTATCCCTGGCGGATGCCGTCATTCTGGTCGTGGATGGCCAGGTGGGGCTGACCGCCAGCGACGAGCGGATCGTCACCATGCTTCGGGCCGCAGGCAAGCCAGTCGTCCTGGCCGTCAACAAGCTGGATGACCGGATGGCCGACTACACCGCCTCCGAATTCTGGAAGCTGGGCCTGGGCGAACCCTATGCCATCTCCGCCATGCACGGCCGGGGGATAGGCGATCTGCTGGACGCCGCGCTGGAACAGCTCAGCAAGGCCGAGAAGACCTCAGGATTCCTCACCCCGGAGGGCCTGCGCCGGGTGGCTCTGGTCGGGCGGCCCAACGTGGGCAAGTCCTCCTTGCTCAACCAGCTGGCCCACGAGGAGCGGGCCGTGGTCCACGATGTGGCCGGCACCACCCGTGACCCGGTCGACGAGGTGGTCCAGGTGGACGGCGAGGACTGGCTCTTCATCGACACCGCCGGCATCAAGCGCCGCCTGCACAAGATCTCGGGTGCCGAGTACTACTCCAGCCTGCGCACCCAGGCGGCCATCGAACGCTCGGAACTGGCGCTGATTCTCTTTGATGCCTCCCAGCCCATCGCCGACCAAGACCTGAAGGTCATGAGCCAGGCTGTGGATGCCGGCCGGGCCATCGTCCTGGTCTTCAACAAGTGGGATCTGTTGGACGACTTCGGCCGTCAGCGTCTTGAGCGGCTCTGGCAGACCGAGTTCGACCGGGTCACCTGGGCCGAGCGGGTCAACCTTTCCGCCAAGACCGGCTGGCACACCAACCGGCTGGCCAGGGCCATGCGCACCGCTCTGGAATCATGGGACAAGCGCATACCGACCGGCAAGCTCAACTCCTTCCTGGGCAAGGTTCAGGCTGCACACCCGCATCCGCTGCGGGGCGGCAAGCAGCCGAGGATCCTCTTCGCCACCCAAGCCTCCACCAGACCGCCGCGTTTCGTGATCTTCGCCACCGGCTTCCTAGAGCACGGCTACCGCCGCTATCTGGAACGCTGCCTACGCGAGGAGTTCGGCTTCGAGGGCACTCCCATCCAGATCTCGGTGCATATACGCGAGAAGAAGAAGCGCAAGTAAAGAAGGTCCCTGGCCCGGCTCCTGAGTCGGCCCAGGGACCTTTCCATACCCCTGCGGACCGGGCGCAGCACCTCGACCATCTCACTCCGGTAGCCTCGCAATGCAAACTTGGCTTACAAGATTCGTGTCTTTTCCAAAGTTTGGGTTTTATTGATTGACTGTTGGGTCACTTAAACGAGGTCTTTGTACCATTATTACCAATATAAATTCCGAGTCTGTATATTGAGTAAGGGAAAAATATGAAGTTTGAAAAAATAGCGTTATTAACTCAGGCAAATGCAGACCAGATAGCCAGAGAATGGCATTACAGCGATATGTATAGTTTTTACGATATGGAGAATGATCAAGAGGATTTTGAAGAGATAATCACTCCAAGGTTGCGGGCAAATAAGTACTATCAGATTTTGGACGATACAGATGAACTGGTTGGTTATTTTTGCTTGGAAAGGTTATCAGAGGAAAGGGTAGAAGTCGGTTTAGGATTGAGACCGGACTTGACTGGACGAGGGCTGGGATTAAATTTCATTACAGAGATCGAAGCATTTATACAGAATAATTTCAATTACAGAATAATAGTTCTATCTGTAGCTAGCTTCAATAAACGTGCAATTAAAGTTTACCAGAGAGCAGGATTTAAAACAGATGGTTCTAAACTGCAGAAATCAAACGATGGCGTATATGAATTCATTAATCTAAGCAAAACTGTGAATCATTGATGAGAAAGCAAGAACTTCCCTGGAATCTGAACTGGCTGGACAGCTATGCAAGTTCAAGCGGGTGAGTGTGCGGGTGATTGTTGGGCGTGTAGCCAGTCATTCTTGGATTAGTCAGACGAGCAAGATACCGGGGATGCTCTTACTTCCTCAATAATCCCCGACAGAAGTGCGCTGGCTTTAATCCTTGTTTTCGACAGGCTGATTTCCATGAAATACAGGCTGTGCACCATGGCCACTAATAGAGCTTTCTGCGTGAAAGCCGATGACTGGTCGAACTGTCGAATTTGACTCGTGTACTGACGCTACCATCAAGCACCATGTTGCCGGATACTTGATTTGATCTAAATCAGCTTCGACATCCTTCCAGCGAATTCTGGAAGTTCTTACTTGTATTCTGATCTGACATTTACCGTCTCATTCAGTCCACGCATTGCATACAGGAACTAACGGTGGTATATAGGTTCTCCCTGCCCGGCATACTTCCTGCCAGCGTATGAACCATAGGCACATATGAGTACAAGGACGATTGCCAGAGCGGTTCCACAGATCCAGTAGAGCCTGACTCCGCTATAAGCCAGGGCGGCCAGGATCATGACCACGCCCAGAATCATGAAGAGCACCCCGCCAAACTGCTGACAACGGCGCCAAGCCTCGCGGCTGGAGTAGGCACCTGGCACCCGAAAACCGCTGATGCCATTGGGTCTGGTTTTAGGAGCAAGATTGCCGATGACTATGAGAGTCAGACCAGTCAATAGCATGGCGACCTTATCAATGCCGAAATCCGTCGGCCACCATCCCCAATGAGGATCAGCAACAGCTAATTCGAACAGATCTAAAACCGCGAAAATAATCTGCATGCATAGACCACCAAGCAGAAAAACGGTCAAGGTATGCCCCGCTTCATCACCACGTTTAATCAAATATGCGCGCAGGACGAGCATGAGGATGGTCCAAATCAGCGCAATGACCAGACTGAAGCAGGGCATCCAAACCAGCTCTTGGGGAGAGCCCCAGCGATCCACCTGGTTCTGTGCATTCCAATGAAGCGGGACGTTTTCATTCGGTAGACGATTGACCACTATGCGGCTTACGCCCAGCATGATTATCCCCGGCAACCACTGAGCCGCGACAAGGGTCGGGACGAACCGACCCGCTTTGCTGCCATCCGCCATGAGAGTCTCTCTAGGACTCGGAAACCGCCGTCGAACCAGTTTCCTTGCTCACAGTCCGCGGCTCGGGCAGACTTCTCTTGTCGCTGGCGCTTGTCCGCAGGCGGTAGAGCCACTGAATGGTGCTGTCCAGCACGCTCAGATTGAGTTCATAGATGACCCTGGTGCCCTGTTTGTGGCCGACAATCAGGTCTGCTTCTTTCAACTTCCTCAGATGATAGGACAGCTTGGATGGCGTCATTCCTAGCTTTTCGGCCAGACGTCCGGCCTCCATGCCGCCCTGTTCCAAGAGATCCAGCACACGACGACGCAGTGGATCAGCCAGAGCCGCTGTTGTTTCCTGAATAGCCATAAGACTCCTTTTTCGATTATTTTCTCTAGTATTTGCATGCTAACATTGTTTCAACCAATATTGTATGTATTCTCGGGACTTTATGTGCTTTTCACTCACTGAGCGCAAAATAATTGACAATCGCTCGGAATGATGACTTGCGGAGCAAGACTAAACTGTTGAACATACCTACTTTTCCGAAGCCATGGCTGATCGGGGAGGACCTTGGCTCTAAGCCGCCGGTCCGGACATGATCCGAGATCATGCTACTATGAAGAACTTCGACAGATAGGAGAACTTGCGGCGTGGGCGGAAATAGAACAAAAGTCAACATTGGCAAGGCCGCCATCTTCGACCTGGACGGCACACTTCTGGATTCCATGGGAGTCTGGAAGGAAATCGACCAACGTTTCTTTGCTCGCCGCAACATTCCCATGCCGGACGATTACGCATCCACAGTGGCCTCCATGCAGACCGGCGCCATCGCCAGGTACACCATCGACCGCTTTCACCTTGACGAGCGCTCGGAGGATCTAATTGAGGAGTGGAACCAGGACGCGCTCCTGCTCTACGCCACGGCTGTGCAGCCCAAGCCACATGCACTCGATTACCTGCGAGCGTTGAGGGCCAGCGGTGCCGCCCTGGCTGTGGCGACCAGCCTCCCTCCGCGCCTGCGACAGGCTGCCCTGAAACATGCAGGCATGATCGACTGTTTCGACCAGGTCTGCAGTGTGGATGACGCCGAAAGCATAGGCAAGGAGGAGCCGGAAATCTACCTGCTGGCTTCGCGGATGTTGGGCGTTGCGCCTGACCACTGCACAGTGTTCGAGGATCTTCTGGTCGCCGTCGATTCGGCCAAACGCGCTGGGATGAAGGTCTGGGCCATGTACGACCAGTCTTCGGCCAAGGATTGGGATTCCATTCGCTCTGAGTCCGATGGTGCTATCACTGACTTCGCCCAGGCTCCTGCCATTCTCTGACTCGCTCCGCACCGACTGGAGCCGGCTGTTACCATGAAAAGCGTCAAATAATTCGGTGGAGGCGTTATGGGCAATTCAGACAAAGTAAATGCTGATTGCTCAAAGTGGCTGTACTCACGTTTGCTCGCTCGTCTGGGATTGCAGAATTGGTGGCCGGCAGAGACTGACTTCGAAATGATGATCGGAGCGGTGCTGGTCCAACATACAGCCTGGGGGAACGCGGCCATGTCCATCGAGCAACTGCGCAAGGCCAACCTGCTCAACCCCTGCAACATGGCCGACGTCGACCTGGCAAGACTGACGAACTTAATCAGATCAAGCGGCTTTATGAAAGCCAAGGCACGCACCTGCAAAGCCCTGGCTCAGTGGCTGCTGGCTCATGGCATCCGCACGGCCGATGTGGAGGACTGCGCGGACGAAGGTCTGCGTGACAGCCTGCTCACCATTGCCGGAGTCGGACGCGAGACGGCGGATGTCATACGGCTTTATGCATTCGGCCAGCCCTGCTTCATCTGGGATGCCTATGCACGCCGGATGCTGGACGGTCTGGGTTGGGCCTCCCTGCGGTCATACCAGGAGGGCGAAGAGTACGAGGCGGATTTTATTCAGGTTGATCAATGGCCGCTCAACGACTTGCGCGAATATCACGGGTTGATCGTCCAAGCGGGCAAAAACCATCGCAACCCCCAGGCCTATGCCGCCTTCCTTAAGGCACTTGGCGGTCCACAAAGCTCCTCCAAATGAGTTGAATCGTTGAGGTTTGGCCTATGACGTGCATGCAAGGATGCATATACGATTTGTCATAAGGCGTATGATGATACCTCAATACGCCACCTCTACATATCAACCCTTATACGGCACCCCTATACAGCACCTATATATGGCTGCAACTAATGACCGTATTCCTGTGTGGCGATCTTGCCCGCACGTCTGTGAATCGCGCACAATAAGGCTGTGACTTGACTTCAAGCGGATTGAACTCCGTAGACTATGACTCATCCGCATACCTGGCAGGCGAATATGCCAGGTAGTGAAGAACGGGGAGCAGGAGCATGAAGACAGCAAAGTTTGTGAAGCCAGGCCGCATCGAGCTGGAGGAAGCGCCGATGCCGACCATCGAAAAGCCCAGAGATGCCGTGATTCGGATCGTCCGGGCCTGCGTGTGCGGATCCGACTTGTGGTGGTACCGGGGGATTTCCTCAATGCCCTCAGGCAGTCACGTAGGGCACGAAGCCATCGGCCTGGTTGAAAAGGTGGGCTCGGATGTCTCTCATGTCAAACCTGGTGACTTCGTCATTGCGCCCTTCACCCATGGCTGCGGACACTGCGCGGCCTGCAGGGCCGGCTTCGACGGTGACTGCCTTGATCCGGACAGGCATGGGAGCGGCGGCTACCAGAGTGAGTATCTGCGTTTCACCAACGCGGACTGGGCCTTGGTGAAGATTCCAGGCCAGCCCGAGGACTACAGCGACGACATGCTCGACTCACTGCTGACCCTCTCCGACGTAATGGCCACGGGTTATCATGCAGCCGCAACAGCCCAGGTCAAAGAAGGCGACACGGTCGTGGTCATGGGCGATGGGGCGGTGGGTCTGTGCGGAGTCATAGCAGCCAAGCTGCGAGGGGGCGAACGCATCATCGCCATGAGCCGGCATGAGGACCGCCAGAAGTTGGCGCGTGAATTCGGAGCCACTGACATCGTGGCTGAACGCGGCGACGCTGCTGTGGAGCAGGTCATGGCCTTCACCGACGGAGCAGGAGCCGATGCGGTCCTGGAATGCGTGGGCACCGAACTGTCCACCGACACCGCCGCCAGGGTGGCCCGGCCCGGCGCAGTGGTCGGCAGGGTCGGTGTGCCGCAGCAGGCTACCATGGACACCTCTAAGCTCTTCTGGCGCAATGTTGGGCTGCGAGGAGGCACGGCCGCAGTCACCACATATGACAGGCATCTGCTGCTTGATCAGGTGCTCAAGGGCAGCATCCAGCCAGGCAAGGTCTTCACCAAGCGCTTTGCCTTGGATCACATCCAGGAGGCCTATGAGGCCATGGACCAGCGCACCGCCATCAAATCCCTACTGCTGGTTGGCGAATGAGGCTGCAGCAGTAATCAGCTGATTCTCGGCGCTGCTGACATTACCGGTGGCGCCGCGTAAGCATGCCTGCCTGAACATGCCTCTTATTCCGAAAAAATCAGGGCCGTGTCAGGGATAATTCAGGGTAAATCAGGGTATTTCATCCCTTCTTTCGCTGATATCAATGGAAGTGACTGATGACGACAAGGATGACCGTCATACAGGGTCAAGCGACGAACGAGGGCACATGACATCTGCGAGGCGAATCAGCATTACTGAGCGTAGATGCCTCGGTCTGGAAGGTCGTCGATGATCATCCAAGGGAAAGATGCAACTATGAATAACCCCAACGTAAGCGAAAGCAGAGGACCGACACCAACGATTGAAGCTACGGGGCTGTCCATGGTGGTCTCCCCGCGCCGCGGCGATTCACTGACCATTCTCAATGACATCGCATTCACTGCCTATCCGGGGGAGATGACCGGCATCATTGGGCCGTCAGGCAGCGGAAAATCGACGCTGCTGTACTGCCTGGCTGGGTTGGAGAAAGCCACTAGCGGCACAGTGCTTCTGCTGGGCAAGGACATAACTCGTCTGGGGCTGTCGGCCATGACCAAGTTCAGACGCCAGCATCTAGGCTTCGTATTCCAGTCCTACAACCTGATCACCAGCATGACAGTCGAACAGAATCTGGCTCTGCCATTCACCCTTCGTGGATCCCGCTTTCCCAGAAAGACGGCGGATTCCCTCTTGAAGTACTTTGGCCTGATCGATCAGAAAAAGAAAAGCGTCACCCTGCTGTCGGGCGGCGAGCAGCAACGTGTTGCCCTGGCCCGCGTCCTGTTATCCGACGTAGACGTGGTATTCGCGGACGAGCCGACTGGCGCCCTGGATCAGGAATCAGGAGAAAAGGTCATATCGGTGCTGAAGGAACTTGCCAACCACGAAAAGAAAACCATCGTATTGGTGACGCATAACAATGAGGTGGCAGGTCAGTGCGATCGGCTGTTTGCCGTGCGCGATGGCCGAATCAGCCAGTCATTCTCTGCGAAAGCGCCCATGGCATGAGAGGCGCTCTGTCCGAACTCAAAGCAGCGCCCATGGTCTGGAGCGCCGTCTTGCTGGCCATGGTAGTATCCCAGACTGTCATCTGCTCCCTTATCGCGGTCGCCGCAATCATTGATCAGGACTATCAGGGTCCGGAGCAGGAACTTGGATCCGCATACACTGGTCCCGCCTTGGCATTCAGCGTGATCATCACCATAGCTGTGCTGCTATGGGTCATGAACTCAGCACTCAATCAACGGCGGCATCAACTGGCGCTCATGGTTTTACAAGGCGCTCTGCCTTGGCAACTGCTGGCCTGGAATCTGCTGATAGTCATTGGATTATTCATCCTGTCTGTTGCAGGCACCTGCCTTTTGCTGCCGGTGATTACGCCCTTGACCTTCGCCATGGTGACAAATCCATTAGATTTGCATTTGACCTATACCGGCAGCCACCTGTTCGATTCGCCGGGCAAGGGCCTCGCTTTCAGCGCTGCGCCCATCTTCATAAGCACCTTGTTGACTATCCGTTCGCTCTCGAAAATACGACCAATGGAAGCCCTCAGGCAATCCCAGAATCCGCCAAAGCGGATAGGCGTCTTCCGCTTCCTCCTGGGACTCGTATGCTTGATTGGTGCGGGCTGCATGTTGCTGATTCCAGCTTTTGCACTTGCAACCAACCCTCCTGCCAGTCAGATGAGCAGCGATGCCGCTGCGGATCGGATGACGGTATTTCTCGCCTTCGCCATGGGCGGCATGTTCCTCCTGATATTCTCGCTGGCAGCTTTCGCGCCATATCTCTTGCCCGGCTTCACGGCGATATGGACACGTATTGTGGCGTTGCCATCCAGAGCCTGGAGGCTGGCAGGCCAGCAGGCTGTCGGCAGCATACAGCGCCAGGGAGCGACGATAATCCCGATGACTGCGGGTCTATCATTGCTGATGACCGTCGGCGGAGGGTTGAGCACAATGATCACCACCTTGCTAGTCGCTTTTCCCCACACACCAGGCACTGTTCCGGCGACCACAGACATGTTTGCGAGTCTCTTGGCGCTCACTGGACCGCCAATGATCATCGCGATAACAGGTGCAATTGCAGGCACCTTGATCACTTCCAAAGGCAGAGGACTTGATCTGGCGCTGACCTACGTATCAGGTGCCGGAATCGGCCAGCTCAGAGTATTGGGCGCACTTGACGGCATCATCACTATGATTACCAGCACACTGTTCTCCCTCGTCATCACCTTGCTCTGCACCTCATCCCTGACCTTCATGCTCTCACGCTTTATGGGCAAAGCACAGATGAGCGTGCAATGGGGCGCTTGGATCGTAGTGGTGCTCATCGCATCCCTGCTTGGTGCCGCAGCCACAGGAATCCAAGCCCTGACCACCAGATTCGAGAACTCTGTCAGTGTCATATCGCATGCCATCGGCGAGTAATAAAGCCTCGCTGCATGCACGCGAATACATATTTGAGCCACAACGAGCCTGCCGACCTCTGTCATTCCTTCATGTCTCTTGTTAAATAAATTAAGTCGATATATGCAGCGCTCGGCTTGATGAATTTGATTGGTAGGTACAACTGGGAGCATTTGATGGCTTTCCACCAATACAGGTAAACACTGGAGTATGCGATGATTTCCTACACATGAGCATTTGCAAGGCCCATATGGGGTACAGTCGGTGACAAACCGAGACAGGTGACGATGGACCAGTCAAATCTTGTCAACAACAGACAAATGGAGGACCGTCATGGCGCGACCGACCACCAAGGAAGAATTCATCAAGGCGGCTGATGATGGCTTCGACAAAATCATGGCGCTGCTTGAGCCGCTGACACCTGAAGAACGCAATGGCCGCTTTTCCTTCGACCTGAGCAAGGAGAAGGGGGCCCATTGGGCACGCGACAGGAACATCAAGGACGTGCTCGTCCATCTCTACGAGTGGCATCAGCTGCTGTTGAACTGGGTGGAGGACAACCAGCAGGGCAGGATCCACGACTTTCTTCCGGACGGCTACAACTGGCGTAATTACGGCGAGCTGAATGTGAAGCTGCGGGACAAGCATGATGACACCACCTACGATCAGGCCTTGAACCTGTTCGTCGAATCCCATAAGAAGGTCATGGCTCTGGCGCAATCGTTCACCAACGAACAGCTGTTCACCAAGGGCGCCCTCCCATGGACAGGCAACTCTACCTTGGGCTCTGCCTTCATCTCTTCGACCTCCAGCCACTACGACTGGGCCCTGAAGAAGATACGGAAGTACTTGAAAGGGCGTAAATAAGCGCTAGGACACCTACACCTGATGAGAAGTTACTTGATGCGCAGACGTTAATGTGTTGTCTTGCGACGGGATTCACAGGATGGACGATCCAAAAAGCAGCATCTCAGCATTTTCTTAATAGCAATGGAGCATAACCGCGATAACCGCTTGCATAACAGTATGCAGGACGATATCTAGGATGTAGACAATACAGAGAAGGACATCATCAGTGAAACGATCTCGCATTGATCCAGATGCTGATGATATAAGGCTGATCAAAATGGTGGCCGCTGAGAATGAATCAGCCTTTGAAGCGCTTTACAATAAGTATGCTCATACCGTCCAAGCCTTTATTTCCTTGCGAATATCCGACGATGAGGATGCCAGCGAAGTTTTTGCTGACACTTGGCTGGGCTGCTGGCGTTCCTCAAAAACCTTCCGTGCAGACAGCAAGGTGCTTACCTGGATACTCAGCATTGCCCGGCGGCAAATCTATATGAAACGTCGCAAACCGAAACCACCTGACCAAATGGATCAGGTGGAACTTGACTCGATAACCGATGATCAGCTGGAGCCTGTAGAACTGGTCAATAAGGATCTGACGATGGAAATAATACGGCAAAGGATTGATGCACTCCCAGCAGAAATGGCATACACGGTAACCCTGGCCTGGCTCCACGAGTTACCCTACACGGAAATAGCCTCCCTGCTCGACGTCCCGGTTGGGACTGTGAAGTCTCGCATTGCCCGGGCAAGGCAGATCCTGCGCCCGCAATTGACCGACCTCGCTCCAGTCAAAACCCAAAAAGTGCCGAGCCAGAGATAATTGAAGGGGTGATTATGACAGACCGATACAAGAGCACAAGCCCAGACAGCACAGGCCTAGTCACCGAAGAATACCGGGGCGAAGTTCAAGAGGCGCTTAGGGAAAAAGAGCAGAATGCACAGCCGGCAGTTCCAGCTTTTACTAGCGTAATGAAGGCCATCCACCAGAAGCCGTCGCTGGCAACGGATCAACCAATGCCATTCATGCGTCGAGTGCGTTCCTGTGGCCCGCTTGTTCTGGCACAATTACGCCTCATACCGCGATATATCTTACTGGTGGAAATCGCGATAGCAGCGTGCTCGGTTTTAATCAGCAACCTTATGCAAGGTGCGCGTTACGGCAGTCTCGGTACGTATATCTTTTCAAATATGCTCATGCTCAACATGGCACTGACCATGATCCTGGTCTTTTCCGTTAAAGATGATCGTGAATTAATGCTCAGTATGCCCCTGGGACCTCAAGTTGTAGTAGCTACTAGACTGCTGCTGGCCTTTATCTCCAACATTGTCGTCGGGGGAGCGGCCTTATTGATTGTCACTGCCATCAACCCTGGAATAAGGCCCCTGCCGGTTATTGCCCAAACGATAGCCCCCATGACACTCCTGGCGAATATCGTGGCCCTCTTATGCATATGGCAATGCCCTTGGATTGCACTGCTCCTAGGAGTACTTGTACCACTATTGAGAACTTTGCAGAACTTTAGGTCATCATTTTTCCTACCGGCATGGGTCAATTCGGTACCCACTACAACCGCAGCCTGGGCAGGGACCATCCTACTGACACTGGGACTCCTATCTGCTGTTATCCTTACAGCCCCTCTTGCCTGGCATACTCAACTCGCCTGTGGATATAAAAATTAATGAACCTTTTCATCCTCTCTCGCTACTAACTAAGCAGACGGAACAAGCAGCGAGCAATATCTGGCGGCAACCGAAGCCAAAACCAGATATGAAGAAGGTGAACGAGGTTGGCTTTCGTAGGTATACAGTTCAAGAGGCTTTATAGGCTGGTATTGCTGCCATTCTTACTGACCGCAGGTATTCTTCTTGCGGGCTTCTTGCTGGAGGGCATTTGGTCACCGGGCCGCATACGGCCAGTTATGATGGTTCTCACTCAGGTGCCAGTCATTGCTGCTGGCCTATGCACAGCTTTCGTGCTCAACGGCGACCCACTCGTTGAACTCTCCGAGTCAACTCCAACTGGATGGCGGAAGGTTCAAGCGACCAGGCTGCTTATCATTACCGTGGCATTTCTTACTGCCGCAGGCCTTCTTTTTCTCGGTTTGCATATGATGCGACTGTGGCCACGTGACCTGGGATGGGTGAGCATAATTACCCCGGTTGGCGGTATATTCATTGTCAATTGCCTGGTTTTCCTCATAGCCGTACTTACCATGTCCATGCCAACGTCGTCGCTGGCTTCCATGGCTATTTGGCTGTTTTTATGTTTCATATGGGATCCGTACATAACCGATCCGGCCGGGCAACGACTCGTCCCATCGATTATTGCAGCAGCATGCGCAATCTTCGGATGGAAAACGTGCAGTAATACAGAACGCAACGTATTGCAGGTGGCAGAACTATGAGGATACTCAGCCTTGTACGCATCACACTACTGATGTTTTATCGGCGTAAAGCTCTGTGGATAGCCAGCATACCGCTGGCGCTCTTCGCACTCTTTTTGGCCTATGCCTCTCCTAAGTCACCTGGATTCAGCAACATACAGGGTCTTGTCTTTACCGGACAGGTTCTTGCTATGTTCACCCCGTTGGCATACGCAGCATCCTTTAGCGACCTTATGACTGCCGGCAGGCGAACAGGTATGGACGAACTTGAATCCACCTCCCCCTTGCCGATGGCAGTCATCCGCGCAGCTCATGTCTTGGGAGCCTGGGTCATCTGCATATCACCTTCCCTGCTTTTCCTTGTATTGATCGCTGTCCACCAAGCCATCCACGGCAACGGTAAGGCAGTACTGGTGGCCCTGGCAGTAGCACTTGTCATACTCTCACCATCAATGCTGATTGCCATGGGGATATCCGCCCTGCTGGGAGCCCTGTTACCCACAATCCTGGCCCGAATTCTTGCCGTCCTGGCATGGGCTTGGCTGGCTTTCTATACCCCACTCTTACCACTTCCGACGCTCAATGGCGGCCCCCTATCAGTCATTGGCGATCCGATCGCGCAGGGATGGTTCCACACCAATCCTATGTACGCACCAGCGAACGGCCCCTTTACCGCCCAATCAGGAGTCATATCGCTGCTCTGGCAGGTGTGTATTATCTTCCTTCTTTTCACTGGTGCAAACATAGCCTCCAACCACATAAAAGCTCGGGTCTGACTATCCACTGACTTCGAAAGGAATTACTCACATGTTTATCTCGATTGACCATCTGACCAAGGATTTTCGGGGGAGACCGGCCGCTTTGAACGATCTGACCGTCGATCTTCCACAGGGCATGATAGGGCTCATAGGACCAAATGGTGCCGGCAAAACAACCCTCATGCGTATTCTCACCGGAATAATCAAACCGACTAAAGGTAAAATTTTTATTGATGGACAAGACCTGTCTTCGCCGGCCAACAGGCGAAATCTAAAACGGCACCTGGGTTATCTGCCACAGCACATCACCCCCTACGAGAACCTGTCCCCGCTTGAATTCCTTGACTATATCGGCATCTTGAAAATGATCGAGAATAAACGTGCACGGCAGGAGCAGGCACATACCCTCCTGGAACAGGTGGGATTGGAAGACGTGATGAACCAACCTATCGGAGGGTTGTCCGGGGGTATGAGGCGCAGGGTAGGCATCGCACAGGCACTTATGGGCGACCCCCGGCTACTGGTAGTCGACGAACCCACAGCGGGGTTGGATCCCGAAGAGCGCATGCGGTTCCGCACGCTCCTTGCCCAGCTGGGGCAGGATCGAACCGTTATCCTCTCCACCCACATACTCGATGATGTTGCACAAACCTGCCCCTGGGTGTGTGTATTACGTTGCGGACGCAACCAGTATGACGGGCCGACAGAGGGGCTGATCCATGAAGCTGCCGGTCACACCTGGATCACGCCCCCTATCGCGGCCCTACCGGAAAATGCCACAATCATCAACGCGGAACCCACCCCACAGGGGACGAGGTACCGCATAGTTACCGATACACCGCCTGCGGGCTCTGTCGAAACTGCGCCCAATCTCGAGGACGGATATATGGCTTTGGCCAGCGAGCGCTAGAAACCGTCCCTAAGTATGAAAGAACGTCGATAATTATGAAACGAATCAAGCAGAGCCTCAGAACCCTTTTCCTGATATGCGCCACAATTATGCTGACAGTGGGGGTTGTCGGCTGCACTGATGGCATGAGGCACCCTGAAGAATATTCCACTGATGGAAGCAACAGGGTTGCAGCTACCAGTAACCCGCAAGCAATTTCAAAAGAAGAACTGGGACACACCTGGCCTCTGAAGGTAGATAAAGGCACCGTGTCATGCAAGCTCAGCAAGCAGGGAGACCCCATCCTCCGCTTTACCACCTCAGATGGTGAACAGTACGCGCTGAACCAGGTGCAAGACAATGAGCATCTCAAAAGCATTGAAACATTAAAATCAGATAAGAGTAAATCAGTGGGAACTCTTATGAGTTTCGCCTTCTCGGTCTGTAACATACCAAAATAAACCAACTAAACCAATTTTACAGGGCTTTGCGGTTTGTCCTCTTCAGGCACCCTACCTGATCTTACCGGGTCCAGAGCAGCCTGCCGGATTATGCATCTACATTCTGTTTCAACCGTGCCATTCAACTGGCTGGCAGCGCAGTTGGAATGCACCTCTTACCACCATATTCTGCCGGCCATCGAGGCTGGAGCCAATAATTATCTGTTCAAAGACATAGAGCCTTATGTTTTAACCCACCAGCCGTTAGGGACATCTAATCGTTGCTCTTAGAATCAAATAATGACGGGGGAGGAGGGCTTGAACTTTGCTCATTGACCGTGCGAGTTTAGATAAACTTCGGTCTGCTTCTTATCGACAGCCAAGGCAGCGGTAAGGGTAAGGGCCAGGCCTTCCGGAGTGTGAATCCTGGCTTCAAGCGAGTTCCACGGCTTACGTAATGGAGCTGAAGTGGAGCCAGGACGAAGGCGCTCGCATGAATCCACAATCTTGCTGATCTGCTTTTCCGTGACTGCTACGCTCAGACTTCCTATGGACTCCATATCCGTATCAGGGTCGCCAGTATTGGAACCACTCTTACGAATCAGCACATCCTGAAAGGCCCAGCGCCTCAAGTGAATCATCATGCCCGGCATGGTGTATAAATTGATGAAACCCAATCCCTGCGTCCAGAAAACCTCTGATTCATCTAGATCGTCGCTATACAGGCACATGAACATGGGCATGAGATAGATGCCCCTATAAGGCTCCGGCGGTTTCGCATCCTTCCCCGGCTCCGGCACGGGACTTATGCCTGCACATGCATAAGCAGTAGCTTTGGGCTGGTCATGGTTGTCCATGGCTACCTCGTTCCTTAGTTGAAGTGTTTTGAATTGGGTAGTCGAACAGAAAACGTGATACGTAGACGGAAGATACTGACTGCATCACTCCCATTTGACGGTTGCCGGATCTATCCCGCTTGCACGCGCTGCAGTTTCGATTGCGACCAGCATCCATTTCGCCAATCCAGGTTCCAGTTGTTCGTAATGGCGTCTGAAACGCGGGTCGGCCACATATAATCGCCCCAGAATGACATGCATGGACGGCGTCACATGGAACCATGACAAAGCCTGCCGATGCTCGTCAATCAGTTCGAGAACCTTATCTGATGTCGGAGCCAGACCTTTTCGTTTGGCTTGTGCAAGCTCACTTTCCACGTCTTTAAGCCGGGTCATGTCCTTTTTCTGTTCTTGTTCGGAGCGGGAAGCTTTTCGCTCCGCATACTCAAGCCACTGCCTGCTAGCACCCCAGCGTTCGTATGCTTCCGACTTCGTAGGAGCTGAATCATTACCTGACTTTCCCTCGGCAAGGGCTATGAGTCGGTCCAGACGATCCGCAGCTTTCCTAAGATGCTGGATTTTCTCATCAATTTGCGATCGCTGTCCCTGCAACTCGTCCAAAGCAAGCGGTGTTTTGCAATCGAGCAATGCCTTGATTTGTCTGGCATTGAAGCCCATCTCCCTGTAGGTCACAATTCGCTCCAGCCGTGCGACGTCATCCTGCATATATTGCCGGTAATTCGACAGTCCACGAATGGGATAGATCAGTCCTTCCTCTTCCCAGTGGCGCAGCATTCTCCGGCTGACCCCCGTAAGCTCAGACATCTGACCGATGCTCAAGCCGCTCTTGCTGCCTTCGCCACTGAATTCGCTCTCACGTGTCATGCCTTGACCCTAAACCCTGCCATCATGTCAAGGTCAAATCAATTGTTTCCTGGGGATGGATGAGGCAGTGCATGCACACACCGGCCCCAAACGCCCCAATAACAGGCTCTTGAGGAGGCAGCTTTTGATCCTGCTTGTTTGCGAAGTATTCCCCCTCCGATTATGAAAACGACTAAATCCAGCGTGACTCCTTTCCCATGGGTGCAAATTAGCCTCGTCAGCAGCGACGTGTCCCCTGCAGGGGACAGTTTCTTTTCCCGCGTTGAAGGATTGCGCCCGTCGAACTTGCATAGGAATCAGTTGAATTCCGATTGGAAGGGGAGGCGCAATGGCATATACGGACGGAAACAACGACCCGCAACTGGCTGTGTCCACACAGGGGTTGGTCAAGGCCTATGGCGGATTCAAAGCCGTGGATGGACTGAATCTACGGGTGCCGGCAGGCGGGGTCTACGGACTGCTGGGACCAAACGGAGCCGGAAAATCGACCACCATGAGACTCCTCCTGGGATTGACAAAACCGACTGCTGGAAGCATATGGATGCTTGGACAGCAGGTCGGAAAGAAGAGCAGGATCCAGGCGGGCCGTGTGGGCTCCATGATTGAAGGACCCAGCTTCTATCCAGGCCTATCAGGTCTCGATAACTGCCGCATGGTAGCCGATTATCTGGATCTGCCAGTTTCGGCTGCCTCAGAAGTGCTCACCAAGGTTGGATTGCGGGGATACGAGAAGAGGAAGGCGGGCGCCTACTCCCTGGGGATGAAGCAGCGGCTGGGCATCGCCATGGCGCTGATCTCGCAGCCGGAGCTTCTGCTCCTGGATGAGCCCACCAATGGCTTGGATGCCGCAGCTGTGGTCGAAGTGCGACAGATGATCATGGACTTGGCTGCATCCGAGGGAGTCACCGTCATCATCAGCAGCCATATCCTGTCCGAGATCGAAAAGATGGCTCCGGTGGTTGGCATCATTGCCGATGGTCATCTGCTCTACCAGGGGACATTGGAAAATCTGCGCGAAGAGGGTCATATCGATCTACGGGTATCCGATCCTGGGCTCGTGTCAGAGATACTTGAAACTCAAAGCATTCACCACGAATATATCCGGAAGAGCGCAACCCTGCGCATTCCCGAGATACCCGATCCGCAAATCGGAGCGCTGGTGACTCAGCTGGTATCGCATGGTCTGCAGGTATACCGTGTCGCTTCCGAACGCAAGAGCTTGGAAGAGGCCTTCCTCGAACTAGTGGAAAACCCGCAGAACCATGCAGCGCAGTGCCCTATGCAGCCGTCCGGTCATAAACAGAGGAGCACACGATGAGCTCTGTCGAATCAATCTCCATGCTGTCTGAAGCATTTCGATTGGGGAAACCGCCACGCTCATCTTATCCTGGAGGGCTACTTACTCTGCTTTCGATGGAGCTGCACAAGTTGAAAGGCTCATCATTCTGGTGGATGGCCTTGGGCATGATTGCTCTAGTCTCGGCATGGTCGGGCTTAGCATTCATAAAACGAGCAGAATCTGCGAACCCTGCCACACATGCCGTAGCCCTTGCTCAAGGTGAGATCTACCAAACTGTTAGCCTACTGGCACCCATTCTTGCCGCTCTGCTGACCAGCCGACTTGCTGTCCTGGAGAGCGGCGAGCGCATGGATCTCAAATGGCGCTCCCTAGGACAGGATGCGACTGAGAGGTTTCTTGCCAAGCTCATAGTTGCTGGGTCTGTGATTACGCTATGTTTCGTAATTCCTCTGACGTGGGTACCGCTGGCAGCTTCAGCACAAGGATTCCATCTCGAGGGCAGTCTGGCCGAATACATACTCGTTCCGGCACTGATTGCCTGCTTCTCGTCTATGGCGGTCACGGCTATACAACTCGCCCTATCGCTGACGATAGATAAACAAGCCATAGGACTGGGTCTGGGTGTCATAGCCGGTCTGATCGGGACTGGACTTGGTCCGATGAATATGCCAGGTCTAGGCTGGCTCTTCCCGGCAGGAATCAGTTCCGCCGCCAGCCCCTTCCTGTTTTCAGCCAGCTCTGATGGTTTTGCCAGAATGACCTTGGTCGCCAATCCCTGGCCAAAAGTCCTCACTAGCCTTCTGGCCTGCATTATCTGGTCGGGAATATCAGCATTCATCATCAAGGTCAAGGAGTCAGGCCGATGAACAGGCAATACCCTGCAAACGCTATAACCATCACCCCGATGCATCGCCACAAGCCATCGATCGCCGCCGCCTTCAAATGGGAGATCCGCAAGGCCGGCAATCTCTGGTACTGGCTGGCCACCATGCTCTTCGACGCCGTAGGAATCTTCAACGGTTGGGACCAGTATCAGAGCTACAAACCGGACTTCCAGGCTCAAGGGGTGACCTGGGCTGCGGTCTGGGGGCAGGCGATCCTTCTGCCAAGCATGGTCTTCATGCCAGTCCTGGTCGCGGCCTTTGCAGCCCAGGTTGAAGCCAACGAGCATAGGGGACGAAACTGGCAGCGTCTTAATGCCTCAGGCATGGTCGGGACTGCCCAAGCCGGGAAGGTGATGCATGGACTGCTGGCCTCCCTCCTTACCGTCGCCATCTTCGAATCCGAATTCATACTCGTGGGTGTTCTGGTAGGAGGATTCAGCCCAGTGGAACTCGGTCCCTATCTTATGCGTGGTGTACCGATGACGTTGGCAGTGTGGGCCATTATGACTCTGACCCAGGCCATAGCTGCCAGAGCCGAATCCTTTGCCTCAACCATGAGCATCATGTTTCTGCTCACCCTGGCAGGCTGTGCGCTGTCGCTTGCCGCACCGGCTTTGGCACTGCCTTATCCGCTGGCCCTGATCACCACTGCATCCGCAGCCCGCGACATGGGCAATATGGCATCCACGACCTCTATGGCGGGTTCGTGCATGACGGCAATCCTCTGGGTGCTGATCAGCCTCCTTATATTCCGGCACCAGGCTCGCAGAGCCATCTGATCTTAAGCGCAGAGTCAATAAAGAGAGGATGCAGCACTCGTAAGTAAGGTCGCACATCTCAGTGTCTGACAGCATAATGGAATACCGGCAGTTATCAGGAAGAGGCTCACCGATGAGAGCAGGCAAGAAGACTCAAGGCTGGATTCAGTTGTGGAACCGGCCATATATGACCTTCGTGGCAGTCTTTCTCTGCGCCATCTACGAGACGATGATGCTGACTAGGCTGATCCTCGCCCCGAGCAGCGCCAACCGGACCCTCTACCAGGTAATGAAGTCCGCCAGCTGGGGCTTGCCCCTGTTTGTGGTCATTATTTTTCTCACACTTGTCACCCTATGCCTGCGCCGACTATATCCCTTGGCGACCCTACTGGCGGTCAGTGGATTGCTTGCGCTTTCTGCCGCAATCTATGGCTCGGGATGCACCTACCTGATCATTCCCTGGCTCGTCAACCTCTACGCCTGCGCAGTAGAAGCCAAAAGCATGGCATCATTGGCAGCTGGACTGTGTAGTTCCACCATTCTGGGTCTGCTCAGCATTGCACTCTCTGCCAACTGGCATCATGATGTCCACTTCACTGACCTTCTATATCCGACTGGTCTGGCATTCGCCCTGTGTCTGACAGCCGCCTTTTTCTCACGCTCAGCAAGGCAGTCACGCATGTCGGAGCAGGCGCTGGAGGAGGAGCGCTCGCATGCCCAGACCCTGGCCCGCGAGCGGGACGAGGCCATGTATCAGTCCAAGGTCGCCGCCCAACTGCATGACAGCGTGGGTCACGACTTGACCGCCATCATCGCCCTATCCGAGGGGATGGATCATGCCAGCGGTAAGCCGGAAATTGATGAGGCCATCTCGATGATCAACGACCTGGCACGACAGGGATTGGATGACACCCGGACAGCTGTAAAAACCCTGCAATCAAAGGCAGGACCTGAAAACAACCCAGCGCAGTCCATAGGGGAGGGGCATGGCTGGGATGACATCAAACCCATTCTCGACCACGCCCGCCAAGCCGGAATCAGCACTGCCCTGACAGAGACAGGCCATCGACCGCAGGATTCCGAACAGGCCAACCTCGCTTTCACCGTGACCAGTGAGGCAGTCACCAATGCCCTCCGCCATGGACGGAAGGTCAACTGCATTGTGGTCTCCTGGGATCACGACAGCCAGGGCGGCACAAACATTACCGTTCGTGATGATGGCCAACTTTTGAACAACGATACTGACAACAACGGTAGCAACGGTACAGGCCTTGCCAGGTTAGGAGCCGAGGTGCAAGCTCATGGGGGCAGCTTCCATTCTGGTCCTGGTCCTGACGGTTGGACCTTGCAGGCTCGTATACCACCCTCGCTAGCTGCTACGGCAGCTGACAACACGGGTAAGGAGGAAAGTGCATGATCCGTGTCATGATCGTCGACGACCAGCGCCCGACCCGCATGGGACTGGCACTCATGGTCGCCAAGGATCCAACCTTGCATGTCGTAGCACAGGCGGCCAACGGCCAAGAAGCTTTGGAAAAACTGGCCACAGCCACCGAAAATCAGCAACCCCTGCCTGATGTGATTCTGATGGATGTGCGAATGCCGGTCATGGACGGGCTGGATGCCACCAGCCGTATCAAAAAGCTCCACCCTGAAATGAGCATTCTTATTCTGACCACCTACGACGAAGACGACTATGCGTTCACAGCCTTAGGGGCTGGCGCATCCGGATTCCTGCTCAAGGATGTCAAGACAGCGGATCTGCACAGAGCCATCCATGCGCTGCATGCAGGCGATGCCATTCTCACGCCACGCATCACGGCCGAAGTGATCAGGAGGGGAGTCCCAAAGACAAGAGCCAGTGATGAGTCTAAGGCTCGCGAAAAATTCGCCCAGCTGGGCAAACGCGAGCTTGAGGTCGCTTCGCTGGTCAGCCAAGGCCTGACCAATGCGGAGATTGCCGAGCGCCTCCAGCTGCAGCCCGACTCGGTCAAAAAGACAGTCAGCCGCATACTGGCAAAACTCAAAGTCAGGGACCGGATCAACATCGCCGTCCTTTGGTATCAAGCCAACATTGCAAACCACTGAATAGCACTGAATGCAAGCGGGCTTATCCGTAGATGGAAGAGGGCTGCATCCGGCTGTATCTTTACGGCTTAATCCATATATTGGCGATAAAAGTCCGCCATTTGGTTCATCAACGGCACATCCAGCTCGTAGCCCTTCGAGTTGTCGAAATGCTTGGCCGAATATGCGTTATAGCTTTCGTTAGAAGGCTTTTGACCCAGTCGTCTCATGTGTTCCTTGTATTCCTGGTCGAATTGCTTGCGGTATTGTACTGAGTCCTGGGAATAGTAGACATAGGCGTGCCCGCGATCCTGGTATTCACGAAAACGGAATCGTGGGTTGGACTGAAATGTCTCATGGAAGAGGTCATAACTATATCTGACCGGTACCACCTGATCGTCACGGCTCTGAGTGATGAAAATTCCCGCTTTGGATTGCTTCAAGCCATCCAAAGCGGTATAGCCCGCAAACTTCCCGAACTTTACATGCTCATATAAGCCCAGGCAGGGCAGGATAAGCGAGACGGCAGGGCCAGCGATTTTTCTGCCGGGCTGACGCATCATATCGATCGAACGATTGAATCCAGAAACCATGACTGCAGCCTTGACCTCTGGGTGAAGGTTGAGAACAGCGCCGACCGCATAACCTCCCCAGCTCTGCCCGAACAGGAAAAGAGGAAGGCCCTTATATGATTGCTCACCCTCCACGAAACGAAGAGCTTGGTCTAGATCCTCGACACCTTGAGGAAGGCCCCTGACGGACTTGCCGGCGCTTTCATCGTTGCCGGTGGCATCATAGGCGAAGACCAGGAAGCCCTGGGCGGTGAAATAGTTGGCAACATCCATGTAGGTATTCTGTCCGCCGCCGCCGAAACCATGAGCAATGACCACCAGGCCCTCAGCCTTGTCCTCTCGCTGGTTCGGATTATTTCTTGAATACTGATATCCCGCCAGTTCCTTACCGTCCTTGGACCGGAAGACGCACCGCTTCATACGCAAGCCGGGAAAGTCTGCGAGCGCATAACGCATCCATCCGGGAGTGTTATACCGTTTTCCGAAGGTGTCCTCATAGACCAAAATGGAAGCCCCCGGCAGAATGATTGCCATGACAAGAACAAGTACTATTGCCAGGGCAAGAAGGACCCGCCTCCAATTGCGTTTGGGCTTTGTCCCGCCCGGATTTTCGGACATTTCACTCCCTGATCGGCACCCCATTGTCTGTTTGTATAACTATAAACTTTACAGCTATGAAGCCAGGCCGACTAATTGGTATGCAATGCCGTAATCGGCTGTTTGTAAGTATTTGTCCTCCTATTCATGTGGCAGAGGTAGTCAGAATCTTATTAGCCGATGATCGTTTGAGAATGGTTCGTTTTTGGCACAATTAGTGAGGTGCAGGGTCCAGAGAGGTGTTTCATCTGTTTAAGTGTTTCAAAACTCGTCTAAAAATCAATGTAATATTTAATTGATGAAGGATGAGTTTTGAAACACTTGCGGATAGAGGCCACAGAGAACTCGTGCGGGGGAGGATCGTGCTCATGCTGATTGGATATGCCCGGGTCAGCACATTGGACCAGAATGAGGACCTGCAGGTCGATGCTTTGAAATCTGCAGGGTGTGAGCGATGGTATGTGGATCACGCTTCAGGTGCGAAGGCCAGCAGGCCGGAGCTCGATTGGATGGTTGAGGTCCTTCGGGAGGGTGATGTGCTGGTGGTGTGGAAGCTTGACCGTCTGGGGCGCAGTGTCCAGGTTGATGTCATGAACCGACTGCAGGACATGGGGGTCGGCTTCAAGTCGCTGACAGAGCAGATGGACACCACAACACCTGGCGGCGTCTTGGTGTTCAATGTGTTTGCGGCCATGGCTCAGTTCGAGAGAGACCTGATACGTGAACGGACAAATGCTGGTCTGAAGGCTGCCCGGTCGAGAGGTAGGGTTGGTGGCCGGCGCCACAAACTCAGCAAGAGCGCTGAGGCCATGGTCCGACAGCTCTACGCGTCCAAAAGCGTCACTGTCAACGAGATCGCACAGCGGTTTAGGATATCCAGAGGAACTGTATATGGAGTGCTTTGGCCACGAATTAGAGCACATAAGGAAAAGCGAACAGGGCGAACTATAAAACATGTGGCAGTTCGCCCAACTCACACATTTCAGCATCTTCAAATGACGCTAGTCTTTATCGTGTTTCCCTCGGCGTTCTATTGCCATAAAGATAATCATCGCCACCCAAGCCACTGGATAAGTGCATAAAGCCCAGAACTGTGAATCAGTAACAAACGATATAATATGGGCAAGGACTAACGCTAGTCCGAAAAAGCTGACAGCAATATCTATTGGTTTATTGGACATCAGAAAAGGCATCCAGCAACTGCATCGCCAACACGAACCCAGCCATTCGCGTCAGAAAATAGCTTTTGTTTCAAAGATATATGTGTCATGGCGGTTCCTTTGCCGTCGCAACAAAATGCACGATTTATGCATAAGAGAATTATGCTAGAGAATTGTCACTTTGGCAATATCTGTCCATATATTGGATATGTACTACACCTTCGGAAGACGATCATTCCAGAAGGCGGATCATCCCCGCGGATGCGGGTAACACGTTAGCTTTGCGACCTGTGATGGCTTATGCGTGGGATCATCCCCGCGGATGCGGGGAACACCACGACCATGGTTTTTTGGAGCCAGGCGATGAGGGATCATCCCCGCGGATGCGGGGAACACTACCTGGGACGGCCCCGAGACCTTCGACAGGGAGGATCATCCCCGCGGATGCGGGGAACACACTTAGAAATCCTTCCATTTGTAAGGATTATCTACTACCGTGCAATGCAAACCAATGCAACGCAGACCAGCGTAATGAAATCAATAACGCTATTGAGTTTGACCTGAAGTGCCTTGGTCTGCAATAACTAGTCTTGCTCTAATCGGACACAAATACCATCCTGTATTGATCAATAAGAAATGAGCGGGCTGGGATAGTTCCAATCCACTCACTGCTTAGCTCTTAGCTGCTTTGCACTTTTTCAACGCGCAAACGAGGAAACTACTCGCAACCGACAAATTAGAAGTCAGTAGCTCGTCTCGTCTTTATCCTGTAACCGCAAACGGAGGGAGTAGCTTTTGGATAGTTCGGCCCTCTTTGCGCTCAGCTGGCCTGCTGCTGGCTCAGATCATACACAGTGACGCCGTCAACCGTGGTTGCGGTATAGTGCTTGGCCACCCACTGTGAGATTTGCGTGGCAGTGTCGGAACCTCCCATCTGATGGCCACCCATCTCACCAGCTATGTAGTAATGAATCTGCTTATCCTTCACGTACTGCTTGAACTGTTCCAAGCTGGGGTAGGGGTCGGAACCATTGAACCCGCCAATGGCCATAACCGGCTTTTGAGAGGCCAGCTGATAGCCCGCCGCCTGCTGGGATCCTGTCGTGGCCGCGGACTATCGGTAGGAGTCGGATGACTTTTCCAGCATGGCGACGACCTTGGAACTGGACCGGCCTCCACCAAGCAGACCTCCTCCTCCTTTCATCCTTCCTCCTTCTGATCCCCCATGGAATCCAGATTTGCCCCTGCGCTGTGAACGCATGGAGGGCGCGCCCGAAGTGCTGGATTCTCCTTGTGGCCCCGAGAGATCCTGGCCCATTGGACCTGGTCCTTGAGAACCCATGCTGGGAGCCTGTTGACTATTCGAACCGCCACCAGGTATTTGGCCCTGCTTGCGTGACTGACCCTGCTGATTCATCGGGTCTTGGCCCATGTGATATGAGCCCATGTGGCCGCCGTCACATCCAGGCTTACCTTGCTGTTGCATATTGCCAGGTGCTATGCCTCCTCCCTGACCACCACCAGGCCGACCGCCACCAGAAGCACCTCCGGACATACCACCGGGGCCGCTACCCATATTCCCTGAAGTCAGGCCGGGTCCGGCCAGGACGATTGATCCCATGTGTCCTTGGGATACGGTGTACAGCGTCCATGCAGCAGGGCCAGCCATAAGCCCTATGATTGAGACAATGAGGGCTACAAGAGCGAGTTGTCGTATTCGCAAGAGTCCAGCCAGGGCAAAACCGAGGGCGCCCATGAGACCGATTATGAGAATGGCCCACTTGAGCCAGGGGAGCCACTGGAAGCGACCTGCCAGGCTGAAATCCCAGAAGGCCGTGAAGGCGACAAGAATCGGCGTGACGATCCTGGCCCAGCGCTTGTCCCGGGCAATCCACAGACTGAATGCGCCGATGGCCACCAAGGCAGCCAGGGCTGGAGCCAGAGCCACGGTGTAATACTGGTGGAAAATGCCGGTCATAAAGCTGAAAACGAGCCAGGTGACGGTCAGCCAACCTCCTAAAGCAATGACGCTGGCCCTGCGCACATCAGTACGGGCAGCTCTGCCGATAACCAGCAAGCTGATGACAATGCCCGCGAAAGCCAAAGG
The DNA here is from genome assembly GCF_016100735.1 of Bifidobacterium sp. W8104. Taxonomy (NCBI): domain Bacteria; kingdom Bacillati; phylum Actinomycetota; class Actinomycetes; order Bifidobacteriales; family Bifidobacteriaceae; genus Bifidobacterium; species Bifidobacterium sp. W8104. The sequence goes on from NZ_JACFRW010000001.1 coordinate 2,033,554, forward strand.
AGCCAGCCAGGAAATCTGCGTACCGAACTCGCCGCTGAACAGACGGTTAAGGCCAGTCTGGCCCCACTTGCCACCACCACGACCGCCACCAGCCGGCATGTCGCCTCTCTCATGGCCGTGGCCGGGTATGACGGATTCTTCTTCGCTGCCGGTCAAGCGTCCAAAACCGTTGTAGCCAAAGGTGAGCTCAAGGAAGGAGTTTCGCTGGGAGCCACCTATATAAGGTCTGTCGCTGGCAGGCACGACGACCGTCAGCAGAACCCACCAGCCAGCGGTGACGATCATGGAACCAATGGCAGCCAGTGAATCCAGGATGCGACGAACCATGCCTGTTGGCGACGCCAGAAGAAAAGCCAGGGCAAAACTAGGCAGTACGAGCAGCACCTGCAGTTGTTTGGTAAGGAAGCCGAATCCGATCAAAGCACCGGCCAGGACCATCCACCATGTGCGCTTTCGATTGCCAGAAGGATGGTTGGCATACTCCAGAGACCTGAGGAGCGCGTGAGTGGCACCAGTCATCAATAACACCAGCAAGGCATCGGGGTTGTTGAAGCGAAACATGAGCGCAGCTACCGGAGTGATTATGAAAATGAATCCGGTGACAATGCCCGCCCAGTTGCCCCAGTACCGGCGCACGGTGGCATAGAGCAGGTAGGTGGTCGCAACCCCCATCAGAGCTTCCGGTAGGAGGATGGCAAAGGAATTCAGACCAAAGATGCGCACGGAAAGCGCCATCAGCCAGAGGGCTGCCGGCGGCTTGTCCACAGTGATGGCGTTCCCTGAGTCCAGGGACCCCCAGAGAAAGGCCTTTCAGCTGACCGAGCCAGCCTGGGCTGCAGCCGAATAAAACTCGTTGGCGTATCCAGAAGCCGTAAGGTTGATGAAGAATATTGAGCATGCCGCAAGCAGCATGACACCCAGTGCCACCCAGTCTCCACAAGTCCGTCGGGGCAGAATATACGCGCGGGAGGTGTGCTCCTCAGCGACTGTGTCTACGCTTGTTGATCGTGGCGGATTGAAAGTCTGTGAATGCGGGGAGAAGCCATAGCTGCTGTTAGAAGCCAGTGAAGCGTTCATGATAGGTGAAGTTTGCTCTTTCTGTATGAAATTTCGTTTGCTGTCAGCCGCTCAGCAAGCGGCAGCTTCTTTGCCTGGATCCTTCATACGTGAATGCGAATCCTCCTCTTTGGCAGGCAAGAGGGATCCGCGCAACTCATGCTGTCGGATCTGATCCCAGACGGCAGGGGAGTCCAGGTCGACGCGAAGCTCCTCGACCGCTCGGGCCTCCATACCCTCCCTGACCCGATGCATGCCCTCCAAATCCTTCTTTACCGTGTCTGGAATGTCGACCGTCGAGCCGGCATCCTCCACCCAGCAGACAGGAAGCTCCAGCATGGTCATCCCTGCCTGCTGGGCTCGCACAAGCAGCTCCGTATCGAAGAACCACTCGTCATCCTTCACCTGCGGCAGCAGGACATGTGCAGCCTGAGCAGTAATGGCCTTGAAACCGCATTGAGCATCATGAAAGGAAACGGCCAGATATGAGCGGGGCATGAGGTTGTAGGTGCGCGAAATGAATTCACGTTTGGGGGAGCGGGTGACCCGAGATTGCGGCAACAGACGCGAGCCAAGGGCGATGTCAGCACCGCCCTGGAGCAGGGGAAGAATGAGGCTGCCCGTAGAACCGATGTCGGTGGATAGATCAACATCCATATATGCCATGACTGCCGCCCTGGAGCTGAGCCAGGCCTGTTTCAGGGCGTACCCACGGCCCTTTCTGGCGAGGTGCAAAGCGCGTACCTGATTGGGGCACCAGCCACACAAGGACTTGGCAATCTGCCAACTGGCGTGTGTGCTGGCGTTGTCCGCAATCACGATATTCCAGCTGAAGGGTGCCAGATCTCTGGAGTGACGATCCAGAAAACTGCATAAGGTGGACACGGAGTCAGCCAGCTGAACCTCGTCGTTGTATATGGGAATGACAATATCGGCGTCGACCGGTTTGGACTGCCGTAAAAGACAGGCGAATCAACCTCACTTTGTGGGATTTGTCTGTTGCCAAAGGAGTACCTGTCAGGCACATAGGGCTGCCCAGCAATGTTTCTTTCGAGAATGTTCGTTGCGTTCATGCCTCATAGTAAACAGCGGCTTCTTGGGATATTTCTCGAACTTGTCTTTATAAACTGATTGGACTCCTTAAAAAGAATCATGAGAATGTCTCAATGTTTGCTGACATGGCTGCACCAAATAGCAGCAGTCAATATCGTTTATTTAGAACGATTAGCATAGTTCTGCTTGGCTTGCTACAGGGATTAAACCGAAACCAACTTATGTATTGCGTTTAGGAAGAGGCCACGGTCATGCACATTTAAGCTGTATCTATAACATAAAGAATAATGAAGCAATAATTATATGAGCAATGCATAGCATAGTTAAGCATCCTTGGGTTTACCTACTTCGTAGGCCTAAATCAAGTCCTGCTGAAAGCGTAAAACAACGCTATAGATTGGCGATTGTCGCAAGCGCGTTTAATGACAACTAGAGTCAAATGCGATCAGACTTTCCTCTGCTGATACAAAAGACGACAGGTGTCTTCAACGGACACTCAAGTTCAGAGTAAACAAAAAGGCAAACTACAAGCAACAAAGGTATCTCGGGCAACACGACGAGCATGCTGGCATCTTAATAGTCGCCTGTGTCATTAACATGACAAAACCGTAAGTACGGCAACACTTGCGCCATCAATTACCGTCAAGCTTTCTGCGCAGCCAGGGTACACCAAACACAATGGCACAATATGTTATGGTTCCGCAAGTTAAACCAATTATCGTGTAAGGACTTGTTACAACGTCCTTCCAAGGTCTTCCTATCGCCCAGGAAATAGCCACTATCAGCAGTAGACAAAATCCTATATATAACGGTATAGACAGCAATTTTCCGATCATTATGAAGTCACGAGACCTTCCATGCATTGAGTCTTGGTTAAAGCGAACACATCCATCTTCTTTGGTTGACGCGTGAACCCATGAATATTTCTACAATAACAGGGAGCAAAGGTGTTCCCAAATTCGTTTTGAACGATAGATCTTTTGCTTATAGCTGTGAATGGCTTTCCGCCAACAGCCTGGTTTCGCAACGACCGTAAGACCGAAAACAGTCTCGAGATCCACTGTCAATGTGGCGACAAAAGACGCTTGGTAAACAAGACCAAGATAATGGGTGTCAAATTGACTTGACGTAAAGCTTGCTTTATATTATTCTGGTGCTCATTCAGGTCGACCGGTCCTGATTTGAGCTTATCAAAGAAGAAACCCATGAAGGACGAAAAGAGCGGTAAAGCAACTGTCAATGTGCGACCCAGATCGTTTGGCACTGTTCGTTTCGGTTCCCGCTCGATGCCAGCGCTCACAACCGCTTTGATTCCAGGCCTGGCGAGCAGCATAGTTCAAAGAGGTGTTTATGAAGGTCGTCGCGATATTTATAAATGTAATGAGTCTTGTGGGATTAGTTGTCACATTATACATGCAGATTCAGATTGGGTATTACAGTGACGAACACCCCAGCCTTTATAACCAATTTGATGAGTCGCAAGGAAATCTTGTATGGATTTGTGTTTTTCTTTTTTTTGCTCTCTGTATACTGTCACTTACATTGATTATTCAGATTACAGAACAAACAGAACGAAAGTCATCTCTTCAACCGAAGAAAATATAGCTTTTGCCAAGCTTGCCTCTATAAAACCTCTCGTAGCGATATTAAAGTGTAGCGTAATAGAATTCTATCTATATACCTTAATTTATATACCTTATATATGTGCATGCCTGTAAGAAAGTGAGGAGCCCCGCGTCATTAACGAATACATAGCACATAATTTGTCATACCGAAGAGGCGGATAATCAAAAATACAGTTTTTATCATATATGTCACCAGAGCAAAACAAATAGGACATTAAATTTCGAGAACCTTGGCAACTTGTATAACTTTGTCGGGCCGGCGGGATTTGAACCCGCGACCCCTTGACCCCCAGTCAAGTGCGCTACCAAACTGCGCTACGGCCCGACGGTGCATCAGCACCGAGTAGAGATAGTAGCACAGCGTCACCGGGCCGACAACGGTCCGGCGAGTCCTGGTAGACCAGTCCAGACAGACCGGGCACATGATCGACTTGCTATCATTATTCTGAACGGTCGGCGCAACCCGCGTCGGCCGCAAGTCGTCCCAGCCCGGAAGGGGTTCCATGAGCACAGACGTTTTCGACCTTTCGGCCGCGAAGATGCGAGACAAGGGCATGAGCGAAGTCTCCATCAACCAGTTCAGGCACCTTTACGAAACCTGGGAACGAGGAGATGCCAAAGCCTGCGTGCGCGAAAAGGACATCACGCCGCTCAAGGACGTGCCCCGCACCAAAGAGATCCACGACACCATGGACATGGACATGGCCCTGGACGCATTCTCCCGCACCGCCTTCATCAAGCTCAACGGTGGGCTGGGCACCTCCATGGGCCTGGAAAAGGCCAAGTCCCTGTTGCCCATCCGTCGCCACAAGGCCCGTCGGATGCGCTTCCTGGACATCATCATGGGCCAGGTGCTGACGGCCCGCAAGCGCCTAGGGGTGCCCCTGCCGCTGATCTTCATGAACTCCTTCCGCACCTCGCGCGACACCATGCGCGTGGTCAAGCAGGACCGCCGCTTCGTCCAGAACGACGTGCCCATGGAAATCATTCAGCACATCGAGCCCAAAATCGACGCCGACACCGGCCGTCCGGTCGACTTTCCAGCCAAGCCGGACCTTGAATGGTGCCCTCCCGGCCACGGCGACATCTTCTCGACCATCTGGGAGACCGGCCTGCTGGACACACTCAAGGAGCAGGGGATCGACTACCTGTTCATCTCCAACTCCGACAATCTGGGCGCCCGGCCTTCAAGGACCCTGGCCGGCTATTTCGCCCAATCCGGAGCGCCCTTCATGATCGAGGTGGCCAAGCGGACCGAGGCTGATCGCAAGGGCGGCCACATCGTCATCGACAAGGCCAGCGGACGCCTCATCCTACGGGAGATGTCCCAGGTGGACCCGCATGACCGCAGCTCGGCCATGTCCATCCGCAAGCACCCCTACTTCAACACCAACAGCATCTGGGTCAGGGTCGATGCCCTGCGCGACAAGCTGACTGAATACAACGGCGTGCTGCCCCTGCCCATCATCGAGAACCGGAAGACCGTCGACCCCACCGATCCTTCCACCCGCCCCGTGGTGCAGCTGGAGACCGCCATGGGCTCTGCCGCCACGCTCTTCGAGGGGGCCATCTGCGTGCAGGTGGACCGCATGCGCTTCCTGCCGGTCAAGACCACCGACGACCTGTTCATCATGCGCTCCGACCGCTTCCATCTGACCGACTCCTATGAGATGGAGGACGGCAACTACGATTTCCCCAATGTCCAGCTGGATGAGCGCTACTACAAGTACATCGCCGACTTCGACGAGCGCTTCCCCTACGGGGTTCCCAGCCTGGCGGCTGCCAACACGGTCACCATCGAGGGAGACTGGACCTTCGGCAGGGATGTGACCCTGTATGCGGACGCCCATCTGAGCGACCAAGGGCGCTCCTCATACGTGCCCAACGGCCAGTATGTGGGACCTCAGGGTATCGAACCGGACGAGTGGGTCTAAGGCCAGGCGCAACAGGGTTCAGCCTGTCAAGAAAAGGGACCGTATTTGGGTGTTTGGCTCCCACGGTCCTGAAAATCAATCTATGATAGGTAGACGTGCGTTAGGCGCACTGATACATAAATTTTAACGATACGCGAGGACTGATGGCAGAAGGCACGAACGGAAGACGGCGTTTCTCGGATAAGTGGGGCAAGCACGAACTCGATGTCCTAGCCGTCTTATCGTCCGCTTTCCCGCAATGGCTTACATCACGGCAAATAGCGCAGCGGGTCAAGGCCTATGCCGACTCCTACGGCGAGCTGGCCGACCAGGCCGCCAAGGCAGCCTTCGCCAAGCAGTTCCAACGTGACCGGGCCAAGCTGGCGGCCATGGGCATAGCCATCGAATCCCGTCAGCCCGAGTATTCCTCCAAGTCCGAGGGGCAGGATTTCGCCTCCTACCGTCTGCAGCTGGGGGATGAGCCCCGCATCCGCATGCACTTCAATCAGGAGGACATGCCGGTGCTGGCTGCGGCCAACTACCTTGCACGATCTATCGCCATGTCCCAGGAGGCCTGCGAGGAGCCGACCCGACCGGTCTCGCGCACCACGCCCCGAGTGCCGCAGGTGCCCATCCCTGGTTTGGGTCTGGACTCCATAGCCCCTGGGCTGGGTACTCAGCGCATTCCCGACAACCTGGTCAAGGTCATCGATTCCCGTCGCTTCGCTGCCACGGTGGACGTGGACGGGGAGAACCTGAACGTGGCATATGCCGACTCGGACGATTTGGCCATGTTCGTCCTGGAGCACCCCGATGCCTCCATCGTCAGCCCGCAGGAGGCCGCGGATGCCTTCCGTCGACGCTTGGATGCAGCCACCCACTTCAAGCTTGCCGACGAGTCGCAGAGCCCCGGCGCGGCAACGGTAATCTCCCCGGAGATCGCCCGGACCAGCGTCGAGCATTTCGCCAGTGACCTAAGCGACGACGATACCGACCTCCGCCACGCCCGCCGAGCCAGCGCATCCTCCTTCCAGACCGGGTCCGAGGTGGACCGCCGACTGCGGCTCATGCTCTTCCTGTCCGCACACCTGGGCGAGGAATTCTCCCTGGCCGAGCTGGCCGATCGCTTCATCGGCCACCCCAACAGCAAGGAAGAGCTGCGCAAGTACGTCAATACCATCCACAAGGACATCAACACCCTGACCACGGTCTCGGACGACGGGGAGATGGCCGGCAGCCAGTTCTTCGACATCGACTGGTCCCTGCTGGACGACAGCGGCATCGTCTCGGCCACCAACTCACTGGGCTTGGAGCGGCTGGCCGGCATTTCCCCCCAGTACCTGAGCATGCTGACCGCTTCGCTCAACTACCTGGCCCATTCGCCCCTGCTGCCCGAGCAGTCCCGCAGCCAGGCCGAGTCACTCTACCAGCGCCTGCGCACGCATGTCGGACCGGGTGAGACACCCTGGCTCTCCCTTACCGGGTATGAGACCGAGCCCAAGAGTTTCTCGGTGGTCCGCCGGGCCATCAAGACCGAATCACTTCTGGACATGGAGTACACGGACGCTGCCGGACGCACCCGTCGCAAGGTGGTGGCCCCTGCCAAGATCTTCGTGGATGAGGGCGTCTACTATGTTGCCGCCTGGACCGATATTGGCGATGCAGCAGAGGGCACCGAGGCCGCGGACGCCCCCTCTGATTCCAGCCGCCACCTCAAGCATGGCACCGGGCGCAACCGACAGTGGCAGGTTCTGCGAATCGCCAGAATCGAGCATGCGACCATCGTCAAGCCCGGCCACAAGGTGGAGTTCCCGGATGTGCCGGTCAGCGAACTACGCAAGTGGTCCTTTGACAACGGCACGGCTGCGGTCTTCATCACCGACCGGCCGGATCTGCCCTACATCAAGTCCCTTCCGGGCGCTTCGGTGGAGCCTTGTGGATCCGGGCAGAAGGTCCATTTGACCGTCTCCTCTGACTCCTGGTTCGTGGCCTTCTGCATCGCCCACGCCAAACACATCACTGCAGTGGCACCCAAGACCCTGCGCACCATGATCCTGGCCCGTGCCCAGCGCGAGATCACCATCAGCGACGCTCACGACAAGGAGCAGGACCGGCACTAGTCCCGGTCGGAGAGGAGTCCCATGCCTGGATGGATCTGGATCCTTCTGGTGATCTTCATGCTGGCCATGCTGATCGGGGGAGCCGTCTACGCCATCCGCCACGCCATGGCAGCCAGCCGCTCCATAGGGCGGGTCTCGGACGATCTGAACCGCCACATGCCGCAACCCCCGGCAGCTGGGCGGTCCCAGGCACCGGATAGGACCAAAGGTCCGGCCTTCGCGCTGCCCCTGTCGCAGTCAACCGAGCGATACAGCCAGGCCCATGCCCTGGTGCTGGAGCGCAAGGAGCAGCGCAGAAGGAACCACGGCCGCATCTGGCTGCGGTGGAAGCAGTTCAATAGGTAGTTCTTGGAGGAACATGTCAGGTCATCGTCACCACGGACAGGATTCATCAGCATCCGAACCGGGGCCGGCGGAACGCTACGCCCGCTTCAGTCGTCACCGCAAACGCATGACCGGGGCGCCGGCACGCTTTCAGTCCAAGCTGCCCTTCCCCCTGGATGACTTCCAGCTGGAGGCCATCACCGCCCTGGAGGATGGCGACAACGTCCTGGTGGCCGCTCCGACCGGCGCCGGCAAGACCATAGTGGCCGATTTCGCAGTATTTTTGGCCCAGGAGCAGAACGTCAAGACCTTCTACACCACCCCCATCAAGGCGCTGAGCAACCAGAAATACCATGACCTGGTCGACCGCTATGGCGAGGACCGGGTGGGTCTGCTGACCGGCGACACCTCCATCAACTCCGAGGCGGACATCGTGGTCATGACCACCGAGGTCCTGCGCAACATGCTCTATGAACGGTCCTCCACCCTGACGGCCCTGAAGTACGTGATTCTGGACGAGGTCCACTATCTGGCCGACCGCTTCCGGGGGCCCGTCTGGGAGGAGGTCATCATCCATCTTCCGGCCTCCACCCGGATTGTGGGGTTGTCTGCCACCGTGTCCAACGTGGAGGAATTCTCCGACTGGATCTCCTCGGTGCGTGGACGCACCCATCTGGTGGTCTCCGAGCGCAGACCCGTGCCGCTGGAGCAGCATGTCCTGGTCCAGGCCGACAGGCATACCGAGCCCGAGATCCTGGACCTGTATCGGCATGATGGATCTGGAAAGCAGACACCAAAAATCAACCCGCGTCTGGTCTCCCGGCTGGCCCAGTTGGACAAGGCCGGACAGGAGCGCATCCAGGCCCGCGACAAGGGGCATCATCATCGCCATGGCCGAGGCGGCAGACCGGAGCGGCGGATGGGGGAGCGGTACCGTCCAAGCCGGGCCGACGTGGTCGATGAGCTGGACTTCATGGACATGCTGCCCGGCATCTACTTCATCTTCTCTCGCACCGGCTGCGACCAGGCCGTCCAGCAGTGCATTCGGGCGGGGTTGCAGCTGACCACCGACGAGGAGGCCCGCCGAATACGGCACATCGTGGACTCCATGGCAGCAGGGCAACTCAGCAAGGAGGATCTCAAAGCGTTGGGATTCTCCCAGTTCCGCTTCGCTCTGGAGCAGGGCTTCGCCGCCCATCACGCCGGCGTAGTCACCCTCTTCCGTCAGATAGTCGAACATTTGTTCGAGTTAGGGCTGCTCAAGGTGGTCTTCGCCACCGAAACCCTGGCCCTGGGCATCAACATGCCCGCCCGCTGCGTCGTGGTCGAGAAGCTGGAGAAGTTCGACGGCACCGGGCATGTGGCCCTGACACCCGGTGAGTTCACCCAGCTGACCGGTCGGGCCGGCCGACGCGGCATCGATGACATCGGCCATGTGGTGGTGGTCGATCACCGGGACTTCAGCCCCAAGACCATGGCAGCCCTATCCAGCAGGAGGGTCTACCCGCTGCACTCCAGCTTCCGGCCTACCTTCAACATGGCCGTCAACCTGCTCAATTCCTCCAGCTACACGCGTGCCCGGGACACCCTGGACCATTCCTTTGCCCAGTGGGAGGCCAATCGATCGGCCTCGGAGCTGGAGGAACGCATCGAAACCCTGACCATCGGCCTGGAGGACTACCGGAAGGCCGCCCAGTGCAGCCGTGGCGATCTAATCGAGTTCATGCGCATCCGTTCAGCCCTCTCCTCGGCCCAGAAGAATGATCGCCGCCGCCTGAAGCGGCAACGATTCACCAGCGAGAAGGCCCGCGACCGGGCATTCCGTGACCTTGACCGGCACATCGACCAGCTGCGCGAGCAGGAGCGCAACCATCCCTGCCGCCAGTGCCCGGACCTGCCCAAGCACCTGCGCTGGGGGAACCGGTGGATCCGCATGGACAAGGAGCTGCAACGCACCCGTGAACAGTACGAGTCCAAAACCGGGTCAGTCTCGCGCCAGTTCGACAGGATCTGCCAGATTCTGGCAGACCTGCACTACACCCGTCCCGTGGACCCTGACGACTGCCGACTGACCAGGAAAGGCCAGCTGCTCCGGCGCATTTACAGCGAGCAGGATCTGAGCCTTGCCGAGATTCTGGATCGGGGCATCCTCGACGATCTGGAGCCCCCCGAGCTGGCGGCCGCAGTCTCCGGACTGGTCTATGAATCCCGCCGTGGGGTAGGGGAGCAGCCGGGGGAGAGGGCCGGATACCGGGCTCCCGGGCTGGTTGAGGCCATGGAGGATATGAAGCGTCAGTGGTCCCAGGTGCAGGAACGCTGCGATCAGGCCGGATTGGAACTGCCCCCGGAACTTGACTTTGGCCTGGGGCCGACCATCTACGACTGGGCCTGTGGCGACTCGCTGACCACCATCCTGCGCGACAGCGACCTGACGGCGGGGGACTTCGTGCGCAACGCCAAGCGCCTGTCCGATGTGCTCACCCAGATCGTCCAGGTGGAACCCTACCTGGGCAGGGGAGGGCATCACCTGGCCAGGACTGCCAGCATCGCCGCCGACCAGGTCAATCGCGGCATTGTGGCTTACACCGGCGTGGAGTGAACACGGGCCCAATCAGGGAATAAGTTTCAGGTCAACACTGTTCTGTAGCTTGGAAGCAGGACGGACACGAGTATGGAGGAATCATGGCAGAGCGCAGTCTTCGCGGCATGAGCATTGGGGCGAAGTCCCTGGAATCCGATCAGAATGTGGACTTCGCGGCACGCAGCGAGGTCGCCTACATCTGCCCCAAGGGCCATCGGACCATTCTGCCGCTGGCTGAGGGTGCAGAAGTGCCACAGGAGTGGGAGTGCCGCTGCGGGCAGATCGCTCACCTGGAAGGACATGACGAGCAGGAGTCCGGCAAGACCGGCAAGCCGACCAGGACCCACTGGGACATGCTGCTGGAGCGTCGGTCCGAAGACGAGCTTAAGGCTGTGCTGGACAAGCGCCTGAAAATGCACCGAGAAGGATGGTTCCCCGACTATGAGTAAATCACCGCGCCGCCTGGTTCTCTTGGATCTGGACGGCACCCTGACAGCTTCTCATCCCGGCATTATCGCCTCTGTGATACAAACTTTCAAAGAGCTTGGTCATCCTGTGCCCGATGAGGGCGCGCTTCGACGATTCATCGGACCAGCTATCGAAGTATCCTTACGCCACAACGGCATCAGAGAGGAAGACGTCGACAGGGGCGTTCAAATCTACCGGCGTTATTACAGCGGGATAGCAGCCTTCGAGGATCCGGAGCATCCAGGACACCAGGTCCCTGGACGCCTGCTCGCTACGGTCTTTGACGGTATTCCAGAACAGCTGAGTCGTATGCGTCAGCATGGTCTGACAATAGCTGTAGCCACCTGTAAACCCGAGTATCAGGCTCTGCCGGTCTGTGACCACTTCGGGCTGACGCCGCTGGTAGATGGTGTCTATGGAGCAAGCAAGGACTCCACAAGGATTACCAAGGCCCAGGTCATCACCTACGCACTTGAGAAGATCGGTTGCAATGCAAAGCTCGGCGACAGGGCCCTGATGGTCGGTGACCGCTGGACCGATGCCGATGGCGCCTTGGAAACCGGTCTGGACTGCCTAGGATGCCGCTGGGGCTATGCCGAACCCGGAGAACTGGAATCTCACGGCTGCTACCGAATCATCGAGCAGGTCGACCAGCTGTGCCAAGCTGTCGATGATTACTTCGACAACGACCATACCCAGCACTGAGTCGGCCAGAACCGCATAGAACCACATTTATGCTTTAGGGGGCCACCCGAGATCACCCGGGTGGCCCTTGATAATTGTGAGCGATGCTCTTGCAACTTCACCGAAACGACCATAATAAAGAAACCATGAAATCGCTGGAAAATCACCGGAAAACGGCAAAATCGAAATCATGACCTAGTAAGCCGATAATGTACGTTATGTCAAATTACTTATTGTTTTTCTCCCCTATTTAGCTCGCCATATGCTGTTCGCCAATGTTGTCCTCGTCGATTCATGCAGCCCGCTGACGTTGCTCATGCTGGTGCTCCAGACGCTGGCGCAGGCGCATGGCCGTCAGTTCATCGATGGGCCGCTCAGGCAGTCCCGGGGTCAGCTGTCCGGTAGTCAAATCCACATGATCGCAGGTCTGCAATTCCAGATCCATCCGATGCCAGATTGCGCCCACAGAGATAGCAAACACGGCACGCCCGGACTGCATCAGCGCGAAGACCTGATCCGGGCTTGAACATTCGGTGACCTCTTCACCGTCGCAGACCACGGTCACATGCTCAAGCTGACCGACGGTCCGCCGCTCAAGATAAGCCACAGTGCTCGTAGCGTTGACAAGGTTGACACCGGCATCCAGGAGGCGCTTGAGGACAGCCAGGATGACCACATCCTTGAAGGAATAAAGCCTACGTGAGCCTGAACCGTGCGAGGCCTTGATGGATGGCTCTACAATCCGTTTGCGAGCCCAATAATCCAGCTGCCGATAGGTGATGCCGGCAACCTTGGCCGCGACCGTGCCCCGGTAGCCCCGGGTCGTGCCCTCGGCCTGCTCAGGCGAAAAGAGCTCACCCTGGACTAGGGTCGGCGCTTCTTCGGCCATGTCAAGCCCCCTGTCAGTTCTTGGAGATGACTGCCCGATTATCGAAGTAGACCAGCCTGAACTTGCCGATCATGATCTCATCGCCGTTGTGCAGGTCGGCCTGGTCCACGCGTTCACGGTTGACATAGGTGCCGTTGAGACTGCCCGTGTCCTCGACACGGAAGCCATGATCGGTCCGCACGAAAATGGCGTGCGCACGGGAGACCGTCGAGTCGTCCAACAGAATGTCCGCTTTCGGATCGCGCCCCACGCTGACCTGGTCCTCGTCCAGCAGATAGCGCGATCCCGACACCGCTCCCCTGGTAGAGATCAGTAGGGCTGTACCCTCAGGCAATCGGGCCATGGTCTCCAGGTCGTCCTTGGTCAGTGGACGGTCACCGTTGGAGGTGACTGGAATATTCAGGGCCGGCATGCCGATGATGGTCGTCTCGCCCGCAGTGGGAATAGGTTCTGTCATAACTGCCTATTCTACAGGCTTTGCATACTGATAATCCTGCACGCGTCGAACCTGGTCGATTTTGACACTATCGGACTGGTCCACTGATACGGATGCATGGAATTGCACCTTGATCCGCGAGCCCACTCCCCCGGCTATCTGAATGGCATTCTGCAGGCTGTCCGGATCCCCGATGGCCTTGACGACATAGGGGCTGTGCAGCTTGGCGTGGTCGCACTGCAGGCCGGTGCGGGTATCCAGCAGATAGGTGTTGGTGACAACCCGGACATCGTTGAAGGATATGACCTCAGCCCCGGCATTGCGCAACTCCTCGATCAGGTTGAACATGGTCGAGGCATCCACGCGGTCGCTGTCCTCAGTGACCGTTACGACCACTCCCCTGCCCTGGGCCGGCAGCCGTCCGGACAGGATGCCGCTGCTCTGTTCGTTCTGCTGGGCGATGCGGGCGGCCTCCTTCTGCTTGTCGGCGGCGGACTTGATGGAGGTCAGCTGCTGGTTGAGCTGGCTCTTGCGCTCCTCCAGCTTGTCTACCTGGTTGCTGGTCTCGTCCAGCACCCGCACCAGCTCTTCCTCGGACAGGCTCTGGTAGGAGGACTGATTATTGCGCACCTGGACCGCGTACCCGAAGCCCAGCAGGGCGCACATAAGGGCCACCAGGACGCTGGTGACCAGCCTGACCCTGGTGGCGTTGGAGTTGAGTGTGCGCAGAGGCCGCCGACGAACCACCGGGAAAGCACCGGTCTGCGTGTCGTCGGATGGAGCCCTGACCCGTCCAGGCCGCCTGGGCGGAATGCTCTCGGGCATCTGTTCATCGCGCTTTTTCCTGAGGGTGTGTCTCATGTGCTCACCCCTTGAAAATGAACCGTCGGATAGCGGAGACGTTGGAGAAGATGCGGATACCCAGGACCACGATGACGGCCGTGGACAGCTGGGAGCCCACACCCAGCTGGTTGCCGAGGAAGACCAGAAGAGTGGCGGTGATCACGTTGGAGATGAAGGAGACCACGAAGACCCGGTCCGAGAAGCTGCGCTCGAAGTAGGAACGGACCGCGCCCATCAACGCGTCCAGGGCCGCCACCACCATGATGGGCAGGTAGGGCTGCAGGACGATGGGAATGTCGGGCTTGAGGAAGATGCCCGCCACCACACCTAGGATCAGGCCGAGAATTGCCGACATGTCAATGACTCCTTCCGGCATAGGACAGATTGGGCAGACCTACAGCGTTCAGGTTCAGGCGCCGCTGCTTGGTCACATTGACGGTGATGTTCGCGTTCTTCAGGTCACGCAGGCGAGTCTGCAGATCGCTGCGAGCCATCAGATCAGACAGAGCACTCTGGTCACCGATGGCCTCGATCTTGTAGGGTGCCTCGATGGAGGCAGTCCCCACCAGGATGGTCTGACCGGCCGTGCGCACGGAGGTCTGCGTTCCTATTCTATTGCCGTTGATGGCGATAGCCTCGGCTCCCGCAGACCAGAGCTTGGTCAGGAACCACTGCAGGTCCTGGTCCGTGACCAGTTTGATCTGATCAGCGTTGTCCCGGGAATCCTTGGAGGCTATCGGGTTGGCCAGGGTGATGACGATGCCCTGGCCCTGCACCTTGCTGGTGCCATTGGTCAGATCGTCGGCGGTCTGGGTGCTGTTCTGGCCTTGGCCGCCCACTTGACCCGACAGTGTGTCGATATTGCCGTTGAGGTCGGAAATCTGCCCGTTGAGGTCGTTGGCACGCTTGCTGACCGCTTCCACCTGGGTTATCAGCTTTTCGCGCACCTTCTGACGTGGGTCCCGGTGCAACACCTGAACTATGCCCGTGCCCGCCAAGCCGACCAGCACACAGATGACGAAGACCAGGATCCTGTTCACCCAGACGCTCAGGGGCGACCTGCGCTCAGCGGGCAGCAGGCGGGCATCCTCGAACATGGGATCCATGGGACGGTTGGTCAGATCATCGATCAGCCTCAGGGACTCATCGGCCATGCGCCGACGAATGGACTCCTGGGCGGGCTCGGAGCTCTCCTGATCCACATAGTGACGTTCCAGACCAGCGGTGGAATGCGAAAAAGCCGCCCGGCGGTGAATCAGGGCACGGTCGGGCGGCACGGGGAAGGATTCAGGTGTCATCTGTGGCTCAGTCATGATGGCCGTCCTGACGAAGCAGCCCAATACCTTGACGTGCGTAGATCAGCCCCGCCAGCCAGTAAAGCGCCACACCCCAGATGACAGCTGCAAGAGCCACAAGATGGAAGAAGCGGAAGAAGGCCGAAGTGCCCACATCCGCAAAGATCAGGGCAGGTATGGCCAGCATGAGCACGGCCGTCCCGGTCTTGCCCGCGAAATGGACCGGCAGAGGGCCATAGTCGTGCTGGGCCAGCGCCAGAACCAGCAGGCCCATGAGCACATCCCTCGCACCGACCAGGGCCAGAAGCCACCAGGGCAGTATGGAGGCGATGCTCAGGGCAAGGACGGAGCAGAGAATGAGCAGGCGATCGGCAACCGGGTCCAGGATCTGCCCCAGCTTGCTGACCTGGTTGAACCTCCGTGCAATGATCCCATCCACCCCATCCGACAGGGCCGAAATCAGCATGACCACCAGGGAGATGATCAAATGGCGATTGGCCACCAGGTAGGCAATAAGGGGTATGGACAGGATACGGAGCATGCTGATCACATTGGGTACCGTGAGAATCACGGACCGCGGCTCAGGGCTGTACCTGCTGCGTGAAATTCGATCGATCAGTGCCATCCGACTACATTCTAGAAGCTTGAAGGGCTGTTACAAGGATGGCACGCGCACCAATCTCATAGAGCCGGTCCATGAGGTTGTTCACCTGGTCCCTGGGGACCATGGCCCTGACAGCCGCCCACTGCTTGTCGTGCAGGGAGGAGACCGTCGGGGACTCGTACCCGGGCGTGATGCCTACAGCCATGGCTACACGCTCGACCGGGATGTCGTAATCCATCAGTACATAGCGGCGGGCTGTCAGCACACCCTCCAGCCTACGGGACATGACCGCCAACCGTTCATCATTCGGATCCAGGCGTGGCGACCTGATGAGAATACCCTCCGACTTCAGAATGGGATCACCGAAGACCCGAAGCCCGGCGTTGCGCAGGGTGGTGCCGGTGGAGACCACATCGGCGATCAGGTCGGCTACTCCCAGCTGAACCGACGACTCCACCGCCCCGTCCAGGTGGATCAGTTCGGCCTTGAGCCCCTTGCTGGTCAGGTAGTCCTCAAGAAGCCGGTCGAAGGTGGTGCCGATCCGCTTGCCGTCCACGTCCGGCAAAGTGCTGATGGAGCTGGTCTCCGGAGCGGCGAACCTGAAGGTGGAAGCGCCGAATCCCAGCTGCGTAACCTCGACGGCACCGGTACCGGAGTTGAGCAGAAGATCACGTCCGGTGATGCCCAGATCGATGGTTCCCAGGCCGACATAGACCGCTATGTCGTTGGGCCTTAAGTAAAAGAGCTGGATGTCGTTGTCGACGTCATCGACCACCAGTTGCCGGTCGTTGGAACGCAGACGATAGCCGGACTCTGACAGCAGCCTCCATGCGGGCTGGGACAACATGCCTTTATTGGGCACCGCGACCTTCAACACGGTAACCTCCTAATTGCGGAAGCGAATCTACAGCGGGATGGGAACGGGGGTCACAGATACCTGTAGACATCCTCCAGGGTGATGCCCCGATCGATCATCATGACCTGGATGTGATACAGCAGCTGGCTCATCTCCTCGGCGGTCCGCTCCTTGCCCTCGTACTCAGCTGCGATCCAGGTCTCTCCGGCCTCTTCATTGATCTTCTTGCCGATGAAATGCGTGCCCTTGTCCAGCTCGTCAACGGTCAGGGATCCTTCCGGGCGCTCCTTGGCCTTGGTCGTCAGCTCCTCAAACAACCCGTCGAAGGTCTTCATCTGGCTATCTCCATTCTTCCTGCGAAACCTGTCAGTCCTTGTAGCTTACCTGAGCGGCCTGCCTGATCTGGTCAATGGCCTTGGCCGGGTCGTCAGCACCGTAGACCGCAGAGCCCGCCACCAGAACATCGGCCCCAGCCTCTGCCACTATGGGAGCCGTGGTGGGGCTTACCCCGCCATCCACCTGAATGTGGGTCTTCAGGCCGCGGGCGGTGATCTGGTCACGCAGGCGGCGGGTCTTGGGCATCTGATTGTCCAGGAACTTCTGGCCGCCGAAGCCCGGCTCCACGGTCATGACCAGAATCATGTCAAACTCATCGAGAATATCGAAGATCGGCTCCACAGGCTCGGCGGGGCGCACGGCCAGGCAGGCCTTGACCCCCATGTCGTGCAGCTGGCGGGCCAGACGGACCGGGGCATGGACGGCTCCGGTGTGGAAGGTGACGGAGGCGACACCCAGCTTTGCGAATTCAGGGGCCCAACGGTCGGGGTCCTCGATCATCAGATGCACATCCACCGGCAGGTCGGTCACCTGGCAGATGCGCTCCACTACGGGTTCGCCTAGCGTCAGGTTGGGAACGAAATGGTGGTCCATCACATCCACATGGACCATATCGGCATTGGCAATAGCCTTGAGATCCCGCTCCAAGTTGGCGAAATCGGCGGAAAGAATGCTGGGTGCTATCTGAATGCTCATAAAGATTATTCTATGTTGTACGGAAGACCGGTGGCGCCGGTTTGTGGCTCAATTGCAAAGGTTCCGACCCCTGGGTGGCCGACCCCTGTCCTACTTGCTCCGGGCCTCGGATTCCTGACGCACCTCGAGCTCGGTGATGGTCCTCAGCTTTTCGGACAGCAGGGAGGTCGGCTTGCCCTTGCGCATTATGAGGACGAAGGCCGCAGCCGCCAGGAAGAAGACCGTCATGGAAACCCAGACGTTGATCCTGACCCCAAGGAATTCGTGGGCGAAGTCGATGCGAAGGGCCTCGATCCAGGTGCGCCCCAGGGTGTACCACATGACATAGAGGGCGAAGAGGGATCCGGCCTTGAGCACATTCACCGCCTTGTGGCCGATCCAGACCAGGAGGGCCGCGCCGATCAGGTTCCAGATCATCTCGTATAGGAATGTGGGCTGAAAGAGGGTGCCGGTCGGGCAGGTGGACCCGTCGTAGCACTGTTCGCTGCTGCCGATGGCGGAACCTGCCGCATCGATCTTCAGACCCCAGGGCAGCGTGGTGGGAGCCCCGTAGAGCTCCTGATTGAACCAGTTGCCCAGTCGCCCGATGGCCTGGGCAACCAGAAGGGCCGGAGCCACGCTGTCGGCCAGCAGGGCCGTCGGGTAATTCTTGTGACGACACCAGGCCCAGGCCGCCAGGGCTCCCAGGAGGACGGCACCCCAGATGCCCAGACCCCCACGCCAGATGCGCAGGATGTCCGCTGGGTTGCCATCAGCTCCGAAGTAGCGTTCCGGAGTGGTGATGACGTGGTAGAGCCTTGCGCCGACTATGCCGGCCGGTACCGCGCAGATGGCGATGTCCAGAATCTGGTCGGTCCGGCCACCCTCCTTCTTCCAGCGCCTGTCCGTAATCCAGGCAGCCACGATGATGGCCAGGAGCATGGTCAGGGCATAGAACCTGATGGTGACCGGCCCCAGTTGGAAGCTGGATATTCCCGGCGATGGAATGTAGGCAAGCGTCATAAAGCTCCAATCTAGCCCCTGGGCCTTACAGCCCCATTCACTTCCTGGCCTGGGATATGCCCCAGCGCAGGTCGGAGCAGATCTCGGCCAGGGCCTCCAAAGCCTTTCTGCGGTCCTTCCGCGGCCTGCCCTCGTCATTCAGAAGACAATGCACCAGGGCCGAGCCGACGATGACCCCATCCGCGTAGGCGCCAACCTGGGAGGCCTGCTGGGCGGTCGAAACCCCGATCCCCACGCACACATACGGAGCTCCCGCATGCCTGACTCTCGCCACCAGGTTCCGGGCCGAGTTGGACATGCTGGTTCGTTCGCCGGTCACGCCCATCCGGGAGGTCGCGTAGACGAAGCCCCTGGCGGCTCGGGAGGTGAGCTGCAGACGTGCATCGGTGGAGTCGGGCGAGACCAGATAGACCCGGTCAAGGCCATAGCGGTCCGACTGCTCTATCCATTCCCCGGATTCGTCGACGATCAGATCCGGGGTGACCAGCCCGGACCCTCCGGCCTCGGCCATGCGCCGCGCAAAATCGGCTACACCGTGATGCAGAATCAGATTCCAGTAGCTCATGACCAGAGCCCTTGCACCGTCCGCCTGGACCTGGCGGACCGCATCGAAGACACCCTCGACCTTGACGCCATTGTCGATGGCGCACTTGCTGGCCGCCTGGATGACCGGACCATCCATGACCGGGTCGCTGTAGGGCAGTCCGATCTCGAGGATGTCGACCCCGCTTTTCACCATGACCCGCATGGCTTCCAGGGATGTGGGCACATCGGGGAATCCGTAGGGGAAGTAGCCGATGAAGGCCGGCCTGCCCTGCTGGCGAAGGGCCTGCAGCGTGGATGCCACCGGGCTGGCCGTGCGACTGAACCCCTTGGACTGTGCGGGCTGGACCGGCTGGACGGGGGCTTTCTGCCATTGCCATTGCTGGTTGACCATCAACGGGCCTCCTCTTCTGCTTGATCGCTCTTGCTGTGCCCTGCCTGGGCTTCCAGAGCGCTGGCCTCCTGCTCGGACAGGTAGCCGAACCATCTGCCCGCCGTGGCCACATCCTTGTCGCCCCTGCCCGAGATGTTGATCAGAATGACAGGATTCCTGATTCCCTTGCGCAGAAGGTCCGTGGCCGCCTTGCTGGCTCCTGCCAAGGCGTGCGAGGACTCCAGGGCAGGGATGATGCCTTCGGTCCGGCAGAGGTCGCTGAAAGCCTGCATGGCCTCCTTGTCGGTCGCATAGTCGTACTTGACCCGGCCCATGTCGTGCAACCAGGCGTGCTCGGGCCCCACCGAGGCGTAATCCAGGCCGGCGGAGATGGAGTAGGTATCCATGGTCTGGCCCTGGTCGTCCTCCAGCAGATAGGACTTGGTCCCCTGGAAGACGCCGACCTGTCCTGTGTCTGGCGACAGGCGGATGGCGTGCTTGCCCGAGCTGGGCCCGTCTCCACCGGCCTCGTATGCGTAGAGGGAGACCCGGGGATCGTCCAGGAAGGTGTTCATGATGCCGATGGCGTTGGAGCCTCCGCCCACGCAGGCCACAACCCCGTCAGGATGGTCGATGCCATATGCAGAAAGCTGTGCGGAGGCCTCTTCGCCGATGATCTTCTGAAAGTCCCTGACTATGGTCGGGAAGGGATGGGGGCCGGCCACCGTGCCCAGCAGGTAGTGGGTGGACTCCACGTTGGTCACCCAGTCGCGCAGGGCCTCGTTGATGGCGTCCTTGAGAATTCTGGTCCCGGTGGTCACCTCCACTACTTCGGCTCCCAGCATCCGCATCCTGGCCACGTTCAGGGCCTGCCTGCGGGCGTCGATCTGGCCCATGTAGATCCGGCACTTGAAGCCCAGGAGGGCGCAGACCGTAGCCGTGGCCACGCCGTGCTGACCGGCTCCGGTCTCCGCGATGACGCGGGTCTTGCCCATACGCTTGACCAGGAGCCCTTGGCCCAGGGCGTTGTTGATCTTGTGGGCGCCCGTGTGGTTCAGATCCTCCCTCTTCAGGAATACCCTGACCTGGCCGCCGACCCGATCGCTGATCAGCTTGGCGAACCTGGGAGCCGGCGTCAGAGCCGAGGGACGCCCCACATAGACCCGGTTGAGCCTGTTCAACTCCTCGCGGAAGGCCGGATCGGCCTTGGCCTCCTTGTAGACGCGCTCCAGCTCGTCAAGGGCACCAACCAGGGCCTCGGGTACGAAACGTCCGCCATATGGGCCGAAATAGGGACCGTCATGGGTCGACAGGGGCCTGGCCTCGGCGGCCTTGAAGCGGTGACCGGCCTGAACCAGCAAGCGGACGGTGCCCTCCCGGTCCTGGGAGGTGACCAGTCCTTCTCCTATCAGGACCGCATCGGCCCCGGCCCGGGCGTACCGCTCAAGCTCGACCGTGCCGAACACTCCGGACTCGGCCACCTTCACCACGTCCTTGGGCAGGTTGGAGGCCAGCCGGGCATACTGGTCGACGTCGACGCTCAGGTCCTTCAGATTCCGAGCGTTGATGCCGATCACCCTGGCACCGGCCGCAATGGCCCGCTCGATCTCCTGTCGATCATGCGTCTCGACCAGAGCGGTCATGCCCAGGCTCCCGGACAGGTCGAGCAGGTGCTTGAGGCGGGTGTCATCCAAGGCCGCCACAATCAACAGGATCATATCGGCCCCATTGGCCCTGGACTCCCAGACCTGGTAGTCGGAGACAATGAAATTCTTGTTGAGCACGGGAATGCCCACGGCCTGCCTGACCTGCCGCAGATCCTCCAAGGACCCCAGGAAGCGTCTGCCCTCGGTCAGCACCGATATGGCCGAGGCACCCCCGTTGGCATACTGCCGGGCCAGTGCGGCGGGATTTTTGATGTCGGCAAGATACCCCTTGGAGGGCGAGGCGCGCTTGATTTCCGCGATGATCGGAATGCCGACGCTCTCCCTGAGCAGCCGGGCTGCATCAAGGGGTTTGCGCTTCATACTCCTGACCTGTTGCTTGAGGCTTTCCAAGGGAATCTTCTGTACCCGGCCCCTGGCATCCTCCACGGCGCCGGCCACCAGTTCATCCAAGACGGTCATAGAGCCCTTCCCTCCAGTTTCCTGTATATTCCCTGCCACAACCTTAGCGTCTTTCTGCACTGGATTACCCTTCCTCGCTCTGCATTTGTGCCTGCGTACGGTTGCCCTGCACCGCCGGCAAGGGTCCTCCGGCCTCGAAACACGACCTGTGTCCGGTGTGGCAGGCCGCCCCCACCTGGTCTACTTCGATAAGCAGCGCGTCCCCGTCGCAGTCGATGCTGACTCCCTTGACGTATTGGACGTGCCCGGAGGTGTCTCCCTTGCGCCAGTATTCCTGCCTGGAGCGGGACCAGAAGGTGACCCTACCCGTGGTCAGGGTCCGTCTCAAGGCCTCCTCATCCATGTACCCGACCATGAGCACCTGACGGCTGTCATACTGCTGGACCACAGCGGCCACAAGTCCCTTGGCATCCTTCTTGAGCCTGGTCGCTATGCTCGGATCCAAACGTGCTTCCCGGTCCTTCGAAGACTGTGACATTGATCCTCGTTCTCCTGATTTGTTCGACATGACCTTGTCGGTTGATTGTCTATGGTATGGGTATGGTTCCCCGATGGCTGCCGACAGGGCTTACAAATGCCAAGCACCGTGCGGTGCCGAAATTATCTGCGGGATTGATTCAGGCCTGCCATCGAACCGGATACCCGGCCGCATGGAGTGCCTGCTTGACGTCCTTGATGGACACCTGGCCAAAGTGGAAGACGGAAGCCGCCAGAACCGCGTCGGCCCCGGCCTTGACAGCAGGAGGAAAATCGGCGGCCTTGCCTGCCCCTCCACTGGCGATGAGCGGAAGTGATACGGCCTTGCGCACGTCGGCGATCATCTCCAGATCGAAGCCTTGACGGGTGCCGTCCGCATCCATGGAATTGAGGAGGATCTCACCGGCCCCGAGCTCCTGGGCCTGCTTGACCCAATCGATGGCATCGATGCCGGTGGACTGGTGGCCGCCCATGGTGGTCACCTCATATCCTGAGGTAATGCCCTGCGCATCAGACCGGCGGGCATCGACCGAAAGGACCAGAACCTGGCGGCCGAACCGCTGGGCGATGTCGCCGATGACCTGCGGATTGGCGATGGCTGCCGTGTTGATGCCGACCTTATCGGCGCCTGACCGCAGGAGGGTATCGACATCCTGCGGGTTGCGCACGCCTCCGCCGACGGTCAGCGGAATTAAGATCTGGTCGGCGGTGCTCTTGACCAGGTCCACCATGGTGGCCCGTCCGCTGCCTGAAGCGGTCACATCCAGGAAGGTCAGTTCGTCAGCTCCCTGGCGGTAGTAGGCCGAAGCCAGTTCGACCGGATCACCCGCATCGCGCAGATTCTTGAAGTGGACGCCTTTGACCACACGGCCCTGGTCGACATCAAGGCAGGGAATGACACGAACCGCTACCGTCATGCGACCTGCCTTCCTGCCTGAACCGAATTGTTTGAGTCACGACCTTAGCTTCTGCGGTGTCTGAAGACCATGGCATGTCCACACTATGGCATGACCTCATTGCATAACGCTGAATCAGGCCTGAAGCTTGACGGCCTTGGCTGCCAGCTGCCCGCAGGCACCGTCGATGTCAGATCCGCGGGTGTCCCTCATGGTTGCAGTGATGCCGGCCTTGTGGAGGATGTCCAGGAAGCGCTGCTCGTCCTCGGGCTTGGATGCAGTCCAGCGAGACCCCTCAATCGGATTCAGGGGTATGGGGTTGACGTGCGCCCAGTCGTCCCCGTAGTGGTTGAGGCGCTTGGCCAGGAGGCGGGCATGCTCGGCCTGGTCGTTGATGCCGCGCATCAGGGCGTACTCGATGCTGACCCGCCTGCCGCTGGCCAGATAGTAGTCGTGGGCCGCGTCCAGGACCTGGGTGGTGTTGAAGCGGCGGTTCATGGGAACCAGCTCGTCGCGCAGCTTGTCGCTGGGGGCATGGAGGGAGACGGCCAGACGGACCGGTATTCCCTCTCGGGTCAGCTTGCGAATGCCGGGGACCACGCCGACCGTGGAGACGGTGATGTTCCTGGCCGAGATGCCGAATCCCTTGGATGGCAGGGCGCTGATCTGCCTGACTGCGGACAGGACAGCCCGGTAGTTGCCCATGGGCTCGCCCATCCCCATGAAGACGATGTTGCTCAGGCGCCCCGGACCTCCGGCAACCTGTCCGGACCGCATCATCCGGGAGGCGGCCCTGACCTGTTCCAGAATCTCGCCGGTCGACATGTTTCGGGTCAACCCAAGCTGACCTGTGGCGCAGAAGGGGCAACCCATGCCGCAGCCGACCTGGCTGGAGATGCAGAGGGTGGCCCTGGAGGGGTAGCGCATGAGCACGGACTCGATCCTGGACCCGTCGAAGAGCTCCCAGAGGGTCTTGATGGTCGTCCCCTGATCCGCCTTCTGAACGGTGACCGGGGTGATCAGCTCGGGGAAGAAGCGGTGTGCGGCCTCCTGGCGGCTGGCCGAGGGAAAGTCCGTGAAGTCGTCCGGGTTGGTGGACAGATGGTTGAAGTAATGGTTGGCCAGCTGCGAGACCCGGAATTTAGGCAGGCCCATTTGAGCGCAGACCTCCTGGCGCTCCTTCCGGTCCATGTCGGTAAAGTGGCGCGGCGGCTTGCCTCGTCGGGCATGGTCGGCAGCCAGAACGTCCCGGAAGGCGCCATCCTTGCCTCCGGGGGTGATGCCGGTCTCAGGCTCGGCACCGGTCAAATCGACATCTGTCATACCTCTACCTCATCCTGTATCAGTCATCCGACCATCAATTCCGGTCACAGGCCGGTAATCAAAAGCACCAGTGTGATAAACGGTGCGGACATGAGGATCGAATCCACCCTGTCCAGCACCCCGCCGTGGCCCTTGAGCAGGTGACCCATGTCCTTTATCCCAAGGTCGCGTTTGATCAAGGATGCGCTCAGGTCCCCGAGGGTGCCTGTGGCTCCGACCATGATGCCCATGAGCAGGGCGACCCACCAGATCCGTCCCCAATCCGCCATGGGATAGGTAGCCGCAAAGATGACCAGGGCGCCGATCAGGCAGCAGAGCATGGAGCCTGCCAGCCCCTCCAGGGACTTGCCGGGAGAGATACGGGGCGAGATCTTGTGCTTGCCGAAGAGCGAGCCGAAGAGCAGTCCGCCGATATCGCTCAAGGCAGGCAGGAAAATCACCATGAAGGCGTGTGCGGCAGGATGCCCGCCGAAGGTGGTGGGCAGGGTTATCAGACAGGCCAGGAGGGTGATATAGACAACGGTCAGGAGGGTGACGCCCACATTGGCCAGGCTGCTTGAACGGGGCTCCCCCTCTGCGGTGCCGTAGGATGCATCGGCCATGGTCTGCGCGTCCTTGCCCGACAGCTTGGCGTTCACCGCCTTGACCAGCCGACCGCCCAGGCGATGGTTGCGCGTGGCCGCAAGAGCCCCGACCAGGGCGGTGACCAGAACTCCAGCGGTCATGACCGCCACATGGTCAGGCGCGTAGAAGGAGGCCAGCATGGTGACCGCCGAACAGACCCAGAGCTCGACCACCGGTATATGCAGGCCCGCCGTGGCAAAGTCCACCCTGAGCTCCCAGAGCCCCAGGGTCATGAAGATCACGATCAGGTAGATGAATGCGTCGATGCGCACCAGGATGCAGGCCAGGATGATGACCACCAGAAGCGCGCCAGTGGCCACCGCCTGCGGCATGTTGCGTCCGGTTCGTTTGTTCAGGGTTGCGACGGCATCCTGACCTGCCTTCTCGGCAGAGCTTTCCTTGGTACTCATGAAGTGTGGATCCTCCCCAGGCGGGATCAGACCTCGAGGATCTCCTTCTCCTTGGCATCCAGGAGCTGGTCGATCGTGTCGTTCTTCTGCTTGGTGACGGTCTCCAGCTCCTTCTGCAGCCGGTTGCCCTCGTCCTCGCCCAGGTCGCCGTCCTTGACCTTGGCCTCCAGCTCCTCCTTGACCTTGCGCCGGATGTTGCGGACGGCCACCTTGCCCTCCTCGGCCTTGTTCTTGGCCAGCTTGACGTAGTCCCGGCGGCGCTCCTCGGTCAGCTCGGGCATGGTGACCCTGATGACGTTGCCGTCACGGCTGGGGTTGACGCCCAGGTCCGAGTCGCGGATGGCCTTCTCGACTGCGCCTGCCTGTGAGGGATCGAAGGGGGTGACAGCCAGGGTGCGGGGCTCTGGGACGCCGATGGATGCCAAGGACTTGATGGGTGTGGGTGTGCCGTAATACTCCACCATGATGTCGTTGAGGAAGGAGGGGTTGGCACGCCCGGTCCTGATCCCCGAGAAGTTCTCCTTGGTCGCCTCGATGCTCTTGTCCATCTGCCTTCCGGCCTGGTCCACCACTGTGGTCATGATCTGCTCCTTGCTGTATGGACCATCCGCCTGTGCGCGCGAGGTCCGTCATTCTTATACTCTACGGCCATGGGGCCGCAGGGGCCAAGCGGCGCGGGGTGTGCCCGCTACCGGTCACAGGGTGCGATCGGGACCGCCGTGGACCAGGGTGCCCAGGCGCTGGCCTTTGAGCGCTCCAGTCACGTTGCCTTCACCCTCCAGTCCGAAGACTCGGATGGGCATGTCGTTGTCACGGGCCATGGACAGGGCTGCCGCATCCATGACGGCCAGATTGTCGACCAGGGCCCTCTGGTAGCTCAGGTTGGTGAACATACGCGCAGAAGCCTGCTTGTGCGGATCAGCCGTGTACACGCCGTCCACACCGTTCTTGCCCATCAGGACCTCGACGCAATGGATCTCCAAGGCCCGCTGGATGGAGACCGTGTCAGTGGAGAAGTAAGGCATGCCTGATCCTGCACCGAAGATGACCACACGTCCCTTCTCCAGGTGGCGGATGGCCTTGAGCGGGATGTAGGGCTCGGCCACCTGGCCCATGGTGATTGCTGTCTGCACCCTGGTGGCCTGACCGTCCTGCTCCAGGAAGTCCTGCAGGGCCAGGCAGTTCATGACCGTGCCCAGCATGCCCATGTAGTCGCCGCGCGAACGCTCGATTCCGGCCTGGCTGAGCTCGGCTCCGCGGAAGAAGTTGCCTCCGCCAACCACGATGGCGACCTGCACGCCGCTCTGCACCGCCTGGACGATCTCCTTGGCCACGCGCTTGACCACCTGCACGTCGATGCCGACCTCGCCTCCCCCGAAGGCCTCTCCGGAGAGCTTGAGCAGCACACGACGAGGCGATGCTGGGTTTTGTGCTGAATCGGATCCGGTCATAAATGCCCTTTCTTCAAACATGATGACGGGCGGAGTGCGCCGCCAACCAGAGTATCGAGGCTGGGCGACAACCCCTACCTGAGCAGGCCCTGGGAATTGACCCAGGACAAAGGAAGGGGAGCGACCACGAAGGCCACTCCCCTGCCATCAGTGCCGGCCGTCTGCCCATCCCTCAGACAGGATCGGGCGAGACGACCCACGACATTGCCGGACTACCGACTACTCCTCGTCGCCCTTGCCGACCTCGAGACGGGCGAAGGCCAGAGCCTTGCCTCCAGCCTGCTTGAAGAGGTCGCCAATGGTCTTGGAGGTGTCCTTGACGTACTGCTGCTCCAGCAGGACGGTCTCCTTGAAAAAGGCGTTCAGACGCCCCTCGACGATCTTGGGAATGATCTTCTCAGGCTTGCCTTCGGCCTGGGACTTCTCGGTGGCCACACGACGCTCGGACTCCACCACGTCGGCAGGCACATCCTCGCGGCTGAGCCACTTGGGGCTCATGGCGGAGATCTGCAGGGCCACCTCATGGGCCACCTGGGCGCCGGCCTCATCAGTGGCGATCATGGCCACGATGGAGGGGGGCATCTCCACGGACTTGCGGTGGGCGTAGATCTCCACACGGGGACCTTCGACCCGGGCCACCTGGCCGACCTTGACATGCTCATGGAAGAGCGCGCCGGCCTCCTCCACAGTCTCCTTGACGGTACCGGACTTGGACGGAGCGGCATCGACCTGCTCGGCGTTGGAGGCATCAGCCTTGGCCACGTCGTCGATGACCTCCTTGCCGAACTCTATGAACTGAGGGGTCTTGGCCACGAAGTCGGTCTCGGAGTTGAGCTCGACGGCATAGCCGATCTGGCCCTGTCCGCCCTCGACGACGGTGGAGGCGATCAGGCCCTCCTGAGCCTTGCGGCCCTCGCGGGCGCCTGCGGCCTGGATGCCGGTGGCGCGGATGATCTCCTTGGCGCGGGCCATGTCGCCCTCGGCCTCGGTCAGGGCCTTCTTGACGTCCATCATGCCGGCGCCGGTCTGATCACGCAGCTCCTTGATCAGTGCAGCGGTGATTTTTGCCATGAAACTCTCCTATCTGGTCTTTCCTGAATGCATCTACCTAGACGCCAGATTCAGGCGGCCTGATCAGCAGCGGGGGTCTCCTGCTGCGGTTGCGCAGGCTGCCCGGCCTGGGAAGCCTGGGCGGCATCCTGGGCCTGCTCCTGCGGCTGTCCGTCCTTGTTCTCCAGCAGGTTCTTCTCCCACTCGGCCATGGGCTGGTCGGAGGCCTCCTCGGTCTTGGCGGCCTTGCCGGAGCGCTCCAGCAGACCGTCGGCCACGGCATCGGCCATGAGCCTGGTCAGCAGCTCGACGCCGCGAATGGCATCGTCGTTGGCGGGAATGGGGTAGGTGACGAGCTCAGGATCCGTGTTGGTGTCCACCAGGGCCACCACCGGAATGCCCAGCTTGTTGGCCTCGGAGACCGCCAGGGCCTCCTTGTTGATGTCGACCACGAACAGGGCCGAAGGGGTGCGGCTCATGTTGCGGATGCCGCCCAGCTGGCGCTCCAGCTTGTCCTTCTCGCGCCGCAGGAGCAGGAGTTCCTTCTTGGTCAGCCCCGAGCCGTGCACGTCGTCGAAGTCCATCTCCTCCAGCTCCTTCAAGCGGCCGACCCGCTTGGTCACGGTCTGGAAGTTGGTCAGCATGCCGCCCAGCCAGCGCTCGGAGACGTAGGGCATGTTCACCCGGGTGGCCTGGGCCTTGATGGCCTCCTGGGCCTGCTTCTTGGTCCCCACGAAGAGCACGGTGCCGTTGTGGGCCACGGTCTGCTTGATGAAGTCATAGGCCTGGTCGATCAGACCGAGCGACTTGAAGAGGTTGATGATGTGGATGCCGTTGCGCTCCATCAGGATGTACTGCTTCATCTTGGGGTTCCAACGACGGGTCTGGTGTCCGAAGTGGACGCCGGCCTTCAGCATTTCGCTCATGGTGATCTGTGCCATGTCCGTACCTTTCATTGTCGGTTATTGCCTGGCCATGTGCACCTGCGTGCAACTCCGGGGAGCCGACCGACACAGGACGTCGCGGACATGGCGCGAATTCGCGGCGTGTGTTCGGGAATACTCTTGGCGCGCCTGCCCACCCGTGACAGCGGACCTGCGCAATGACACGCCGAATTACCATGATACCCGAGGCCAATGACCTCGGGTATCATGTTCACCCTCTGCCTACCTGGCTGATCTCAGCTGCTGCATGGCCTTACGGCGAACATCGCTCTCCAGCCGATCCACATAGACATGGCCGTCCAGATGATCGCACTCGTGCTGGATCATCCGCCCCATGATGCCATGGCCTTCGAGGGTCACCGTCTTGCCATCCAGATCAATGCCGTGGGCCCGGGCGTAATCGGCCCGCCTGGTCGGATACCAGAGGTTGGGCAGGGACAGGCATCCCTCTTCGCCATACTGCTCGCCTGAGGTCTTGTCGATGACCGGATTGATGATGTAGCCCACCTTGCCGCCGATGTTATACGAGAAGACGCGCAGGCCCACGCCGATCTGGTTGGCCGACAGGCCTGCCCTGCCTGGATCGTCGACAGTGTCCACCAGATCACGCACCAGACTGCGCACAGCCGGGGTGATGCTGGTCACCGGATCGCAGGGCGTGCGCAAAACCGGATCAGGAACCACTCTGATTGTACGAATCGCCACTGCTTACTCCTCGTCATCCCGGCCGTCGCGGCCGTCCTTCTCGTCCTCTGGGGCTGCTTCCTCCTCCTGGCGGCCATCACGCTTGCGTCCGGTCATGCTGGCCAGGGAATCGCTCATGGTGGTCCGTGCCCTGCTGACGATGTCGTTCTCCTTGGCGGCGGGCTTGGCCGGCGTCCTGGGCGCATAGAGGACCTTGTCCACAAGTTCGGCGTACTGGCGGAGCACCTCGGGGCGCACCACCTTCAGGCTGGGGGTCAGGGTGCCATCCTCCTGGGTGAAGTCCTTGTCCAGCACCAGGAACTTGCGCACCGACTCGGCACGTGAGACATTGCAGTTGGCCTTGTCCACATACTGCTGGATGAAGGCATGGATGGCATCGTTACGGCTGGCCTGCTCCATGCTCATGTCAGCGTCCAGACCCTGGGAGGTCAGCCAGGACTTGAGCATACCGGCATCCAGGGTGACCAGGGCACCGACGAAGGGCCTGCCATCGCCCACGACCACGGCCTGGGAGACAATCGGGCAGGTGCTGATGACATCCTCCAGGGGAGCCGGACTGACGTTCTTGCCGCCGGCGGTGATGATGACGTCCTTCTTGCGGCCGGTGATGAAGACGAAGCCCTGGTCGTCGATCTGGGCCAGATCACCGGTGTGCAGCCAGCCGTCCTTATCGAGGACGGTGGAATCCAGCTCGGGCTGGTGGTAGTAGCCCATGAAGACGCTGGGGCCCTTGACCAGAAGCTCGTCGTCGTCGCTCAGCCTGACCGTGATGCCCGAGCCTGGTCGGCCGACCGACCCCACCTCGTTGGCATCCTCGAAGTTGACGATGCAGGGGGCTGCCGTCTCGGTCATCCCGTAGCCCTGGATGAAGGTGATCCCGTCGATTCCGTTGAAGAAGTGGGCCAGGTCGGCGTTCATGGGCGCGCCGCCGCAGGCCAGGTAGCTCAGGTTGGAGCCCAGGGCGGACTCGATTGTGTTGCCGACGGTCTTGGTGTAGAAGGCATGGGCCAGGCGGGTCAGCGGCGAGTGACCGCGCCCCTCCTGCTCATCCTTGGACCACTTGATGAAGTGCCTGGTGGCCTTGGCGAAGACCTTGCCGGCCAGACCTGTGCCGGCCTTCTGCGAGGCGGCGTTGTAGACCTTCTCGAAGACACGGGGCACGCCCAACAGATAGGTGGGACGGAATGTGCGCAGATCGGTCAGCAGGTGCTTGGCATTGGAGACGTATCCGACCACGCCCTGGGCGCCGATGGCCACGTACTGGATGTAGCGGGCGAAACAGTGGGCCAGGGGCAGGAAGAGCATCAGACGGGAGGGCGCCGCCAGCATGTGGTAGAGCACATCCCAACCCACGAAGACGATGTGGACGAAGTTCCGGTTGGAGAGCATGGCGCCCTTGGGTTCACCGGTTGAGCCCGAGGTGTAGACGATGGTGGCCAGATCGTCGGCCTTGACCTGGGCGATGGCCTGGTCCAGACGCTCGTCGTCGATCCCCTGGCCGAATTCGCTGACCGCGTTCAGACCCCCGGCCTCGAAGTTGAAGACATACTTGAGCTTGGGCGAGGATCCCCGCACCTGCTCCAGGATCTGCGCATGCTCCGAGTCGCCGGCGAAGGCCAGGACGCAGTCCACATCCTGAACGATCTTCTGGGCCTGGCTGGGCGAGTCGGTCTCGTAGATGGGCACCGAGACCGCCCCGATGGCGGCGCAGGCGAAGTCCGTGACCCCCCAGTCATAGCTGGTGGAGGCATAGATGACCACGGTGCTGCCCTTTTCCACGCCCAAGGCCATCATGCCCTTGGCCACGGCGCGAACCCGTGCGGACATCTGCCCGGCCTTGACATCATGCCAGTTTCTGGTCATGGGATCCTGCCACTGGGCAACCAGCTCCTCAGGGTCGCGGGCGGTGCGTTTTGCCAGGAGTGAATAGATGGTGTCCTTGTCCGTCGTCGGGTGTTGAAGCTCGACCGTATATTCACGCAACATACCCACCATCATATGGGTTAACCCGCCAAAGCCGGCGCCTAGCCCATGTCGAAGCGCACACAGAGCCAGCGCGAACCACTTCTGGCGACGATCAGGTTGGTCAGCACCGTGCGCTCTCCGACCAGGAATCCGATGGTGGTTTCGTAACGGTCGCAGTCCACCCGGTAGAGCTCGACCAGTTTAGGAACCAGCGGCAGATAGGCCAGGCCGACATGATCCGACGTGCGGACCATGCCCAGATGCCGATCACGCATGAGCCGGGCCAGCATAGCCAGCCGTTCCATGCAGACGCGGTTGAGCACACGGTCCAGGCCCTTCATCGGCAGACGACCCCGCAGTACATCGAAGACCCTGGATGCCAGGGCGCACAGGTTGACCAGAATTCGCTTGAGATCCCCCGTCAGACCCTCATGCCCGGCCGCATCCGCCGGTCGAACGAAGTTGACGGTTCGCACTGTCAGGTTGATGCCCCCAAGCCCCAGCGGCACCTGAACGCAGGTGGACGGCCACCAGCCGCCGACGTCCTGTCCTGCCGAGTCCCCGATTGCACGATCCCCATCCCAGGTCGGCGCCAGATCCATATACTCCGTCATACTTCTCCCCTCGCACTTCGATGTGCTTGTTTGCTTCCCCCTCTCATGCCGGCGAGGTGCACTGGGTGACCGACGCAACGACAGCGATTACGTCCAGAGTAAGAATGCCCTGAGGCAATGTAAAGGCCGGTTCAGGAATGTGGTCAACCTGAACCGGCCTTGATACGGATTGTGGATAAATACCTGCTCAGCAGCGAGGGGCGGGAGTCACTGCCACGCGGCACTTCTGGAAGTTCTTGACATCCACGTAGCCGGTGGAGGCCATGGCCCGGCGCAGGGCCCCGATCAAGTTCAGGCTGCCATCGGTGCGATCACTGGGTCCGAAGAGTATGCGCTCCAGGCTCCCCACCTGGCCGACCTGGACCCTGCGACCCCTGGGCAACTCAGGATGATGGGCCTCGGCCCCCCAGTGCATGCCCTGACCGGGAGCCTCCGTGGCCTTGGCCAGGGGCGTGCCCAGCATGACCGCGTCGGCCCCCATGGCCAAGGCCTTGACAAAGGACCCCGAGGTGCCGGTCTCCCCGTCGGCGATGACCTGAACGTAGCGGCCGCCGGATTCGTCCAGGTAGTCACGACGCGCCTCCGCCACATCCGAGATGGCCGTGGCCATAGGAGCCTGAATTCCAATGGTGGCGGAGTCGGTAGAAGAGGCTCCCCCGCCAAACCCGACCAGCACCCCGGCGGCACCCGTGCGCATCAGATGCAGGGCAGCCTGGTAGGTGGCGGCCCCGCCGACGATGACCGGAACGTCCAGGTCATAGATGAACTTCTTCAAATCCAAGGGCTCATGGCTGGTGGAGACGTGCTCGGCCGATACCGCCGTGCCGCGGATCACGAACAGATCCACGCCTGCATCGACCACCGTCGTGTAGAACTCCTGGGTGCGCTGGGGCGACAGGGCCCCGGCCACCGTGACCCCGGCCTTGCGAATCTCCTGCAGACGGCGGGTGATCAGCTCCGCCTTGACCGGCTCCCTGTAGGCCTCCTGAATGACCTCGGTCGCCTGCTCCGGCGTGGCATGGGCTATCCGGTCCAGCTGGGGGCGCGGATCCTCGTAGCGGGTCCACAGCCCCTCCAGGTCCAGCACGCCCAGTCCGCCCAACCGTCCCAGGGCGATGGCCGTCTCCGGGCTGGTCACCGAGTCCATGGGCGCCGCCAGCAGGGGCAGGTCGAACTCGTAGGCATCCACCTGCCAGGCCGTGGAGACATCCTGGGGATCCCTGGTCCTTCTTGATGGGAGTATGGAGACATCATCGAGCGTGTAGGCCACCGTGGCCTTCTTGCCGAGACCGATTTCGATTTCCTGTGTCATGTCTGCCAGCCTAGCGCCTCATGATGACGCTCCGGCGTGCTACGAACGGGTTACGAGCAGGGGAAGAGAGAGTAACAAACTTGGGATAGAACTGTTCGCGAGCGCAACTGCGGCACCGGGGGCAGGATCCTGCCCCCGGCCCACCCACTGTTAGGAGGCCGCCATGGAGAAGATCGCCGTGAAGGGACGCATCGTCGAGCTCGACGGTGACGAGATGACCCGGGTCATCTGGAAAATGATCAAGGAACGGCTGATTCTGCCCTATCTGGATGTGGACCTGGACTATTACGATCTGGGCATCCGCAACAGGGACGCCACCGACGACAAGGTCACTGTCCGGGCGGCCCAGGCCATTCAGCGCGAGCATGTGGGCGTCAAGTGCGCCACCATAACCCCAGACGAGGCCCGGGTGAAGGAATTCAGTCTCAAGCGCATGTGGAAGTCGCCCAACGGCACCATCCGCAACATTCTTGGCGGAACCATCTTCCGCGAGCCCATCGTCATCGACAACATCCCCCGGCTGGTTCCCGGATGGTCCAAGCCCATCGTGGTGGCCCGCCATGCCTTTGGCGACCAATACCAGGCCACTGATTTCACCGTGCCCGGGCCGGGAAAACTGAGCGTCACCTTCACCCCCGAGGACGGGAGCGACCCGGTGACCCGGGAAGTGACCGTCTACCCGGGTCCGGGCGTGGCCCAGGTGCAGTTCAACCTTGACGACTCCATCCGCGACTTTGCACGCTCCTGCTTCAACTATGCCCTGCAAAGGCACTACCCGGTCTACCTGAGCACCAAGAACACCATCCTCAAGGCCTACGACGGCCGGTTCAAGGATATTTTCGCCCAGGTCTACGAGCAGGAGTACCGGAGCCGGTTCGAGCAGGAGGGGCTGACCTACCAGCATCGGCTGATCGATGACATGGTGGCCTCCTCGCTCAAGTGGCAGGGCGGCTATGTCTGGGCCTGCAAGAACTACGACGGCGATGTCCAGTCCGATGCGATAGCTCAAGGGTTCGGGTCCCTTGGCCTCATGACCTCCATGTTGATGACGGCCGACGGGCAGACCGTAGAGGCCGAGGCCGCCCATGGGACCGTGACCAGGCATTACCGGCGCTGGCTTAAGGGGGAAACAACCTCCACCAACCCGATCGCCTCCATTTTCGCCTGGACCGGCGGACTCAGGCAGCGGGCGCGGCTGGATGATACGCCCAAGGTGGCCCAGTTCGCACAAACCCTGGAGTCAGTGGTCATCGAGACCGTGCGCTCCGGCCGCATGACCAAGGATCTG
Organism: Bifidobacterium sp. W8104; assembly: GCF_016100735.1. Lineage (NCBI taxonomy): Bacteria > Bacillati > Actinomycetota > Actinomycetes > Bifidobacteriales > Bifidobacteriaceae > Bifidobacterium > Bifidobacterium sp. W8104. The sequence goes on from NZ_JACFRW010000001.1 coordinate 2,068,436, forward strand.
GCCAGCCTGGTCGGTCCTGACCAGCCCTGGCTCGACACCGAAGGGTTCATGGATGCCCTGGATCAGGCCCTTGCCGCGCATATGGCTTCAGCTGCTACAGAGGCCACGGACCCCAAGGAGGACTAACCGATTGGACAGGGTATCATTCCCTGGCCATACCAGGCCGCTGATCTGTCCGGTTCGGCCTTGACCGTCTGCCCCTTGGCGAGAAGCTTGTGCGCAAAAGCGGGGAGACTCCATACGCTCCTGCCCGAGAGCCCATACAATGGTTTCTCGGGACCCGGCCAGAGTCGGGCTCTGTCGGAACGAAGGAGCGAATGTGAAGAAGACCGGCTTTGCACGGCATCTGTCCTGCTTGCTGGCCCTGCTTGCATGCCTGGTCATGGCGGCATCGGCGGGCGCCTGCGATCCGGCCATGGGCGGGGGGAAACAATCCCCGAGCGCCCCGCAGAGCCCGGCGACCTCCACGACAGCTGCCAAAGTGCCCGGTCGGGTGGCCATTTTCACTCCCTCTGACGGCATCACCCTCTCCCAGCACACGCCCATCAACAAGTGGGCCGCCCTGGTTCCAGAGCTCAAGGCGGCACTGACCAAGGAGCATCTTTCCGGCAAGCGCATCGATGCCTACACCAGCGGGAATCTGGAGGACCAAAGCAAGGAACTGCAGGATTATGTGGTCAACCGCCTTTCGGAGCGCAAGGCCGGGAAGACCTCAGAGCCGACCACACTGGTGGTGGCACCCATGACCTCGCCAGACTCCATTACCCGCCAGTATGGCGACTACATCAGCAAGTCACTGGATGCCGATGCCGAAGACAAGGCGAGCGCACGCCTGGTCTCGTCTCTACGCCTTGCTGCGGGCGCGGGCATGCATGTGGTGCTGCTGGCCAATCAGGTGCCGGGCATTCACCCGGATCTGTTCGTGCAGTTGTCCGATGCTCGGGCCATTGGGCAGATGCAGGCGAACAAGTTGGCCAGCAAGCTGGAGCTGGACAAGGCCAGCAAGAACAACCCCTGCCGCATCGAGGTTCTGCTGCCGAACCGCACAGCCGAGACATCCTCCTCTGATGCGTCATCCTCGGATACATCCTCTGCTGACGAGGATGCTGAAACCGGCCAGGCCGATCAGGAACGACATGAGGAACAGGATGAGCAGAGTTCTTTCCCCGCACAGGCCTTCGTCGGAATCTGGCAGGTGCTGGGTCCCTACTTCAAGGATGGGCGGGCTGTCAGCCCCTCGGGGCGTCTGAAGGCAGACAGCACCGAGAAGGACTGGCAGGCGGTCGCCTTTGACCCAGGCAAGGATGCCTCGGCTACAGGCAAAGAGCTGGCGACCCGCCTGTCCATGAACGATGACACCAAGACCCATACCGAGGTGGACGGCATTCTGGCCATGAACGACTTCATTGTTTCCGGTGTGGTCTCCGAGCTCGGGGATCTGGGTTATCGGGGTACGTCAGCGGACGTCAACCCGGAGATCTCCATATCAGGCATTATCGGGTCCATGGCCGGCCGCCAGGATCTGCATCGGCAGCGGGTGCCCAAACCCGCCCAGAGCCCTGCAACCCAGAATCCGACGGAGTCGGATGCGGATCCTTCACAGCAGACCACGGGCAAGACCGAAGGTTCCACGCCCTCGGACGACCACCCTGCCTGGCCCATCATCAGCGGATATGGCGCCTACGTGGACAACATGCCTCAAATCGTTGACGGACGTCAGTGGATGACCGGTCTGGAGGACAGGCTGGGGATCGCAGCTGATATCGCCAAGGCCTGCGTCGGCCTCAACAGCCAAGGCAAGGTGCCGGCCATGGATACGGTCCAGACCATCGACCAGAACGGCAAACAGTTGCGTCGCCTGTCAAGACCCCTGGTCGCGGTCTCGGCCTCCAACCTCAAAGCGGCGCTGATCGATACAGGCTACATCAAGCCAGCCGACGCGGGTCTCTGAGCATAGATCTCCTGCTCGATCCGGTCCTCATACCGCTTGAGAACCTCCTGACGGCGGGGCTTGTATGATGCGGTCAGCAATCCGTTTTCACGAGTGAAGTCCTGGTCCAGAATCAGATAGCGGCGGATGCCCTCGGCCCGAGATACCTGAGCGTTGGCCGCGTCCACGGCACGGTCGACCTCGGTGCGGATGATGGGGTTCTCCCCAGCTGCAGCGGCATCTTTCAAGGGCTCGGCGCCCTGGTCCCGCAGCCAGCGGTCAACCTGATCGGGATTGAGGGTGATCAGGGCCGAGATGAATGGCCTGCGGTCCCCGATGACCATGCAGTGGCTGATGATGGGCGAACGTTCGACAGCCGTCTCCAGCAGCGCCGGCGAGATGTTCTTGCCACCGGCAGTGATGATGATCTCCTTGCGTCGGCCGGTCAGCCGGACGAACCCGTCCTCGTCCAGGCTGCCCAGATCGCCGGTCAGGAGCCAGCCGTCACGAATCTGCCTGGTGGTGATTTCTGGATGGTTGTGGTAGCCCATGCAGACGTCGGGGCCCTTGACACATAGCTGGCCCTCCTGGTCGATGCCCACGGTGATGCCGGGCATGGGCAGGCCGATGGTGCCCAGCCGATAGCCCTCGGTGGGGTTGACCGTCACAGGACCCATGGTCTCGGTCATGCCGTAGCCCTCCAGCAGGGGCAGGCCTATGCCATTGAAGAAGTCCGCAATGTCCCTGTCCAGGGGGGCGCCGCCCGAAATGGCATACTTGACCCGGCCGCCCAAGGCCTCCAGGATGGGATCGTAGACGGTGCCCGTGTACATGAGGTGCTTGGTCTTCAGCGACATGGGAACCCGGCTGCCGGTCTGCTGATGACGGGACCACTGCCTGGCCACACCTGCAGCATCCAGGAAAATCCTGCCCCTGGCGCCTGTGCCGGCTCGCTGGGAGGCGGCGTTGTAGATCTTCTCGAAGATTCGCGGGACAGCCAGGATGAAGGTGGGCTTGAAGGTCTGCATATCCTGCAGCAGATTGCGGATGGACCCGGTAAGCCCCAGGGTGAGATCCGTGGCGATGGCGAAGAACTGCAGGCAGCGGGCGAAGGCGTGGGCCAGAGGCAGACAGAGCAGAAGCCGCCTGCCCTCGCCCAGGCAGATGTCAGGAACCGCCTGAGCACCCGAACGCACTGTGAAGACGATGTTGCTGTGGCTGAGTTCAATGCCCTTGGGCTTGCCAGTGGAGCCTGAAGTGTAGACGATGGTGGCCAGGTCGGAGCCTTGCACCGAGTCGGCCCGGGCTTGGAAGTCCGCCTGGTCCACCGCCCGTCCGTAGGCGGTCATGGTGGTCAGCGCACCCCTGGTGATCACATACAGGTCGTTCAGATAGGCGCAGTGGGAACGAACCGCGTCCACACGCGCCCTCATGTCGTCATCCTCCAAAAAGGCCATGCCCACGTGGGAGTCATTGAAGATGCGCCGGATCTGATCTGGAGAATCTGTCTCGTAGACCGGCACCGTCACCGCTCCGATGGACAGGATGGCCATGTCCAGGGCAGTCCACTCCCATCGGGTGTGCGAGACGATGGCCACCGAATCCCCACGGCTTATCCCCCTGGCCATAAGCCCCTTGGCCAACGAGACAACGCGGTCCCGGAACTCACGGGCCGTGATGGCCTTCCACTCACGTCCGCTCCGGTATTCGATCAAAGGGTTGTCGCCCAGGCGCTCCACCCTGTCCTCAAGCAGGGAGAAGACGCTGGCATCGGCATCTATGGGTTCCTCAAGCGGACGCGTGAATTCCTGCTGCATGTTCTGCATGACCACTCCCTGCTGAAACGGCGTTATGCTTAATAATTCTAACCGCTCTCCCGGGCTGGCGATATACCCGGTCTGCGAATGCGCGCGTCATCTGAACGACTCTGGCACTGCTATAAGGGTTTGAGACGAATCCTATGATTTCCGACTTTAGCGCCGGGATCCAGATAACGGCCTTGATCGTCTTTCAGGCCCCAGTGCAGACACGCCTGGGCACAGTGGTCGGAGGCTCCCTGCACCCTTCCCCAGACCGTACCGGTCTGCAACCGGGTACCTGCCGGCAAGGAGCTCTGTGCAGGCTCATAGGTGGAGACCAGGTTGCCGTGACGTATGGAGACCACGTCCTTGCCCGCTACGGAACCAGCAAAGGCGATGACACCGTCTGCAGGGGCACGGATATTGCTGCCTGGCTCCGCCGCCAAATCCATCCCGCGATGACCGCTCAGCCATGGACGATCCGGGGGATCAAAGGGACGCGTAACCTGCGGGGCGGCCTTATCGCCAGTCAGGGGTTCAAGGGGCCACAGCCAGCCCCGGCGGCAGGCTCTGGTCGATGAGGCAACTCGACCCTTCTGCGCCGGAGCCGTGACCGAAGGCAGGATCGGCGCAGGCTGAGCCGTGACGGTTGCCGTAGGCCCCGCAGCCGACAGGTCCAGTGCCAGCGTCAACACCAGCAGGGTCCTGGGAAACCATGGGGGCCGACAGCCGGAAGGCATGATGGGCATCCGGCCGGTAACCCGCCTGATGCCCTTGTTCTTATGGTCACGCGCACAGGCCATAGTCGCACCTTCAATCCGTCATCGTGGATGCCCGATTGGGCGCCCAACATCATGATGGATTGGATGCCATATCCGTGTGAAACGGAAGGAGGGATGTGGTCGAATATGTAATCGTCCACATCAACACAGACCGTAAAGGCACCGTAATCGAGGATCCTCGGAAGGTTCCCGGCCTGGATGCCTTTAGCGGCCTGTTCAAGCCAGATGGATGACCGTCCAAGAGATGGGAGGCAGTTGAAGAGTCAAGGCGTCCCCATCCATCCTGAAGTCTTTCCGGGCATGCATGACGACCCGCTCCTGGTGTTCAAGCGTGTTGCGCGCCGAGGGGTCGTCCTCGTGCAGGGTGCTGACCGTGGCCTGCCGATCTCGATCCTGTTCGGGCAGGGCGATACTGAAATCAACAGAACTGTCAAGGCTGCGGTTGACTACAAAAACGCTCAGTGAACCATCGGCACCTCTGACGGCCACTGAATCGGTCATGGGCACCTGGCCATAGCGGGATGTCTCATAGGTGTCGCCGCTCTGCAGGCTCTTGAGCACGCTGGCGCCCCGCGCATAACGGGAGGTCAGGGCGAAGGGGTAGAAAATGGTCTGCCTCCAGGCCGGGCCGCCGGGCTTGGTCATGATGGGGGCAATGACGTTGACCAGCTGGGCCAGGCTGGCCGCATGAACGACGTCGGCATGCCTGAGCAGGGTGATCAGCAGGTCGCCCACCACCACGGCATCCGCCGCCGAATAGACATCCTCCAGGAGCGGCGCGCCTACGGGCCAATTCCCGATGCCTTCGGGCGATCTGCTGGCCTCAGCATCCTGGTACCAGACATTCCACTCGTCGAAGGAGATGAAAACCTGATGATCACTGCCCAGCCGGGCACGCGAGGCGGCGATGATGGCCTTTACGTCGGTGATGAAACTGTCCATGTCCACGCCGGAAGCCAGAAAACTGGCCATGTCCCCATCCCTGGGCGCGTAATAGGCATGGCATGAGAGGAAGTTCACATTTTCGAAGCAGCGCTCCAGGACCGTGCGCTCCCAGAGACCGAAAGTGGGCATGGTGTGCGAGGAAGAGCCGCAGACAACCAGGTCCAAGTCCGGGTCGATCATCCGCATGGCCACAGCCGTCCGGTTGGCCAGATCGGCGTATTCCTCTGCACTCTTGTGGCCGATCTGCCAGTCGCCGTCCATCTCGTTGCCCAGGCACCACATCCTGATGTTGAAGGGGCGATCATGGCCGTTGGCGCGACGCCGTTCCGACAGCTCGGTGCCCGATGGCACATTGCAGTATTCGAGCAGATCCAGGGCCTCCTGCATGCCCCTGGTGCCCAGGTTGACGGCCTCCATGAGCTCGTTGCCGCCCAGCTTGTCCAGCCAGTCGCGCATCTCATGCAGACCGAACTCGTTGCTTTCGCCGGAGTGCCAGGCCAGGTCGAGACGCCGAGGACGGCTTTCGCGCGGTCCCACGCCATCCTCCCAACGATAGCCCGAGACGAAGTTGCCGCCCGGATATCGGATGGTGGTCACGCCCAGTTCCTTGACCAGATCCATGACGTCCCGGCGAAAGCCCTGTTCGTCTGCTGTCGGATGACCCGGCTCATAGATGCCCGAGTAGATTCCCCTGCCCAGGTGCTCCACGAAGGATCCGAAGAGGCGATCGTCAATGGGCGTGGACTCCTGCTCCTCATCCACCCTGAACTGTGCCCTGCCCCTGTGATTCTGCTGCCCTTGCGTCACTGTCCGACTCCTTCGTTCTGACTGTATCGTCCATGATTCTCGTCCATGTTGAAACTATGGAACATCTGAATAGTACAACGTTGTGAATTCGGCGAGCCACCCGTCTGTCGCCCCATGCGGCACAGAGCAATCACCAATATGCTTGTCCCAGTATCCAACGACAGGCTGCATAATCACCTCACACAAGAGATGAGAATATTCAAAACAAGCCGACAGCATCAGTCCTTGAGCCAGGAAATATCTCATCAATTCAGTCGGTTGAGCATCCCGACACCCATATTTGCAACAACCGGGAGCATTCGAGATAGGTGGAGGGGGGGGGTTGCTTGGCAGATTGCACAATGCAAAGAAACCTGGGGGCTATAGGAACTAAACGCGTTGTTTATGTTGGGGGTTTGGCCTTGTGGCTGTAAGCGTGTTGGGTGGTTGTTAATAGGTCGGGTTGTTAATAGGGGTCTTGCAGGGGTGCCCGTTCCTGTTCGATTGGGGAATGAGAACCAGATCGAAGAGGGCCAGGCATTGCCCCATATGCCATGGGCGGATGCGCAAGCATGGGCGCAACAGATCAGGCACGCAGCGCTGGATGTGTCCGTCCTGCTCGATCACGTCCACCGCGCGCAGGCAGGACCGGGCCCGCGCCGCGCAGTTGAGGGAGTTCCTGGACTGGCTGCTGACGGGCAGGACCCGGGAACAGATGGGGGCCATGGGCGCCAGGGCCTGGCGTAAACGGGTCGGCTGGTGCTGGAACATCAAGCCGGCAATCACACCGGACGGGGTGGTCCATCACACGCTCATGGCCGACGGCACGCATATGGCACACGGCTGGTGCCTCCTGATAGCGATCGACGGGCAGACGGGCCAGGTCATCGACTGGCAGTGGTGCCATCAGGAGAACAAGGCGGCCTGCACGGCCCTGTCCTCCCGCATCCCCGGGCCCGACGTGCTCATCACCGACGGCCTTCGCGGCGTGCAGAAAGCCTGCCATGCCTGCTGGCCGGGCACGCGCATCCGACGCTGCCTGGTGCACGTGCAACGCAACACCAAAACCGACCTGACACTCAAACCACGACTTCAGGCCGGCAAGGAACTCAAGCGACTCTCCGACCAGCTCACCCGGGTCCATACCATCGAGGAAGCGGTGCGTTGGGGTGAGGCCTTGAACGCCTGGCACGAAAGATGGAAAACCCTCATCGACGAACGCACCATGGCCAAGGACGACCCAGCCAACCCCAAAGCCAGCCACCAATCCTGGTGGTGGACCCACCAGGAACTCCGCCGCTGCTACCGCAGGCTCGAACACCTCTTCCAAGACAGGCAGCTCTTCGCCTTCCCGGAACCCGAACTCACCGCCGGCGGGCCAGTGGAACGCACCACCAACCGGCTGGAAGGAGGAGTCAACCCACCCATCAAACGCACCCTCCTGCAACACCACGGCCTACCCGAGAGCCACATGAGACGCGCCTGCGAATGGCACTGCTACATGAAAACCGACAACCCCGACCCCGCCAGCCTGATCAGGGACGAACACCACCAGCCACAACCAGCACCCAAACGGGAAACCAGACAGGAACAGGACGAGCCCGAACACTACGGCACCGCCATCAACTGGAACGAGTTCCACACACCATTCAGATACCCCAACACCACACTCTGACCAACACACAACCAAACCCACACACAGAACCTAAAACAACGCGTTTAGTTCCTATAG
>NZ_JACFRW010000002.1:0-6638 GCF_016100735.1 Bifidobacterium sp. W8104
ATGGCGGGATTGATTTCAAGGAGGCCAAGGAGAAGCAGGATCTTGACGGCTATTTCAAGATGGTCACCTGGCCTGTCACCACGAACCGGGACGGCAGCGCTTGTACCGTCAGCCCTGAAGTGTACAACCCTGATCAGAAGGGCCTCGTCGGTATACGTGACGGCATGAACAGCTCGGATATAGAACGGAATATTTCAGCGGGCTGGACGATCAATAGTGCCTTCTATAAGTACGATGTGCCTCGTCCTGATGATCCGACGATTACGAAGATCGAAAACGATGCTGATGCCGGTTTGGATGCTTCGGGCAGTGTGTATACGTCGAAGCTTGATCCGGTGGTCAGTGGTGAGTGTACGCCTTCCAAGGATGCCGCGCGTCCCAACAAGGTTGTTCTCTACGGCGAGGACCCAGCCAATCCGATTGTGGAGGGGCAGGGCACGAATGGCGATGACCTGGTGAAAGGGACGGACACGTGGGGGTTCAGGCTGGGCGAGGCTGAGTGCCAGGTCGATCCCAAGAGCAAGCAGGGGGGTTCCTGGCGGATACAGGACACGAACAAGCTGTATCCGTCGCCGGATTCTGGCAACAAGTACAGCGGCTACAGGCGTTATCATGCCTGGGTGATCGAGTCCATCTCCGGATTCGGTTTGACCTCCTACTTCTCGAACATCGGGACGGCCTATTTCGTTTCGAGTGAGAACGTCCCGGATGCCAGCAAGTTCTCGGTCACGGTGCCTCATACGGTCAACGGGAGCCTGCCGGCGGATTCGGTCGTCGTGTTCAAGGGTGAGGTGTCGCCTATATATACGGCCTGGTCTTCGGGAGGGCTGGGGATGACGGATTCGAGGATGGTCGTTTCCATGAAGCAGAACACTGCCTCTGATTGGACCAGTCTGCTGACCACTCCGGCCAACACCTTCCAGCGGGATGCAGCAGCCGGCACCACGTCTTCCGTCGCGGATTCCGCAACGGGCCTTACGCTGGGCTTGACCAAGACGGCGGCTTCCACGTGGTCTTGGACGCTGAACATCCCTGCTGACAGGTTCAGCGGCTACGACGGCAGCGACGAGACACAACTGTATGATTTCCGCATTGAAATGGTCAACCCGATGAACATCCGTTCGGACCCGGCATCCATCGAGCGGAAGGTCGACATGACGTCCACCACACTGGTCTTGGAGCGGTACGACGTCTTCCAGGTGGCGGGGAAAGCCTATAAGTATGTGGACGGGGACAGGAAGGTTCCCGAGACCAAAGGCACCCTGGTGCATGTGACCTGGCCCGGCGGCAGTGGTACGGATGTCGTTGTGGGGGACCAGGGTTCGTGGCAGGCGGTTCCTCCTGAGGGCATCAACCAGGGGCAGTTCTCTGCTCAGGTGCTTTCCGACGATGCCGAGAGCCCTGACGCCCAGGGCCGGTTCCAGGGCGGGAACCAGTCGGCCTCGGTGTCGCATGAGTTGGAGTTCCGTCCTTCCAACTCGGCTTTGCCTCTTACTGGCGGATGGCCGCTTTCCGTGCTCAAAATCCTGCTGCTGATAGCCCTCGGCCTGGCCGGCTTCGTGGCCTGCCTGAGGAACAGGCAGGAAAGCCGGCACTGACCCCGGCAGCATCAGACAGGATCCGCCCCCGCCCCATGAAGTTGAGAGGATGAGTGGGGCCCTGCCGTTGCCAGTCACCCGCACCCCTAACTCAGACTGTTCTTAGTCAAGACTAAGGACGGTCGCGAAACACCCTTTCTGAATCCCAGATCACGCTTTCAGTCTCGGTACTCTTAAAGCATGTAAAGGGGACAAGAAGATGCCATAAGTGAGGATACGGTACTTGTGCTCCAGGGTTTCGTGGCCTGCACCGGGGACCAATCAAGCGTGCAGTCCATCTGATTCTGGAGATGGTTGCATTGAGGTGTGGGGGGTAGCGTGTTGAACCGATTGCAAGAAGGGGTCAATGAGGGTCCACGGCATGTGGATCGCCCTATAGTGGCTGTTTTGATAACCCTTTTGGCGACGCTGGCCATGGTTGTTCCGCTAGGGCTGAGCGCGCTTTCGGCCAATCAGGCCAATGCCATCGATGGGCAGGGCGGGACGGCCAGCAGGAAGCCTCTGCTCTATAAGATGCTGGCCTATAACGACAAGATTGATTCATACCAGGATGAGCTGCGGATGGACTTCATCCTGCGCGTGAAGCACAACGATTTCAATCCGCAATGCGTTCCGATGCGTGATACTTCTCCCTATGATTCAGTAAAGTGCAATCTGTCTTTCGCATATCAATATGAAGGAGCGCAAAGTCCGTCCCACTATACCCGGATTCGGTACCTGAATACTATTTCAACAAATCCCAACGACCCCACTGGCGGTGCTGAGCAATGGGCGGAAAATGAGGAGCAGTTCTTTACGGTTCATAAAGTGATCAACTCTGGTTTATATGATTTCCTGGCTGTATCCATAGAGGGTGATTTGTCCTACATGGATACCTCCTTGGATCCGAAATATTATGTGACTGGCGGTTATCCGGAGCCTTTGAACGTCTTCGCAATTGTTGGTCAACAAAACAATACGCTCTCGTGTGGAGGTTCTCCATGGGACTACACCACGAATGACTGCACATCCTTCGATCCGAGCTCTATCGGCAGCAACGTCCAAGACAGGGTCGCCAATATCACTGCAGACCAGGGTAAGGGCATCAAGCTTTACATGGGCAACTGCCTAGGTAACAGTCCCCACCCTCAGTGCAGCGGACCTGCTTCTTGGGTTGGCTGGAATGGTAATCCCCCTCTTTATGGTGGTCACCAGGCCAATTGGGGCATGGTAACGGATTATGGATTTCCTATAGGAGCCAATCCGGTTCCAGGAGTAGCGCCCCCCAAGTCCTTCTTTGTATACTGGTTCAATTTGCGTGGAAATAACAGCGCTGGTGGAATATGTTCCACGACCAACTCCTATTACTACCAATGGGTGGCGCAGAAGAATAGCCAATGGGTGCCTGTCGATGCGCTGACGCCTAAACCGGTGCTCGTAACTGGTCAGAAGCCAGCAGTAAACGGCTTGACCAATTCCTGGGGTCTTCAATATCAGGTCAATGACAATACGGCTTACAACGTCGATCCGACTGACCCAAAGTATGCGAATACCACCAACGTGCTTTTTGCGACTGATAAGGATGGCCAGCCTATGCCTGCCCAGAAGGCTGATGGCGGGATTGATTTCAAAGAGGCCAAGGAGAAGCAGGATCTTGACGGTTATTTCAAACTAGTTACTTGGCCTGTCACTACTAATGCCGATGGCACCCAGTGCAAGCCGACGGCAAGCACTCCTGAAGTCACCACTAAGATATATGACCCTCAACAGGATAGCCTTGTTGGGATAACAGACGATATGTCTACAGCCCAGAAAAACACGAATCTGGATGCAGGATGGGCTATCGATACTGCCTTCTATAAGTATGATGTGCCTCGTCCCGATGATCCGACCATCACCAACATTCAGAATGACACCGATGGCTCCTTGAATGCCTCAGGAAGCGTCTATACCGGCAAGCTTGATCCGGTGGTCAGCGGTGAGTGCACTCCCTCCAAAGACGACACGCATCCCAACACGGTTACTCTGTTCGGCGAGGATCCCGGCAATCCTTTCAAGGAGGAGCAGGGCAAGAGCAGTGACGACCTGGTGAAAAGCTCGGACTCCTGGGGGTTCAAGCTGGGAGAAACGGTGTGCAAGGTCGATCCCAAGAGCAAACAGGGAGGGTCCTGGCAGATACAGGACACCAATAAGCAGTATCCGTCGCCAGATCCCGGCAACAAGTACAATGGGTACAGGCGTTATCATGCCTGGGTGACTGAGTCCGCCTCCGGGTTCGGCCTGACCTCCTTCTTCTCGAACATAGGAACAGCCTATTTCGTCTCCAACGAGAATGCTCCGGATGGCAAGCTCTCCGTCACAGTGCCCCACACGAAAAACGGGATTCTGCCGGCAAACTCGGTCGTCACCTTCAAAGGCACTGTTTCGCCTATAAATATGGCCTGGTCCTCGGGTGGGCTGGGGATGACTGATTCCAGGCTGGCCATTTCCATGAAGCAGAATGCTGCCTCGGACTGGACGCCCCTGCTGACCACTCCGGCCAACACCTTCCAACGGGATGCGGCGGTCGGCACTGCTTCTTCCGCCGCGGATTCCGCCTCGGGACTCACGTTGAATCTCACGAAGACGGCGGCTTCCACCTGGTCCTGGACCTTGACCATATCGGCTGACAGATTCACCGGTTACAACGGCGACGACGAAACGCAAAAGTATACCTTCCAGGTCAAGATGATCAACCCTCTGAATGTCCCTTCGGACCCGGCTTCCATCAACCGGACGGTCGACATGACGCCGACCACGCTGACCTTGGAGCGGTACGATATCTTCCAGGTAGCAGGCAAGGCCTATAAGTATGTCAACGGAAACATCAGGGTTCCTGAGACCAAAGGGACTCTGGTCCATATAACCTGGCCCGGCAACAGCAGCACAGATGTCGCCGTGGGAGACCAGGGTTCATGGCAGGCGACTCCGCCTGAGGGGATAAACCAGGGAAAATTCACCGCTCAGGTTTCTTCCGATGATGCCGAAAGCGCTGATACTCAAAGCAGCAACTTCCGAGGTGGAAACGAGTCGGCTGCGGTGTCACACGCACTGGAATTCCGGCCCTCCACCTCATCCCTGCCCTTCGCCGGAGGATGGCCGCTTTCCGTGCTCAGGATCCTGCTGATGTTGATACTGGGTCTGGCTGGCTTTGTGGCCTGCCTGAGGAATAGGCAGGAGAGCCGATACTGATTTTCGGGCGGCATAAGGCAGGGCCTGTGCTCATCTCCGCGGAATTCGGGGGATGAGGGCAGGCCCTGCTTGTGTTTCCTGTGCGCGAGATGGGACTCGAGCCCAGACATCTGAAGGACAGCTGGCGGGAGAGCCGCTTGGCAGCGTCGAACTGTCTGCCTTTCCATGACAAGGTGGTCTCCACCTCCAACCCGGACCAGCCAGATGAAGACCATAAACGGTTGTGAAATACCGCTCGTGAGACACCCTATGGGAATCCTTGATAATGCTTGCAATTCCAGTGCTCCTGGAGCATGTATGGAAAAGGCGAAGATGCTATTTTTTTATCTCTATGATAGAGTCTAAACAGTTGGGGACAAATGAAAAAGCAAAGTAGAGCTGCTCTGGCGAATAATTATATCTTGATTTGGGGGTATTGGATTGAAGCGATTACAAGAACGGGACGCTAAGGGTTCACAGCGTGTGAGCCGTCCGATAATTGCCGTTCTGGTAACCCTTCTGGCGACGCTGGCCATGGTTATTCCGTTTGGGCTGAGCGCCCTTTCGGCCAATCGGGCCAATGCCATCGATGGACAGGACGAAACGGCCAGCAGAAAACCCCTGCTCTATAGGATGATGGCCTTCAACGACAGGATCGATGCCTACCAGGATGAGCTGCGCATGGACTTCATCCTGCGCGTGAAGCACAATGAATTTAAGCCGGATTGTGTCGGTGTTGGTGGGACTGACACCAAAAATCCGTCACAATGCAATTTATCTTTCATATATCAGTTTGTTGGTTCCGAAAACCCTGACTATTACAGGCGCGTGCGGTATATGAACACTATCACCCCGGATGATTACGTAGACAGCAATAAAATGCCTACGCTTATGATGGTGCCTTAGCCTGGGCCAGGAACCAGGCTGAGTTCTTCACCGTTCATAAGATTATCAATTCTGGTTTGTATGACTACCTGACCATATCCATCGAGGGTGATATGAACATTAAGGATACGTCTACAGATCCCGCAAAATTTGCTGTTGGCGGTCACCCCGAGCCCTTGAATGTCTTTGCCATCGTTGGTGACCAGAACAAGGCCCTGTCTTGTGGCAATTCTTCCTGGTCCTGGACTACCGATAACTGCACAAGCTTTGATCCGGCTTCCATGAGTGATTTACAGGCTCAGGATAGATATTCAAATATCACAGCGAGCATGTCCCAGGATAAACAGATGAAAGTGTATATGGGTTACTGCCTGGATAGCAAAGCGGATATGAAGTGCAGCGGCCCGTATTCTTGGGTTGGTTGGGACAGCAACCCAAATCTCTACCAAAACAATCAGGCTAACTGGGGCATGGTAACCGATTACGGTTTTCCTGACTATAAGAGCAATGCTACTGGGCCAATCGCCGGCACTGCTCCGGGAACAGCTCCGGCACGGTCTTTCTTCGTGTACTGGCTGAATCCGCGTGGCAGTACTAATGACAATCCTGATGGCATATGTTCTGAGACCAATTCGTATTATTACCAGTGGGTGGCTCTGAAGGATAGCGAGTGGGTGCCTGTCAATGAGCTGACTCCCGAGCCGGTCCTGGTGACGGGCCAGCAACCGTCCCCCAATACGGCGACTACCACGACCAGCAAGGCGTCCCAAGTCAGCAAGTATTCCGCTTTCAACGTGAGTCCGAAGGATCCTCAATATCTCGACAACCCCAACGTGCTTTTTGCCACTGACAAGGATGGCAATCCCATGCCTGCCCAGAAAGCTGATGGCGGGATTGATTTCAAGGAGGCCAAGGAGAAGCAGGATCTTGACGGCTATTTCAAGATGGTCACCTGGCCTGTCACCA
>NZ_JACFRW010000003.1:0-4373 GCF_016100735.1 Bifidobacterium sp. W8104
AGATACCCCAACACCACACTCTGACCAACACACAACCAAACCCACACACAGAACCTAAAACAACGCGTTTAGTTCCTATAGGCCCATTTAAATCAGTTGAGTCAACATTGTTGTATAGGATATGCCCCGAATCCGGCCTATAAAAAGCCTCCAATAGGGAAAGCAGCGTAGTTTTACCTGAACCCGACGAGCCCACGATGACGGTTCTTTGGTGTGGGACTGCGCTAAAACTAATGTTCTGCAGAGTGGTATTTCGTTCATCATCTTTGTCCGCTGTATTGTAAGAAAAGCATACATCTTTGAACTCCAGCGTAATGTTGGCTGTATCAAACGAGGAATGCCCATCTGGGGAAAGCATATTGCTCGAACTTACGGTTTCGCTTTTATCGCGCAAAGATTCAATGTCTTCTATTCTCCTGAGTGGTCCTAAAGCTTTGAAAGCCGTGGTTATAGATGAGGAAAAGGAGCTTAGCGAAGAAACAACCATAGTCAAATACATTGAAAAGGAGATGAAATTAGAAATATCAAGATCCCCTTTCGCTATTTCCGCGCCGCCAAAGGAAAAAACGATTAGTAAGGTCAGCTGTATGGCGCAGTTCACAATGGACCGAATGATTGTTTCCTTGTTGGCCACTTTTACTGTTGCCCGATACACTTCTTCTGCGGTACCGACTACTCTTTTCGTTTCAGGCACTGTTGCCATAAAGGCCTTAATTGTGCGAATTCCAGCTAATGATCGCAGTATGGCATTAGACAGTCTTGCTGTCTTAGCTTGTACCAGTTCGGTATAGGCCTGCAGACGAGAAGAAGCAGCAATCATCAACAGAATGGATGTGCACGAAGTTATAAGTGCCACGGCAAAGAGTCTGGTATCAATGAACAGCATAGCGACAGCTGATCCGCAAGCTGTTAACAGATTCGCGGCCACTTTAAAGAAGTCTGATGACAGGGCTGAGCGTAACTCATTAGTATCTGAGATGACAGTTGAGACATAGTCACCCGACTCCCTCTTATCATACTCTTGTACCGGCAGGCCGAGGATACAGGTAATGAGATTGCTACGTTTATCGAAAACTATTTTCGCCGCAAGGCGGTTTGCCATATTGGATCCCAAACCATCCAGGACGATGCCTGCTACAAACAAAAGCGCCAAGACTGCAATTGGTCTCACCAACTTCTGACTCTGTTCTATGGCGTGTAGAAGATAATTGACACACAGAGGTTGTAGTAACGCCAGACCTGAAGACACTATACCCACAGACATCACAACAACAGTGATAGCTGTGTGCGGTTTCAATAGTCTGAATACATTAAAAATTGTGGTTTTTTGACGTTGCTGAGTTTGCATAGTTGACATGATTTCCGCTATTCGCCTATGGCTGTTTGGACGGTTTCAATTGCCGATCGCTTCAAACTAGAACGTGCAGAGAAAAATGTGGAAAGTGTTCCCGCGGCGATAATGGGCACAGCAAGGATAATGAAGAACTTCCAGGGGAAGACCACTACAAAGAGATTCTTGGAAAGAGGGAGGAATGTCACAGCGGTGAAAACTCCGACGAGCAAGGTGGCCCCCGCAGAGATAAGGATACCGGTGGTCACGAGGATGAAACCATCCAAGGCCGATATGGCAAGTAGCTGTCCGGGCACAGCGCCCGCGATGGAGATAAGGGCCAGATCAAGGTTGCGTTCCTTGGCAGAGATGGCGAAACTGGCGACCGCACCGATTACAGCAATGAGCAAGGCCGACCACAGGCTGGACATAAGCTCTATCGGTGTGGCTGATCCCATGTCTTTCAACTGGGGAAAGCCACTTATGGCAGCAGTACTGGTTTGACCTGTGATTAACAATCCACCGAGCAGGAACAGGCAAGCAGTCAGTGAGATGATGGTGGAGCCGAATGCCTTCCCGCGACTTCTCACAATGGCTTGTGCCCGTGCGATCTTCCAGACATCGGATTGCACAGGAACCAGATTCGTCCATGTTTTGGTGGCCCATTGGATGATGGGTCCTCCAGAATAGGCCAGAGCGACCAGAAACAGCAGTATCGCGATGATCGGGCCTAATGACATGGGTTGCATGATGATGCCCAATTGGGTCTTACTCAGAGTTTTGGGGTCGTTCAACACCAGGATGACGGCAGCGACAGCCGGTGCCAGCAGGGCGATGAAACCACCGATAATAAGGAATCTCCTCAGACCGCGCCCAGCTCTCGTGACGTGGACTTCCTCAGTTCCTGAACCTCTCAGCAGCTCAACCGGAAGCACTTTCCTCAAAGCACGCAGAGTAAAGAGAGCACCCAACAAAGCCACAATGAAACCGACTGCAAGCCCCCTCAAAGCAAAGTCTAAGAAACCCTGCCAAGTAAAAGTGATAAGCGGCGGTAACAGCACGGCCTCCAACTGGAACTTTAGAATCCGTGGGGCAAGAATTGGCGCCAGCGCCATACCAACGATGGAGGAGATCAGAGTCAGCACGAACACCTGCACCATGGTGAGGGTCAGCACCTGCCTAGGTGTGGCACCAAGCAGGGACAACAATGCAAGTCCCTTCCGCCGCTGCCTTATGGAAGCCTGAATCGTCACCATAATGACCAGGCAACCCAGGACCATTGCTATCTGGTAGACCGAGTCCACGTTAGTGCTGAGATGGTGAGATACCACACCCACTTCCCCCGGGGAATCATGTTTGAGATCATTGATTCCCTTGCATACACTCATGGCGCACAGAATCGTCTGCGTGACCACAAGCACAAGAAACACACCGGCCCAGATTCCTCTATTGGCTTTCAGATCATTCAACGCCCACTTCATGACTTACACCTTTCACGCCGCATCGCCATACAGAATCAGGGCAATAACTACGCTTGCTCTTCCACATTCCCTGATGCGACAAATCCGCCATCACTCATGGTGTATACGACGTCGCATTGCCGGGCCAGGCGGAGATCGTGTGTGACCACGACCACGCATTTACCGGGTCGATGGGAGAAGTCCCGCAACTGCGAGAAAACCAACTGTCCGGACTTCTGGTCAAGAGCACCTGTCGGCTCATCGGCGAACACAACATCGGGATCCGCGACCAAGGTGCGAATCAAGGATACCCGCTGCTGCTCACCACCTGAGAGCGAACTAGCTGCGTCATTGTCGTGCCCGCTCAAGTGGAACTTATCCATGAGGGCATCGATGCTTCCTTGATCGACCTTGCGATGGCTGAGAGTCAAGGGGAGCAGGATATTGTCACGAACGGTCATGGACGGGACAAGATTGTAGGACTGAAACACAAACCCGATATGCGATCTGCGAAACAAAGCCAAGTTACGCTGGTTCTTCTTAGTTAGTTCCTCACCCAGCACCCACACATTTCCTTGAGATGGCTGTTCAAGACCAGAAAGGCAATATAGCAAGGTGCTCTTACCACATCCAGAGGGCCCTGTAATTGCGGTCATGGCACCACCAGCAGCAACAAAAGAAAGATCATTGAACACCACAGTGGGAGTCCCGTCACCCGAGACGAAATTCTTACTTAGCTGTTCAGCTACTACCACACCATCACGCATAATATTAACCTTCATGGTACTGAGATCAGAGTATCGCCAGACCTCATGCGATTATAAAGCCCCACGACAACGAGTTCGGTACTGTTGTTTATCCCTGAGATATTTGAACATAACATGCTCTGAAATACAGATTTTAGAAACTTTTTCTAAAACTGATTGTGCATTGTCAAGGGAAGCCGTCACATGAATTTTCCATCCGTGGGTCCTCATTATGCAAGCAGTCGGCTGCATATATGTCCATACTACGGATTTATTTGAAGCCCATCCTATCGGACAGTCAGGTTCAGGATCCCATGACTCTTCGGCATGTGCCATGAGACTACGGCTATCGACAAAGAAAGGAGATCCTGGGTGCGTCGCCCGCATGTATACAGCTTCCCCAATCATTGCGTCTCCCATCGTTGCGGACTATGCTTTGTAGTAATATTATCAGAACCCGGTTCAGTGTCAACTTCTGTTTTAACTCGCTTCTTGAATATTAATAACTTGCTCATTGCCTTTGATAGCTAAGTACCCATACGTCGCCTTTTAAGATGGCAACTTTCCTTTGAGTAGAGATGGACCTTCAATTGCTGCATCCAATGATGTCAAGACACCAAGCCGTTTGCATAGCAAACTTTTCCCAGCGTCTATACTTACCTGATCCTCCCCCGTGGCTTCCATTCTGAATGATATTAACGACTGCGTCTGCACCGATTTCCTGGAGCAGTGACACCCACTTCAGAGATTCTGGGCTATAGGAACTAAACGCGTTGTTTATGTTGGGGGTTTGGCCTTGTGGCTGTAAGCGTGTTGGGTGGTTGTTAATAGGTCGGG
>NZ_JACFRW010000004.1:0-3948 GCF_016100735.1 Bifidobacterium sp. W8104
GCGCAGGGTGCGGCCGCCCTCCTGGAAGCCCTTCTCCACGGCGATGCCGATGCCCTCGATGACGACCTTGGCATCATGGCAGATGATGAGGTACGGGCCATCGGCATCAAGCTGGGCTTGCCTAACGAGATAGTCTGGTGTCAGCCTTTCCCTGTCCTGGCTTGGGCATTCGCGTTATTGGCGAGATTGCTAAGGAGCGACTGTATCTTCTGAGAGAGGCCGATGCCATCGCTCTGGAGAAAATGACTAAGGCCGGTATAGAGGACATCTAGCAGTCCTTCTGCCCGAAGTCCATTCCGTTGGTGTACAGGGTTGATGAGCACGCGCCAAAGTTTCAGCTATCGTTCTGCGCTTTATCTAATCAGAGGATGCCACAACAACCGATTGGTCCATGTTTCCTTGACGATATGCTATCAGCCGCCTCCAAAAGGAAAGCATTCTCTGCTCTGGCATCAACAGTGTGGTTCGAATGTCACCTGCAAACCGCCGACAACCATTGAACGGGAATGATACGATACCACTCTTACATGTAATTCAACATTTGTACGTAATACAGTGTCAGACTCTCATATATATATAGATAAGCGGGCGACAGCAGGCTGTAGGATAGTCGGATATTTGATGATTCTTCTATTGAGTATGAGAAGAGACTCATTCTCCTCTGGGTTTAAGGGTTCTCTGCAATTCTCGGTTTAGACAACAAAGTGTGTGTAGTGGCGAAGAACAGTTTCTTGCGGTTTTAAGTAGCTAAAGATGATATTGCACTGCTATAGAGAGAAGCTGTCATCATCAAGACTGCCGAAGCTTTTCTGTAGTGGTTTGTAAGCATAGTGATCGTGAGTTTACGGTTTTGCAGCAGGCATCAATTCGATATTTGTTAATCCGTTGTGATCTATGAGTACTTTTATCAAAGTATGGGGAAATAAACAGATTGATTATAATTCTGTAGTAACTTTACCTATTTCGCGTATTACTGCAATCTTGGTTTTTTTCAGTGGTATCTGCTGATTTAGCGTCGAATCCGACTTTGAGCACTGGAATACCTACTCTTGAAATCATCTTATTATCTACAAGCTTGGATAGTGAATGCTGATACAACACTGTTTTATACCCACATATTGAAGCGAACGTTTGTGAAGAAAAATGACTTAGATTTTGGAGTAACGGTAGATTCTTATACAGATATATGTGAGCACATCCCCCGTTATCTGTTTCAAGGCTCCATCCTGCTTTATGTGGGGTCAGGTCGAGTCATCGCACGTTTGGCGACTATCGGTAGCTTTGTCTAGTCTAAATTCTGTAATTGCGGTTCAGTCTCGAATTTGTGTCTAAATGTGCTGTCTCCGAGTTTGAGTTTGCAAGTTGAGCTTTGCTCTTTATCATTAGTAGTATCCGTTCATGCAGTACCGATGGTCAATTATTGATATATTTATTGATATATTTTTGGATTTGTTTGGTAATCATGTTTAAATAGTTGTAACTACATACATGGAAGTAAGGGAAATGACCGGAAAACTAAATATGACACAGGCTACGATCCGTAACTTTGTCGAAAGTGAACGTTCTCGGATTGATAAGAATATGGGTGCTGATGAAGCTTTTGAACGAGTCGTTGCTCAGCAAGTTTTGACCCAGTATCTTCTCGATGATGACGAAGTAACAAGAGGTATGACCGATGGTGGGCTCGATGGCGGTTACGACGGAATATTTATATTCGTTAATGATACTCTTATGAACGGCGAAGATCCCAAATCTATTTCACTAGATAGCAAAAGCCAAATTGATATTCATCTTATACAATCAAAAAATCAGGCTCATTTTTCAGAAGCCATTGTTCAAAACTGGAAGGTTTCTTTTCCGAATCTTGTCGAGACAGACCAGCCGGATAAAGACAGGTACAATCAGGCAGTAATTGATCTCTTTGAACTTATAAGAATTATTTTAGAGCAAACTATCAAAAAACGACTTCAGGTTTCGATTCATTTCTGGGCGGTTTCTTTAGCTCTGAAAGTTCACCCAAATCTTTTGAAGCAGGCAGAAGAACTAAAGGAGCTTGTAGAATCCATCATCCCTTCCAAGAACACGTCTGTTCATGTGGATTTTGTAACAGCAAAGAACTTGTTTGAGCTGATTGAGGAAGCTCCCGATGAAACGGTTAGTTTAAAAGGTACAAAGGAACCTCTATGTCCTGATGAGTCAAGTGCGATATTGACTGTCTTGCTTGGAGATTATTTTTCGTTCATCACAGATGAAAAACAGAATCTTAAGAAATCTCTTTTTGAAGCGAATATTCGTGACTATCAAGGAAAAGTACATGTCAATAAAGCAATTCATGAAACACTCGAGAATAAGTCTGATATTGACTTCTGGTGGCTTAACAACGGAATCACAATTGTCGCTGATAAAGTGACACGAGATATGGGGAACTCAATTTCCTTGACTAATCCCAGAATTGTAAATGGACTTCAGACCTCCAATGAGATTGCTCAGTATTGTAAATCGGAAAAGAGCCTAGATGACAACAGAACAGTTCTTATTAAGTGCATCGCTTCAAGTGACCATGCGACTAGGGCTAAAATAATACAGGCAACAAATAACCAAACATCGATTCCTCCTGCATTCCTTCATTCGCTTGAGACTATACACTTACAGATAGAAAGATACTTTACTGACCGACATCTTCAGTATGATCGCCGGAAGAGCACCGGCAAAAACAACGGCTGGCCCGCGAAGGACATTATTTCTATTTCATTTTTGGGGCAATGTCTTATTTCAACGCTTCTTGGGCAGCCTGATTATGCGCGTGCTAGACCAGCACAAATACTTGGTGACGAAAAGAAGTACGCAAGGATTTTCAATGAGCACGTGCCATTGGAAGCGTACTATAGGCTAGCTCGAACAAGCGCTAATATAAAGCAGCTAATCAAAGGTTGTGGGCTGACACGAGGGGAACAAAATGATCTACTATTTCATACGATATATCTTTACTGTGCGAAGGATGCAGGTTCTTTGAAAGTAGGTTTGGAAGACCTTGTAAACTTGCATCAGCCTAAAGAGAAAGAATTTAAAGAAGTTGTCGATTTGGCAAAATCAGTTTATTTGGAAAACGGCGGAAATGCTCAAACTGCTAAAAATGCTTCATTCGTGGTGAAGCTTCAGGAAAGAGCAGCTGATAAGTGGGGACTTCGACAGTAAGCAGATAACAGGAAGCAGGGTTAAACTTTCAAAAAACTTAGGTTATCGGCATATTAAGGATGGGCATTGACTGTGATCTGATTGGTTTGGTCTGCATGAAAACGCGCAACAGACGCGAATCAGCTTCGAAGCTAAGTGGCTTAAGGGTTTAATCTTGTGTATCTTTGAAGTGACGTGATTCTACTTGACAGATTCGCACTGAGTTAGCTGAGTTATACAGAGTTGATTTGAGTATCTCTTCTTTTACTGGAGCTAAGAGCGAATAGAATTGTTCCGATATTTTTGCGTGAGAGATGTTTGATGGGTCTATTTATGACTCGAGATTTACTCGGTGTTTACACCGTTAAAGGGGCAGATGGTATTCCTGAGAAAGCCGGAGCCAAGAAGACTATTATCCAAATATGCTAAAGGACTCCCAAATTCGAACAGGCACTATATTTGCACTATGTATGGAGTCAAACATCGCTTTGGACGTGTATGAGAGGATTGTACTGCCAAATTGATGAGAGCAATTATACTGTAATGCCGTCGTGAGGCAAGTGAACTCACCAGAAAAAGCGTCAAAACAGTCAGGTGGAGTGATCCACCTGACGCAAGTTGTTGCTTCTAATCGGCTCTAACGAAAAGAGTGTTTCAATTCTCATTGTGAGCAAAGGTGATGGTGCCCTGGTCCGGGTCCATGCTTTCCACGATGGCCAGGGACTTGAGGTTGTAGCCCTCTTTGCGCAGGGTGCGGCCGCCCTCCTGGAAGCC
>NZ_JACFRW010000005.1:0-2673 GCF_016100735.1 Bifidobacterium sp. W8104
ATTCAGATACCCCAACACCACACTCTGACCAACACACAACCAAACCCACACACAGAACCTAAAACAACGCGTTTAGTTCCTATAGCCCCTGATGCCGGAGAGACCGTTCTGTATCAGCATAGAGGCTAGATTGGCTGAGCTCTGATAAGGATGCGAAGGGTAAGGAATACGAGCGGTGTCCATCTCAGTTACACCCCTTTAGATAAAAAAGTGCCGCCCTAGTGTGCATATCATATAAATATGATAGAGGCAGTGGCGGCTTCTAACAAGCTTTAATATACTCGGGATATCAGTTAGAAAGCTTCATCAAGATAAAGCTTCACAATATAAACACATTTCTTATCGGATGGTCTTTCTTCTATCATGAGCTACTGCAGATCACCCTTCAATCGGCAAACATAAAACTGGTCGGCTCGGCCGGGGTTGTGGTCATCGGCGGCTGCGCCTTGATGTCTGGCCGCCGCTGTCGCACGCCTGCGGCGTGCTGCTGAAGGGGTTGGGAATGTGGTGTTTGTGCCGCCCCCTTCCATTCTGGCCCGGGCCGCTGCGACTCAAGCCCCGAGCGTCTCCGCCCACACCCCGCTCCGGCCGAGGGGGCCGAACAGCATGCCCCCTCGGCCTCCGGGGGAGTGTTCGGATCCACGCGGGGGCTTGACTCTCCGCTATACCCGGGCCGCCATTCCAGGCGTCGGCACAAACAGTCCCGGCACCAAGGAAAGGAACACCCATGAACACCACAACCAGCCTCCAGGACGACGTCAAGCAACTGAGCCAGGACCCCCAACTCATGCTCACCGCAGGCCGACAGGCCCTCGACAGCATCATGCGCATACTCGACGGCACCCACCAGCCCGAAGCCATAGGACACGACCGGCTCACCCGCATGGCCGCGCTGATAGAAACCTCACTGCCGCACCGCGACGCGCTCCTGGTCGCCGCCATCAACCCCGACACCACCCGAGACGACCTGACCACCATCACCGAACAACCCCACGACCCCGCCGCCGTCAAACTCATCTTCACCAGCCTCACCACCTGCTTCGAAGGCCGGACCCCCGTCAACCAGGAACGCGCCGACAGAGCCTACAACCTCTTCGACCAGCTCACCGCCGCCGTCGGCCCCACCCCACACCTCAGCGCCTCCAGAGCCTACCTGGCCTGGGCCGCCCGCGACCCCGACCAAGCCAGCTCATACATGGTCCAAGCCCTCACCCTCGACCGAACCAACAACCTCGCAGCGCTCATCGCCCTGGCCCTCAGTAAGAACATCAACCCCACCGACGACTAACACCACACACAACCAAACCGAAGAGGTCTCCTCCCAAACCAAGGAGGAGACCTCTCCGCGTCCGATGCGTTTCTCCCGCCCCATAAAAGGGGCACTCGAATCCGCTTCATTCCCTAGGAATGATCGTTGTTTAGATTAATCATGCTTGTCTGCAGCATCAACGGCATGAATGACGAGTAGGGAGATGAGAATGGTGAGAACCTCAGTTATCAAAGATGAGAGCGCCATGGCTTCCCACCTGCTGAAGGCCAAGGCCATCAACCCCATGAGAAACACAAAACTCACAACTTCGCTAACAAGCTTCTTCAAGACCTTGTGACTGCTCATGCTAAACAACACATCCACCAACGCATCAGTTATGTAGGTACCAAAGAACCACAACAGAAAGATAACGATGGTACCCAAAACCCCACGCCACCCATGCACCCAGGAACGAACGCCACCGAAAGGGAGCAAGCGATAAGTGACACCAATGCCGACCGCAAAAGGAAAGACAAAACCCAACAACACAGTTCCGAAAAAACCAACACCGGTAATCGCATCCGAAACCGTTACATGGTCTGATCGTCCACGGTCACTCATCGCTCACCCCTCTCTCCATGAATCAGAGGAACAAATCAACCCATGTCGCCGTGTATTCAGCAATATCGTAAGGGATGCCCAGCTGCATCAAACCTGAGACGATAGCGGCATGAGTCCAGACGCCGGTGGCTTCCAGGAAGTCTGCAATCCGACCGGCCCACGGAGCAATCTTGGCAGGAAGCTTGGAACCTCCCCAG
This sequence comes from Bifidobacterium sp. W8104, assembly GCF_016100735.1. Lineage (NCBI taxonomy): Bacteria > Bacillati > Actinomycetota > Actinomycetes > Bifidobacteriales > Bifidobacteriaceae > Bifidobacterium > Bifidobacterium sp. W8104. The sequence continues at coordinate 2,068 of NZ_JACFRW010000005.1, forward strand.
CGCAGAAGCTTAATGACAGCTTTCTTGGCGATCGTCGTAGCCCAATTCCTCGATTGGAAGCCATTACCGGCAGTGCCATCATGCATCGAGAATGCATACTCGGTCAGGATGCCAGCACCTTCATAATCACCGTTTTCCCATGCGGTATCCGCTATCTCCAGCACATCCCTCGGAGTCAGCGAATCGGTGACTTGACTCACGATAGATGTCGAAGCGGTATCCACAGGCTCTGCAGCCATCGCCTGACTGGGAACCATGGCGACTCCCATAGACAGCGCAAGTGGAACAGCAACGCTGGCGAGCAACCTACTTTTGATAGTGTTCAGAGCTTTCATCATAAGCCCCTTTCCGTTTGTTGAGTCAATTCATCCTTGATAACCAATAACGAAGTCAGCGGTGTCAGCCATGGCACCTCTGACAACCCAGCTAAAACTGGAATACTGCACTGATAGATAGGCCTAACTATCATTCTTGAGTTATTACATCAACGGTGACAGTAGCACCACCGTTACACCATCATAGGGCTATAGGAACTAAACGCGTTGTTTATGTTGGGGGTTTGGCCTTGTGGCTGTAAGCGTGTTGGGTGGTTGTTAATAGGTCGGG
>NZ_JACFRW010000006.1:0-2447 GCF_016100735.1 Bifidobacterium sp. W8104
CTTCAGCAGCACGCCGCAGGCGTGCGACAGCGGCGGCCAGACATCAAGGCGCAGCCGCCGATGACCACAACCCCGGCCGAGCCGAGCATGGAAAAAGGGACCCCGTTGAGGGGTCCCTTGATGATGTTGCCCTGATGGGTCAGGCCATCTGGCTTCGGAGTCCTGGGTAGTGGTGTGCCAGGTATTCGGCGGTGGCTTGGCGGATCAGTGCCGATAGGTTGGTGCCTTCTGTTTTGACGGCGGCTTCGGCCCATTGGTCCAGGGCCGGGGTGGTGCGTACCTGCCAGGTTTTGCTGGTGGGTTGTTTGAGTTCGTCGCGGGGGCGGCCGGCGAAGATGGAGAGCAGGTCGTCGTCGGTCAGGGGGCCGGCGTCGTAGCCCCGGTATACCCGGGTGCCTTCGATGGGTGTGAATTGGCCGGCGTCGGCCATGCGGTCGAGTGCTTCGGCGTGTGCTGCCCTGTCGGCGTGTGCTGCCCTGTCGGCGGGTGTCTGTGTGTTGGTCATGGTCTGGCTCCTTGTTGGTTGTGTCTATTGGTATCTGAGATGTTGCCACCGGCTGGTCAGCGGCATGGCGTGGAAGGCGTGGAGCTGGCCGTCCTGCCATTTGCTGACGATGACTTCGAGCAGGTTGTCGGGTAGGGCCCCGGGGTGTGGCTGGCCGACGAAGACCACCGTCATCTCGTCGCCGTAGCCCTCGATTTGTTCGTGGCCTATGGAGTGGAGGACCGCGTGCCTGATTTCGTCGTCGGCGCAGCCGTGCTTGCGGGCTGATTGCTCTATCTCGATCTCCATGACCATGAGTGTAGTACAAATTGCACATACAAACCAGTCGTGCGTTCCTCGCGTTGCGGTCTGGCTGTCCGAACGCGGGGCGTTCGACGATGCCGATTCCACCCCGTGGGGTGGCGCGAGGCATCGCTGCGCCGCCGCCGGCTGCGGGGTTCATTCACTCTTTGGTGTCCTCCTCCTGGTCGCCGTCGTCTGTTTCATCTTCGTTCCCTTCGTTGTCTTCCTCTTCAGGTCGGGGCACCAGGTCGCCGTCGAGACCGGATTGCTCTTCGTCGCTGATGGCGTAGCCTGCGGTTTGGAGGGCACGGTAGAGGGGTTTGAGCAGGCCGTCTATGTCGTCTTGGCTGCGCCAGGTCTCGTGGTTGATCTGTGTCTCCATGATGGCGTGGCACAGGGCGAAGGCCGTCTGGGTGCGGCGACTCTCGTCAAGGTCGGCCTTTTGCGCCAGCTCGGCTTCCTGGTCCTGGACGATGGCGCGCCATGTGTCCCGCACCTGGTCCCGGCTGACCCACCAGGTGCGTTGGCTCGCTTGGGCGATGACCAGCATGGACAGGGCCTGGGACTGGTTTTTGGCGGGGCGTTTGAGGGACATGAGCCGTTGCGTGTAGGCCAGCCGCAGGTCGTGGCTTGCCGTGTCCAGTTGCTTGGCCGGTGCGATTTCGGCTTCTTGTTCGGCTTGCCACCTGGCCAGGTCATCCTCTCTTTGCCGGCGTTCGTCCTCCTGGTCCTGTTGGGTGTATGGCTCCAGCAGGGTGATTTTGACGCGCCACTGTCCGCCACGGTCGAGCAGTCCGGCGGCCGTGGGTTTGTCGCCTTCCCATTCCTCCAGCCATGTGTCGAGGGCCTGCTTGGGGTCGGGGTCGGTATCCGGGGAGAATCGGGCGATGGTGCGCCAACCTTCCGGGTCAGACCAGGATTGTGATGGTGTCAGCGGCACGATGGGCAGCCCGGCCTGCTTGATGGCTTCCTGGGCCTGTTCGATCCACTTGTCCAGCGACCGTTTGGCCTGGACCTGGTGCAGTGTCATGTTCCAGTTGTTGGTGCCTGCGGCTTTGATGAGCTGGTCTTGCAGGCCTTCGTCGTCGCGGAAGTCGGCTATCGTCTCCAATTCCTCGAAGCTCAGCTGGGATGGCAGCGCGAGTATTTTCTCGTCGTCGATGGACGATATTTTGAGCCGTCGCTGCACGGTGCTGCGGCTGCGGCCAGTGGCTTTGGCCATCTGGTCCACGTCTTCGCCAAGGTCCAGGAGGTGGGCGTATCCGCGTGCCTCGTCCAGGGCGGTGAGCTGGTCACGGTGTATGTTCTCTACCAGCATCACCTCCGCCTGGGTCTGCTCGTCCATGTCGGTGATGATACAGGGCACGGTTGCAAGGCCGGCCTGCTCGGCGGCCGCCAGCCGCCGGTGTCCGATGACCAGGGTGTGCCGCCCCTCCTGGTTCGCCGGTGTGACGACCAGGGCCTGCTGTATGCCTTGGGACGCGATGCTCATGGCCAGCTCCGACACGTCTCCTATCTCGCTTCGGGGGTTGGCGTCGTTGGGCCTGATGGCGTCGATGGGCAGCATGGTCACTGTGGTTGTGGTGTTCATGGGTGTTCCTTTCCTTGGTGCCGGGACTGTTTGTGCCGACGCCTGGAATGGCGGCCCGGGTATAGCGGA